>CAZXQT010000105.1:0-1545 GCA_964643225.1 uncultured Lentimicrobium sp. | reverse complement strand
TTACCTGTTTTTTTTGCCGATCCCGGCGACCACAGACCGGCATTACTGGAAGTGATAACCGATAATAAAACATCAGCGAAAGCCCTTAAAGATTATTTTAGCATGCTGCGCAAGTGATTTTCTGAGATATTTGCGACAACATTGCATAAACAGGTTTAAAAGACACAAGAAATGAGAAACTGGACTACCATAAAAGAATACGAAGAAATTAAATTTGAGTTTTTTGAAGGGATTGCCAAGATCACTATCAACAGACCAAGATATCGCAACGCATTTACGCCCGATACCATAAAGGAAATGATTGATGCCATGCACTATTGCCGGGAAGCCGACAATGTAGGTGTAGTGGTTATCACCGGTGAAGGCGATAAGGCATTCTGCAGTGGAGGCGACCAGAGAATTAAAGGTCACGGAGGGTATGTAGGTAAAGATGGAATACCCCGCCTGAATGTACTCGATCTGCAGAAACTGATCAGGTCATTACCCAAACCGGTGGTTGCTATGGTAAACGGCTATGCCATTGGGGGCGGACACGTTTTGCATGTGGTGTGCGACCTCAGCATTGCTTCAGAGAATGCTATCTTCGGCCAGACCGGACCTAAGGTAGGCAGCTTTGACGGTGGCTTCGGTTCTTCATACCTGGCCCGCATAGTTGGACAGAAGAAAGCCCGAGAGATATGGTTCCTTTGCCGTCAGTATTCTGCTGCCGAAGCACTCGAAATGGGGCTGGTTAATAAAGTGGTGCCGTTTGATCAACTGGAAGATGAAGTGGTTGACTGGTGTAAGACTATGATGAAACGCAGTCCGCTTGCTTTGCGGATGCTAAAACTTGCTTTGAATGCCGAGCTGGACGGCCAGGCAGGATTACAGGAACTCGCCGGCAATGCCACACTGCTCTATTATCTTACCGAAGAAGCCCAGGAAGGCAAAAAGGCATTTCTCGAAAAACGGGATCCGGATTTCTCTAAGTTTCCAAAATTCCCGTAATTTTTGCACCTATTTCACCCATAGCTCGCTTATTCATGAGTTCAGTCAAGGTTTGGATAAAAGCCGCCCGATTACGTACTTTACCGCTTGCCCTGAGTGTAACATTGCTCGGAAGCCTGCTTGCCCTGCATGATAAACCATTCAGTACACCGGTGCTTTTGCTGGGATTGCTGACCACGCTGTTCCTGCAGATACTTTCGAACTTTGCCAATGATTACGGCGATTCGATGAATGGCATGGATAATGAGTTTCGTGTAGGACCTAAACGTACGGTTCAAAGTGGTGACATAAAGCCCCCCCAGATGCTCACTGCAGTTATTATTACTTCTCTGCTTGCATTGATATCAGGGCTTCTGCTGATTGGGTACAGCTTTAATTTTGATTTTACCCTGGGGGGTATAGTGTTTTTCCTTCTCGGGATAGCAGCACTTGCCGCTGCCATTAACTATACTGTTGGTAAAAATCCCTATGGTTACGTTGGTTTTGGCGATATGTTCGTATTCATTTTCTTTGGACTGCTTGGTGTACTGGGAAGCTACTACCTGCATACACACAGGG
>CAZXQT010000104.1:0-1568 GCA_964643225.1 uncultured Lentimicrobium sp. | reverse complement strand
AGCGGGAAAAGCCTGTTTTTTCAGTTATTAAAATTACTGATTGATAAATATTCCATCAGAAAAACTCTGGAACAATATAATTATATATGGGGGAAGGAAGTTAATAAATTTCTCGATCTCTACTTTGGTGAAGGTATGTCGCAAATATGGAATAAAGATACCGAAATAATATTTGATAACAAAGTTACGAATATTGATTTTTTATTACCAAAGAAAGGCAGACAAGAAGGTAAATATCGGAATGAAGCGGAAGAAAACTTATTCTATATTCCGGCACAAAGAATATTAAGTGTTTCGGATGGCAGGCCAAAGCAATTTATGGAGTTTGACTCGTCAGCTCCTTTTGTCTTAAGGCAATTTTCTGAAACTCTCAGACTGTTATTACAATATGGTCTTGAGTCATCCAAATCAATCTTTCCAATTGAAAATCAGTTAAAGAAGCCGCTAAGGGAGCATTTCAACGACAGTATTTTTCACAATGGTAAAGTAATTTTGGATGAAAGTACAAGTATCAGAAAACTGAAAATGAATATTGACAATATGAATATTCCCTTCATAACCTGGAGTGCCGGCCAAAAAGAGTTTTTACCATTATTGCTGGGATTCTACTGGTTATGCCCGCCATCAAAAGTCAGCAAAAAAGATAAATACCAATACGTAGTTATGGAAGAACCTGAAATGGGCTTGCATCCACAAGCAATAAAATCTGTTATTTTACAAGTGATTGACTTACTGTCAAGAGGGTACAAAGTAATAATATCCACTCACTCCCCTGTAATTTTAGAGTTTTCATGGGCTTTTAATACTTTACAAGCAGCTGGTTTAAAGGATAGTGCTTTATTTGAATTATTTGATATTGCCAGGACAGCACCTACAAACAGACTATTTAAGGATATCCTCAAAAGTAAAACAATAAAAACCTACTATTTTTCAAGGCGAGATAATAGAGTGATAGCAAAAGATATAACCTCACTGGACTCCGCAAGCGAAGATTTTGACATATCGGAATGGGGAGGTTTATCTGAATTTTCTACAAGAGCCACAGATGTTGTTGCAAAATATGTTACAGAATGAATGCCAGAGTTTGTAATAAATCATTCCAGAATGCTGTAGAATCAACTGTGGATATTTCAAACGGGTTTAAAAACGGATTGCAGGCATTAGGCGCAAACAGCGAATTAGTTATCCCAAATAAAACCAGGTACCTGGAAGGAAGCGTCGATATTGATTTATGTACGAAGTACATTTATCCTAAAGAGTCGCGATGGGATTATGCGCTTGCATATTCAGGTGAAGTATATTTTATTGAAGTACATCCAGCAATTTCAAGTGAGGTTAAAAATGTTATTGATAAGTTGCTCTGGTTAAAAAGTTGGTTAAAAACTAAAGCACCTGAGATTGAGAAGTTAAGAAAAAAAGATGGAGATTGTTATTTTTGGATTGCATCGAAGAATTTTTCCATACCGAAGTCCTCAAAGCAGTATAGATTAGCCAGCAGTTGTGGTATAAAACCTATAAAAGATTGCATTTATAATAAGCAAGCAAATTTCGCTACAAAAACATGGAGC
>CAZXQT010000103.1:0-1592 GCA_964643225.1 uncultured Lentimicrobium sp. | reverse complement strand
AGGGTTATGGTGTATTCCTCGATGGTACCTTAGTTGGTAACACTCCTGAAACCACCTTCACCTATACCGACCTGAATTATGGTCAGGAATACCTTGCAGGTGTTGCTGCACTGTTCAGCTCAGGATACTCAGAACTGGATACCTACAGATTTACTTCTGTATTCCTCTATCCTCCTGACAGTTTACAAGGTGTTAGCCCTGAAATGACTGACTATGTACACCTTACATGGATGGCTCCAGGTGGTGGAAGTGGTACTGGTGGTACACTGTTTGAAGATTTTGAAGCCGGAGTATTAAGCGAAGGCTGGGAAATTATTGAAACTAATGGTAACAGCCAGGCTACTCCTTGTTATTGGACTGTTAATGACTATGTTTCTTCTGATTTTGCACCATTTGGTGTTTACCATGCTGGTTTGTGGTGGGATTACAGCCACCAGGATGAGTGGCTAATTACTCCTGAAATCTCCATAGGTGCCAGTTCAACTTTAACTTTCGAAACTACTGTTTATGAAGGATCAACAAACGGTGACCACTACTATGTTAAGGTTTCAACCGATGGTGGTGCCACATGGACACCAATCTGGGATGCTTCTGACTTAACCGGTAACGGATGGAATTACTATGATTATCCATATTCTATTGACCTCAGTGCATTTGCAGGTGAAGATGTAAAAGTTGCATTTAACGCTGTTGACGGTGACGGTCAGGGATTATGGTACATCTGGTTTGTTGACAATATTTCTATTGGCAACCAGACTGATGCTGTAACATTCCGTGGTACCCAACTTGAGAGAATCAGCAAGGGCGATGCCAGCACAGGACGGTCAATCGACCAGATTGCACGTGATGGCAGAACCAACAGAGTAACAAACCGTGCAACAGATGCAAACCGTGCTCCTCAGGGTCTCATTGGATACAATGTTTATGAACACAATGAACTGATAGCATACGTTGAAGCTCCGACCACTGAGTACTTCCATCTGGATCTTGATCCTGGTACTTATACCTACCATATTACTGCAGTTTACGATCTGACTCCATTTGGTTATGCCGGACAAACCGGTGAATCTATGATTGAAGGACCAGTTGATGTTGAAGTAATCTACGGTTATGATTTACCATTCTTTGAAGACTGGACCACCGGTTTATTCGAAACCAATGAATGGACTTCAACAGGTGCTAACTGGCAGATTGCCGGTCAGGCCGGAAATCCAGCTCCATCGGTTCAGTTTACCTATGCTCCTGTAACCACTGAATACGAGCAGGCTCTGGAAAGTGCATTCATCAATGGCACAGGCTTTATTGATGGTAAGATCAAGTTTGACTTCGATCTGAAACATGCACTGGTTAACCCATCAGAAACCGAGACTTTAACTGTTCAGGTTAATAATGGTGGCGGATGGTTCCAGGTTGGACAGTTTACCAATGCTGAGGCATTTGACTGGACAGCACAGAGCTTTGACATTTCCAATGTTGCCAAGGGCAATGTATTTAAAGTAAGATTCCTTGCTCAGGGTGAGAATACCACCAACATCGTTAACTGGCAGATTGATAACATTCACATCTACCGTTTATGCGAAGCTCCGACCGAA
>CAZXQT010000102.1:0-1624 GCA_964643225.1 uncultured Lentimicrobium sp. | reverse complement strand
ACAGAAAACAAAGAATACATGCTTCAATTGGTGCAACAGTGGAAAAACAGTGGCATAAGCCAGGCCGCCTTTGCCAAATCAAAGGGTATCCATATTTTAAAGTTCAGATACTGGCTTCAAAAAAGTGAAGGATGCCAGGCAAAAGGGGCACCATTCATCGAGTTAACCAATCCGGCAATACAAAACATCAACATCAGATATCCCAGCGGAGTTGAAATAAGCCTACCCTCAGTGACCTCCATCGGGTTAATCAAGTCACTAATTGAATTATAATTTCTCATGTTTTCATTAGGAGCAGCCCGTTATTACTTATACCGGGAACCGGCTGATATGCGTAAAAGCTTTGATGGCTTATGTGGCTTGATAACAAATCACCTGTATCAAAATCCTTCCAATGGTGATGTTTATATTTTTCTGAACAAGCCACGCAACAGAATAAAATTGCTGCGCTGGGAGAGTGGAGGTTTCGTTCTCTTTTATAAGCGACTTGAAAAGGGAACTTTTGAGTTGCCACACAAAGAAATTCGTGGTAAAAGTGTTGCCATTGACTATGGTGAACTGGCTATGATAATTACTGGTATTTCACTTAAAAATGCAAAAAAAAGAATGCGTTTTTGCCAACACTAAGATGTTGATAAATGCTATTAAAACAGTGAGTTAGCAAGCATTGAATGAGTAATTTTGACTCATGACAGGCACAGAAACCATTACCATTAGTAACGATGAATATCTATCTCTAAAAAATGAGGTTGCATATCTGAAGCAACAGCTTACTGATCTTAAACGTATGATTTTCGGTGCCAAAAGTGAGCGTTATATTGCACCAGACCCTAACCAGCCTACTCTTTTTGAGTTGCCTCAGGAAGAACAAGAGGTAAAAAAGCCTAAGCAACAAATAGAATACCTTAGGACAAAGCCAGAGAACAACAAACAACCTGTTCGTTTTGAATTACCGGGTCATTTGCCAAGGGTAACTGAAATTATTGAGCCTGAAGGATTACCTGCAGATGCAAAAAGACTTAACTGCGTTATAACCGAGATACTTGAATACGAAGCAGGGAAACTTTATGTGCGCCAGATAGTGCGTTACAATTACATTCTGAGTCAAACCGATGAGAAAACAGACATAGTAGTTGCTCCAATGCCTTGCTTGCCAATTCCTAAAGGGAATGCAGCTGCAAGTCTTATCGCGCATATTATAATAAGCAAGTTTGTTGATCACCTTCCCTTTTACAGGCAGATACAGATGTTTAAGCGCCAAGGGATTACCTTTCCTGAATCAACATTCAACGGGTGGTACAATAAAGGGGTAGCTCTTATTGAACCGGTTTATTCAAAAATGAAGGAAATTGCCCTTTCAGGCATTTATCTGATGGCCGATGAAACACCAATACCAGTATTAACAAGTGATAAGGTTGGTGCTGCTCATAAAGGATACCTATGGGCTTATTACGATCCGATAAACAAACTGGTATTCTTTGATTACCGCAAATCACGAGAGAGAGCCGGGCCGAATGAAGTGCTAAGTAATTATGAGGGATACTTGCAAACAGATGGATACACAGCTTATAATGATTTAAAAAACAAGCACAATATCATTCAACTTGCCTGCATGGCACATGCA
>CAZXQT010000101.1:0-1644 GCA_964643225.1 uncultured Lentimicrobium sp. | reverse complement strand
ATTCTGCCACTTTATCCTGGTCAGATGACAATCGTAAAGCCATTAGTTTTCTCTGCTCAAGTTCTTTTGCTTCTTTATTATGATGCAGGCAAAGCGTAGATATAAGTGTGAGTAAAAGGGTTAATAACGTGGTTGTGGTAACATGGGGAAAGGGTAGTTTTTTAGCACTTATTGCTACCAGGAAGGATATATAAACCAGAAAAAGAACTAATTCATAAAATTGAGGAACATACCATTTCAGACCAGAGAAGCTAAACCAGATTACAAGACTTGAAATGATAAAGACCAATAGAAATCTAAAGGCCCCAATTAAACCTGCTGATCGCTTTACGAAAGTGTATGTGATAAAAAATAAACTAAGTAATAAGAGCGCTATAATGAAATAAGTAATAATGCTGTATACTGAGAAATCAAGAATGCGCGAAAGATTCAATTCAAAGGACGAATTCATTATCAATGTATCCGTCAGGTATAGAACCAGATAGTAGATAAGTGTAATAACCGCAACCGAGATTACAATAAACGCTGACTTAAAAAATCTACCGGTAATGGAAAAGTCAGCAAGTGAATTGATTACCCGATATACAATAAATGAAATAAATGTGCCCAGAATGGAATTTATTAACAAATCCCCCAAAGAAGGCAGCCAATAAGAAGAAGCATAATTTAATGGGCTAAAAATGTCAAATACTTTCAAATAAGCCGGAAATCCGAGCTGAAAAGTTAACACACGCAGGAAGACTATAGCAATCGGAAGGAGAAATAATAAGTAAAATACAGGTATCTTGCTGTGTTTTAGCACAGATGTAAGGCTTAATGCCAAAAGCAGCAGAGTTAAGAGGTGAAATGTAAAAAGAACCACTTCCTGTTCCCAGGATAACAGAAGATTACTTCCGTCAGGTTCAATAAAAAACAATGTATTACCGCTTGCATCTATAATTGGATAAGTACCTTTCTCATGATTGATCTGGTAACCTTCATGCAGTTTGTAACTATTATTGAAAGATGAGGGAAGATAGTCGTTTTGATAAGGGTACGTATGCTTGATTAGATCGAGGAGGATGAACCGATATGCACCAGATGTATCTGATGCTTGCTGAAAGATGCCATTGGGTGTAGTAACTATTCTGCTATCGTGTGAGGTGAATTCAAACGGGGTAAAGTTGTCTGACCAAAATACCAGTGATCCATTTTTCAATACATAAAAGCTGTAATTGTCTGGTAGTTTTTTAGAATAATCATGGAGTTTTTGAAAATCTGGCTCCTTAATAGTTCTAATAACCTTTGATATTTCTTTTTCACTCCATTCGTATCTTGCATTTAACTCTTTATTGAACTGATGAATGCTGAACCGGGGAGTATTGGCAGTTTTAAATAAATTATTAAGAATTGCAGAAGCACCGGAAAGGGCAATGGTTGCTATTAGCAGAATTAGCGGAATCCTGTAACGTGCTATAAAGTTTTTCATTCAGTGAAACTGTATAAATTCGTTAACAGAATGCAAAAAGACACTCTGTATTCTATACCTCAAAATTATACAAAGAGCTCAAAAATCAAGCCATTTATCACTCTATTTCTTTTTAAGAATGTAGATAAGACTGGAGTGGTTCTTTGAATTTTTATTCGCTGCGATATTAGACCTTG
>CAZXQT010000100.1:0-1650 GCA_964643225.1 uncultured Lentimicrobium sp. | reverse complement strand
CCGATCCGGATTCAACCGGAACTTTTTACGCACTGGTTCAGGAGGAAAACAGGAAATATGCAAGAATAGTTAAGAGTGTTGATACTGCAAAGACGTGGAATGTCAAATACTGTCAGCCTGATATAGATTTACGAAAGATCGAAATGGACCCTTCAAATTCGAACCGTATTATGGCTGCAGGCAGAGAATTGGTTATCTCACACGACAGGGGGAACAGCTGGGATACTATAACACCTAGAATTCATTATCAGGATAGTACAATACCATACCTGGTTCAAAGGTTGACTATGTCATTCCACCCTAAAATCCCTGATAGAATTTTGGTTGCTTTAAAAAAGTATGATTCGCTTCATCCGCTACATAACGTACAAATTGAATTTTTTATATCAAATGATGGCGGTAAAGTGTTTAGTAAGTGTTTCCTTACTGACACAACATACTTTTCAACACATTCAGAAGACAAGTTCGAATTAGAATGGTCGAAGGTTCATGATGACTATTTTTATGTTGGAGGAATAGGTGTTGGTAGTTATAGATTGAGCGGGACAGATGTTTATATTAACGATATAGGCGGGGGTTACCATGTTGATATACGATGTCTTTACACCTCTGTCTTTAAAACCAAAGACTCAGAGGGCAATTCAAGCTACCTGGATTTAGTATATCAGGGCAATGATGGTGGAGTTACTAAAGGAATTGAAAGTACTGAATCCGGCGTAATTTGGCAAGATATCTCAGGAACCGGATTGAACATTACTCAATATTACGGATTAGGTATTACTGAATCAAATCCTGATTTTTACCTGGGTGGCACACAGGATGGCAATATTTTTATTCATGATTTACAGGGTTGGCACAATAGAGATGGTATTGGTGATGCTGCTGATGCTGTTATTGATTATTTGAACCCTGCCAAAATGTATATGGTTCATTTTTGTGGAGGTTCCTACTTAAAAGTTTCTAATGATTACGGTCAAACCTGGAATTCTCTTTATGTAGGGATGCCTGATGAAGGCTCGGCCCACAGAAATGACGGTCCAATAGAGATGAATAGATATGATCCTTCCATTCTTTATGTTGGTTCTACACAAGTGTATAAATCAACTTTGGAATCCGGTTCATTAGTTTTTAAAAAGATTTCTGATTTCCCGGAAATATATCCTTATTTTAAAACTATCAGAACGAGTAATAGTTACATTATAGCCGGCAGGCAGAATCCTATATGGTTTGATCCAAATACCATAGATACAGTAAGGCTTCATTTGAAATTAAACGACATTTGGCATAATATTACCCCAACCGACATATTATCAGATGTGGGCATATTTGATATAGCTATTGATCCAAAAAAGCAAAGTAACTTTTATATTGCCTTAGATAGATTCAATTCAGATAAAAAAGTATTTAAAGGAGAATGGGGTGTAGGTGGCGAACACAAAGTGAGGTGGACAAACATGTCAGAAGGATTACCCAATTTACCTGTTAATTGTATAAAAATATATGAAGGTTCAGATAATGAAGAAATGTTTGCAGGAACTGATTGTGGCGTGTATTATTATAACAAGCAAATTGGCAGATGGATTAAATTTGGGAAAGGCATGCCGGTATGTCCGGTAAGTGACCTTGAAATTAATTACAAAACCGGTCAGC
>CAZXQT010000099.1:0-1654 GCA_964643225.1 uncultured Lentimicrobium sp. | reverse complement strand
CGCCTGGGGATTTCCCGACAATTTTGGTGAGGGTGAAGTAGTGATTCCCTTTTACCTTGATTTCAGATACTACCCAATTACCACCAAATTTGCGCCTTATGCACTGCTAAAAGCAGGCTATGCGGGTTCCTTTGGTGACATAACAGGCGTTTACGGACAGACAGGCATAGGATTAAAGTACAGCTACCATCCAAAGCACGACCTGTGTTTCAACATGACCTACGGCATCCAGAATTTTCAGGCAAAAGACTCCTGGTATCCCAAAGAAAAGAACTCCTCCTCCTTTAAATACATTGAAGCGGTTGGGGTAGCCTTGGGGTGGAAGTTTTAAGATGGATTAACAATAAGACAGGTGGAACGCATTGAAAATAAAGATAGAAAGACTGAATGGTGGAAAAAATATCTTTATTAAATTAGCCATTCCATGATACTGAGTTATTCCAAGCAATCTCTGAATTAAAAAATAATTACGAATGAATCTCCACTCCGGTCAAATAATTAAAATGCGTAACCGCTTATGGCGTGTTGATGAATTTTCAGACAGTGAACTTTACGCTACACCAATCAACGGTGATTACAACGATAAAAGAGTTTTTTTGCGTGATGTAGAGCAAATAAAACCAGGTGAGCTGGATAAAATCTCTGTAGACCTTGTCGGAGATTTCCAGGCACAGCGCATGCTACAACACGCATATCAATTTGATTTAATGCATGGTTCAGCGCCGTTTCTCAGCCTTCAGCGTTCAGCAATAATTCCTTACAATTACCAGTTGGTTCCATTGGTACTGGCTCTCGAAAAGCAGAAAGCAAGGATGTTAATAGCAGACGATGTTGGATTGGGAAAAACAATTGAAGCAGGGCTGATTATTTCGGAATTAATGCAGCGTGGTAAAGTAAAACGTATTCTAATCCTTACCCCTGCCAACCTTAAAGAACAGTGGCAGGAGGCTATGGAATACTTTTTCCATATAGAATCCAAAATCATTTCTTCCCTTTCTCGAAAGGAATATGAAAAGCAACTTCCTGCTGGTGCAAATCCGTGGCAATACTTTCAGGTAGTTATAGCTTCAATTGATTACGCGAAAGCACCGGAAGTAAAACATTTAATACAGGAACAACTCTGGGATTTACTTCTTGTTGATGAGGTTCATCTATGCGCTAGGCCACACGCTACCTTTCATGCTTCAAAGCAAATGAAACGCTATGAGTTGATTCGTGACCTTGGGAAACTGATACCAAATGTGCTGTTCTTGACAGCAACTCCACACAATGGATATACCGATTCATTTGCTAGTATTCTGGAAATTTTAAATGAAAAAATAGTTACAACCACTTCTGGAAATACCTTTTTAAATAAACCGGCAGCAAAATACAATGTGTGCCAGAGAAACAGAAAGAAGTTGGAAGACTGGTACAAAAAGCAAGAGAAACCAAGTCCTTTTCCAAAGAGGAAAGCGGAAGAAGTGTTTGTAGATGTCTACGAAAGCAAAAAACTTGCAGACTCTTTCAATCAGGTGTAGGAATATGGAGACCGTTTGTTGGTCAACGCTCAGGGTTCCGGTCGCAAATACAACATTGCTACCTGGGTAGCTTTTCACTTACAAAAACGTGCTATTAGTTCGCCTTACGCACTGGTGAAATCAATAGAGAACAG
>CAZXQT010000098.1:0-1736 GCA_964643225.1 uncultured Lentimicrobium sp. | reverse complement strand
AAGCTGAACATCGACTCCGACGACAACCTGATGGTGTTTCTGATGAAATTATAATTAAATTATTATACAGATCACATATCTGGTTTTCAGCATATTATGCATACCGTGACATTTTCATGCACGGTATTGTGACATTTTCATGCAATCATTTCCCCGAAAGACGTGTTTAGGGCGATTACTTTTATCCTCTTGCAGAAATGCACAGTGGATATTAATTCACTGATTTGATAACCCCATATCTGATCCTTACCTTGAAAGAGGCATTTGATTTCATTTTCTCGCAGCTCTCTTACAAACCTTCAAAAAGGGGTTTCCGGTGACCGTTCCTTTAAACACTCTCTATTCATAATGGGTAGGGATTTATTTTATAATAAAAAGCATAATCCTGTGATGCTGAAAAAATTTATGGTAAAAATGCACCCAATGCAATCGCTGTTAAACAGACAACACACATGTTGTTCAGGTAAAATAAATACGCTGGTTTCGTATACAATGCTCCTTGTTTTCCTTTTAGCAGGCATATATGAAAATGTCCGGGCACAGACTATTTACGATGTTAATTTCCAGCCGGTGGTATTTAAGGCCGCCAACCGGGTACAAAAGATAGGTAACGGACAGGCAGCCGGAGATAAGGTGCTTTATACCAATGCAGTTACCGTTGGTGGTCAGGTGTTTGACTGTATTGTTACAACGGTAAGTATTTCCGGTGGCTCGTTTCAGTTACCCGGCAGTGCTTCTTCCGGTACCATTCCCCACGATTTTAATGGTACGGGAACAGGGTTATCTGCAGCCGTTGACGATAATTTCTTTGCACCTACCTTTAGCTGGGGCAGCTCCGGTGGTAACTGCTTATTCGAATACCAGTTCATGATGGGTGGCAGCTACAACAACACAACCAATACGGGTGCCAATGTGTATATGACGGACGTGTACCTCAACACCTACGATATTGACGGGAACGGCGGATCTAATTCGAATCAGTTTACTGAGTTTGGGGGTTTCATTACCAGCCAGTACGGGAACAATATAGCTGCTACCTACAATGGCACAACCGGCCTTACAAAGTTCAGGTCAACCACTACCTCCAACTCTGCTACTATTACTGCAGATGCACACAGAATAAGGGTTTCGTACGGTATTTACAGCAAAATAAGTGTAAGTGTGGGAGCTGACGGCAGTGGATCAGCATATTATTTCCTCGATTTTAGTGTTGGTCCTGCATGGACAACCCCGCCACCGGTAAATTCGGCACCTATACTTGACCTTAATACTACTACTGCCGGATTGAATAATGTGTCGGCCAACTACTGCAGCGGCCTGGCAAAATACACGGAAGGAGCAACAAACATTACCGAGGCTGTGAGCGTGGATGTTATTACCATTACTGTTCCACAGGCACAGATACCTAACGGCAACAATGAGTTGCTGGTATACAATCAGGCATCACCGTCTGCATCAAATATAGCATGGGGCTTTACCAGTGCCTCCAGCTCTAATGTAACCATAGGAGGTATAGGGGTAACGGTTGCCCGAAGCCTTGGTTCGGGCAATAAAGTACTAAAACTCTCGAAAACTACCGGCACGTTTACGGCCGCAGAGGCGGAGACCGTGCTCGATGCACTGTATTATGGAAATACGGCAGCTACAAAGACTCAGGGGGTTAGAAATTTCACTGTAAAAGATAAACGGGAACTGGTCGAAGCCTCAAAACCTTATGTCGCCGTTCAATTCCTCCT
>CAZXQT010000097.1:1126-1802 GCA_964643225.1 uncultured Lentimicrobium sp. | reverse complement strand
GGCGGCGCTGGGAGGGTATCCGTGCGTTCGCTGACGAGCGCGCTAAAGCTGGCGCCGCATGCTGCCGCAGCGGATATCCGGGGATGGAACTGTCGCTTGTGCCCTTGACACCGGAGTGCTAGTAATAATGTATAGCATAACTCCAGAAAGGGGGACTCATTATGGCCCAGAATACGAGAGTTGATGACTACACCACCTGCCCGGCTTGTCAGGGCAAGGGAAAAGACGATGCTGGAACAAAGTGTTTTGAGTGCAACGGAACAGGCAAAAAGCAACATGCCTGCACTGTTCCCGAAGGCCCCGAACATGAAGGCGTTTGCGACTAGCTTCGAGCGGCCCCATTAATGAACATAACTTGCCTCCTGATCAACCTGCATGGTAGGCAGAAATCAGGATGATACAAATGCTCGGCTTTCTCCTTTGCGGGGAAAGCCGAGCATGTTTTTTGGGGTGAGGTGCAAATTATGTCTGGCTGGTAAATGTGAGCCGTATCAACGTATGAAGGGTAGCGTCCAGAGTGAGCTTAATCGCCAATGCGGCAAAGCTGCTTGATGATCTGCTATCAGAGATGGTGAGGAAAGCGGCCTAAAATCAAAGGCTAACGGCCTTAAGCAAATATCTCAACTCAATAATGGGCCGAGATTTATTGTGGTCATATTTCGCATGACGGAAGTTT
>CAZXQT010000097.1:0-1116 GCA_964643225.1 uncultured Lentimicrobium sp. | reverse complement strand
TCTATGAAACTACCGTAGACGGCGGCAACGATCTCAGTGCATTCGGTGTTTATGCCTCCGTCGACATTTGGTACTCTGTCGAAGGGGAAGCTCTTGTTCCAGGGATCTACTCGCTCAGGCGAGCAAACGACACCAAAGTCGCTGCCAGCAATGAGTCCGGTCTCTTCCAGAATCAGGACCATAACCTCGACAGTGCAAGATAGAATTATATGAATTGGTCAATGGCACGCAACGACCGAGAGGGAAACCCCATTACTTCCTTGTTACAAGCTGGAAGTGGTGGCATTGTATCAATAACTTCTGCAACAGATGAAAGCCAAGAAGAATTTTTCCCAATGTGCTCAACGAGAAACCACATTACTGAGATAAGCCCAAATAGTCGAGATTTTCCTTTAGCTCCCCAAGTGACATTGCTCAAAGCTCCAGTTTGAGGCATTTTCAGATCGTGGTTTGTCGATTGATTCCAAATTCTAGTGTGATGTGCGCATCGATTGCGCAGAGTGTTTATTTCGCGTAACCAATTCCCAAGTGTGTTAGGTAAAAGTGCTTTATCAATCCTTGCACAAATTTTATTTTGATATTTACCGTTCAGATATGAAAAATAATGTGACATTAAACCAAAGTCCCATGCTTCTATAACAACCCAGAAGGGCATTGTCCTATTTGTTGTCCTATGCCATAGAATGCATTCTTGAGTGCTATTTGCTATGGCATCATTGTGTTTCTGCTGCCATCTGAGCCAGTTGTTATTGTTAATATGCTTCGGATTTATAAAATTATTCTCTTTGTATGCTGTAGGAGAATGAAAGCCCATTTCATGCGCGATAATAGAGCGCATGTAAACCTCAATTCTTTCAATCGCATCCAGCATCAGCAGGCGCAAGTGTTTATCCATGAGATACAGGCGAAAGACATCGTTGAAGGTTGTCCCCGTAACGAACTGCTCACTCCTCTTGATAAAATTTGAATTGGGTGGATTGAAGACAATTTTGTTAGCGGTATCCTTCACGTAGACTCGGCAAGGAAATGAGAAACCCGTAAAGCGGTAATATCCAATCTGTGCCAGCTTTCTTTCAGCTCTAACACGATCTTCAATTTCCATTCCACGGGACTCAA
>CAZXQT010000096.1:0-1900 GCA_964643225.1 uncultured Lentimicrobium sp. | reverse complement strand
AATATCATTAGCTTTGTTCAGCCTTGAAAGATGCAGTTTGCCGAATGCTTACGAAGCAACTCAGTACATGAATGATAGAAGTGATGTATACATCTGGCAGTATGGCAGTCTAAATAAGGCAGATGTATTCCAGAATGGTGGAGATGATGCAAATTCTTATGGACTTGACAATCTCTCAACAGTAATCCAGACAGGCCACATGAATGAAGGTTATGTATATATGCATGGTAGCGCTAATACAACTTACCTTAACCAATGGGGTGTTGACAATTATGCTGCACAGATTGCCGGTGGTTATGGTGATGGTTATGTAGGAGTAGCTGTTACAAACTCAGTACTTGACATGCATCAGTTTGGTATGAATAATGTTGGAGCACAAGAAATCGAAGGTGGCTCAATCATGGATAACAACAAAGCTTTACTCGTTCAGTTAGGAGATAACAACATTGCTTATCAAGGATTCCGTGGACGTGGTTTCGCAATGGAGGACAATATCATTGAAGCACAACAAATTTCTTCATATTCATACCTAGATCCAAACTTATCAGGACAGTGGGTAAGTGGCAGTAACAATACAACTAGCCACTATCAGGAAGGAAACGGAAATAAAGCAGAAACATTCCAGAATGTATTTTTCACAATCACTGACGCCAATTATGCTGCCATTGATGGATATTACCAAGGAACTGATTTCTTGAATCAATTCTCAGTTATCGAACCAGCACATTAATAATAAGCACAAGATTTTAATCGAGTAGGAGGAAAATGAAAGAGTTTTCCTCCTACTTTTTTTTTCGATCCCTCACTGCACATTACATACTGTCTTCGTATCATCAGTTCCTTAAATAAAGAATTCTGACCTTCTATAGAAACAGAATTCTCATTTTGGTTCTTATTCGTTTCCATTGTTAAATGACTCCTTCTTTAGTTCATTTCCCACCTATTGCTTCTGCTTGTTAGCGTTTTAAATAAAGCCTTATGTTTAAGTACCTACGAAGCATATAGACACATTTTCAGTCTCCAATAAAACAAGCCTCAAAACAATACACCCGCAACCAAAATAATCACTGAACTATTATATTTATAGTTAGGAAACGATTTCTTAAAGCAACAGAACTAGATTCCAATTTCCCTTCCTGCAGCTAATCACTTTAGTAGTCAAATTTTTACGTCTAAATACGTATTGCGCCTACCTATAATGCCACGCTATCTTTGCTTCATTATTAACTACCAAATATTAATTTAATAATTAACAAACCAAAAACTTAAACAAAATGAAAAAACTAACTTTAGTATTAGGCTTAGCTGTTTGCACAAGTTTCGCCTTCGCTCAAAACAATTTTGACCAGGTTATTCAAACCGGTGATGATAACGCATCAACCGTAACCCAATTCCATTCAGGTCCTGGTACAGGCCTCTCAACTAATAATGCATATGTAAATCAGTTAGGCGATGATAACACTAGTACTGTTTTACAGGAAACTTACAGATGGAGTACCCCAAATCCAATCACTGGAGAGTTTGCTGATGTAGACCAACTCGGAAACTACAATATTGCAAAAATAACACAAACTGGATATAGCAGTGCCAATGTTGGTGTTATTATGTCTGTTGGTGACGATAACGAGGCTTATATTACACAAAATGGTTCTTACAACACCAGCTATATCTATCAGTTAGGTGATGATAACTACGGAAAAGCTATTGTTAATGGTACACATAATGAATCTGTTCCTGGTTTTGGTTTCGGCACAGAAATTTACCAGGTTGGTAAAGGTAACTCAGCTGATCAAACTATTGCTGCTACCGGAAAATCATGGTACAATAACCTTTATGTTAATCAGTTAGGTGATGGTAATGATGCTGATCAATCAATCGAAGGTTTAGCTGATAATACTGG
>CAZXQT010000095.1:0-1902 GCA_964643225.1 uncultured Lentimicrobium sp. | reverse complement strand
CCTGCACATCCCACATATCCCACTTGTCTCACATGTCCCACAAGTAGCACTAACCCTCCATTAATCCTTAAACCGCTTATACCACTCAGTATATTTCTTATAACTTGGTTGAAGGCAAGAATTGCACTACCCAAAATTCTCAAGGGTTGAAATGTGCCTGAATATATTAGTTGCAACGCCGATCAATGCCCCAACTCCTTTAATCATTTTTTACCCAAACAAACATTAGCTTTTTTTGATATCGTTACCACAGGTTGCTCTCTCACAGAAAGACGAGAGCAACCTGTGGTAACGATATCAAAGTAATGTGCCTGGGTAAAAACAACATATCGGGTGCTGACGCTCAATCTTCTCGTTACATCGGGTGGGAGGGCGGGTAAACTCAAAATATAAGCATTTTATCCGCTCAGCGTCTAAATCGGCAATAGCGGTCTAAACTGCTTTCGGGTTAACCACCTAATAGATATACTTTTCAGGGATTATAATCACCAAATGTTATAATAATTGGTGATTAGATGTTGTTCCGGCAACTTCATCACTGGTGTTCGCTTTGCTTATACAACTCTTAGTTACCCCTCCTGAACCGTACAATGAGCCGCAAAAATTCTTATTTTTGTTAGGTAAACATAAGAATTTGTTGCAATTAGGAATGCCATCCGGAAGATGGATTTGATGCACAAGGATTGATAAAAATATTGGCAGATGGATAATTTTGAAGAGTATTTACGTCAGGGTGAGCCGGATAAAGCGGAGAAAGCAAAGGTGTGGCAGACTGCGATTGGTTTGCAGCAGGTTGACGGGCTTAAACCATCGGAGTATTTGATAGATAATGCGAAGCAGAATATTGAGGGGGTAATATCAATCGGGGAAGTAAAACAGCGGTTAGACAGTTATTATGTCCAGCATCCTGTTAAAGATCCTGAAAATCGTACTGAGGAAGCTGACAAGGTTGCAGCACGGATTACAGAGATTTTGAGTGAACAGACGTTTTCGCTTTCGCCGATAGAGTACCTTACAATTCACAGAAGGTTATTTCAGGGTATTTATGGCCATGCCGGTAAGGTTCGTGATTATAATATTACGAAGAAGGAATGGGTTTTGGATGGCGAGACTGTGTTGTATGGGAGTGCAGAGAGTCTGGAGGCGACTTTGGCATACGATATTGATAAGGAGAAGAAATTCAGGTTTAAAGGGCTGAGTAAGGTAGAGATTGTTGAGCATATTGCGCATTTTATTAGTTTTTTATGGCAAATTCATGTTTTTGCGGAAGGCAACACGCGCGCAACAGCGGTTTTCTTGATAAAGTATCTGCGAAAGCTAGGATTCAGGGAGGTTAACAACGATTCATTTGCAAAGCACTCATGGTATTTCAGAAATGCTCTGGTGCGGGCCAATTTTGAGGATTTATCGAAAGGGATTCATAAGACGGATAAGTTTCTGGTTTTATTTCTTTCTAATTTGTTGCTTCAGGAGAGCCATTTGCTGAGAAACAGGGACATGCATGTGCTAAACCAGACAGTGGTTGCAGAGCAAAATGACACTGTAAATGCGGGGTATGACACTGTAAATGACACTGTAAATGACATGGTATTTCAATTAATTAAGCGAAATAGTTTTGTTACTGCGGGTGAAATCAGCGTGCAATTGAATATAAGTCTGAGCACCGTGAAGCGAAGGATAAAGTCATTGAAGGACAGTGGCAGGATTGTGCGGGTTGGTAGTGATAAGACGGGTTACTGGGAAGTGGTGTAAGCGTGGTAATCGTGGTATAAGCATACTCAGACTGGATTACGTTGCTATTATATATATAGAAATAAGCAGCTAGAAAATATAACTCGCTGCGCTAAAACAGGATATTTTCTTACGCTGCTTATTTAATGATGTATCTCAGCAACTTCATCC
>CAZXQT010000094.1:1705-2048 GCA_964643225.1 uncultured Lentimicrobium sp. | reverse complement strand
TGGTCTATACTTTTTTCTTAATTTTACCATGAAAAGTTAGGTTATGAGAATTATTATCACTGGTGCAACAGGAATGATTGGGGAGGGCGTTCTGCTTGAATGTCTGGAGATGCCGCAGGTTTCTGAAATATTGAGTGTGAGCCGCAGGCCCGCAGGAGTTGTTCATCCGAAACTGAGGGAGTATGTTGTAGATGATTTTTTTGGGTTAGAGGAGGGTGATGAAAAGCTGAAGGGGTATGATGCCTGTTTTTTTTGTGCTGGGATTAGTTCAGTTGGGGTTAGTGAGGAAGAATACTGGCGTACAACGTATGAGATGACGATGCATTTTGCGAGGTGTTTGGGG
>CAZXQT010000094.1:0-1681 GCA_964643225.1 uncultured Lentimicrobium sp. | reverse complement strand
TGTTTATGTTAGTGGTGGAGGAACGGATAGTTCAGAAAAGGGGCGGATGGCCTGGGCGCGCATCAAAGGTAAAACCGAAAATGATCTTATGAAATTGCCTTTTAAGCAGGTGTTTGGATACCGAATAGGGTTTGTGATCCCTTCGGAGGGGCAGAAACGCGTATTGCGCTATTATAGGTACTTTGCCTGGCTGGTGCCGTTCATTAAATTTGCGTTTCCGAATGTTATCTCCACAATTAAGCAGGTGGCGCATTCTATGGTGTATGTTTCGCAGAATGGTTACCACAGGAATATAATATATGTGAAAGATATCAAATCAGTTCAGCCGTCTTCGCGGATTGATTGAACAACACCGCTATCAATATCCCGTTGACGATGAAAATCAGCCATACGACGGATATAGCAACGATTTCGTAGTAGTATTCTCTTTTAAAGCCATATGTCAGGCTTAAAAGCAGAAGTGCGGTAACAGACAGCACGAATCCCGCAAGGAAAACAATTTTTACAGCCCTTTTAAGGCCTTTGCCTTTGAAGATAAATGCCTGGAGCAGGAAGGCTAAAGTGATGAGCAGGTAGCCCAGTTCTTCGAGCACGATGAATATTCCGTGGGGGTTGTATTGGGTGAGGATGGCGATGCCTTCGGTTTCGTTGTTGAGGAGGGCGGGCTGTATTACTGTTAGCTGAAGGAAGTAATCTGTGATGAGTAGAAGCGATCCAGCGAAAGCGAAAAGAAGGGCCGCATGACTGATGAATTTCTGGCGGGGAGGTGTGCTGTAATGAAGTATTGACAGGCAGGTGATGTAGACGAGGTAAAGCAGGATGGCGGGGTACATCCAGTAGTAATCGCGCGGGAACCTTGATGCGATGTCGTGGAAGGGGTATTGAAGGCAGTTGCCGGGGCACATGGGGCCGGACAATGGGGGTGTCATGATGGCGATTGCGAAGGTGATGAGGGTGATAGCCGATAGCGAAAGCCACAGCATGTAGCCTGGTTTGGAGATGGGGTGGGTGTTTTTCATGGGTTGGTTGGGTTGGTTTGGGTTGGGTTTGTTCGGGTTGGTTTGTTTGGTTTGGGGTTTTATATGTTGAGTACTAAGGTAATAATAATATGTGGTTTGATTGCGCGGTTGATTAGTTATTATTATATACCTGGCGAGCCGGTCGGAGGAGAAGCGATTCGGGGAGATCACCGTTGAGCGGATAAATGTTGTGGAAAGCAATGGTGATTTGAAACTGGTCATCAGCAATAGCGAAAAGCAGCACAATGGCATTATAAACGGTAAGCCGCTTCCGGAAAGAGAAAGGCAGGCGGGACTGATCTTTTTTAATTCAGCCGGAGACGAATGCGGTGGATTGGTTTATGACGGGAATGATGCGGAGGCCGGACTTGTTCTTTCGGTTGATAAGTACCGGGATGACCAGGTTATGCAATTGCAGTATATTGAGAACACGGCAAAAACAAGAGAAGGTATGGTATGCAGTTTTGGGATTACAGGAAGGAGGATGGATTTGAGGAGAGGAGTAAAGCTTTCGCGGAAATTCAGGCAATGGAAGGCAGCAGTGAAAGGTCGGATGCCTATGAGAGGCTAAAGCAGTCAGGATTGTTGCCAGATGACAGGATGTTTGTTGGCAGGCAGATGAATGAGGATGTTGGGTTGTTTATTAATGACAGAGAAGGCAG
>CAZXQT010000093.1:0-2100 GCA_964643225.1 uncultured Lentimicrobium sp. | reverse complement strand
TTCTTAAAGCGGGAGGCTGTCGTGAGGGACAGCCTCCCGCTTTTTTTTATACGATACATTGTTTTTTTGACTCTTTTTATCTAAAAAGCTCTTTTTTTTTAGGGTAAAGCGCTTTTTTTTTGTCAAGTATATGGTAAATTACGTATTTTCGCATATACTCTTGTAAACTGCGTCCGCTAGGCTTACTATCACTAATAGTTACAGGGATATTTTTGAAGTATCCATCCGCTAACCTCAGAGCTTGTTCCGCTTGTTTCACTTGTCTTTCGATATCTCAGGGCTAAAGGGATTATTATAGTAGTAATCCATCCATTGGCTGAATCCGCTCCAAATACTGCATTTAACATAGTAGTACAGTGTTGTTAACAAAAAGCTGTTAACTAAAGATTAGATTAATTTTTAGAACATTTTTAGAAACACATATACACTAACTTTTAAAGCTACCATGAAAGGAGGGCCCCAACAAGAAACACACCCAAATTACTAATCAGCATTTATTTTTTGTATCTGCTTAGCCCCATGGGCATTTCAATTAAATAGCTTAAGATTAGAACTATTATTAACTAAACCTTTAATTTATGCAAAACAGTACACACAACAAACTACGGCATAGACTACTGCTTATGCTGTTAAGCTTGTTTTTGGGATTTTCTGTTTCAGCGCAGGATGTGCTGATGACACAAAGTTTCGAAAACGGTGGTGCTATGCCAACCGGATGGAGTAAAACAACCGTTTCCGGTTCTGACGCACTAAGCTTTGTTACCTCATCAAGCTGGCCTTCGGGTTTTGTCGCAACGGACGGCTCTTATTTTGTCAAGTTTGCTTCCTTTAGTTATCAAACGGCTGTAAACAGACTCTTTAACAGCACGCCAATATCGACCGTGGGTAAAGCAGACGTCACTGTGGCGTTTGACTGGCTTGAAAGTACGTCATATTCTACCTCTGCGGACAATGTAAAAGTTCAGTATTCTCTGGATGGAACCAATTGGGTAGATGTACAAACATTTAACAGATATGGTGCAGCCAACGCATGGCTTCCAAAGTCAGTGGTTCTTCCTGAAGCCGTTGAAAATCAACCTATTGTACATATAGGTTTTCTGTTCACATCGGCTTATGGATACGATTGCTATCTTGATGATGTAATTGTAACTGGTGTTTCTTCAGGGCCTCCTCCTGTAACCATTACCATTGGTACAGGAACATCAACTTCTGGTTTCCCGTATTATACAGTTTATGAAGATGCGAGGACGCAGATAATTTACGATGCATCTGAAATATTAACCGCTGGTGGATTACCCGGTGAAATAACCTCTATTGCATTTAATGTTTCTTCGTTTTATTCGATGCCTATGGCTGGTTTTAGCATTGATATGCAAAACTATGCAGGCTCTACCTTGACAGGTTTTGTTAATTCCGGATGGACAAACGTATACTCTGGTACTGATGCAGTTACAGCAACAGGTTGGAAAACCTATAACCTGACTACTCCATTTGACTGGAACGGAACATCCAATTTATTGGTTAATATTTGCTTTGATAATGATGACTGGGATGGAAACTCCCCTGTCTATGCTACCGCTGCAGCAGGAAAAACCTGGGCTTATCAGGATGATGGTGCAGCTGGATGTTCGTTTACAGGCGGCTTTGCTCAGAGTAACAGGCCTAACATCCAGATGGTAATTCAACCCAATGCAATTCTTCCGACAGGTATTGTACAGGGTTTTGTAACCAATGCTTATGGCGTGCCTGTTCCGAATGCAACCGTTATAGCTGAAGGTGATAATGGTGATTTCGAAACTACCACCGGACCTAATGGTGCTTATATCATCGACGATATCAGCATAGGTACCTATACCATGACCGCTGTTAAGGAAGGTTACAATCCAAATGTTGTGAATAATGTAGTAATTCTGCAGGATGCAACAACCTATCAGAATTTCGCAATGACACAACCTTCTATGGCAGTAACTCCTAATCCATACAGTGTTACTGTCAATCCTAACGAAATGTTACAGGGCGCATTTAACATTGTAAACAATGGAAATGGACCTGTTACATGGGCTGCAGAAGTTATTTACACTGAGGCTCCTACAACTGCTA
>CAZXQT010000092.1:0-2143 GCA_964643225.1 uncultured Lentimicrobium sp. | reverse complement strand
TAACGTAATAGCGTTTTATTCATCGTTCCTACAAATGTATAAAGAAACATTTAATGTAAAAAATTACAAGTGAAAGATATTGGAGTTGAGATGGGAATGATGAATAAAACCGAGTTGGACTATGCCGCTATGGGAGTTCTTTTGGATCTTTGGGTTTTAAGAAGTTGATATTTGTCTCTAATTTCTAATTTTATAACTATATCCTGTTTAGCTTCTATCATTTTCCTATTTTGTTGGATTCACGTACGCATACCACTCCCATCATGGCTTTTCAACAAGCTCCTGAATATGAAATGGCAGTTCAAAGAACTAATGTGTTTTTTGGTATTTAATCTGATTTATATTGGGTTGTAGCTGGTTGCAGTTGATGTATCATTTTGCCAGTATTGCACTTGGGGCAATGTAATGGGTCACCACCTGTAATATTTCGCCATACTTCAAGTGCTGTAAGGCCTTCAAATACTGGCAAAAATGCAACTTTTCCTATCAATTCAAAGCATGTCTGTAACTTAAGCTTCATGTTACATATTGCCATAAAACCGTAGTATCTTATTTTGTAAAACCCGCAGGGCAAAACATGGTGCATAAATCTGCTGATAAATTCATCGGCATCCAGTGTTATAATCTTTCTTAATCCGGCCATTTTGTAATCTTTATACGAAAAGCTCACCTTGCCATCCTGGTAGTTTAAAAGACGCTGGTTGGATATAGCTACCCGGTGTGTATAGTTGCCAAGATACCGGATTAGGTTGTTTGGGCAGGAAAAGGGTTTTTCACAATATACCACCCATTTTTTCTTATAGCACTGGTCTTTTATTGTACTAAAATCACACACTCCATCGGGTAGTTTGATTGCTTGCTGAGCTACTGCCTGTTCAATTAACCTGCAAAGAATTCCCCTGTATACAGCGCTGAGTGCTTTAACCGGCAGAAAGAACTTTCTTCCTGCAGGTACCCACTCCATCTGATCATCTGATAGGCCACCTGCAGGCACAATCATGTGAATGTGGGGATGATAAACCAGCGTCTGACCCCAGGTGTGCAAAATACCTACAGCTCCGGCTTGTGCACCAATAAATTCAGGATTTGCAGCACATTGTATCAAAGCTTTACCGGCAGCTTTAAAAAACAGGCTGTATGCAGTGGCCTGGTTGATGTAAAATAATTTGTGCAAACAAGAAGGTATGGTAAAAACTATATGGAAGTGCTTTACAGGTAATAGGTTTGCCGTTAGCTTATCAACCCATAATTCTTTTTTAATAAACTGGCACTTTGGACAATGTCTATTGCGGCATGAGTTGTATGATTGCCTTATGTAGCCACAGTTATCACAACGATCAACATGCCCACCCAGTGCTGCAGTACGACATTGTATGATGGCATTGAATGCCTTTTGCTGCTCAGGGCACAAGTTGTGATTATTTAGAAAATGAGTTGCCTGGTCGCTGAAAATATCAGCAAGCTCAATATCTTTTTTCGTGTTTTCCATGACTTCATAGTTTAAAGTTTCATGGAGTCTAATGGCGAAATCACGCTTGAAGGATTTACATTTGCTAAATGAAGATATCCTGATGTAGTTTTGATTGAAACATGTCCTAAAAGTTGCTGGATAAGTTTCAGATTAACCCCCTTCTCCATTAAATGGGTAGCAAAACAATGCCGCAGAGTATGGAAAGAAATCTGTTTCTTTATACCTGCTTTAACAGCTAGTTTTTTTACAATGCAGTTCAAAGTCCCATCTGCTAATTTTTTTCCTTTCTTACCTTGTGCTTCAAAAAGAAAACAGGCAGGTCTTTCACACTTGTAATATAAACGAAGTATTTCAAGGGCTTTTGGCGAGAGGATAGTATACCTGTCTTTCTTTCCTTTGCCCTGAACCACATGTACCTGCATACGTGAAGAGTCAATTGCTGAAGGTTTTATTTGCTGGATTTCCTGTCGTCTTAAACCTGCAGAGTAGGCCAGCATAATAATAGCTCTGTGTTTAATATTCCTGGTTGCTGCAATCAGCTTCTCAACCTCATCAATTGATAAAACCACCGGGAGTCTTTTTACACGTCTGGGACGTTTAATCTGTATCTGTTCCCAATTGCGTTTAAGCACATCAACCTGCATGATTTTGAAGGCACTGATGTATTGGTTA
>CAZXQT010000091.1:0-2160 GCA_964643225.1 uncultured Lentimicrobium sp. | reverse complement strand
TCACTTCCAGTAATGCCGGTCTGTGGTCGCCGGGATCGGCAAAAAAAACAGGTAATAATGCCGAAAGTTCGTTTAGAGAAGCAGCTTTGAAATAGTGAATATTAAAATTACTACAAATACCCTGAGCCTGCAGAGTGTGGTTGGTTTCAATAAATGGTTCCAGCTCTTCATGCTCTGTGGGTCCATCAATTACCCTGAAAATATTGCCACCCCCGTTATTGAGCATAATAATCTTAAGCCGTTCATGCAGGTTGTTATTCCATAAGGCATTACTGTCGTAGAAAAAGCTAACATCACCTGTTAGCAGTAGTGTAATCCCTTTAAAATTATACGCAAAGCCTGCAGCTGTTGAAGAGCATCCATCTATACCGCTCACACCCCTGTTGCTGTAGAACGTAACAGAATCATCGAAATCATACAATTGCGCATACCTCACGGGTGTGCTGTTACCAAGATGCACCGCGGTGTCTTTAGGCATGCTGCCGAAAATCTCTCTGTATGCCACCATGTCACTAAATGGCAGGGCTTTTATAGCATCCGGGTGCTTTTGCAGCGAAACAGTATAACTCTCTTTCCATAATGCTGAGTAGGGTATTGCTTCCGCTGATGTTTCGGCAGGAAGTACTGACTCAACCAGTTGTCCAATAAACGCCTTAGCATCCATGGCAATGGTCATCGAAAGCGACTTATAGGTATCGTAATGAAACTCCTCAGGATCGGCCGTTATGCTCCATGTCTGTTTGGGAGTTATAGAACGCACCAGTGCTTTAATTTTCTTTGATATTATGGCTCCTCCCAGCGATACCAGGATATCCGGGGTGTATTCTGCATTCCGCGAAAGCGGTATCTGTGCCAGTGTTCTGTCTATGCAGGAAATAAAATTTTCACCGTGCATATTGGTGGTTGTCTCTGTAAGTATAGCCACCGTAGGGTCCTGTGACAGCAATGCGAGCAGCCGGTTCATTTCAGGATCGGGATGCATCTGACCTACTATAACCAGTTTAGATGCTGCAGCCGACCATGTAGCTGTTAGTTCCTGCATCCTGTTTGTGCTTATACGGAGTTCAGGGGCCAGATAATCTATGACCTTAACATCCTGGACGGGAGTAATCGGTTTAAGATCATACAGAGGTTCATCCAGCGGAATATTAATCTGAACAGGGCCGTTAACCGGATACTGTGTACGGTCTATGGCTTCATTAACAATCCTGTCAAAGTACCAGCCCGACTGTTTATCTGTGATTTCAACGGGCAGATCAAAACTTTTGCGGATATAATTACCAAAAACATGCTGCTGTCTGATGGTCTGACCATCGCCCTGATCAATCAGGGCAGGCGGCCTGTCGGTTGTAAGCACCAGCAAAGGCACTTTCTGATAATATGCTTCAGCAATTGCGGGAGCATAATTAAGAACCGCTGAACCGCTGGTGCATAATATAGCCACAGGTTTTCGTGCATGCAGGGCAAGACCGAGTGCAAAGAATCCGGCGCTACGCTCATCAGCAACGCTCAGAAGTTGAAGCTGTTTGTTTGCATTAAACAGGATAATAGCAGGAGCGTTTCGGGATCCCGGTGAAACGACCACCTGCTTAATGCCTTTAGCAGCCATTAAAGATGCCAGCCTGCTGATATGATGCTTTGCCATGGAATACGATGCTCCCCCGGAGCCGATATATGTAGAAAGTTATGTGTGTGAAATATTGCGCTAATTTCAGCAATTTTTCCTTTTATCCAACCGCCTGATCTTTTGAATTTCATCCAGCAGGGTTCTGCTTTTTATAACGGTTTCCTCATACTCTGCTTCCGGATCAGAATCAGCGGTAATGCCGCCACCCACATATATCAATGCTGAATCATCCAGAATTTCCATACAACGCAGGTTAACAAACAGGGTAGTTGCTTTATCACTCACCGGGCCCAGGAATCCGGTATAGTAGGTTCGTTTATAGTCTTCCGTTTTACGGATCACATCCCTGGCCTTATCTGTCGGCCACCCACAGACCGCAGGGGTAGGGTGCAGCAGATGGACCAGCCTGCCCAGCTTATTCTTATCAACAAGCGAACGAAAATCGGTCCTGAGATGTTCTACAGGTCCCGCCTGCACAGTATAAGTGCTTCCCACCTCTGTTTGCTCTGCACCTGCAGACTGAAGCTTTTCAG
>CAZXQT010000090.1:0-2351 GCA_964643225.1 uncultured Lentimicrobium sp. | reverse complement strand
CTAGCTTTTTAAAATTTATAGGCAACGCAATCCAGTCTGAGTATGCTTATACCACGAACAATCCAGTCTGAGTGCTTATACCACGAGTATGCCTACACCACAAACCTAAAACACATACTTCGTATACAAAATCTCCATAAACCTCAAAAACAAACTGTCCGGGAAATACTTCGCCGGCTGCGAAAGATTATAATAGATAATTACGGTGCACTGCTTGTCACGACTGTGATACATAGAAGAGGTGTAACCCCAGATCACACCGTTGTGACCATAAAAAGATCCAAACTTAGTAAGTCCCAAACCATACGACTGAACCGGACCAAACTCAATAAAATCATCGTTAAGCCTTCTGTTCTGAAGCGAATCAGGCAACAATCCTCCTTCCACAATGCGTTCAATATACAGTTGCAGCTCCCGCGGAGTAGTATACACACCCCCGGCCGCTCCGGCATTCGAAATATCGTACGATTCGGTAACATCGCCACTTATTCCGAGCTCTCCAAAATCATAACCGCGCCCGTGATTGCCCGGCAAATCAACACCACTGGTTAAAAAGCCGGTATTTTTCAGATTCAGCGGCGTAACAATCCTGTTTTTGATCTCCGTCTCCAGCGGATTACCGGTAACCTTTTCAATGATCATTCCCAGCAACAGCGTATTGGTGTTAGTATATCTGTATTCCGTTCCCGGGATGAAAACCAGAGGGTGCGAAAGCGACATTTCTACCATTTCAGCAGCAGTCCAGACCCGCGACGGTGTATTTATAAACGCGGTCGACCATCGCTCGTCATCAAAATAATCAAACAAGCCACTCGTCATATTGGCCAGCATAGTGAGCGTAATGTCGGCGGCAGCCGTATATTCCGGAAAATACTTCGTCACATTATCGTTCAGCGAAACCTTCCCTTCTCCAACCAGCTGCAGAAGCACCGTTACCGTGAAAGTCTTCGAATTGCTCGCAATCCTGAACGTATGATCGCCATCCATAGGAGCATTGGTCTCTTTATTACTCACACCGGCTGTATAAAGCCAGTTTATTCCCCTCTTTTTATCAACCACCAGAGCCACAATCCCCGGCACCTCAGAGTTTTCGATTATTGAATCCGTGGCAGCCTTCATCTGATCCATCAAATGCTGACTGGGATGAGTTTCGGTTTCTTCTTTGCAGGAAATAAGCGCAAACGCAGCAAAAAACAAACCGACAATGAATCTGCCCGCATTCCCACGAATAAGCGCTGATAAATGTTTCATTTAATTTGTGATGTTAAAGAGTTATTATATGATACAAATATAGAAAATTCTTATCCGCTTACGCCGATATACGCTTAAAACATTTTACATGTATAAAAAAAGTACTAAGTTTACCGCCTGATTTAACTAAGCCACTAACTAAAAAAACTATGAGAATCTTCCCTGCACTGTTCCTTTGTTTTGCAATTATTTCATGCAGCACTCCTAAACAAAAAGTCATCGAAGAAATTGATAATCAGGTAGAAATACAGTTTCAGCAAGCAGTTGATACCATTCAAAATAACCTGAACCTTATTTCATATTGCACAAATGAGGACCACTGGTACGACTATTCCTATGATTATCAGGCTTTGATAAACGATGAATCAGGCGAAGTCCGGTCTTCATTAAAATCCCTCCGAACTGCCCTGCTCGAATTAAACATAGATAAAGACTATCTGAGAAACCAGCGAGCTGACATACTGCAGGGAATTGAAGACCTGAATAATAAAATTGAATCTCTAAATGATCAACACTTTCCGGAAATATATTTTATCAATACGGAGAAAATGATCACCGAACCCCTGAGAGCATTTATTACTTCCCTGAGCAGCAATTTAGGCAGCAGGTTGCAATTCCTGGCTTCCGAAGCAGAACTAAGCGCTATGGAAGAATGTCGCTACCCTGATTTAGCTTTCGCTGACAGGGTAGAAATTGAAAACAGTACACAAAAAATGGCCCTTGACTACCTTATCAATAAAATTCAAGGCATCGAAACTGGCTGGGTTCAAAGATTTCTGGCCAATAACTTTAACCCTGCAAACCCAAATCGGGATAAAGATTTCCAAACAATTGAAAACGAAGTAAATAAAGGCATCAACCGCAACACTCTGGGAACAGGAACAGGAACAGGAACAGGAACTAAACTGACGGATAAACAAATCCTTCAGATAAAGAATGCAGTACTCCACGTCTTATTCAAGGATTTTATTTCCTATTCAGATTTTAATCCTTACTATATTGATTACGTTGTAGTAATACCTGACAAAAACGCAACCATCCTGAACATAGATTACAACATGCCCGGTTCAAACATACCCACTCGATTAACCTTCTATTAC
>CAZXQT010000089.1:0-2389 GCA_964643225.1 uncultured Lentimicrobium sp. | reverse complement strand
CAAATTTCCAGACAGCTTGGAATAGATCGGGCAACTGTAAGGAAGTACCTAAGTATAGATGAAAGTACTTTCTATCAGTGGATTAGCAAGCCAAGGCACTTACCTAAGAAACTTCAGGATTACTACACTTACATAAAAAATGAGCTCGAGCAATGTCAGGATTTAAGTGCAGCTCAGATTGAAGATAGGTTAAAAGAAAAATATCCTGATGCTCCTGATGTACACAGTAAAACAGTGTTCAACTTCGTAAAAGCAATCAGGCAAGAATGCGGGATCAGTAAGGAAGCTTCTAAAGTGAGAATTTATCAGAAGTTACCGGAGACAGATTATGGACAACAAGCCCAGGTTGATTTTGGAGAATATAATTTGCGAACTGATACATCTGTTAAAAAAGTCTATTTCTTCACGATGGTATTAAGTCGTTCAAGGCAAAAGTTCGTCTTTTTTAGGAGCCATCCATTTACCACAGAAAGTACTATCGAATGTCATAATCGTGCTTTTGAGTATTTTGGAGGACAGCCAAAAGAAATCCTTTATGATCAGGATAGGGTATTGATGGTAAATGAGAATCTGGGTGATTTGGTGCTGACTGCTCAATTTGGCGCATATTGTAAGGAAATGGCTTTTACCACAGTGTTTTGCAGAAAGAGTGATCCGGAGTCAAAAGGTAAGATCGAGAATGTTGTAAAATACGTTAAGCAAAACTTCCTAAGAGGTAGAAAATACCATGGGATCGACAATCTTAATGATTTGGTACTCGGGTGGTTATCCAGAACCGGTAATGGCAAAATGCATGCTTCAACTAAGAAAATCCCTCATAAGGAATGGCTGATTGAACGAACGTATCTTCAGCCACTATTAGGTTATATGCAACCAGTCGACTGTTATAAAGAATATCTTGTTCGTAAGGATAATACAATTAACTACCATAGTAATTTTTACACACTTCCATTAGGAACTTATCAGGGTAATGGTAGTCAGATACTGGTTAAAGAAGAAAACGACAAGCTCCTTATTTTTAGTAAGGATTACGAGCTTCTGACCATACACGACATATCACATGACAGAGGGATAACAGTTAGAAGAACAGATCATAGAAGAGATAAGAGTGATAGTATCGAAAACATGAAATCCAAGGTTGCTGAGTTCCTGGAAAATACAACCGAAGCTGATTTATACATCCAATTATTAAGTAAGCATAAAGGCAGGTATCTGGGTGATAATTTGCGTGTACTGGTTAAAAAACTACCACTTTATGAGAGGAAGTACATATCACAAGCCTGCCGGTTTTGTCTTGAAAACAATGTATTTAACGCTTTTACCTTCATTGAAGTGACGAGCCACTATGAACAGCAAGACAACCAATTAAAGAATATCAAAATGCCTCTGATTGATAAAATTGAGACTAGTACCATTGAGTTTGATTATCAGCCTAAAGTGAGCGAAATCAGTATCTATGAAACTATCATGTAATGGAAAAAATAAAACAAATTAAACAGCACGCCGACATTTTACGGCTAACTCTGATGCGTAATAAGGCGGAAGACTTTATTCACCAGGCTCAAATTGATAAGCCAACATATCTTGATTATACACTCTCACTTCTTGAAAAGGAAGTCAATCAAAGACAAAAAAATGATTTTGAGAGAAGGATCAAACTGGCCAAGCTACCAAGAACACATAATCTTGATAAATACGACCACTCCATGAGTGCCAGCATTAACAAGAAACAGATGAATGAATTAAGAGAGCTACTCTGGGTCGAACAAATGAACAATCTCATACTGATGGGACCAAGTGGTACTGGCAAAACATACATTGCGGGTGGCTTAGTGAATGATGCTGTAAGAAAAGGGTACCGCGCTTATTTTACCACAATGGAAGATCTTATAGGAGTCCTTAAGATGAAGGATATTACCGCAACAGCTTTAAATACATACAATAGATACTTAAGAGCTCATTTACTAGCTCTAGATGATATCATGCTACTGCCTATCAAAAAAGAAGATGCAGTTGGATTATTTAATCTTATAAATCATTTACATGAGCAATGCTCTTTGATTATTACCACAAACAAATCACCCAGAGAATGGGCTGAAACACTTGATGATACGGTACTGGCTACTGCATTGCTTGACCGCATACTCTACCATTGTGAAGTGATAAAGATCGAAGGTAACAGTTACCGAATGGAGCATCGGAAAAACATCTTTAAAAAAGGTACTGAAGGTAATCAACAAGAAATTAGATAAGAGAGAGGAGTTGCAACTTCGCTACGCTTCGTTGCAACTCCTCTCTCTTAAAACAGATAAACAAACACTAAATTTTTAACTTAGAACTGATGATTTACTTTTGCGAAAAACTGGTGAAATTAAATTTGCTAATTACA
>CAZXQT010000088.1:0-2441 GCA_964643225.1 uncultured Lentimicrobium sp. | reverse complement strand
TTGAATCTCTAATTAAAAAATAATTGCCCAAATGCCCATAAGTACTCATCCAGTATTGGGCATATGAACCCGTTGGACTTAATGCCCAAATCATCATTAAAGTAAAGAAAGCACACTTTCCTCTGTTCTTCTTCATTTACTTCATTTCATTTCATTTTTAGTTGTTAATGAATAATGATAACTACTACTCTTAAGAGCTAAAGGGTAAGATCAAGTATATGAAGTAGTTAATTCTTGTAGAGTGTAGCATAAGCAATGACTTACTGCTTATAGTCCAGTCAAATATAAGGTACTTTAATTAACAAGCAACATATTTATGCATTTTAATAAAGATGCATCAGTATATATAATCGTTTGCTATTAAAAAATGTGCGTGGATGATAGTAGCTGTTTAATTAATACATCTTATTCTGATTTCAGGGTTCGTTCACTTGCCATTACCACCCATTTTTCAACCATAGCAGCTTCCTTTTTAACTGTATCTTTTTGCGTTAGTTGCTTAAGTGTGTTTATTACTTCAGCGGGTAGTGCATTAAGATCGTTGTTGGTATAAAAGAGCAGCAGTACAACCTTTCCAAGGAATTTTAACTGTTGTTCTCTGCTTTGAGGGCTGAGGGATTGTTGAAGCTCGCTTTGCAACATGGCGACAAGCACCGGTTTACCAGGCAGGTTAGGGACCAATGTATGTATAGTCCTGACTCCCACATGATTTGGCAACATGGTGGGCAAAGTCCTGTAATGCATATATGTGTCAGGGATATCAATCAGTATTTTATCCTCGCTAAAATCAATCCACAAGTACAATGAATCGCTTGGACGTATCTGAGAACTGGCAGATATTGCAACTAATAAGAATATGATAATCGGTATAAGTCTTTTCATAAGAATGATTTTCTTCAATTACTTTTGAACAACAAACCTTGTACTTCCCACTTTCTGGTTTCCTGCATAAACAACAGCCATGTATATGCCGGGCGACCATGAAGAAATGTCTATTGTTTCTTCATTAATACCTGAATTAACCCCAACCATGCTCATTTGCCGCCCATGGGTGTCGTAACAAATGATGCTGATGTTTTTGTGGTGCTGCGTGTTTTTGAGCATAAACCTTATCTTCTCCGTAGCAGGATTAGGTGCCGGGGTAATGTATATCTGCTTTATTGACCTGTAATATTCATCACGTGTTGGAATATCCTTCACATCCACAATAACCTCGCAATCCAGATCAATTGATTTTGAAACAATAGTATCAGGACACAGGTAATCATAAACCCGCGGTACGGTATAAATGCTGTCGTATTCAAGAGAGGTGTTGAGTTTCATTAGAATTATATTCTGTTCAATGGCTGTAGCACCTACCACTGAACCGGCAAGAATCTTACCATCAGAAGTGAGAATGGTTTTTGATCTGTAGCTATGCGCATTTTCACGAAAAAAGGTATTATGCCAACCACCAAGCGAATCAATTTCATGCAAGCTAAAATGCCCGATATAGTCAGAAGGGTCATTTAGCATATCCGTATGAGTAAAAAGTCTTCCATCGGGCAGGAAAAACAAATCCTGCATATAACCTTCAGCATAATAATTACCTATATCAGGAATTTGTACAAGGGTGTCACGCAGGAAGCTACCGAGTGTATCCATTACAATTAACATTGGAGGATCATCCTTACCCAGATCGTATGAGCGATTTACTGCACCTATGTAATAGTTGCCACTCTCTTTTTGAATCCCGCTATTTCCAGAAGTGTAATAGTTATCATCTTCCGCCATGAAAACAGATACCCAGTCTTCTGAGCCCGAAGAGTCTGCTTGTATAACCATTGCCTTCAGCCTGCACCACTGGGTGCTGTCGCACCACCAGCAATAGCCACTAAGTAAGTTATTATAATTAGTGGTCAAGTGGAGATCAAGAGCAATGGGTGCCGAAACGGGATACTGACTCAGGTTGACGTACGGTTCAACCCATAGCGGGTTACCATTGCTATCAAGCCTGTAAAGAAAAACATGAGATGAATCGGTATTCTTATGCGCAAGCATGATATAGCCTTCATCTTCCAATTGGTGAATCTCAATTCCCCAGTCAGAAAATTCATCTGTTCTCCATATTTTACACCATTCAAGGTCGCCACAGGCATTGAGTTTTATAACACTTATATCGCTTGTGCCGAATCTTTGCATAGAACCACATATTATCACTCCACCATCAGTAGTTTGTTCAATATAATGAGGTAAACTGGCTTGATTAGTGTCAATGCCTAAAGTCAATTCATAAAGTGGAAACCCATTTATGTCTGTTTTAACGACAAAGCCTTTCAGATCAGGATAGAACTCTTTGATTCCCATTACATGATAACCATGATCGTAGCACTCAGAAAGATTTTCAAACGCTTCAGGCCTGTTTTGAATGCCTATTATTCGTTCCCAGGTTTGTGAAAAAG
>CAZXQT010000087.1:0-2445 GCA_964643225.1 uncultured Lentimicrobium sp. | reverse complement strand
TCTGATGCGTCTCGAGTCCTGTTGGCACTGCCTGCTTCCTTATCGGACAGTTTGGGTTGTCCGGATCAATAAGCGACAGGTAGTACGGTGTAATAGCCATTCGCAAAGTGGACAGGGAGGTTTTGACTCCTTCTTCTTCTTCCGGTTTCAGCGGAATATACTTCTTGAGCTGTTCGAGTGTCTCAACCCTATGCTTAACCTGCCATTTCCAGTCGTTCCACTGTTCATCGGTAGCCTCGGGGTAGAACTTGTGCCTTCTGTTAATTGATTTCTTAGTATCTAACATGCCTTAATGATCTGATTTTGACTTTATGCATATAATTCGGTAAATACCTTGCGCAGCTTCTCGCTTTCGCGGAGCAGTTCGAGGGTAATTTCAGCATGACCCTTTGTGTACCCGTTGCCAACGATCATGGTAACATCGCTTCCAACACCTTCAGCGCCCAGTGCAGCTTTTGTGAAGCTGGTGGCCATTGAGAAGAAGTAAACGAGTCCGTCGTTCTTGGTGCAGAGTATGCTGGTCATTTCCGTATCCGGAATATTTACATTGTTGATGGTTATATCGGCCAGTTTACCACCTGTAAGCTCTTCAATTTTTTCGAGAACCGGAACAGGGCTGGTGGCGTTGGCTGCAAATACAAAATCGCAGAAACCCAGCTCCATTAAACGTTTGGTGCTCTTTTCGCTGTGGGTGAGTCCGATAACTTTACCCGTTACTCCTGCGCGTTTTTTAGCCTCATAGCAGCAAAGCATACCCGATTTACCACCTGCGCCAATAATGAACACTGTATCGCCCGGTTTAACCAGTTTGGCAGTCTGTGCCGGTGCACCGGCAACGTCGAGTGCAGAAAGTGCAAGCTTTTCAGGCATATCGGCCGGAATCTTTGCATATATACCGCTTTCGAACAGAATAGCCTTTCCTTCAATATCTACCTGATCAACCTCTTTGCGTATTTCTTTGATCTTATCAATGCGCAGCGGAGTTAAAGATAAGGATACCAAAGTTGCAATTTTATCGCCTACCTTCAGATCTATCTTTCCTTCGAGTGCTTCGCCTATTTTTTCAACCACACCTAACAGCATACCACCTGAGCCTGTAACAGGATTACGATGTTTCCCCTGTTTTGCCACAATTCCAAACATTATCTCTTTAATCTTCTCTTCGTCGCCGCCTGCCTGTTCTTTTATCTGCGTAAAGCTGGCTGAGTCAACATTGAGTGTTTTTACATCAATAAGAATTTCATTGTCGTAAATTTCATCCATGTTGTTGTCTATTTTGTTGGCAGGTTGTGGCAGTACTCCGGCAGGTTCAATTACGCGATGAAGGCCGTATTTATTTCCTTTTTTCATTGATTAATGGTTGCTGATTAATGCCGGTTGCTGAACCGGCGGGTTATTACTATATCGTTGTTTTTATCTGTCTTATTTTACTGCAGGCTGTTTAAGGCCGAGTATTGCGCGTGCTTCGGCCGGGGTTGCAATATCACGACCCAGCTCTTTTGCCATACGCACAACTTTTGCTACCAGTTCGCCATTCGAAGCTGCAAGCACTCCTTTCGAAAGATACACATTGTCCTCAAGACCAACACGCACATGTCCGCCGTCGATGATAGCAGCCATGGCCAGCGGGAATTCAAAGCGCCCGACACCGGCTACGGTATAAGTTGCATCGGCTGGCAAGCTTCCGCGGAGGAATACGAAATCGCGCAGTTCGCCGGTAATGCCACCATTAACACCCATAACGAGGTCAAAGTGCATTGGGCTCTGAATGTATCCTTTTTTTGCAAGGCGCAGGGCCATATCGATCATACTCTTGTCGAACACTTCCAGTTCGGGCTTTATACCGAGTTTTATCATGCGCTCACCAAAGTACTTGATGGTGTTTTCTGTGTTAAAGAACACCTCATCACCACCAAAATTGAGGGTGCCGCAATCGAGCGTTGCCATTTCAGGGATCAGCTCGGTGGGTTGTAAGCGTTCGTCGTTACTCATACCAACGGCTCCTCCGGTCGAAGGCTGAATAATCAGATCCGGACAAACCGCTTTAATGGCATCGATGATCACGCGAAAGCGCTCCTTATCCTGGGTTGGCGTACCGTCGTCGTAGCGTACGTGCAGGTGAACAATACTTGCACCGGCATCATAGGCTGATTTCGCTTCGCGTACAAACTCTTCAATCGTATATGGAACAGCAGGATTGTGCTCCTTCATTACTTCTGCGCCACTGATGGCAGCGGTGATTATCAGTTTTTCCATATCTTATGCTTTTTGGGGACGTTGACATTTTACGGGGACAACACAGGTGCCACTGGCACGGCATACTACAATCGGCTCAGCAAGATAATCGGCAGCTGATTCTGAAATGTCGGGCCTTGGAACAATAACCTTGCGCGCCTCGAAGGTCATCTTGCGCGAAGTATTGCCAATGTGGGTAATTTCACCGGT
>CAZXQT010000086.1:0-2446 GCA_964643225.1 uncultured Lentimicrobium sp. | reverse complement strand
GGGGCGGGTAATCTCAATTTACCTGTCGTTAGGCAAACCACATAACCCATTTAACCGCGAAGCGTCTGAACCGGCGACAGCCGTCTAAACCGAAAAGTGCAGTGCACTTTTCGTCTGAACCACAAAGCAGAGCTTTGTGTCTAAACCGGTGCAGCGAAGCAAACCGGCAATACTACAAACAAAATGAATCAGGACACTGGAAGGCTAACTTTTTGCAGTTGCCTTTGCGGAGGCTGAAGCGCAGGCCGGCGTACAGGCTGGTGCCGGTGAAGTCGCGCACTTTGAAGAAGGAGAGGAGGTTGTCGGTGCCAAGAAAGAGGTATTTGAAGCGGCCGTTGATGCCCAGGTGAAATTGCCGGTTGTTGTAAAGGGAGCCGGTTGCGCCTATCTGGAAGTTTGCCGATTCGTACCGGGTGCCCAGGGTGATCAGCATTGGCTGGGTAACGGAGGCTTTCGCCGGATTCACAGGGACCATGATGACCGCGTTGGCATACCAGCTGCCGGGCATATCGTACATATTGGCCGAAAGATTGAAATCGCCCTGGAGGCTCAGGGTGGTGGGCAGGCTCATGCTGAATGCTTCGGCGGTGGTTATTGCATCCGGGTCACCGTCTAAATGATCCATCACTTTGCCGGTCAAATTGTTGAGCCGCGACTCCTCCAGTTCATTTACGCCGGGCCAGAAAAGGCTGCCTCCCATAATCGCCAGTCTGTTTGCATTCTGTTTAAACCGGATTGTTCCGGCATCGAGCAACGATACGCTTACGCGGAAGAGGTACGGTACATATTTCTGTGAGCAGAGGCGGGTGTAGTAGCTGGCATCTGTAGGAGCGCGAAGTTTACGTTCCCAGGCAATGCCGGCATCCAGACCGATACCGGTTCCGTGTACGGGTTTTGAGGCAGTGAATTGTTGGGTTGTATAATCCATCGGAAGGGCATAGGCTCCGTCAAGATCTGCATTGTGCACTATCAGGGTATCGTAATTGGGCACGGTGTAATCGAGGTTGTTCAGGTTCAGGTATGCTCCGCCGAATCCCGTGAGCCATTTTATGGTCAGTCCGCCGGTAAAAATATCCCTTCTGTGGCTCTTTATGTAGCCCGAGTATGTAAGTCCGGTTTCGGCCCAATTCAGGGTGGCCATGGCAATCCTTTCCGCGTAAGCGAAACGGGTATCATACTGCGGCGTGAAGTAGAGCCCTTCGTAGAAGAATTTCGCCAGTGTGTGCGGCATATCCTTTACGGAAGTCACCGAACGCAACGCCGTGCTTACGCCGAACGCATGTTTGCCGGCAACAAGCACAGCCGATGGGCCTGCAATGCGTGCCTGTATCTGGGCGTACTTGATGGAATTAGTGTAGTAGTCGGAATAAATCTTGTTCTGCCCGGTGCCTGATCCTGTGCTGGCCGCCTTGTTTTGCCCGGTGTTTTGCCCGGTGTTTGTTGCGGTGCTTTTCGTGGTGAATGTTCCAGATTGGTAGGCTTCGATCAGGTTGAAGAAGTTTCCCGCTTCAGCTGGAATATAGAGGTAATTGTTCTGGATAAAGGCATTTGCCGAAACAATATTTAAGTCGAAATACAATGGCGACAGCACAGGCAGAGCCGGATTAAGCTGCGCCGAATATATGCCGCCATACTGCGATGAGGTGATGCCGGTCATTTCCTGCGCTGCTAATTGGCTGCACGCCAGCCGCATTATAAAAACAGTGAGTAAGGCTGTTATTAATTTAATTGTCAAGTTGCTTAGGATAAGGGGGTTACTGTTATATTTATGTCTGAAATGGGGGAAAGTAACTGGGGTAGTGGTATAAGCATGTATTATAGTGGTATAAGCATACTCAGACTTTATAGTGGTATAATCATACTCAGGCTTTAAAGTGGTATAAGCATACTCCGACTGGGTTTCGTTGCAATTATATATACAGAAATAAGCAGCTAGAAAACATAACTCGCTGCGCTCAAACAGGATGTTTTCTGACGCTGCTTATTTAATGATGTAACTCTGCAACTTTACCCTAGGTCTTCGTATTGCTTATACCACTAATAATGTTTGAGCAAACCAGAATGGCTATTAAAATACAATCACATACAAAATCGATTAATTGTGCTAATACCAATAGAAGCAAAATTTAACTTGCTAACTCATTACCACCGCATAACCATACGATATATTAACCTAACCACTTCCGATAAAATACTGAATAACCCCACATTTTAATAAGCTTACCTGATTGGAATGTGACTATTTATCCACAAATGGAGATGCTATGCTTATAGCTGCCTCTGAAGGTGAGAATTGCACTGCTGCATTTATACATCAGGGTTTGAATGTAGCTATATATTATAGGTGTACCACCGACCAAAGCACAAACCCCTATAAAACATTTTTAACCCAAACAAACATTTAAATTTTTTGATGAGTTACCACAGGTTGCTCTCTCACAGAAAG
>CAZXQT010000085.1:0-2750 GCA_964643225.1 uncultured Lentimicrobium sp. | reverse complement strand
AATTGGAAAGTATACCATGCTAAAGACTTACTTTTACGAAACCAACCTGCTCAAATGTCAAATTGCAATATAATTGACCCAGCAAATTGCAGCTAAATTGACCCACTAAAAAACTAACTTGCTTCGGTATTAAAACCGCAGCATATGTATAAAGTGGGTATGCACAACACAATCAAAACACATTTAGGACTTGGACATTCAATACGCAGTATTGCCAAGTTATTAGGATTAAGCCGTAATACAGTACGGTCCATCGCACGACAGATAGAAGCAGGACAGCCGATTACACAAAGTGTAACCCGTAAAAAGCTACTCTCAGAGTACGAATCAGAGGTCGTTTCAATGATGAATAATGAAAAATCATCAGTTCTGATACATGACTATTTGGTATCAAGATATGGTCTTAAAGTGGATTACACTACTGTATCACGGTTTGTAAAATCTCTCAAGAAAACTGAGGCTTACATTCCGATATTAACACCACCCGGACAAGAAGCTCAGGTTGATTTTGGATACATTGGTCGGTTTCTGAAAGATGGTAAAAACGTTAAAGTCTGGGGCTTTTGTATGGTATTAAGTTATTCAAGGAAAGGATTTTATTGCCTTGTGACAGATCAGTCAATAGCAAGTTTTATCAAATGCCATTCATTAGCTTTTGAGTATTACTGTGGGGTACCGCAGGTAGTGAGGCTTGATAACTTAAAAGCCGGGGTTATAACTCCTGATTTTTATGAGCCGGTATACCAGGAAGAGTATGCTCGTTTTCTGGCTTATTACGGGAGTAGCCCCATAGCTTGCAGACCGCGAACACCTGAGCATAAAGGGAAAGTGGAACGAGGTATTGCTTACCTGAAGGACAATTTTGTAAAGCGTTATGATGATAAAGATATCGATTACTATCAATTAGAACACAAACTGGCTATTTGGCTCGAGAAGGTATGCAATGCAAGAAAACACGGTACCACAAGGAAAATTCCTTCTGAAGTGTTTGCACTCGAAGAGCGGGGTAAACTTGCACAGCTGCCTGCACTTAGGTATAGTTACCCATTGATAGAATTACGAAAGGTTGATTCATACGGACATATCCACCATCTATATAATTTTTACTCTGTTCCATACTATATGTCAGGATCGGAACTTCTGGTCAGGATATGCGGCAATATACTTCGTGTGTATGATGGTCAGTTAGAAATTGCTTGTCACCCAGTCGCAGAAGGAAAAGGGATCTATGTTACCAGAGATGAGCATAAACCACCTTATAAAGTTAAAAAAGACTTACAATGGTACGAAGAGAAAGCTACTGAAATGGGTATTGATGTTGTTGATTTTATGCAAAACGCACGAAAATCGCGCCCCATTCACTGGTATGATTATATGAAAGGTGTAATAGGTCTTTGCCGTTCCTATACACATGAAGAAATTAATCTTGCATGCAAGAGGGCTGTAAGGTATAACAGCATCAGTTACCAGACAGTAAAAAATATCCTTGACAAGAAACTATACATTGAAGAGCAGGAGTACAACCCTGCAAGCATTACGTTAGGTGGATGGGGCCACGAACTGGCGGTTTATGATCAAATACTTTAAGACATGGAAACAATAATAGAAAAAATGAAATCCTTGCGCTTAAGTGGTGCTGTAGCATCACTTGAAAGCCGCAACAGATATGCGTTAGATAACAAATGCAGTTATCTGGAGTTTTTAGAAATGCTGATCGAAGATGAGTGTGTGCGTCGCAAGAACACTGGTTTTGATCGTAAGTTGAAGACTTCAAAACTTGATCCATGCAAGACGCTGGATATATTTGATTTTCGTTTTCAACCTGATATTGACAAACGGCAAATACAGGATCTGGCTTCTTGCAGATTTATTGGTGAAAAACAAAATATCATCTTTATGGGCAAACCCGGTGTTGGCAAGACTCATCTGGCAAATGCAATTGGAGTTACTGCTTTACATCAGGGATATGAAGTGATGATAGTTCATGCCAATACCCTTATTGATGACCTCTACCGCTTTAAAGCAGACGGCAGATATCAAACAGCGTTAAAGAAGTATAAGCGCCTGGATCTTCTTATAATTGATGAATTAGGATTTAAAAAGATCCCAAGAAACGGCCTGGATGATTTTTTTGATGTCATCAGGAGCAGGTATGAAACCGGATCTATAATAATTACAACTAACAGGACCTTTGAAGACTGGGGAGGCTTGTTTGAAGATCCGGTAATGGCATCAGCAATCATTGACCGGCTAATACATCATGCTGAAATAATTAAAATAACAGGAAATAGTTACCGGATTAAAAAGCGTACAGAACTTATTGATAATGAAAGTAAATCTTCCTGATGGTGGGTCAATTTTAATGCAACTTGCAATTAAACTGACCCAGGGGCAGATGCAAATCATGAAATTTTCTTCTTGCCGGCTAGCCGGCAAGAAGAAACCAACAAAAAAGAAGAAAAGAAATGCTAATTAAACTAATTTTGTTAAACAGGGTGGGTCACTTTTAATGCAATTTAGTGGGTCAGTTTTAGTGCAAGGTGACAATAACAGGCTCTGATTTTCACAGGACTTTGTAAAGTATTTTCATCTGCATGTAAAGCCGGTACTCTCATCACCACATATCCAACGACAACTGCCATGAGAGTTATAAAGTTAAGAGCATTCCTGTATTCAGGCTTTCTAACCATTTTAACGTAAGCATCCGATAAATCGCATCTAATTTAAACATTCTTAAGACTGACACTTAC
>CAZXQT010000084.1:0-2767 GCA_964643225.1 uncultured Lentimicrobium sp. | reverse complement strand
CATAGATTACAACATGCCCGGTTCAAACATACCCACTCGATTAACCTTCTATTACGCAAACGATAACGGTAACACTAACGATATCCTTATTTCAGCGCACGAAAGAATAATGTCGGAAGAACTGCAGGAATACTTTAAAAGAACTGAGCTCCGTCCGGGATTGTTTCTGTTTGATCAGGTCGATGGTCAGTGCAGATTAGTTTCATATGTTATGAAAAAAAACGACCTTCGGTGCTGCCCCTCGTTTGAAGCTTACTACGAATATCGGCTGAAACCACGCTCCATCGAAGTTGTCAGCCTGATAAAACAGACCCCTTTGAATTAATTGAATTAATTGATTTAATTGAATTAATAGTCTAAGCCTCGAAACTGACTAAAATGGTGAATCGTTCCACTTAAGTCGAAAATCCCCGTTTTTCATTTCAATAGGCTGATCCCATCCACTGGTAACGTTCAGATTGTCGAAATTACCTTTAACAATCCGGTTTTCCAAATCCAGCTGTGTGATATTAACGGTATCACTGTATACCCACCACTGCCCTGAAGGTGAACCCGACACCAGCACAAAATCAAACAAATGCGTTCCAACACCCTGGCTTTTCAGATCAGAAATATAGATCCTCAGCCCATATCCCCTAAGGGTATCACTTTTCTTAACAACATATGTGTTAATATTGCCTCCCTCATCGTCAATCGTCGACCAATTCTGCGAAAGCACATATTCCTCCCCATTCATCGTCACATTCAGATAAAACTCCTCCGGTTGCCCGGGATCATTATCGTTTTTATCATCCTCTTTTGAGCAAGCACCCAGGCCCAGAATCGCAACAGCCATCAGCAAGGTAAAAAATCTAACACTTTTCATTTGTTATGACATTAATTTTCGCATCAAAAATACCCTGCCACCCCTCACCAGTCAATAGCATGTTTGTGTGAAATTACCCGGGTACTGGTTTAAACGACTAGCGGCTAGAGCCAACTTGTGGTAGTGCTACTTGTGCTATTTGTGCTATTTGTGCTATTTGTGTGACATGTGAGACAAGTGGGACATGTGGGATATGTGAGACAAGTTGGATATGTGGGATGTGCATGACAAGACTTAATCACAGGCATTACTGGCCTGAAATGATAAACCATTCTTGAGTGCTTAAACATTTCTGAGTGGTATAAGCAATACGAAGACCTAGGATGAAGTTGCCGTTAAGTAAATTTTAAAAAGCAGCGTTAAGAAAACATGTTGTCCGAGCGAAGCGAGTTATGTTTTTAGCTAGCTTTTTAAAATTTACAGGCAACGTAATCCAGTCTAAGTATGCTTATATCACGAATAATCAAGTCTGAGTTTGCATATACCACGGATAATCCAGTCTGAGTTTGCTTATACCACTATTTATCATTACCTTAGTCCTCACCATCAAAACCCACCAACAATGAAACACATCCTCGCAATAATATCCCTCCTCATCTTACTCCCCCTCACCCTTCCCGCCCAAATCCAAGTCTTCAAAGGGACTTCAAACTACAGCAGCGACATCATCTGCAACCTCCGCGATGGCAAAGTCTACAAAAAGAACTCCAACTACTCATCCGACCTAATATGCCACGTATCAGGCAACAAAATCTACAAAGGCGCCGGCACCTATTCATCCAACATACTCTACACCATCAAAGACGGCAAAGTTTACCGGGGCAATTCCACCTACTCCACCGACATCCTCTTCAACATCACAGACGGCAAACTCTACAAAGGCAACTCAAACTACTCCTCCGATGTCATAGCAACCGTCCAGAACGGCAAAGTCTACACCGGCTCCTCAACCTACACCAGCAACATCGAATTCAACATCAGCGGACTGGTCACCATAGAAGAATTCGTAGCCATCTGGCACTCCGTCAAATACAACTGGTGATTCGCTTCTGCGGATTGTTCGATTCTACAGATTGTTCGCTTCCGCGGATTAACGCTTTCGCGGATATTCGCTTCCGCGGATTGTTCGCTTTCGCGGATAAAACGCCTTCACTGATGTTTGCTTTCGCGAATTAAACGCTTCCGCGGATTGTCGATTTCGTTGATAGTCGCTTCCGCGGATAAATGACAGAGATATAACCAGCTTACCGTGCTTTCACCCGATTCCCTGATACCCTCCTTGCAAACTGACCGCCTTTACCTCGCCAGAATCCCGATAACAGCTTGCATCAGACAGGCAAAATCCCCGATCTGCTTCCTGTCATTACCCCCAATTCTGTGCCGCCAGCTATTATCCTCACCGGCTTTAAACATATTTCTGGCCATGATATCGCAATTACTGATCAATGCATTATGCGCTGCCGTACGTTCCGCATCCAGATCAATACGCTGCTCCGTCGAACTCAAATACCAGTCGCATCTGATCCGTGCATACCTTACTGCCGATCGAATCAGCGAATCAGCCAGCCCGGTCAGTTTCGATGCTCTGATGTGGTTGTAAATTTCGGTTGCTTCTTTTATATCCATAATATAAATCCTTTATCCTGACTAAAACTTTCATGGCTATGACAAATATACTAAATAATTAACGCTTCGCTTTATTGATTCAGATGCAAAATGCAGTATAAGCACTATCCAAGCTATAGTGGAGTAAGTCAATAGGCTAAATTATTAGGTTGGCCAACTAAGCTAATCCACCCTCCCGGCCCGAGTTCATTGAGAAGATTGAGCTCCCAACCATTCTGGTCTGCTCAAATACTTTTGAGTGGTATAAGCAATACGAAGACCTAGGATGGAGTTGCC
>CAZXQT010000083.1:0-2781 GCA_964643225.1 uncultured Lentimicrobium sp. | reverse complement strand
GGCATGCCGGTATGTCCGGTAAGTGACCTTGAAATTAATTACAAAACCGGTCAGCTCATCGCGTCAACGTTTGGAAGAGGTATGTACAGGGCTGAGTTGTGCGAAATAGGCCCGTCTGAATTAAATATTTATGTCGATAACACTCAAGTGTGGGAAGATACATTAAGAATACCTTCCGATATCATAATACGACCCGGAGGTAATTTAACAATTAAAGGTAAAATTCAGATGAAATACAATAAATCAATAACTGTACATAAAGGTGCTTTTCTAACTATTGATGGCGGTACAGTTTCAAGTTATTGTTCATCTGAACCATGGAAAGGCATCAGAGTTATGGGTACATCTACCGGAGGCCAGAATCCACTATACCAGGGAATTGTATATCTTAAGAATGGTGCATTGATTGAAAATGCCAGTGTTGGCGTGCATTGTCTTAATCCTGAAGATCCTGCTGATGACTACTCTATAACCGGCGGGGGGGTAGTCATGGCAAATAGTACAACGTTCAGGAATAACATTACAGCCGCTCAATTTGAACGTTACACACATTCAGCATCGATCAGTTACTTTAAAAACTGTACATTTGAAACCGAAGGTACTGGTCTTCCTAGTTATTATAAAAAGTACTTTGTCAGACTAAATGAGATTGGCGGATTATTCTTTGGAGGTTGTACATTCAAAAACACTCTTGGTCTTTCTAGTACCAGTTCCTTAACCCAACACGGCATTTATAGTGTTAATTCACAATTTGTTGTTGACAGACAGTGTCCTGTAATGCCATGCCCGGAGGGTGATGAGTATAAAAGTAAGTTTGAAAACATGACTTATGGAATATATGTAAGTTCGAAACCGGGTACCAGAACTTTCAAGGTCACTAACTCAATTTTTACCAATAACGATTGTGGTATTTATGCTTTAAGCACTGATAATGTAGATATCAGATACAATAAGTTCAGTGTTTTTACTAACGGAGATAAAGCAACTGGTTTATATTTAGATCATTGTAATGGCTATGTTGTTGAGGAGAATGAATTTGGACTGACTGAAGTTGTTGGACAAACTCCATCACGTGGAATCTATGTGAATGAGAGCGGACCATACAATAATACTCTTTACCTTAACAATTTCAGTGGTTTAACCTACGGTATCGTTGCAGATGGACTAAATCGCTCAAGTGATGGTTCTTTAGGATTGCAGTTAAAGTGCAATACCTTTGAGTCTACGTACAATGATATCACTGTTTTACCTGATTCTGTGCTTGTAAGTAATTTAGGAGTAGCAAAAGATCAGGGTAGGGCAGCCCCTAAAACTTGTGATCAATTGGCCGGAAACACCTTCTCGCAATTCACCGGAAATAAGTATCATTTTTACAATGGGCCTTTCAATACTGTGAATTATTATTATTTAGGTTCCAATGATCTTATGCAGCCTCGAAACAATCTCCGTGTCAGGGTTTCAGGGCAATACCCACAATATCCCGGTAATTGCTGCCCTCCAAATGAATACGGAGGGGGCGGATCTGGGACTATCGACATGGCAACCATGCAATATAACATTGAATATCAGGAAACTTCATCGCAACTTGACTCTTTGATAGATCAGGGAGAAACCGAAAGTAAGTTGTTCACTATCAGTACTGCTATACCTGATGAAGGACTTTCAATTACAGGAGATTTACTGCAAACCTCTCCTTATGTTTCTGATACTGTTATTAAGAAGACGATTGAAAGAGAGGATGTTATCACCAACAGTATGTTAAGGGATATTATGGTTGCAAATCCGCACTCGGCAAAAACAAGTGAAATGATTGATCAATTGGATACAAGATTTGATCCTATGCCTCAATACATGAAAGATGAGATAATGGAAGGGCAATTTATACAGTCAGTCAGAGAAGATAAAGAGGCTAAACGCAATCTTTCAAAAAGAGCATACGATTATGGAATAAACCGGCAGCTTGCTCAGTTATTAACAGATTCTCTCAGAACGGATAATGACTCGATTATATTCTTGCTTGAATCAGAAGGCAGCTTAAATTCGCAACTAAAGTTGGCATGGCTTAGTTTTGAAAGTGGAGACACTTTACAAGCCATTAACTTAATTTCATCATTAGATACAGTCTTTGAGCTGAACAGCATTCAATCAACTGAATTAAATTGTCAATCCGACTTTATGCAGTGGCTTACCAATAATCCTGTTTTTGATTCTGCACAACTCGGGGCTTTACTTAATTTCAGTTTGAGTCCGTCATATAAGGTTTCATCATCTGCCATTGGAATTTTACTTGCCAATGATATCCTGATATACAATGAACCGTATTCCGTTATTGATTTAAGTAAAACTTCTGACCCGATAAAAGAACAAGCACATAAGCCTTTTGGGGAATATGTATTTGTAACTCCAAATCCTGCTAAAGAGTTTATAACGGTTAAATATGCCAGCGAATCAAAGACTTCGACTATTAAAATCTTTACTGAAGAAGGGAAGTTGGTTTTAACCAAAGAACTTCATAAGCAAATAGATGAAATAACCTTAAACACCCATGGCTATAAACCCGGCATATATATTATTATGTTGACGTTAGAACAAGGAAAATCCTGTTCATCAAAGTTTGTAATTACTAAATAATTAATAACTTGCGGGGTTGAGAAACTCAACCCCGCTTTTTTCTATTTCTATGAAACATATTATAACAATCATACTGATGCTTTATGGCAGCCTTTCTTTTTCACAAACCTGGGAACGAATAATAGGCATTCAAAACAGGCCTGAAGCGTT
>CAZXQT010000082.1:0-2831 GCA_964643225.1 uncultured Lentimicrobium sp. | reverse complement strand
CGTAAGCATCCGATAAATCGCATCTAATTTAAACATTCTTAAGACTGACACTTACATTTTGATAAAAAGAGTAGTAATTTGTGTGATTTTATAACAATTGAGTCAACTTGCATCGGTTTGACTCAAAGTTGTAGCAATTTGACTAAAATGAGTCAAATTTGATAGGATTTAGCTAAAATTTGGATGATTTTGATAAAGTTGTGGCACAACTTTCTTAATCAATACTTATTTGATTCTTCCTCCATAAGTGAGGGAGAAGTTCTTCAAGATTACGGTTGTGCCTGGTATATAGGTGTATTTTCGAGAGAACATCCTGCAGCCACTCTGCCGGATTAACACCTGCAGCTTTGCAAGTGCCAAGCAATGAATAAATCATTGCAGCTCTTGTTGCAGCCTCTGCATTACCACAAAAAAGATAATTTTTTCTCCCAATGGCCAGTGGACGAATGGCATTCTCAACCAAATTGTTATCTATTCTATATCTCCCATCAAGGTGATAGCGAGAGAGTTTTGGATAAATGCTGTAAGTATAGCCTATTGCTTTCGCTAGTCTACTCTGTGGATTTGATGGATCATAGTTAGCAAACAACCATTTCTCAAAGGCAGACAGTATGGGATATGCTTTGGTTTTACGCAATTCTTTTCTCTGCTCAATAGTAGCTCCTATATCATCTGCTTCTCTTTCAACAGCATAAAGTGATTGTATTTGAAGCAATGCTTCGGTTGCCAGTTTTCTATGATCTTGAAGAGCTTCATCAAATTTACGCCTTGCATGAGCCCAGCACCCAAGCATTAACTTGCCATCAAGTGCTTCAAAGCGCTCGTAAACCTTATATCCATCACTTTGTATCGCGCCATTGAAGTTATGCAAAAGCATCATGGCTGTTTTTTGAGTGCGCGATCCTCTGTCATAATGAAAGAATACTTCTCCATTTTCCGGATTACGAACCACCCATAGGTAACCTTTTACAGTCCTTTTTTTATCATTGTCTATAACAGGGATAGTACTTTCATCCACCTGAATGTAATTAGAAGACAAGACCCGTTGTCGCAAAAGGTCTATGAGTGGGATGAGCAACTCGCAGCTCTGGGAGAACCAGTCTCCCATGGTTGAAGAGCTAATTCGTACCCCAAGATTTGTAAACATGGCTATCTGCCGGTGAAAAGGTATGTGGTAGAGGTATTTTTGTATGATGATTTCTGTTAAAAGAGTCACATCGGCCATGCATTTGTGTATCGGATTCTCCGGGAGAAGTGCAATTACCACAGTTTGCCTGCTTTTGTGCTCTTCATTGGCTATTTGCAAGTGCTTTTTAAGAGCATACTTCCTTCTTGTAATCCTTTGAATGTAAAATTCACCTGGTTTAAAGGCTAGCTTATCTGTATGTTCCGAGCCTATGCAAACGTATTGATCTAGATTAATTCCTTCAGGATCAATAATGGTTTCCTCAATACGGAGGTTCTCCATTGAGATATCTTTGCGCGTAGTACGTGGCTTTTTTGCAGTAATTGTCCTGGTTATCAGCTCTTTTTCCAGTTCGGCTTCTTTCTCTAAGTCATGCTTCTCAGTCTCAGTTAACTGTTCCCCAAAGATATCAAGCTGACGAGCATCAGGGTCAGATGAGATGAATCGCTCACTCATTTTGCCAAATACTTTTTTCCTTAGCCAGGCAAGTTCAGTTTCAAGTTTAGAAATAGTACCGTTAAGTTTACTATTGGCATCTTCAAGATTTGATACAACACCTTCTTTTTCAGTCAATTGCTTACGAAGAGCCTCATTCTCCGCTATCAATTGTTCCATTTGCTGTTGGGTGTATTTGAATATCATATCTATCAGTAATAATCTGATACAAAGATAATAATATAAATCAAATAAACAAATTTTTAACGAAAATATTTTATAGTTAACCCATTCTTTTTAACCTCTTTAACCTTCTGGCTGGATCATCAATTACACCTTCAACCATCATCACCAAGTCAAGCCAGTTCATCTTCAAAGCAACTTGTTTCATATCACCGGCCGGAAGACGAAAACGTCCTTCTTCCAATAATTTTGAGTAGATCACGAGGCCGCCCGGCTCCATGTGTAGTAGTTTTATTCGATTGCGTGCTTTGTTGATGAAAATGTACACGTCACCATTACGCGCATTAAGTCCAAGGTTATTTGTAACTAGTCCACATAGCGTATGATAACTCTTGCGCATATCAGTGGGTTCACTATAGAGCAGATAGCGCATGCTGTCATTCAAACTAAACATTGCGCCTACCTCCAGAAGAAGCTATAATAGTACTTACCATGATAGAGTCCATATATCCTCGAATACGTATCTCGGCTCCAGCCGGTGTACGAAGTTCTATCTCTATCTCTCCCTGAGTAATTAAGGGTTGCTTCAAATTCTTACTGCGCCTGTATGGTTTAAAACTGCCAGATTGCATATCTATAGGCAAGAACTGTCCCTGTGAGTCTGAGAAATTATCTTTTAAATCCTTTGATTTACGCTTCCAGTAGTAATAAGTATTGTAGCTTATTTCTTTCTGTTTAAGAAAGGTCTTTATATCAGTACCTGAAGTCAGAAAATCTTGTTCGAGTGTGTAATAATCATCAAGTGTCATGGCTATTTTCTTTTTCACCAAAAGTAAAATGCCCTGATAGTACCTACAATATGTGTTTTATCGGATGCTTACTTTGATTCTTCATGATGGGATTTTTTAAAGTTTGCACCTTAAAATTACCATCAATTTTCCGCCTCCGCAAGGGGGCGGTTTAGTTCAACGGTTTGGCGCTTGGCGAAGAAGCGGATTTCGAAGCACTAAACTGTCAACCCAGCACA
>CAZXQT010000081.1:0-2847 GCA_964643225.1 uncultured Lentimicrobium sp. | reverse complement strand
TGCCACTGTTTTTCCACTGTTGCACCAATTGAAGCATGTATTCTTTGTTTTCTGTCCGTGACATTGCTTTTTTGGGCAAATATCATTAGCTTTGTTTAGCCTTGAAAGATGCAGTTTGCCGAATGCTTACGTTTAGCCTTGAAAGATGCAGTTTGCCGAATGCTTACAAAGCAACTGCCACAATTCCAATTACAATAGCAGTTCTTGAGGCACTTGAAAACAAAGAAATTTTCAATCTAAGAAAATATAAGCTAACTAAAGTACTTAAAAATGATATTATACACCTCTGTCTGAGTGATGGATGATCCCTGTTATCCCTTTGGGAACCTGAGCCAGGGCCATCTCTAACGCTTCTAGAGTGTATTTAGCATGCAAAGTGGGTGCTAACCGCCATCCTATTATCTTTCTGGAATGCAGATCTGTAATTAAACTCAGGAAGCTAAAGCCCTCTGATGTGTGAATATATATAATATCACTTACCCATATCTGATGAGTGCGCGTTGGAACAATATCCTTTATCAGGTTTGTATACTTGTACAACCAGTGGTTACTGTAAGTAGTTCTCACTCCTCGCTTTCGACGAATCAATAAGTCGTTCTCCCTTAGGAAATCAAAGAATGCATCACGACCTATACTTAATTCCCCGGTTAATTGTGGTCCTATCACATCTAACAACATTCTTCCACCACCATTTGGAAGTAATTTACGTGTTTTTAGAACCATCTTGTAAAGAATTTCATCTTTTACAGCTTCATTGTAGACATATTTTTTTCGCTGATAGTAGGCTTGCCTACTTTTACCAAACAGTTCGCATAAAGTGCTCATTTTGTGCGCAGAGCTCTCTACACGCAGCTCTGCTACTGTTTGGTTCCAGACTTTTTTCTTACAGGAATCTTTAGATCTCGCTCGATGATGTCAATCATCTTATTAAGTGCCTTCGTGCGGAAACGCTCTGTATCCAAGTCTTTTTCAAGCTCTTGGATCTTAGCCTCTAGTTCTAATTCCCTCTTTGTCTTATTCGCTTCTTTATTCATTATCAGCTGTATATCAATCTCTTGTTGGTTTGGTTTGGAGATTCCAAAGGTACGCCGCCATTTGCTAATTGTGCCCATCCCGCGAATATTATATTTTAGCATTATCTCACGTTGGGTTTGGCAAGTAGTTAGAAACTCTTCTACAACCTTTTTCTTTAGATCGTCCGGAAATCTGTTTACTGTTCTTTTCATAATCCTGATTTAAGTTTACTTTTTGTGTAAATCTATTTCAGGACAAGTCAACTTGAACTACATTGAACTATCTTCAATTACTTTTGAACAATAAACCTTGTACTTCCCACTTTCTGGTTTCCTGCATAAACAACAGCCATGTAAATACCGGGAGACCAAGAAGAAATGTCTATTGTTTCTTCATTAATACCTGAATTAACCCCAACCATGCTCATTTGCCGCCCATGGGTGTCGTAACAAATGATGCTGATGTTTTTGTGGTGCTGCGTGTTTTTGAGCATAAACCTTATCTTCTCCGTAGCAGGATTAGGTGCCGGGGTAATGTATATCTGCTTTATTGACCTGTAATATTCATCACGTGTTGGAATATCCTTCACATCCACAATAACCTCGCAATCCAGATCAATTGATTTTGAAACAATAGTATCAGGACACAGGTAATCATAAACCTGCGGTACGGTATAAATGCTGTCGTATTCGAGAGAGGTGTTGAGTTTCATTAGAATTATATTCTGTTCAATGGCTGTAGCGCCTACCACTGAACCGGCCAGAATCTTACCATCGGAAGTGAGAATGGTTTTTGATCTGTAGCTGTGCGCATTTTCACGAAAAAAGGTATTATGCCAACCGCCAAGCGAATCAATTTCATGCAAGCTAAAATGCCCAATATAGTCAGTAGGGTCATTTACCATATATGTTTGAGCGAAAAGTCTCTCATCGGGTAGGAAGAATAATTCCTTCAAAGCGCTTACCGCATAATAATCTCCAATATTAGGAATTTGAACAAGGGTATCTCGCATAAAATCTCCAAGTGTATCCATCACAATTAACATTGGTGGATTATCCTGGCCTAAATCGTATGAGCGATTCACAGCTCCGATGTAATAATTACCACTCCCTTTTTGGATGCCACTGCTAGCACTAGTGTAATAGTTATCATCTTCCGCCATAAAAACAGATACCCATTCTTCTGTACCTGAAGAGTCTGCTTGAATTACCATCGCCTTCAGCCTGCACCACTGGGTGCTATCGCACCACCAGCAATAGCCAGTAAGTAAATAGTTGTCACTAATATTCAGTTGGAGATCAAGAGCAGTAGGTGCCGAAACAGGATACTGACTCAGGTTGACGTACGGTTCAACCCATAGCGGGTTGCCATTGCTATCAAGCCTGAAAAGAAAAACATGTGATGAATCGGTATTCCTAAGCGCAAGCATGATATAGCCTTCGTCTTCCAATTGGTGAATCTCAATTCCAAAGTCAGAAAATTCATCTGTTCTCCATATTTTACACCATTCAAGGTCGCCACAGGCATTGAGTTTTGTAACTCCTACATCCCCAATAGCAGACCACTTTTCATGAGCACCACATATAATCATTCCTCCGTCATTTGTCGAATACAAATGTTGAGGAACAGTTTTTTGAGTATTATCTGTACCTAGAGTCAATTCATAGAGTGGATACCCATTTATGTCTGTTTTAACGATAAAGCCTTTCAGATCAGGTGAGAATTCTTTAATTCCTAATACAAGAAACCCCTGATCATAGCTTTCACAAAAATTTTGGAACGCTTCAGGCCTGTTTTGAATGCCTATTATTCGTTCCCAGGTTTGTGAAAAAG
>CAZXQT010000080.1:0-3004 GCA_964643225.1 uncultured Lentimicrobium sp. | reverse complement strand
TGCCTATTATTTTTGCTCCTGGGAAACCTTTTGAATCAATCAGATTCAATAATCTGACTATTCCGGTGAAAGTAGTCCAGTAATTCCGGATGAAAGTAGTCCACTGTTCCGGACGAAAGTAGTCCACCTTGAAAGAACATGATGTGGTAAAATTAATAAATATTGTATTACTTTTTTCTTCTTAAAGATTCTCCTTTTAATTCAATTCTGTGTGCAGAACCTGTCAATCTGTCCATTATTGCATCAGCCAGTGTAGGCTCATCAAGGTATTTATGCCACATTGATACAGGTAACTGAGAAGTAAAAATTGTAGAACGTCTCCCATACCGATCCTCAAGTACCTGTAATAAAGCTAATTTAGTATTGGCATCTAATGCTGCCAGGCCAAAGTCATCAAAGATTATTAAGGGTATTTTCTCTAATTGGTTGAGTAATTTGATGAAAGAACCGTCAATTCTTGAAAGAGTGAGTCTTTCAATAAATCTGTTAATCCCAAGGTATAAAGTTTTGTATCCTAAGGAGCATGCTTGCCTGCCAAGTGCACAGGCTAAATAGCTTTTACCTGAACCAGTAGGGCCTGTAATGATAATATTCTCACTTCGTTGTATAAAACTACAGTCAGCAAATGTAACAAGCTCATCTTTGGTTAGATTTCTTGAAGTAGAACATTGTACATTCTCTAATATGGCATCATAGCGTAACTTGCTTAGTTTTAGATACATTTGTGTTCTGAGTCCTTGCCGTGATTGTTTTTCAGAAAGAGCTAAATGTGCAATCAATTCATGTGAGGTTGGTTGATCATGTGACGGCAAGCTTAGGGTACCTTCATAGGCCTGAGCCATTCCATGAAGTTTAAGTTCCTCAAGTTGTTCAATGGTTTGATTTGTGTTGATCATAGTCTTGTAATTTAATGAGTTATTGGTGATGATTATGTTGAAGGTGAAAAATATAAGCCTGATTTTAAGGAGTTTTCGGCAGAAAGATGGGTATCAGCGATACGTTAGGTCATAAGTAGTTCTGCGGCCCTCGTAAGTTCTCATGAATTGGCAGATTGAAGTTATTTGATGAGAGAACCGGTAACTGATCAAGTTTTTTAATCAGAATGGTGCGTACAATATGAAAAGTCACTTTACCTCCTAAAACAGCTCGTTTACAGGCTTCTTCCAACCGTTGAGTTCCATATTTTTTAGATAAACTTAATACACCCAGACAGGAATTAAATGTTTGTTCAACGAATATCCTGTTTGTAAACATCATCTTTATTGCTTGTTCTGTGTGTATTCCTATACCGGATGCTCTAAGTAAGAAATCATCTTCAGTCCACCCATTTAAATCATGGATGAATTCATGGTTTTTTGGACGATGTTCAGGTTCCGTTGAGAACTTATAAGGTCTGTAATCGCGCTTGTGCAGCGCTACTCGAGTGTGATTAAAATATATTTCAACATCATCAAGATCATAAACCAGCGTAACTTCCTGTCCCATATAAATTGGCGGTACGCTGTAAAAGTGTTTGTCCTCACCTAACATTACATGGTGATGTTTGCCAACTTTACCAACTCGTTTATGTTTGACAATAAACGGTTCAGCTGGTATAGGCAATAGCAGTGGTTTTTCATTGGTTATATAAAGATCATACCTACTATATTCTTTTCCTTGGAACTTGGCTCTATTTAGCCTGTCATTATATTGTAATAAGAATTCATTAAGTTCTTTTAAACTGTAGAACGACTTGTTTCTTAGGGGTGCATAGATACGGTTATATACGGTGTTGACAGAACTTTCAACTGTTGGTTTGTCACGTGGCTTTCTGACTCTTGTGGCTGTAAGAAATGATCCATAATGGGCAGCCCATTGCTCTGCAATCTCATCTACACTAGGCTCATACCTGTTTGCCTTTTTAATTACCTGAGCCAGATTATCAGTTTTAATGGTTTGGGCTACTCCTCCAAAATAGCTTAATGCATTGCTTAGTGCAGCTATAAGTTGTTCTCTTTTAGCATTCTTGAGTGCTTCAACATAGGTATATTTTGAAAAAGGAAATACACAAACTAAAACCGGGCATTTAATTACTTCACCTGTATTTCTGTCATAGTACTCTAAATTATCACCAGCAAAATCGAATTCCATTAATTTACCCGGCTCATACTCAAAATGCATAACTGCTTTACTTTGCTCACTAAACCTTTGCAAGTGTTCATAAAACTGAGATCTACTGTATCCATCAGGTACTTCGGCTTTATATTCCTCATAAAGAACCATTTTGGTGGCTCGTGTTCTGGGCTTAGTAAGCTCATCGAGATAACCCGGCAAACGATTTAATAAGTCAGCATATCGCTTATCTGTGGTTGTAAGATTACTCTCAGTATGGCACATTAGGGCAAGATCTGAGTCGCTCAGTTTTAATAATGCATCAATACTTTTGCCGCTGTTAGAAAAGACCTGTATGTAGTGATTTACAGTCTGACGGGAAATGAGTGTTTTGCTCGCAATAGTCCTGTTGGACAAATTTTGCTTTTTTAGTTGAAGAATCAATCTAAGTTTTTGCATGGTTATGGTCTTGTTTGCCATCGGTTTAAAGTTTTGCACTTCAAACTTAACCATGTTCTTGAAAGTGGACTACTTTATGCCGGAATGTCAGTTGGTAGCTCTTGAGCCTAGGCAATCTCCTGTCACCGGTTTTTTGAACTTAATGGCACTTTTTAATCAACAATAAGTGGCATACTTTCGTCCGGAATCGTGGCATACTATAGTCCGGAATCGTGGCATACTATAGTCCGGAATACTCATTTACACCGGTGTTTTGTAGAAAGAGTGATCCGGAGTCGAAAGGAAAGATAGAGAATGTAGTAGGATACGTTAAAAAGAACTTTTTAAGAGGCAGGAAATACAATGGAATCGATAACTTAAACGATAGTGTACTAGGATGGTTAACAAGAACGGGGAATGGTAAAATCCATGCAGCAACTAAGAAAATACCACACCAGGAATGGCTGATAGAGAG
>CAZXQT010000079.1:0-3371 GCA_964643225.1 uncultured Lentimicrobium sp. | reverse complement strand
TCTACGTACTGCATATACCAGTATTAAGAGGTTGCACACCAATAATGTAAAAGCTCAACTAGTAGCACTAACCCTTCATTAATCCTTAAACCGCTTATACCACTCAATAGTATTTTAGCACACAAGAATGGTTTATCATTTCAGGCCAGTAATGACTGTGATTACGTCTTGTCCTGCACATCCCACATATCCCACTTGTCTCAAATGTCTCACTAGTAGTACTAACCCTCCATTAATCCTTAAACCGCTTATACCACTTAAGAATGTTAGAACGCCCAAGAATGGTTTGGTGCTCAATCTTCTCAATAAACCCGGGTCGGGAGGGTGGGGTAACTCAGTTGACTAATCTAATAATCTTCGTATTGTCTATACAACTTAATAGATTTTGATTTGCCTGAATGGTATACCAGCTTTGGCAATCATACCTTTATCAATCAATACTTGCATTCAGTGAAGTATTTACTTATCTTTGCCGTTACTAACGTAAAACGTTTGTATGATAGCATCGTTTGGCTCGAAATTGACTGAAAGTATTTGGCACGGGATAGTAGTAACCAAATTACCCATTGAAATACAGAACCTGGCGAGAAGAAAGCTGAGGATGTTAAATAACTCAGATAGTATAAATGATTTGAGGATACCGCCATCCAACAAACTTGAAAAGTTAAGAGGCAAGGCCAGTTCATTTTATAGCATCAGGATAAATGATCAGTGGAGGATAGTATTTAGTTGGCATAACAAGCAGGCATTTGAGGTGGAAATTGTTGATTATCATTAAAAAGGGATTTTATGGAACGATTAAGAAATATTACTCCGGGTGAGGTTTTACTTGAAGAGTTTTTGATTCCGCTTGGTGTATCAGCGTATCGTTTATCAAAAGATACGGAAATTCCCCAAACGAGGATTTCGGAGATACTAAAGGGCAACCGGAGGATTACAACTGACACGGCACTTAGGTTGAGTATGTATTTTGGCAATTCGGCCAGGTTTTGGTTGGGATTGCAGGTTGATTACGATATTGAAGAAGAAAATTTCATTAATAAGGATTTGTTAAATCGTATAGCTGCTAAGAGGGTGAAGTGAGTTTGTCTTGCTATAGGCATACGCAGAAGCAGACTGGTTTTATCGTGGTATAAGCATACTCAGACTGGATTGCGTTGCAATTATATATACGTAAATAAGCAGCTAGAAAACATAACTCGCTGCGCTCAAACATGATGTTTTCTTACGCTGCTTATTTAATCATACTTCTCTGCAACTCCATCCTAGGTCTTCGTATTGCTTATACCACTTAAGAATGTTAGAGCATACTAAAGGTTAGTTAACTTATCATCATGACAGCGAAAGCGGAGCTGATTTGCCTCCTCCATTAAGGTCTACGTACTGCATATACCAGTATTAAGAGGTTGCACACCAATAATGTAAAAGCTCAACTAGTAGCACTAACCCTTCATTAATCCTTAAACCGCTTATACCACTTAAGAATGTTAGAACGCCCAAGAATGGTTTGGTGCTCAATCTTCTCAATAAACCCGGGTCGGGAGGGTGGGGTAACTCAGTTGACTAATCTAATAATCTTCGTATTGTCTATACAACTTAATAGATTTTGATTTGCCTGAATGGTATACCAGCTTTGGCAATCATACTAGTATCAGCGAAGTATTTTCTAATTTCCTAATTTTATCCTATATTTCGCAGGTTATGAAAAGCAGATTTGTTTTTGTGCTATGGATGTTTTTAGTACAAAGTATATTGTTGCAGGGGCAGGGTAGTAGTATGTTGCCCATTGATTCGCTGTACCTTGGCGGGATGGAAGCCTTTTACCGGAAGGCAGCGGCGTTTAGTGAGGAAGTATGGCCGGGGATGAGGCTTTCGCCGATGTGTGCCTTCCGTGAAAACGGACCGGCTTTTCTCTATAATCATCCGAATCCTCCTGAAACATTTAAAAGAATAGGGGATCAGCTGTATGCAGGTGAGCAGGCTGAGCTGAAGATTGCCGGTGCCACGCAGGCGGAGATTAACGGCGTTCTGACTGCGGTAGTTGGATATGACTCACCTCGTTATGCAGGGGCTGAGGAGGTTTTTGCTGAGTTGTTTCATGAGATACATCATGTGTATCAGTTAAAGCATGTTCGATCGCTTAAGCCGGATAATCCGGTCACTTTGCTGCTTTATCCCGAAGATTACAGAAATGATGCCATGAAAATGGCGGAGCAGAAGCTGTTGTTTTCTCTTTGCTTTTGCGATGATAGTAAGGAGTTTGCCACAATGCTGAACCAGTACAAACGCATCCGGGATAACCGCGAAGAATTTATCGGGAAGGAGTTTTTGGAATATGAAAAAGACGTGGAAAGTCTGGAAGGGCCTGCGTTCTATTGTCAGCTGATGTACTACAAGGCAGTTGGGGGCGGTGACAGTGCTGTGAAGAATAATTTTATCCAGAAGGAGTTTTTCGGCGTTTTGACTACTCCTTATTATGGCCGGGAATCGTTGAGATACCGGCATTTGGCGTCGGGCATGGCAATGTGCGTCCTGCTTGACAGGCAAAATAGCCAATGGAAAAGCGAGTATTATGCATCGGGCATGAAACTGTATGATTATTTCGTTACGCAGTTCAGTTTTAATGATGCCGGTTTCCAGGAGATTGCCGTGGATTGCGCGATCAGTAAATTCCATACGCAGAAAATCAGGGATCGGCACTTCGAGAATCTGCATCGGTTTAACCGTCAAAGCGGGATAAAAGTCACGCTGAATTTCAGGAAGCCTCCGGAGTTCAGAGGGTTTGACCCGATGCATGCCGAAGCTATAAACGACAGTGTCGTTTTGCACACAACCCTGCTCAGCCTGAAGGGCAGCGACCGCAATGAGCTTTTCATCACGGGATGGCCTGCTTTAACGCAGTCTACGGATGAGATCTGGCATGTTAAAAGCGTAACGTTATTCCTTCCCGAAAAGGAGACAGAGATTCGGCGGGACCGGATAATTGTAAAAGGTGAACATGTTTCCATTGTATGGGAGGGGACGGTTGAGCGGAAAGGTAGTGGCGAGGTTTGGGTGGAGTGTGAGTAGGATCGTGGTATAAGCATACTCAGACTGGATTAATCGTGGTATTAGCATACTCAGACTGGATTGCGTTGCCTGTAAATTTTAAAAAGCTAGCTAAAAACATAACTCGCTTCGCTCAAACAAGATGTTTTTTTAACGCTGCTTTTTAAAATTTACTAATCGGCAACTTCATCCTAGGTCTTCGTATTGCTTATACCACTCAATAAGTTTTGAGCAAACCAGAATGGATTGGTTTTCTAAACCACAACGCCCCGCGAGCGCATATACATTTTCTTCTTGCTATTTACATTAATATTTTATATTTT
>CAZXQT010000078.1:0-3385 GCA_964643225.1 uncultured Lentimicrobium sp. | reverse complement strand
GTCACACATATCCCACTTGTCTCACATGTCCCACAAATAGCACAAGTAGCACTAAACCGCTAGTCGCACTAAACCACACTAAACCGCCCCGCCCCGCATTGCGACTAACCAAACGATTTGTTACTTTTGAAAAAAAAATTGAGGCGTTGAGTGGTAAACTCATTTTAGGTTTCTTCTTGTTTTTCCTTTTTTTGGGGATGCAGGGTGTGTTGGCCCAGCAGCAGTGGCATGCGCAGCATTCGCCGATGAAGCCTGTGTTGCATTTTAATGAGAATGATGGGCTGGCGGATAACAGGGTGCTTGACCTGCTGAAGGATCGGGAGGGGATACTTTGGGTTGCCACGGATAATGGTATTTCGAGGTTTGACGGGACGGATTTTGCTAATTTATCGAAACCGGAAGGGTTGCCTTCGCAGAAGGTGGGCGCTCTGGCGATGGGTGGTAATGGGGAAATTTATGCGGGGTGTTCGAACGGCGGGCTGGTGGTGTTCAAAAAGGATTCAATAGTTCAACGGATCTCCGTACCTGCGAATATGGTTTTCCGCGAGATGTTTTACAGCAGCTATTACCGGATGCTGCTGGTTGGTACGGAAAACGGGCTTTTTATCCTTCACGGGAAAAGGCTTCTGCCGGTAGATTACAGCAAGGACCCGACGGAGCGGTCGATCGTGTTGTCGATTGCGGGCGAGGGGGCCAATATATTTTTCACAGTACTGAAAGGCAAATCGCAGGGGCTGTATAAGCTGAACCTGAACAGCATGTTTCCTGAAAAGTCAACGGGGACAAAGATTTCGCAGTGGGGGAGGTTTGCTTGCGCGATAAAGGACGGACACTTATATGCAGGCGAACAGGATACGATGTATACCTGTAGGGTTGCCGGTGACTGGGATCTCTTGCCGGTACGTATGGAGAGTGGTTCGTTTGTATGGCGGCTGACACCTTACAAAGAAGGGCTGATCTGGATAGGGGGGCTTGGAGATCAGCGGTTTATAGGGGGCGTATGGCTCTATGATACGAAGAGCCGAAAGGTTCTGCAGAGCGGGTTGCCGCTGAGCCATGAAACAGTTAATGCCATTTTATACGATTCGGTACATGATGTTACCTGGTTCGGGAAGGACGACGGGCTGGTTGCGTTTAAAGAGTCGCCGTTTGAATATATTGATTTTAAAGGAAAGGAACGCATTCTGGACATCGGTCTGACCGGCGATAGTTTGCTGGTGCTTACACCGGAAAGGATTTTGCACTGGGACCACCGGAGCAGCGGGGGCCTTTCTGGCGACGAGGATATTTATGGCGATGAGGGCGCCCAGGGTGGAGAAGGCATTCGTGGCGGTGGAAGCGTTCATGGCGGTGGAGGAGACGTTCAGGGTGGAGGATACTTTCATGGCGGTGGAGGTCGGATGCAGCCGATACTTTCAGTGCAGCAAATTAATGCAGCAATTTTAAAGGAATGGGGAACGGGGATGGACAGGTACCCGGGGTATATGCATTTCTTCGACATATCGTTTGGACTGGAGCCAGATTCGTTCATCGGGGGTGGCAAATATCTGTATGTGCAGTCGGGCAAGGGGGCCATTTCGGTTCCTGACCTCAGGAGTTATTTCCCGATGGGCATTGGTGATTTTGTGATCCTGAAGAATGGCAATGCGTTTTCGGCCGAAAAGTACCGTCCGCTGCTTTTCCGCAAGACGGTAAAGAACCCTATGGATTTCAGGGTAATGGAGGATTCTGTGCTGACCACCTGGGAAAACTTCAAAATTCTGGAGTTGAACGGGGTGGTTTACTCGGCGTCGAGGATCAACGGACTGCTGGTGGTGAGCGATGGAAAATCCTTCCGTGTAAACGAACAGAACTCTGTGCTCGAAAACAGTCTTCAGGATATGGAGCCGGGCCCTTTTGGGGAGGTGTGGTGCCTTACGGAAAACAACAGGCTGCATGCGGTCGCTTTTCGCGGAAAGCAGCCGGTCATTAACAAGTCTATTGACCTGGCGCGGTGCGGTATGGTTGGCAACTCGGCCAAATGGATCAAATTTGCGGCCGGCCTGCTGTTTGTTGGGACGAATGAAGGGCTGAATGCGATGACGGCAGAGGCTCTCGAATCGGGCAACCCGCAATTCAGCCGGTTCTGGAACAGGCAAAACGGCTACAGTTTCATTACGGCTTCTTCGCCTTTGCTTAATGCAGCAGGCGACATCGTGGTGCACACCGATAACGAGGTCATCGTGGTGCATCCCGGGATGGCCGATGCTGTTGGGGTTACATTGCTTATTCAGCGATTGGTTATCAACGAACGAAAGGTGGACATTACATCCCTGGCAAACAGTCATTTGCCGTATTCGACAAAGCAAATTTCGTTCGTATTTAAAGGACTGAAATTTCCGTCGGCGCGGAACATACGTTACCGGTACAAAATAAACGACGACCGCTGGATTTCGGGCAACCACGTGAGTCTGCAGTCGTTGCGACCGGGCAACTACCGTTTGATGCTCGAGATCAACGATCCCGAAACAAAACAGATCGTAACGAAGGAACTGTCGTTTTCTATTGCGGGGCCGTTCTGGCTGTCGTGGTGGCTTTTGCTGTTGATTTTGATGATCATTGTAGCGGTTGGGTATGCGATGTTTCGTATCCGGTTAACGGTGCTAAAAAAGCAACAGGACGAGAAAACCGCACTTCTTGTGGAAAATGCGACGCTGCATCTGCGTTCTCTGCAAATTCAGATGAATCCACATTTTATATTCAACGCATTATCGAGCGTGCAGTATTCCATCCTGAAGAACGACATCAAGGTGTCGCTTTATTACCTGAGCAACATATCGAGTGTGATAAGGACCAGCCTGGCCAATGCCAACAAAGTTCAGATTCCGCTTGACGAAGAAATTGAATTCCTGAAAAAGTACATCCAGATCGAGCTCATCCGTTTCAAAGAAAAGCTCAACATTACCTTAACCAATCAATGCAGTCAAAGCTACCTTCAGATCCCGCCCATGCTCGTGCAGCCGATCATTGAAAACGCCATAAAGCACGGCATCACGCCAAAAGAAGGCGGTGGCACAATAACTGTTACTTTTTCGCGGACAGAGGCATCGCTGGTGATCGTGGTGAAAGACAACGGCATAGGCCGTGAAGCATCGCGCAAGCTGAATTCGCAGTACACTGACCATTACGGTCTTGAAGTAATAGAGAAGCGGCTCAAGCTCCTGAACGAGCAGCACAAGACGGATATTAACGGGCTGAAGATAATTGACCTGATGGAGGGGGGTGTTGCTGCGGGGACGGAAGTGGTGTTGAGGTTGTTCGTGGTATAAGCATGCTCAGACTGGAATGCGAGTGGTATAAGCATACTCAGACTGGATTTCGTTGCCTGTAAATTTTAAAAAGCTAG
>CAZXQT010000077.1:0-3550 GCA_964643225.1 uncultured Lentimicrobium sp. | reverse complement strand
GAAGCGCGGGCATAAAGATGCCGGTATTGCTGAGTTCCGTTATCATAGCCTTCTGCAATTCCCGAATAAATAAGGAACAGCTGGTTCTGATCGTCCATGATCAGTTGCGGCATACTCGACAGACCTACATAATAAAGCCCAAGATTCTGATTGGAATTACCTATCAGGTCAATCTGACCGTTGTCGTCAATATCCTGAACATGCGCAGCCAGTTGACCTGCGGCCTGTAGTGAATCGGGGTGCAGGGTCATGTTTCCGGCATTGGACCAGACGGGCATATTTTCATTCCAGATGGCTATACCATCAATAAAAGGTGACCAACTATAATAGGGATTACCCTCTATTTGCTGTGTACGGTTAATTCCAAATGCAAGATAAACATTGCCTTCCGAATCTAGTGTAATACCTGCAGCACCATCGGGTGAATAGAAAGGCTCCGTGGGCTGACCTGTCCACATTGGATAGGGGTGCTGCCATACAGTTATTTTTTCCCATGTATCTCCGTTGTCTCTTGAGCGCATGATAAAAAGGTCGGTCCACCGGTCGGCAACAACGAATGCAATGGTATTGCCCTGTGGTTCAGCCCATGCGTATGTTTCTGTCCTGAGTGAAGCATATTCAGCAGATGTCATACCGGGTAACTGTCTTGCTTCAGTTTCCCAGGTAATTCCACCATCGGTCGATCTGTAGTAAAGAATAGCGCCAGTTAAACCGTTGTAGGTTTCGTATGTGTTAACCAGCATGTGAATGGTCATCTTATCATCGCCTGTAGCAATCAAACGAGGCCAGGAGAGGACAATATTTGTATCGGGGTTAGGCAATATATATTGCTGCCATTCGCCCTGCCCGACTGTACTGCGACGGTTAAATACAATTCCTTCGAAATTATGGTGTGCAGCAATAAGTTCGCCGGTGCCAGCCGGTGTATAGGATGGCCAGCCTGTTCGCATGGTTTCAATGCGCCCCTGCTGAGGTTCGCTCCAGCTGGTCCCATCAAAAAAAGCATAACCAGTACCACGGTCAAGGTAGCCGTTATCGCTGCTCTGGCCTGTCATCCACACGGTGGCCATACGACCGTCATCGTATACATAGGTTCTGTTGGGTGGAGCTGCGTTGGAAGATTGCAGATCCCAGACAGTTGTTCCGATGGTTGTTTCGTTATACTGGGCTGCTGCACTGATGCTTATCAGCAAAAGCAACAGCAAAAGGTATTTCTTCTTCATAGTAATACGAGTTATGTTAGTAATTATAGTTTTAGGAGTATATAGAAATAAAACAATACATTTCGTTTAAGGTTGATTAAGAATAGATTAAAGTAAGATGGTTAGCTTATTCTATTGGGAATGACAAAAAAGAACACCTTATCAGAGCCTGATGCTCTGAAAAGGTGTTCAGCTATATTTAATGGAGGTTCAGGTTACTTAACCACCATTTTGCGGGTTACGGAGTTCCCATCAGCATTAACAGTGTAGGTATAAATACCCTGAGCCAGTTGCCTGGTATTGATAGTTATTAAATGATCGCCGGCTGAATAGTTGCGTGCTCCATTTTTAATAACCTGGCGGCCTGTTAGATCACTTACGGTAAATTCTACTGCCGAAGAGTTCCTGAGTGAAATGCGAACGGAGGTTTCGTCGCCGGCAGGGTTTGGATAGTTCTGTGAAACAGCGAGATTGCTTATTTCTATGTTTTTTACACCGATTGAAACCAGTTCACTTTTATCTGTTTCCGCAGCATAGATTATGTTTTGCGACGGAGTATCGTTATCACCCCTTAATGCCAGTCCGGGTTCATTATCGGCCTGATAAATATAATAGAACTTATCAGCAGAAGTACGGTTTGCGATAGTTGGGAATACACATTCATCAAACATGTGCATAATGTCGCCGGTAAGGTCCTTGAAATCCTCCCAGGTTGCACCTCCGTCAACGGAACCTCTACCCCAGATATGCCTGTACTGCTGTGTACCGTTGTCAAAAGTTTCCGTTAAACTGGAATAGACAACATAAATATAGTTATTCTCGTCGACTGTAATTTGTGGCATGCTGGAAGGGCTTACATAATAAAGTCCGATGTTGGAAATATCCGTACCAACAAGGCTTATCTGATCGTCACCATTCACATCCTGCATCCAGCCGATAAGATTACCTGACTCGAAAAGAGCATCAGGATCGAGCGCATAGTGATCACCACCAGTCCATGGCTCCATATCTTCATTCCAATATGCCAGACCATCTACAAACGGGAACCAGCTGGGAGCGGTTGCACCTTCTTCAAACATGGCACGGTTAACACCAAAAACTACATGGAGTTTACCATCGTTATCAAATGCTACATGTGCAGCACCGTCGGGGCAATAGAATGTATCGGCTACAGTATTATTCCACATAGGATAAGGATGTTCCCAGATAACGGTTTTTTCCCATGTTTCACCGTTGTCGGTCGATTTCATTACAAATAGGTCGGTCCAGTTGTCGCAGACAACAAAAGCGAGATTATCGCCTTTAGGTTCTGCCCATGCATACGTATCACCGGCAAATCCATAATAATCGCCGGAAGTCATACCCGGAAGAATCTGATGCTGCTTGTCCCATGTTGCGCCACCATCAGTTGATCTGTAATACAACAGTGCCAGATCCAATCCCTGGTAAGCAGAGTACGTCATTGCAAGCATATGGATGTTTTCATGATTATCGCCGCTGCTTACAAGGTGAGGCCAGGAAATATCGGCTGCTCCTGTAGGACCGGGGAGAATCTGCTGAGTCCAGTTTCCGGCACCTTTTACCTCATTTCTGTTAACGATAAGACCCTGAACATCGTGGTGTGTAACTACAATCTCACCATTGTTTTGCGGAGCATAGGTTGGCCATCCAGCACGGGCAGTTTCAATTCGTGCAGTAGGTTCTGCCTGCCATGCAGCACCGTCAAAGTAATTATATCCGGTTCCTCTGTCAGGATACCCTCCCGTATTCTGGCCCATAGTCCATACACCAGCCATCGTACCATCTTCATATCTGTAGAACCTGTTGGATGGTGCGGAAGTGTTTGACTGAAGATCATAGTAGGTGGTTCCCAGCTGTGTTTCAGTTATCATTTTACCTGAGCTAACGTAGGGATTTACAGTATTGGATAAAGGCATAACACCTTCGCGAGCTGATTTAAGGTCGGGTATAGCAACATTTTTGAGGTTTTTAGGTAGTTTTACCGGTTGCTGCGCGGCCAACATAAGCCCGCAACCCAACAGAAGTGTCAATAGGTAGATTTTCTTCATGATGTATAGTTTTAATTTGTATTACGTTTCAAATTTAAGATACAATACAACGCATTGTACATTTTTTTTCAGAATTATTGCCTTTTGATCCTGAATATAAAGTTTAAAATCCAAAAAGGCAGCCATGGACTGCCTTTTTGGGTTATTTTTCAATAAAGCTTGATTAGAGAACATTGATTCTTGCGGTAGAAGCCTGTTCGCCGGCTTTAACCTTTACAAGATACATACCTGAGCTGAGTGCAGAAGCATTAACATCAAGTTTAAACATGCCTGCAGGTC
>CAZXQT010000076.1:0-3760 GCA_964643225.1 uncultured Lentimicrobium sp. | reverse complement strand
CAGAAATATAATAAATGATTTATACTCCTGTCCAATTTTTTTAGACCACTACACTTCCTCCTTCAAAAGGTGCATAGTTTTTAAAATCCCTGACTGAGAATATATAGGAGTCTGTATTCAGGCTATAGGTCTTGGAGGACTTCCAGTCATCATGAAAAATTAGATTATTTTCTAAGTATTCGAGTAAATCCTCAATTAATTCGCCTATACGCTCATTTGTTGCCCTGATCAGGTTCTGTACACGTGCTGCACTGGCCGGTGTCAGGTTTGAATTGCTGGTTACGGCAAAGCCACTGGGTGTCTCAATCAGGTCCAGAAAAGGAATTGCTTCTGCATAGGCTTTATGTGCAATGATGGCTGAGCAAAAATGTACCAGATCGGTATTTGGTTCAGCAATCAAGTTAAAAAGAAAATTACCGGTTATCTCTCTTTTTAGATAGAGCTCGGCACTCTGCAGGTAGGTTTCATACTTTTTAAAAGTATTTGCTGCATAATCTTCTTCCGGTACCAGGATGGTTGGAATATACTTATTAAGGGTTTGTATGTCCTGAATGATCATGGTCTTATTTTTTGTTGCCTGAGTCCTGAATGACTTCCTGTTTGCCTGATTTATTTTTGTCCAGTGTGGTGAACTCATAGTCAGGTACTATAAATTCAAGGTTAGCCGGCCAGTTGTTAAATCTCTTGACCAGGTAGAGTGGTTTGAGCAGGCGGTCCCTATATGGTTTCATTAGGGCTGCCTTGATCATGAACAGCTCGCGTTTATCGGTTCCCGACATGGCTCCTCCGGATTTGCCCGGGGCTGAGCCGATCAGGTTGGGATGAACACTCATGGCATAGGAGATCATGTTGGAGACTTCGGAAGAGTCCTCCAAGTATTCTCCACCCTGTAGATCCAGTGGCAGCTTTTCGATGGTGATGTATTTTTCTTCTATGGCCGTGTTTCCTGATGGTACCATCTTTTTATGGATCATCATCCCTTTGCCTGATGAGTTTCCATCTGAGATAAAGTCCTTGAACTTCTTAAGTTCCTCTTCTTTTCTTTCTTTGACCCTTACAGGATCATTGGTGTCGATCTTTTCTTCATCAAAGATCTTGCTCCAGTACTGCTCCGAAACATAGATGATATACTTGAGCTTCAATCCATTCTTTAGTAGTGCTTTCTTAAACTCCCAGATCATGGTTGAGAAGTCGTAGGATCCTGATCGGAAGATGGACCAGAAGGGAGGCCTGGCATAGTAAAATTTACCCGGGGTTGGAAAGTTAATCGGAAGGATGAACCTTGGCGTTTTGACTCTTTTGGCTGCCTTGTCACGTAAATCCTTCAGGGTGTTAAACTTGCTCAGTACCGTTGTCTGGGTAATGTTGCTTTCATTGGCGCCATCTCCCCACTTGGAGCTGTAGTAGTGGTTAACGATATTCCCGTTTTTATCCGCTACTCCAAATCGGCTGTAAACGGCTTCTTTATGCCTTAGGCTATAGATGCTTTCATAATCTGCCGTTAGGATGATTTCTGGAAAGACATTGAAGAAGGTGCTCAAATCGGAGCATTGTTCAAGGAAGTAACCCGGTATGTCGTTATCTTCAAAGAACTCCAGTACCCTTTCATCGGTGCAGTCTGTGTATTTGAATTTGTCGCCATCAGGTAATTTGAGCATTGGTTTTACACCCTGGCCATAGGACATAAGGACATTGAAATGGTTGTTGGTTCCCACCACTTCACTTTTGCCGATCATATCCATAACCTGGGCAGGTAGTTTGTTATCTTCTCCCCAGGGAGCGATTTTGTATTTACCGATGGTTACCGGTGAATCAGGCTCTTCAAAGACATCATGTGATGGGGTCTGTGCTATGATGGCTTTCAGTTCCGGTATGTACTCGAATCCATCAATTACGAATGAGCCTATTGATCCTGCTTTACTCATAAGCATACCTCCTGATCATTGAATGCTATGATGGTACACCTTCTGATGGAGCGGACTTCTTCTGAAGGTAGTATTTTAATCCTTAAGGTTCTGCCCCTGGAATGCCATGAGGTGAGGATGGCTTGTTGTATGGTGATAATTTCACCGCTTTCTTTGACAAAAGCAATGGCAAATACACCCTTTTCTATTGTTTTGTGTAGGTTGGAAAGTATGATCATGCCCTTTAACTGTAATTTCTTACAAGTTTAATCAGCTGCTAAGCTTTTTTAAAGGACATTCACTGGGGCGTTCCTACTCAAGGACAGGCTTTCCGTTTTCATCTTTTGCAAAGGATGTCACCTGCAATCCTTAACGCAAAAAAGGCCTGCCGGTAGGCAAGCCTTTATGTAAATAGTCATTCAGATTTAACCTTTAAGACAGATTCTTAGATTCCTTGTACCGTTTATAATAATAAACGATAATTGCATAAACGATTAGACCAGCAGTTGTGAGAACTAGCGTGGCTTCATATTCTTTCCACATTCCGGTAATTCGGAAAAGTCCAAAAACTAAAAAAAAGAATATAAAAAGCCTAATCATTGCGACACTAAAATAGTCCTTGCTTTTTTCAGGCGTTTTTAAAATGTTCATAGTTGATAGTATTTGAAATTCACCATAATCAAACTAATTAAGGTAATAATAGCAAAAAAACTCTTTTCATAATTTTATTTAATAAAGTTAACGCTTACTATCGATTTATTGTCTCCTTCAGCTTTATTCCGACATTCTGAATGACTACATGGGCACAAATATAATTATACAATTGCAAATTGACAAGCATCCAAAAAAACTAAGGCCTGCCGGTATGCAAGCCTTTAATAAGTTTAGTAGGTCTTAATTCAGTGGAAACTTATAACTACAGTTTATTGCAAATACTGCTGTATTGCTGTGTTTTGTTTGGGTGCACCCCGTAAGATCTTCATTTGTCGCTCGATGTTGATCTGTTGTTTGTGTCCAATCCAATGGCTGTAGATTTGTTTCCCTGGTATTAATACACCAATCAGCCATTCCACCGGAAGATCCTGTTTCTACATCAAGGTAAACAACCAACGGTGAATTGATGATGTAACTGGCTTCCAGATTCTGTGAAACCACATTCATCACTGCCGGTACCGGCATTTCATTTGAAGTCATGTCAGCACCGGAGACTGAATAGACACAATCAAGTCCGGGAGGTTGCATTTCAGTTGCCATAGCAGTTGAAATGCCAATACCCCAGATCAGTGCAAAAAGAAAAAGGATTTTTTTCATTGTTGATTTGAGTTTAATGATAGCCAAAGCTATTTCTGAAAATCGAAACTTGAAAGGACAAAAAAAGCCCCGGAGTATATCGGGGCTTTCTACTCCCTTAATGTTTGGTAGGATGCCGGGAACGGGAGGTTGGTTAATCAAAGATATAAAAAAGGCTCTGTCTAAAAAAACAGAACCCTCTCACTAACAAACATTATGAAAACGTGCTTTTTGTCATTTCCCAAGCGGTTATTCTCTTATACAAGATCCACATGATTTAACATGTAACAAACTCATTTCTGCGGGATATTTCTTTAAAATATTAAGATTGGTTTCAGGATTCAATGAATACATAGTATCAATCCCTGAATTCTTGAATCTCACAACGACGAATCCTGATTCGCTTATATTTAACTTCTCAAGCAAATTTTCTTTATCGACTTTAAATTTAGCACGATTTACACTTCTTTCATATTCTTCAAGTGCTTTTTCTGAAATAATCAATGCTTGATAACTATCGTATAAGTTATTAATCTCAAGAAAGTTCAGTCCATTTTCTATACAAC
>CAZXQT010000075.1:0-4079 GCA_964643225.1 uncultured Lentimicrobium sp. | reverse complement strand
CAGCCTTTATCGGCTCCTATGGTATCAATTTGCCCAAAATGCGTTAGACCGCAGTAAGGTCAGAAGAAAAAACAGTAAAATATGCCTGAAAAAATGCATTTATTTTGCTTTACCTATTGACAAATTAAAATTATTCCTACATTAGCAGTACAAACACTACTTGTACTGCTACCCTACTGATCAGATTGATTGCCTTCCATTGCTGGAAGAATACTACCACCTATTGATTACGCTTTAATAATCGGGCTGCCAGCCCTCATTAATATTTGTGCTTAACCCAAAAGTGTAATAACGTAAGAAGGAGGTAACTGTACTGAACGTTTTTTTTGAATATACCATTAAAAAACCAAAAGTTAATCAATCAATCTAAAATCATTATCATTCACCTAAAACACACACTATGAGAAAATTTGCATTGATGCTTGTACTTCTACTTTTTGCAGGGGTACAGGTAGTATTGGCTCAAACAACCATTACGGGTGTGGTTACCAGTGCTGATGACGGCAATCCCGTTCCGGGAGCGTCTGTACAGGTTAAAGGAACCACCACCGGTGTCACCACTGACATCAACGGCCGTTATTCACTACGAGTTCCAGCCAATGCTCAGGTACTTATGTTTAAGTTCGTTGGTATGACTACCAAAGAGGTTACCATAGGAACTCAGACAACTATAAACGTTGTTCTGGAGACAGAAGCCATGGACATTGAAGGTGTAATTGTTACCGCGATGGGTATAAGTCGTGAAAAGAAAGCTCTTGGGTATGCAGCTCAGGAAGTAGCGAACGAAGATCTTACGAGATCGGGTTCGAACAATCTGGCAACTGCACTTCAGGGAAAAGTATCCGGCATAGAAATTAAACCTTCGAGCGGTATGCCTGGTGCTTCATCGCAAATTGTTATCCGTGGTGCCCGTTCGTTCTCAGGTGACAATACTCCTCTGTATGTTGTTGACGGTATGCCGATTGCTTCTACTCCCGACTTCTCGACCGGGAACAGCGTAACCGGTGCCGACATTGCCAACAGAGCTATTGACCTTGATCCAAACGACATTGAATCAATCAACGTTCTGAAAGGTCAGGCTGCCGCTGCACTATACGGCATCAGGGCTTCTAATGGTGTGATCATTATAACTACCAAGAGCGGTAAAGGAAAGGCTATTGGAAAACCAAATGTTTCTATTTCTAATTTCACCAGCTGGGATCAGGTATCCACAAAACCTGAATATCAGTCAACTTACGCACAGGGAAGCTATGGTAACTTTATACCAAATACATCCTATTCATGGGGACCAAAACTTTCTGACCTTCCGGATCATCCAACCTATGGTGGTAATGCAAACGGACATCCCGGTATGTACAAGGTACCACAACTTGAACAAGCAGGACTTGATCCTTGGGTTACTCCTGCAACCTATGATAACTTTGGCGATTTCTTTGAAACAGGTATGACCACTACTACATCAGTTAATGTCAGCCAGGCAACAGAGCGTGGTAACATAGCTTTTGGTATTGGTAATACCAACCAGAAAGGTATCGTTCCTTCAACTGACATGAACAGATGGAATGCCAAAGCTGCAGGTGAATCAAGGCTTAATGACCTATGGACATTAGGTTTCTCATCCAATTATTCCAATACAGACATCAACAAGCTGCCATCAGCAAACGATGCCTCGCTAAACGGAGCTTACGCAGCACCTCCTTCATACAATCTGAAAGGTATTCCCTACGCATACCCGACTGATCCTTACAAACAGATCTATTTCCGTTCACTTACATTCGATAACCCATATTGGGGAGCCGAAAACAACAAATTTACTGAAGGAACCGAACGTTTCTTCGGTAACGGATACGTACAGTTTGCTCCTAAAATTAACGAGACTATGTCGATCACTACACGGTATCAGTTAGGTATCGACACCTATACATCGCACTATCAGGATATATTTGAGTATGGTCACAGAGGTGCCAAAGGAGAAATTTACAATTACGGAATCAGTTCATCTACGCTTAACTCCCTTTTAACCATTAATTACAACTGGAAAATTAATGAAGATCTTAAATTCGGATTCCTGCTTGGTAATGAAGTAAATCACAGAACACGCAAACTGTATGATGACTACGGTTCAACCTTTAACTTTGGTGGATGGGCTCATATAGGAAATGCCAATATAGTAACAGCCTTTGAAGAGCAATATGCTGACAGAAATGCTGGTTTCTTTGCTAATTTATCTTTAGACTATAAAGGTTTGCTCTATTTCAATGCTACCAACCGTCTGGATTATGTATCGACTATGCCTCGCGACAACAACAGCTTTATGTACCCATCAGTATCACTCGGGTTCGTTCTGAGTGAACTGGATGCTATGAAAGGACAAGACTGGCTGTCGTTTGCTAAATTGCGCGCATCATGGGCAAAAGTTGGTCTTGCTGCAAGTGAATTCCTGCCGAATTATTTTGCTAAACCGGATTATAGCGGTGGTTTCTGGGGTGGATATCCGATTAACTACCCAATCAATGGTTTAAGTGGTTATGTAGCTAACAATATTCAATATGACCCGGGTCTTATGCCTCAGACTACCAATGGATTTGAACTGGGTGCTGAATTAAGGGTTTTGAATAACAGGTTAGGTATCGATTATTCCTACTCATATCAGGACATATACGACCAGATTTTCCAGGTACCTCTCGCTGCATCAACAGGTGCTGCATCACTTGTGACCAATGGAGGTTCTATCAATACTGTAGCACACGAAATCATACTTTATACAACTCCTGTTTCAACCAGCAAATTTACCTGGGATCTGAATTTCAACTTTACAACGCTCGAAAACAAGGTTCTCAGTCTTGCAGATGGTGTTGAAAGTATCTTCCTGGGTGGTTTTGTTACACCACAAGTAAGAGCTGGTATTGGTAACACATTCCCTGTTATTTATGGAACTTCGTTTGTAAGAGACGGAAATGGCAATATCGTTGTAAACGACGATCCTGAATCATGGGATTATGGTATGCCTTTAATTGGTGAGCCAAAAGTAATTGGTGAAGCTTCACCGGATTTCATCTTAGGCGCAACTACCAAGTTTACATACATGGGCTTCACACTGGCCAGTACCTGGGATTGGAAATCAGGCGGACAAATGTACCATGGCACCAATGGTTTGCTTGATCTTTATGGTGTTTCAAAGAACACAGAAGACAGAGAGTCGACATTTATCTATGAAGGTGTTAAACCTGACGGTACTCCAAACGATATTCAGCGTGGTGGTCCGGATGATCCTGATGCATATCAGGATCTTGTTACAGGAGTTCTGACAAGTATTGATGAATATTACATCATGGATAACTCTTTCATCAAGATGAGGGACTTAACATTAGGTTACAGACTGCCTAAGAAGGTATTCAACAATAAAGTTGATCTGGATCTTTCTGTGTATGTTAGAAACCTGCTTATCTGGTCTGAATTGCCAAACTTCGATCCGGAAGCAAGCCAGGGTAACAACAATATGGGTGGTGCCTTCGAGCGTTTCTCCATGCCTCAGACTACCAGCTACGGATTTGGAATTAACCTGAACTTCTAACCAAAAACTGAAAAAAAATGAACAAAATAATAAGACTATTGACCCTCCCTGCATTGTTGCTGATGTTTGTGGGATGCTCGCAGGATAAGCTGGAGGAAATCAATGAATATAAAAACAATCCTACCGATGTACCATCGAAGTTGTTATTGTCTGATATTATTACCAGAACATCGTTCACTATAGCTGGAAGCGACCTTGCACTTTATTCATCCGTATACATTGAGCACAATGTAGGTATATACAACCAGATGTATAATGCAGAGATTCGTGCCGGTGAGCCAATTTCTTCCACTACCTACAATAATATGTGGGGAGCTGCTTATGAAAATCTTTATAACTTAAAGATTGTTATCGGCAAAACCACGGAAGGTGGTTCAGAAGCAGGTAATACCCAGGTACTGGGAATAGCTAAAATACTGACCGCATACAATCTTGCCATGCTAACCGACCTGTTTGGTGATGTTCCATACTCAGAAGCTCTGCAACCGGGTGTTATTTTCCAGCC
>CAZXQT010000074.1:0-4091 GCA_964643225.1 uncultured Lentimicrobium sp. | reverse complement strand
CTGGCTAATTCCATTAACAGCCCTGGGACTGATGATCATTTCAGCCAGTGCAAGCGTATTTCATTTGTCGCGCGACGAAAATAGTGCAGCCTACTATACTGCGATGTTGTTTGTAGTTACAACTTTCGTAGCAATAATGCGATGGAAGGTATATCCGGTTTTACCGAAAAAAAAGAAGACTCAGGTTTAACTTTCACAAATCACTTTCCGGCAGTCGCCATCTGTTTCTTCATTTGCGCTTTGGCAAAGTCAACAGATTGATTGATTTCTGATTTGAACTGTTCGAAGTCTATCTGGAGGCCATTTACATAAGTACTCCAGCCAGCAGTTGCTTTAGCGAAGTGAATGGCATCCTCTATTTCAGCATCAGTAGCTCCGTTAAGTCGGGCTAAAGCGGTATGGAAATAAGCACAGTACTTGCATTTTGTAGCTGCTGAGATAGCGATGCCAATCAGCTCCTTGTACTTGCCCGGTATTGGTGATTCGTCCATCTGTGTTTTCTTAAACAGTTGCCATTCAAGTTCCAGTGTATAATCTGGTATTGATTTGAACATGGATGGAACCACACCCATTGTTTGTTCAATCTCCTGGTAAATTTGCTCCCTTGTCATGATGTTAAACATTTGATGGTTAATGAAATAGTCTTAATTTACATACTTTATATTCAACAATTGACAACGAGTTTCTACTTTGAAGTTGCTGTCAGTTTTACCCTCTTTTTAATACTCTTTGGACTGGCACAGCCTTTATGCTTTCTATTCTACAATAAAAGTAAACTGCCCGTCATTTCGAGCGCAGCGAGAAACCTCATCTACTGAACCGGGAGCGCTGAAACCAGGAACTTTTCTTACCTTTATCTCCCAAACAACCACCTATGAACTCCTCAACATTTCGGCGTATCGCCGGTTTTGTGCTGGCCACCCTGGCTGCCATCGGGATTTTCTTCCTGTTTGAGTATTTCGACAAAGGCAACCGCGACATCAAAGATGCCCTCACTCACGCCACCATGATGGGATGCGTGTTTGGCGTTGTACTGTACCTGATTAGTTTGGTGAGGCAGAAAAGGAAGGAAAAAGAGTGATTGGGAACCAAGCTCGTACAGCGAGAAACCTCCTCATACGCACACCCCGTCATATTATACGGCTAATTCTTTCCGTCACGATTGCTTCATACTGCTGCTTAAAGTCTTCAGTTAAGAAGCTCATATTGATCATATTTTTCCAGGCAGGCAGTGATGTTACTATCTTGTTGAAAATATTCTGCTGTTGTTTTTCATCTATCTTGAGAGAATTCATTGCAATTACAAAATCCTGCTTTTTTATCTTTTTCTTTTTCCCGTTAAGTGTAAGCGCTAATTCCTCATCATCAGCCGGATTAACAAGTTTTGTATTTACCATATCATAAGCAGGCGATAATATCATTCCTAACCCTGGTTTTTCTAAAAGTGAGAAATTCTTTAGATGCATATCAGCATTTCCTGTTATGAACGAAAAAAGTACCATTTCAAAATAATTGATAAGATCAAGTCCTGGAGTAGAAGAATATTTCAGAATAGCTTTAGCAATTTGCTCAGTGCTTCCATGATATTTATCTTCAGTAAGTCGTTCAGTTAATTGACACATATCTTCCATTGAGAGTTTTCTCTTTTTAGTCCGATCAACTCTCTTAGTGATATACGCCAGATTTCCGGATGCCATTCTGATCAAACTATGTGGCGCCGTTTTAATTCCTGATATTTCAGCAAGGTGCATTGTCAGATCTTCAACTTCAGGCAATTGCGGATACAGGTTTGTTGGTGGTTTTAGTATATACCCACCCCATAAACCAACTATCGTAAATCTTCGGCCTTCCTTTGGATTCCCAGTAAGATGAAGGGAAACTTTAGCTTGTACACCTGTAAGAACAGTTTGGCTTTGAATAACCTGAAATGCCAGGGATTCAATGTCGCTTTCAGAATATGCTAAAACAGGAGGGTAAGGTTGACCAAATATTGCTCTTGAACAGGCCACATGAAAATCGGTCGCGTCATTGTCGAGACTCTTATAACAATATAGGCATTTTTTCATTAATTATCCTCCTCAATAACTTCAACACTTATTGCGCCTATGCAGTCTTTACAACAAGTAAGCAGTAATCCCATTCGATCACGGGGATTAATCTTCCAATTCCTTTCAGCAATATCGAGTAGCCAACCCTCAGGAAGCAATCCATCAAAAAAGGGAAATAATACTTTTGATTTAAAAGCACCGGGTTGCAACGGAAGAGTAAGACTTACCGGCCTTGGATCTTTCTGTATGAGGTAATCCTGGTGGTAAACAAACTGATAACCATTTTCATCCTGGGTAAGCCATCCGGCTAATTGGTCCTGAATTTTTATAGCTGCTTTTCTCATACAGAATTTTAGAAATATTTATTCCTGATCTTCACTGAAAGGTTTCTTTAAAACTGCACCTACCTCATACCCAAAGAGTTGTAACACCTGATTTACCTTATCCAGTCGCAAACTCTGTTTCCCCTGTTCCAATTCACGTACAAAACGTAAACCTACACCTGCCTTTTGAGCTAGCTCAGGTTGTGTAAGAGATACTGATTTACGCTTGTCTTTAACAAATGCTGCAATATCCATATTATACCCTTTTGGGTACAAATATAATTAATTAATTGAATATTATACCCTTTTGGGTGTAATTACTACCAGATAATTGAATATTATACCCTTTAGGGTACAAATATTGCCAAATTAGTAAATATTATACCCTTTAGGGTACAAATATTGAGGTTTCTCGCTGCGCTCGAAATGACTCTTTCTTTTTACTTGTTACTTTGATCCTTTTAACTTTTAACTTTTTTGAACTTTTGCCTTGACTTCTTTTTACTTTTTACTTTTTACTTTTTACTTGATGTTGTATAGAAGAGCTAATAAACAGCGGGGTCGATAAAGGGATCAACCCGAACCTCCTGAACCTTCCCCCTCCAAATCGGTTTATTATCCAATCATGCCCGAGTTGAATAACATCGTTTTTACTGTTCTCATCTACGCCGGCTCATTTGCGGCGGGACTCCTGGGAGCTTTAACGGGCCTCGGGGGCGGGGTAGTGGTGGTGCCGCTGCTGACGGTTGTGTTTAATGTGGATATACATTTCGCAGCCGGCGCCTCGCTGATTTCAGTAATTGCCACTTCATCAGGCGCCGCCTCGGCCTATGTAAAAGAAGGCTTCACCAACATCCGCATCGGCATGTTCCTCGAAATCGCAACCACCATCGGGGCGGTGATCGGCGCGCATCTCGCGGGTATCCTTTCGGTGAAAACCATTTCGGTGGTATTCGCGGCAATTCTTATCTATGCTGCCTTTTCTTCCTTTTTCAGGAAAGTCCAAATACGCTTTTTGCATCTTCTCTGATAAAAATGACTGACCAACCAGATTTGTGGCTATGGCTGTGGTTTTTGATAAACGTTTAAATGCACGGTCAATTTGCACGTCGGTCAATTGCAAACTCCTGGCAAGATTAATAAAATTGTCACGCTTGAGTTTTTTCTTCCGGCCATCAACAGTAAGAGCCATTTCTTCAGTATCCTCAGGATTGGCAATTGCAACATTCAGCAAGTCATAAGCCGGTGCAAGTTCCCAGCCGTTTGTGGTTTCAATCAACGAAAAGTTCTTCAGATGCATATCACTGTGCCCGGTGAGGAAACAGAACAGTGCTAGGTCAAAGAAATTTATTTTGTCTAACAATGTGCGTCCGGAATAATTATGGATTGCTTTGCCAACTTTTTCCATTGAGCTCCTGTACTTATCGAAAGCATCAGTTATCTGAAACATATCAAGCATATGGATCTTCGCTCCCTTGTCGGTTCTGTCAATCCTTTTAGTGATATACGACAATTCGCCTGATCTGAGTCGGATGAGGCTTGACGGAACTACACTTATTCCGGATGCTTCCGCGATTCTCATTGTCAGATGTTCATTGGCAGGCATTTCGGGATAAATTTCTGACGGGGGTTTAAAGATGTACTTCCCATCAGGCACCAACAACGGTGAGGCGACTGTTGTGGTTTTCACCGAAAAGCGACATTGATATTTTTGGCTGAA
>CAZXQT010000073.1:0-4300 GCA_964643225.1 uncultured Lentimicrobium sp. | reverse complement strand
AACAGGATATTTTCTTACGCTGCTTATTTAATGATGTATCTCAGCAACTTCATCCTAGGTCTTCGTATTGATTATACCACTCAAATATGTTTGAGCACAATTGAATGTTTTATCAGTTTAGGCCAGTAATGTCTGTGATTACGTCTTGTCCTTCACACCTCACATGTCCCACTTGTCTTAAATGTCCCACAAGCTGCACAACCCTCCATTAAATCACCGAAAGTTATAATATTTGGTGATTAGGCGATGGTCTCCTGAATACCAGAAAGCGGGTGCTGCAAGCGGTTACTGTAATGGCCATTGCGTTAATTTTATGCAATTATGCAATTTAATGCAAAATAGCATAAATGGTTGGTTTCAGGGCAGCGAGCGGTTGAGCCTAGTTCACAACCATTCGTGCTGCATGGCCGGTTTCGCTGCGTAGCAGGTAAATTCCGGGGGCGAGGCCGCGGAGGGGGAGCGTGGCAGTGTTTCCCGCAAAGGTGAAGGTTCTGATGAGGGTTCCCGAAAGGTCGTAAATGTGTATTTTATGGCTGTCGCCGGATGTTGGCGAGGGGTTACTTATGGTTATTGTTACCTGGTTTGCGGTCGGGTTGGGGTAAAGGTGGAGGTGCGGGATTGTTTGGGTTGTGAGGGCGCTGCCGGCGGATTGTGTGATGTAGTTTTCGAAACGCCATAATCCATTGAAGGAGTGGGCACCGTAAATGAGGGAGTTTGTGGTGTCGAAGGCGAGTTGTGTGAACAGGGCGCTGGGCTGGACAGTCGGGCTGTAAAAGTCGGTCCATGTTTGTGCCTGGTCGGTCGACTGGAAGAGGGCTGTGTCTGATTGCAGGAAGATGGGGCCTGACGGATGGAAAAAGAGGTCGCGTAAAGGGCCGAACCCGGTAACGGAGTTGACAGGGGAAAATTGGACGGTTTGGTTGATGGGATCGGGGGTTAGTTTATGCAGGCTTGTTTGTGGTGAAAGGATATAGATATTTCCGAGGAAATCGGGTCTCAGCAGATCGGCTGTGTGGTAGGTGAGGGGGATGGCAGCGGGCTGAAAGGTGTTTCCTTCATCGAAAGAGATCAGGAAAGCATTCGTGCGGTGGTCGGCGAGTACGATCACATCCGCGAAAGAGATGGTGAAGTCGCGAATATCGTGCGCCGTGGTGTCGGTGAACAGCGGTTCCCAGGTGAGGCCGTGGTCGGCAGAGCGGCTTAAATTCCCCGAAAGGAGCATAAGAATGTGCCCGTTGCTGTTGATTTTGAAGAGCGGTTTTTGGGCATTTTCATGGATGGTTTGCCAGGTGAGGCCATGGTCGGTGGATCGCGATATTTTGTAGAGGTGGTTGGGCGGGCCCTTGCGGGATAGGAGGTAGAGGCCGGATGGGTGGCTGGTGACGGAATAGAAGATGCGCGATTGCAGGGGTTGGCCGATATCCGTAAAGGTTAGGCCGTTGTCGGATGATGCCCAGAGGCCTGAAGCGGAGGCGGCGAAAACTGTGGATGAATTTGTGCTGGAATATGTGACGGCGAGGGATGCGACGAATCCGCTGAGGAGGCCGTTGTTTCGGTATTGCCAGGTGAGGCCGTTGTTGGTGCTGAACAGGAAGCCGTGTTCGCCGGTGGCAATGACGGTGTCGGAATTGATGGCGCAGTAGGAGCGGAAGTAGGTTCCGCCTTCGGAGTTGTAGATGTTTTGCCAGGTTGCGCCCTGGTCGTACGAGCGGATGGTACCGAGCGTGTATTCGAGGAAGACGATCTGGTTGTTGATGCCGGAATACATAATATCTGTGGTTCCGCCATCGCCGTAAAGGCCGAGAGTGGTCCAGGTTTCGCCGTTATCGTCGGTGCGGTAAAATGCGTAGATCTCGCGGGTTGACACATATACGGAGCCGAGGGTGTCGGAATCGATGGACGTTACATTCAGGAAACTGTAAGGGTCGCTGATCTCTATATTCTGCCATGTTTCGCCCTGGTCGTCCGATCGCAGCAATCCGTTATATTTCCCAAACCAGACCTGTCCTGACGCGGTTACGTGGATTTCGTAATAATCGCCGTAACCGCTGAGCAGTGGCTGCCAGGTGTTTCCGCCGTCAGCGGATTTATAAAGACAATTGCCGGCACTATTTACAGAGCAGTAAATTGTTCCGTCCTGGTCGGAATCAAATGCGTAAACCGGTCCATCGATTTCCGAATCTATTCTTTGCCAGGTGTTTCCATAATCGTACGACCGGAGGATGCCGTTGTCGTCGGTGAACAGCGTGCCGTTGGCTGTAATGTGTATTGGGAATGTGCCCCAGGTTGCGCTGTATATTTTTTGCCAGTGGAGGCCGTAGTCGTCTGTGCGAAAGATGCCTACGCGGTTTTCGGCCAGGAAGATCATACCCTGGTATTCGAGGATGGAATTGTATTCAATTGCCAGCGGCAGTGAGTTGTCGACGGGTCCGGTGAGTTTGTTCCACTGGGCGGAGGCATGGGGTGCGATGGCCAATGAAAGGATTGCAAGGAGGGTAGATAGTAGAGTTTTTGTCATGCTGTTGCGGGATAAGGAGTTAGTTATAAGAGTAACCTGATATGGGGGGAAAGGTTTAGTGGTGTATGAGTGGTATAAGCGTACTCAGACTGGGTTGTGTTGCAATTATGTATATAGAAATAAGCAGCTAGAAAACTAAGAGTGGTATAAGCATACTTCGACTGGGTTTTGTTGCAATTATATATACGTAAATAAGCAGCTAGAAAACATAACTCGCTGCGCTCGGACAAGATGTTTTCTTACGCTGCTTATTTAATCATAAAACTCTGCAACTTTACCCTAGGTCTCAGTATTGCTTATACCACTCAAGAATGTTTAGAGCACAGTAGAATGGATTAACTACCCAGATGCCACACATCCTACTCGTCTCACATGTCCCACTAATCGCACAAGTCGCACTAAACCACTCTAATATTGCTTATACCACTCAAGAATGTATAGAGCACGGCAGAATGGTTTAATTTGTATAAGCTATTTCACTTACTTAAATTGCTATCCTCTTGAGGAATTTTCTGAAGAATGGGTCGCTGATGAAGTAGTTGTTTCCGGTTTTTTCGATGGTGCCGCTATCGAGGAGGGCTGCCGCCGATTTTTGGGTTGAGGAAGGGGCGCCGAGATGATGCACTTTGGCATACTGGGTTGAGAAAATGTTTTCGCCGGAGTGGACAAGTGCCAACAGTAGTTGTTTTTGCCGGACAGATTGTTTGTCGAACAGTTCAGCGTAATAATCATATTTATTAGCGATGATTTGCTGAGCTCCCTTGTCGATAGTGTCGCGATCAATCGCTTTTTTGCTTAAAATGGCAAGCTGCCACACTTCCGAAGCCAGCATTTGTATATAGTAGGGGATGTTTCCGGCAGTTTTGATCAGATAACCGGCAGTTTCGTCGTTCACGCTTATCGCGGAAAGCGCAAAACGGTTTCTGAGGTACTCTATGGAATCCTTCTCGGGAAGGGGTGGCAGTTGCAGATGATAGGCTGAGTTATAGAATGCCCGGTTTTTGTTGTTGAACATGTCGTTTAGCAGATGGGTGCGGCTTCCGAGGAACAGGTAGCTTACGTTCTGCTGTTGCTGCATTTTGCTGCGAAGGAGGTTTTCGATGCCGAAGCTGTTAAGTTTTACGATTTCCTGGAATTCGTCAAAAACGACAACCACTTTCTTTTCAGCTCCGAGGTTTGCCGGTAGATCGAGCACTGCAGATATTGTTTCCGCGGAGACGGAGTTATCTAAAATGTCGATGGTGAGTTCAGGTGTGCCATCCTGTCCGAAGGTCAATATTGGCCTGATGTTCTTTACTGTTTGGGTGATCGTTTGGATTAATCTGTCGAAGCTGCTTTGTTGTTTGCGCACCGCATCGATGTACATTTTTATGAATGTTTGTATGGAAAACACCGGCATAAGGTCGAAATAGATGCAGGTAATGCCTTCCTGCTTCAGCAGATGCATGACTTTGAAAGTAAGGGATGTTTTGCCGAATCTGCGTGGGGCGAATAGTACGAGGTTGTTGCCCGCGATGAGTGTATCGGTAATTTTTTTTGTTTCTGTTTCACGATCGTAGAAATGATCGCCCTGCACGATAGTGCCAAACCTGAACGGGTTCATGTGACCTTTTTGGTACAAATATACGAAATTGTTGGCAATTATGCTTTAAAGCGTAACGCCTGGGGGCGTAATTTGCATCGTGGTATAAGCATACTTCGACTGGGTTTCGTTGCATTTATATACAGTAAATAAGCAGCTAGAAAACATAACTCGCTGCGCTCAAACATGATGTTTTCTTA
>CAZXQT010000072.1:3799-4387 GCA_964643225.1 uncultured Lentimicrobium sp. | reverse complement strand
TACATGGCAAGGAATTGAGGTATGGGGAAACAACCGCGAACATCAATGGCCAGATGCTAACGGTCATTATGCTCAAGGATACGTTGTGTTAGACCATGCTACTATAAAAAATGCTATATGTGCTTTAGAGTTAATGGATCCAAATGATTATGGCACTACAGGTGGTATAGTTTATGCATCATATTCAAATCTTATAAATAATACAACATCAGTGCATGCTACTTCTTATACAAATTTTCATCCTGTCACTTTAGAAGAAATGGATTACCAGGCACATTTTGATTATTGCCACTTTGTTGTTGATAACGGATATGTTTCTAATGAACAATTTTACAAGCACGTTGATTTATCCTCTCTCAGAGGGGTACGATTTGATGCATGTAATTTTGAATTGACACCTGATGCTCCCAATGTGAACAATTATAATCATGGCATAGCCTCATATAGTGCTCATTTTTCAGTAAATGGTGTTTGTAACAGCCAACAGTCACCTTGCCCTGAAGGTTCTTATGATAGAAGTACGTTTACAGGATTTTACTATGGAATCTCTGCCAATAGAATTGACGTTGACTTTCTTGGTTTCTATGT
>CAZXQT010000072.1:0-3789 GCA_964643225.1 uncultured Lentimicrobium sp. | reverse complement strand
AATACTCATGGAATATTTGTAAACTCAATTAATAATTATATTGTGATCAGGTCGAATTTTGACATTGGTCGTAATAAGTGTGACAATATATTCTGTTCAACTTCTCCTGGTTATGGTATTTACTCCTCTTTTGCTCATGGATTTTCAATAGAAGAAAATGTCTTCCGGAAAGCTGATGCTGTGATATCTACTTATCTTGTTGGTATTCTTATTGATAATACAGACAACACTGATGCTGTTTATAAAAATCAGTTTGATGGACTGAGTTATGGTAATATTGCAAAAGAAGATAACCTTTATGGTAAATCATATTACGGTCTCACATACTTATGTAATAAAAATACCAATAATTATTCTGATTTTTTCACCCCAGATGATTCTCAAATTCAGTTAAATCAAGGTGATCGTACTTTGGCTGCTGGAAATACATTTTCAGCAAACGCAACCTGGCACTTCTATAATAATGGAGTATTTGATCTTAATTATTATTATTGTCCCACATGTCTTTATGAAGTTCCTAATTTGACTAAGTTAAATAGGGTAACCCGTATTTCAGCCCCTGCTAATACTTGTCCATCTCACTATACTGGCGATGTAAAACTAACTGGAGAACAAAAAGTAGTTTTGGAAACAGAATATGCTCAGGCAGTTGCAGATTATAATTCAATAAGTACACTGTATAATCAGTTGGAAGATGGTGGCAGCACAGAAGCAAAAATTGATGAAGTTAGTTCTGCAACCTCAAATGATATGCTTACTGTAAAACAAGATCTTCTTGGAACTTCTCCTCATGTATCAGAGGAAGTATTAAGAGCAGTTTCTAATAGAACCGAAGTATTTCCTGATGCTGCAATTTTTGACATTCTTGCAGCAAACCCTGATGAGATGAAAAATGATAAGTTCATAAAACATCTACAAGAAAAGGAAAATCCTTTACCACAGTATATGATAGACCTTCTAAAGCAGGTTTCTGAAGGTCAGACTTATAAAACCATACTTCGTGAAGACCTGTCTATTCAAGGAAAGAAAAAGACAAATGCAGCAATTGATCAAATTCGTAGCATTCTCAATGATACCATTATAAGCTATGATGAATTGAGAAATTGGCTCGATAATCTAGGCGGAATCGAAGCTGATATGCAAATAATTGATACATATATGCATGAGAGAAATTATAATGCTGCTAATTCTTTAGCTCAAGCACTTCCTAGCATTTATGAACTTGAAGGCAAGGGATTGGAAGAATACAACATGTATCTTAACATCTTAAATCTTGAACAAGATATGGATACCATCAGGACATATGCTGACCTGACAGATGTAGAATTTGCTCTAATTCAAACTATTGCTGACAGTAGTAAAGGCAAAGCTGGTGCAAAGGCTAAAGGAATAATCCGTAAATATTATGGTGGACATTTTTACGATTGCATCTCTTTAGATGAAAATTCCTATAAAAAGTCTCCAATTAATCCAAATATTTTAGGAGATGTTTATGGTTTGAGCATTTCTTGTAGTCCTAATCCATCACGCGAATGGACTGCCTTTGACTATACTTTACCTGAAAATCAAACATCTGCTACACTAAATGTATACAACAATACAGGTAGTCTTGTGTTTACTAAAGAGCTCAATGGACAAATGGGGCAATTCATCTGGGATACAAGGAAAGTTGATGCAGGTCAATATGTTTATGTAATATATTGTACTGGTTTTAACAAATCTGGAAAGGTTACGATTATAAAATAAAGACTAAATTTATTAACGGAGTTCTATCTTGTATGATAGAACTCCGTATTTTTACCTTATTCATTCATGTCATGAAAAAAGAGTTACTCGTTTGTCTCATTTTCTTTATGTTCTCGCACTATAATTATGCTCAATTGCATATTGACTGGCAAAATTGTTTTATTGGCCCTGATAATGATAGGGTAAATGATGTTTTGCAACTTGATGATGGATTTTTTGTCTTAGGATCTTATGGTATTCATGTAAGTAATCCGCTTATAATTCGACAATCAGATGTGTGGCTAATTAAAACAGATCTTGATGGGAATTTTCTTTGGGATAAAAAATTTGGAGGTTCAAAAGACGACTTTGGAAAAAGAATTTTGAGAACAAGTGACAATAATTACATAATAATTGCTCAATCTTCTTCCGACGATGAAGATCTAAGTAATAATCCTTATCCAGGTTCAGCCAACTACTGGGTGTATAAAATTAATCAGTCAGGAGAAATTTTATGGAGTAAGATAGTGGGCGGCAATGGGCCAGATTGGCCTAACAATGCCGTCATTAGAGACAATGGTAATATAATGGTTGTCGGTCAGTCACAATCAAATGATGGTGATTTGAGTGTCCATTATGGTTCATGGGATATTTGGATCGTGGATTTGGATGCCGGTGGTAATCTTATCTGGGAAAGAACGATAGGTACTGAAGGAATTGAATGGGCAGATGAGGTTGTTCAAAATGATTTTGGTGAAATTTTAATTGGAGGCACTTCAGCACACTACGGAGTTGGAAATATTCAGTGCGATTTTTATAATGAACTTTATGGTGAATCTTTATTAACTAAACTGGATTCAAACTTGAATATGGTTTGGCAACAATGTTACGGTGGTAGTGTCAATGAACTGATATGTAGTATATCATCTTTTCAGGAAGGTTACTTTATTAATCACAGTAGTGACTCATTTGATGGCGACTTATATAACGCAGGACTACATGGCGGTTTAGATATCTGGATAACAAAAAACGATAGCTTGGGAAATTTATTATGGGGAAAATGCTATGGTGGAAGCGAAAATGAATTTGGTTACCGGACATTCGTTAGTGAAAATGGTGATGTAACGGTTTTTGGTATTACAGAATCTAACGATGGAGATGTGCATGGAATACATTCTCCTTCTAAAGATATTTGGGTTTTTAAGATTGATTCTTCCGGAAATCTTAAATGGCAACAGTGCCTTGGCGGAACTGGAAGTGAGGCAGTAGAAATAGGTGTTAAGAAAATAAGTAATAATAGTTATGTTGTTGCAGCAGTAACTTTAGCCAGTTTTGGTAGTGGCGATGTAGGCTGTAATACTAATACAAGTACAGCTAATGATTTATGGTTTTTTCAAATCACTGATACTACAATTGTTTCTAGAAATGAGGATAGCTTTTCTAAGATAAAAATTTTCCCAAATCCTGCAGAAGATTATTTGATTCTAACCAGTGATGAAAAAATTAATGGGTACTTTACCTTGTATAATGCCTTTGGTGAAAAAGTTATTATTGATAAGTTTTTTGAAAATGAGTTATATTTGGATATTCAGGAAATACCGGCTGGAGTTTACATCTCCACTATAAGAGATAAACAAGGGAATTTTACAGCAAATAAAATAATTATTAATTGATGAACACTATGAAGAAATATTTACTTTTTACTAGCGTTATAAGTATTCTTTGTCTATTTTCAACAAAAAGACTTATTGCGCAGAATTACAAGCCTTTAGCCGTTGATGGTGTACATTGGATTATTGTGGTTGATGAGGATGAAACCATATTTCCTGTTGATCAGCTATATGAGTATTATTGTCAGGGAGACACGATTGTAAACGATATTCTATACAAGAAAATATATAAGAGGGATCTAGAGGTTACTCAATCAGGTCCTCCATTCACTCCAGTTTCAGTATATCAAATTGCTGGTTTTATCAGGGAAGACACTACTTCAAAAAAGGTATATGCAATGTAAGCATTCGGCAAACTGCATCTTTCAAGGCTGAACAAAGCTAATGATATTTG
>CAZXQT010000071.1:259-4398 GCA_964643225.1 uncultured Lentimicrobium sp. | reverse complement strand
CCGACTAAGCTTCTGAATTTCTCGTTATTCATGCGCCCATCACTTTTCGTTCATTTAATCTTTTTTGCAGCCATACTCTGGCTCTTGCATACTGTGATTTTGATGTACCTTCACTTATATCCAGCATTTGACCAATTTCTCTGTGCGAGTATTCTTCCATTACGTAAAGGTTAAATACAGTTCTGAAACCAACCGGCATTTCCTGTATTGTGCTGGTAAGAATCTCTGAAGAGATCTGGTTAAATATTCCATCATTATCATCATTAAAATTCTCATCTACCAGATAGCTGTACAATGAATCCGGTTTAGTGCTGTCATAGTCATTAAAATCATCAATCTCAACTGTATGCCTTAAAATATCTTTTTTACGAAGCAATTCCAAAGAGGTATTTATAATAATTCGCCTTATCCAGCCTTCCAAAGACCCAACTGCTTTATAACTGTCCAGTTTCATGAACACCCTGATAAAACCTTCCTGAAGGAAGTCTTCAGCCATGTTTTTTTCTGAAGCATACATCAGGCATACGCCGAACATTTTCCGCGCAAACCTTTCGTACAGTTCCTTCTGGGCACGTCTGTCGCCTTTAAGGCAGGCCTTTAGCAGCTTTTCCTCATTCATTCGTGTCGCAGAAGCCGGTAAAGGTTCGAACTAAAAACAAGACGCGGTAACAAACATATAGTTGCATAAACGCAAAGTTATGACCGATAAAACTTTTTACTTACTTTAGGGCAAAAAAAACCACATAAATTTTATCACTAAAAAAACAAAAATAGAGGTAACTTGTTAAAGACAGGTTATTGCTCAGGGGTATTGTTTACCATCCGATAATTGTTTCAGTAGATCACAAATATTCATTATGATCAGAAAAGTACTAGTTGCCAACCGGGGTGAAATAGCTATCAGAATAATGCGTTCATGCCGGGAGATGGGCATACGCACTGTTGCCATATATTCTGAAGCTGACAGAGCTTCCATGCATGTAAGGTATGCAGATGAAGCGTATTGTATTGGGCCGGCTCCATCTACCGAGAGTTATCTTAATATTGACAAGATTATAGATGTAGCAAAGAGATCCAGAGCCGATGCTGTACATCCGGGGTATGGTTTTTTATCAGAGAGAGCTGAATTCTCTGAAAGGTGTAAAAACGAAGGGATATTATTTATCGGACCTGACGCACATGCCATTCGGATGATGGGTGACAAGATCACTGCCCGGAAGACCATGATGGCCGCAGGTGTACCTGTGGTTCCGGGTACAGTAGACAAGATAAAAGATGAATCTGAAGCCCTTCAGATAATAAGCGAGATTGGGCTTCCGGTGATGATAAAAGCAACTGCCGGCGGTGGGGGAAAAGGCATGCGTCTTGTAAAAACAGAAGAAGAGATACTCAGCTCGTTACGGATGGCCCAGTCAGAAGCCCGTAATGCCTTTGGTGACGACTCTGTTTACATTGAAAAGTATATCGAATCACCACATCATATTGAGTTCCAGGTACTAGGCGATAAACACGGCAATATTATACACTTGTTTGAAAGAGAATGCTCAGTTCAGCGTCGCCATCAGAAAGTAATCGAAGAAACTCCTTCTCCTTTGCTCACTCCGGCCATACGTGAAGAAATGGGTCGCCATGCCGTTGCAGCTGCGAAGGCTTGCGGATATTTCGGGGCTGGTACCATCGAGTTCATTGTTGATGACAATCTCAATTACTACTTCCTTGAAATGAACACCCGTTTGCAGGTTGAACACCCTATCACCGAAAGGGTAGTGGGAGTGGACCTTGTAAAGGAAATGATAAACATAGCCAACGGTAACGAGCTGCCGTTTAAGCAGGGCGATCTGCAACAACGCGGGCACGCTATAGAATGCCGTATCTATGCTGAAGACCCTGAGAATAACTTTATGCCGAGTCCCGGTAAGATACAGCACATTACCGAGCCTCTGGGACTGGGCGTGCGACACGATGGTTATGTATATGAAGGGTATGAGATCCCCATTTATTACGACCCCATGATCTCAAAGCTTATTGTATGGGCCAATACCCGTGAGGAGGCCATAAAGCGGATGGGCAGAGCATTGCATGAATACAAAATTACCGGGGTAAAAACATCCATTCCTTTCCTTGCACGAATAATGGAAGCTGAGGACTTTAAAACAGGTAAATACAACACCCACTTTATCGAGAAAAACCTGCAATTCCTCACAGCCTCTCATGAATGTGATGGTGTTTGTGAAGACATAGCGCTTATTGCTGCGTACCTTGATTACTCACGAAAACTGTACAAGGTATCCGGCAATGGTCAGGAAAAAAAGCCTGTAAGCAGGTGGAAAGAAATCAGAAGCTTCTAACGAAAATTTAAATTGCAATGGAAATAAGCATTGATGGCAGAACTGCGAATGTAGAAGAACTGGCACGTGACGGTAATATGCTCACAATGAATGTCGACGGTGAATTGTATGAAGTTGATGCACTGAGAGTTGCAGAAGGCATCTACTCTATTATTTACAAAGGAAGATCGTACAACATTGAGATGATAGCCGATGAAACCGGGAGGCATTACACTGTTAACTCCTGGCACAACACCTACAAAGTAGAGGTAACAGATGCCATGACACGCTACCGTATGGCACGCGAAAAGGGCAGCCATGCTGATGAGGGCAGGATTATCGTTTCGCCTATGCCGGGTAAGGTTGTTAAGCTATTGGTCAAAGAAGGCGATCAGGTCGAATCAGGACAAACACTCATCATCATCTCAGCTATGAAAATGGAGAGTGAGTTTAAGGCAAGAGTTTCGGGTGTAGTCAAATCCATCTCTGTTTCGGAGGGTGACACTGTAGATGCAAACAAAGAACTTATAGCCATTGAATAACAAGTTTTCCACATCAAAATACCAGCAAATGAGTGAATTATCTGAAATTTATCTTAAACTAGAAGAGAAGAACCACAAAGCAAAACTGGGAGGTGGCCAGGAACGTATTGAAAAGCTTCACAGTACCGGACGAAAAACAGCACGGGAGCGTATTGAAATGCTCCTTGATCCGGGCACATTCACAGAACTGGATCGCTTTGTTGTGCACCGCGCACGTGATTTTAATATGGAAAAAACACTTATTCCCGGTGATGGTGTTGTAAGCGGTTATGGAAAGATAGATGGCCGTCTGGTGTATGTATTTGCACAGGATTTCACTGTTTTTGGCGGTACGCTCAGCCGTGCGAATGCCGATAAAGTATGCAAGATCATGGATCTTGCCATGAAAATGGGAGCACCAGTGATTGGATTAAACGACTCCGGTGGTGCACGTATTCAGGAAGGAGTAGAGAGCCTCGCTGGTTATGCCGATATATTCTACCGCAATGTCATGAGTTCTGGGGTTATACCTCAAATCTCTGCAATACTGGGCGCTTGTGCAGGTGGTGCTGTATATTCTCCTGCCATCACCGATTTTATCGTTATGGTGAAAGAAAGCAGTTACATGTTTGTAACAGGGCCCGATGTGATCAAGGCAGTTACCCACGAAGAAGTAACCAAGGAAGATCTGGGTGGTGCTTTCACACACAACAGTAAGAGCGGTGTGGCCCATTTAATGGCTACAGAAGAAGAGCAGGCCATGATGATGATAAGAGAGCTGATTAGTTTTCTGCCTTCCAATAATATGGAAGAGCCTCCGCATATCTCCACCAACGACAGTCCAAATCGTACCGATGCCAAACTAAACGAAATAGTTCCTGCCGATCCCAATAAGCCGTACGACATGAAAGAGGTTATTACCCGAATTGTCGATGAAGGCAATTTCTTCGAGATCATGCCGCATTTTGCAGGTAATATGCTCACCGGTTTTGCACGTCTCGACGGAAAGTCTGTTGGTATAGTTGCCAATCAGCCCGCAGTGCTTGCAGGGGTTCTCGATATCAACAGCAGCGTTAAAGCTGCCCGTTTTGTTCGTTTCTGCGATTCTTTCAATATCCCGCTTATCACTTTCGTGGATGTCCCTGGCTTTTTACCCGGTACTCAGCAAGAGTTCGGAGGTATCATACGCCATGGAGCAAAGCTGTTATACGCTTTTGCGGAAGCAACCGTACCAAAGCTCACTGTTATCACCCGAAAGGCATACGGCGGAGCTTACGATGTGATGTCGAGC
>CAZXQT010000071.1:0-249 GCA_964643225.1 uncultured Lentimicrobium sp. | reverse complement strand
TGAACTTCGCCTGGCCTATGGCTGAGATTGCTGTAATGGGTGCAGATGGAGCAGTGAATATCATCTTCCGCGATAAGCTAACCCCTGAAGATAAGGCTCAACAGGTGCGTGAATACAGAGATGTTTTTGCAAATCCATACAAGGCAGCAGAACTGGGCTATGTGGATGAGATCATTTATCCTAAAAACACCCGTCCGGAGTTGATCAAAGCACTCGAAATGTGTGGCAATAAGCGCAAAACAAACCCAT
>CAZXQT010000070.1:2436-4483 GCA_964643225.1 uncultured Lentimicrobium sp. | reverse complement strand
AGATACTTGCCCGGTGTACCGGCTTCCTCATTTTGCCTGGCCGATAACAGTAATTCAGGCGATGCACCAATCCAGCATCCTGCTCCTTCAATATTAGTAAGATAAACGAATGCTTTAGGGAAACTCTGCATGAGTTGCATAAACAATACAGGCGCTTCCGTATACTTGCTAAAGCCTATTTTAATTCTTCTTGAAATTACAGCTTTCTCACAGATGCCGTCCTTAATTTTCCCGACAACCGATTGTATACGCTGAACATACTTCTCTTTTACATAATTGGGAATAACCTCAGTATCCGTACTATTTACTACACCTTCATGCTGAAAGCCTGTATCAATCATTTGGCTGAGTTTTAAGGGATCATAATTCAGCGTAATTAAAGAATCGGCGCTTAGCCATACAGTTATTTCCTCCTTATAAAAAGGAGCAAATACAAAGCCGGTTTGTTGTGTTATATTTGATATAAAGCCATGTGTACTATCCGGGTTGTCTGAAAACACTATGCAAACCTCGTTCCCGGTGGGCATTCTATAGGCAGCGAAAGTTTTATTTTCTGACAAACAGGTACGCAGAAACGGAACAAGTTCGTTCAGTTGCATACTAACTATTTTTGGGAAGTACCATAACTGTCAGGCGTGAAATGCACACCAGTTCTTCCTGATCATTAGTGATCCGGATATCCCATAAATGCAGTTTTCGTGATTTAGAAATAAGCATTGCACACCCTGTTACACTTCCTGTGGTAACCTTGCGAATATGATTTGCATTAATTTCAATACCCACAATAGAATGTGTTTCCGGATTAATCAGGCAAACCGATGCCATGCTTCCAATAGTTTCAGCCAGAGCGGCCGATGCACCACCATGCAAGAGACCTGCAGGTTGTTTAGTCCTGTGATCGACAGGCATAACTGCTTTAAGATAATCCGGGCCTACTTCAGTAAACTCAATGCCCAGGTGATCAACCAGAGTATTTTTACAAAAATTATTAATTGCTTCAAGCGATAGATCTGTCAGCAGTTTATGTTGCATGTTCCTTTGTTTTCCAATGCATAATTGCAATTGGTAACAAAGTTACAAAAAAAACACCGCCAGGGAGGCGGTGTTTCATATGCAGTATGAAGAATCAAACAGCGTGTTATTGCTGGGTTGATGTGCTTACGTTATAATTTCCTTGAATAGTTACCGAAGAATAGTTGTTACTGCTCAGCTGATAATTAGAGGAATTATTGTCACTTCCCCAGATACTTTGTGTTGAAAAATTAGCATCTCCATCCTGTATCAGGTACACATAATTATTTTTTGCTATGCCTTCCGTGAGGTGATTTTTAATCTTCTGATATCCCTTGTTATCGTCTTCAGACTGATCGATAATTCCTGTGTTGTCAGTATTCAAAACAGGAGATGTTCCAGAGCCTTCCATTAACTGATCTGCATAATTGCGATCTCCGTCCTGTTGTATTTTAAATGAGGAGTTTTTAACTCTATCATCGTTAACATTGCCGTTAGTTGTTGAAATAAAATCAATAAATCCATCACCCATAATCTGGAACGCCTGATTCGCTTCTCCATATTGCTTTACTGTTGATCTGCTTGATTCGGCATTCATATAGACTTTTGCAGAATTGTTATCTCCGGCTTGCACAGCATATGCCAGATTATCCAGCCCAATCTGTCTGATGAACGCCTCATCGTTTTCGCCCGACTGAATTACAAGGCTTATATTCCGTTTCCCTGCAATGAGTATAACGGCATCATGATCGGCGTATGTCTGGTATGCAAAGGCTTTATTATCATCACCAAACTGGTCGATCAATCCTGTGTTTCTATCACCGTCCTGGATAGAATAGGCATCGTTTCCAATAAAGGTAGTATTATTTAGGTCGAAATTCTGGATAACCAGTGACTTGTTGTCGCTACCATTCTGGTCTATCAAATCATAGTGCTGTGAAAACGCAGCAGTGATGATCAAATTAAAAAATAGCGTGTAAAATATAAATTTCGTTTTCATGACTTTAAGGGGATTGTATTGCAAAGGTACGAATGG
>CAZXQT010000070.1:0-2336 GCA_964643225.1 uncultured Lentimicrobium sp. | reverse complement strand
ATATAAATTTCGTTTTCATGACTTTAAGGGGATTGTATTGCAAAGGTACGAATGGATAATAGGCTTAATCAATAGGTGTTTAGACGTATATTTTGTTACTTAAGTAGCTACTCTAAAGCCTTGATCTTGACTTCTTTTCTGCTATGTCAGAAAAAAAATAGGAGGAATATTTTATTCCTCCTATTTTTTCAAGATCATTCAAAGACTAGAAACCTGAACCAGCCTGACCAGTTACATAAGCACTCCATCCGCTGAATGCTGCCCAGTGGATTGGGTGATTCTGATAAGTCATTGCAGTGTTGCCATCACCAACCTGAGTGTGGTATGATTCATTTGTTGTTCCTGCTGCAATCTGACCTGATTTGTTGAGATCACCAACTTGTGTTGCATACATGATATTGTCAGTTAAGATACCAAAACCTGCCTGTGGATTAACATCCTGGAAAGCTTCATTACCATCACCAAACTGAGCTATGCCCATAATATTGTTGTCAAGGCCAACATAAGCTCCACCGTTATATACTATACGTTGGAAAGCTCTGTTCAAATCTCCAAATTGAGTTACACCTAAACGGTTGTCATCGCTACCAACACCTGTTGGGGTAGTAGTAACACCACCCTGGTCGTCAGCTATCCACTGGTAAGCTATATTACTAACACCTGTTTGGCTGGTGTAAGCATTGTTCTCGTTACCGTAAATCATAACTTCTGAATAGTTGTAATTTGGACCAAATTGGTTAGTTACTGTAAAGTTGTTGTCACCCCAAATACGTACAAAAGAGGTATTTGTTGTTCCAAACTGAGTAACGAAAGTGAGGTTCTCATCTCCAGTTTGTCTTATCTGTGCCCAGTTTGATGTGCCAAATTGTGTAGCATAAGAATCATTGTCATTTCCGGTTTGGATTAAGTCAGCTTTGTTGCTTGTGCCAATCTGATCCATGTAGGAAATATTGAGGTTGCCTAATTGATAAACATCACCATCATTAAGTAAACCTTCCTGATAAAGATCTGAGAAGTTGCTATTGCCAGTTGATGTAACATCAGCATCGTTATCATCACCATGCTGGTCAACATAAGAGGTGTTTAAATTGCCTAATTGATAAACGGTACCTGTGTTATCATCACCTAATTGATGAATCCAGGAATCGTTATCGTCGCCTGTTTGTGTTACTGAGGCCCAGTTGCCATCAGTTGTGGAAAGACCATACTCCTGCCATACAGTTGAAGCATTGTCATCACCTGTTTGAACAACAACATCGTAATGCTGAGCCATCAATGAACTTGCACCAAATGCAAGTGCTGCGATTAATACTAGTTTCTTCATTTTGTTAAGTTTTTGGTTTGTTAATAATAAATTTAATAGAATAAATATTAGGTCATTCAATGTAGAGCAAAGATAAAGTGGAGTGACAGGCTTGCGCAATACGTATTAAGACGTAATTATTCTTTGATATGCAAGGGTGTTGCTAGATTGCGTCTATTGAAAATTATTATGACTAGCACTCACTTTCACTGTCGGTTATATAATATTCGCAGAGATAAAGAAAAAGGACACGATGAACGCAGCTTGGAATATTGTGTAAGGAGTGAAGTTTTCAGTCATCAGGATGAGTTTGAAGTCTTGATAAGCTCAGCAGTTAAAGGAGCCAGTTCCAATGAGATTAAATATTCTGAGGTGATGTTTCTATTTATCTTAAAAGGGAGGTACAATAAAAAGCAAAGAAAAAGCCTCATGTCGATAGGTAATAAACATATTTCATGAGGCTATTCCATCTTGGTAAAAAATTATGGCCAGTTCTGGTATGTATAAGTCATGTTATTGCTGCCAATGACAACATGCGAAGTTGTATTAACAGAACCCTTAATATACTGTAATGATTCATTAGTATTGCCTTGCTGTAATAAATCTGCTGCGTTATTAGCTACGGTACCTTTACCATTGTACATCTTTTGCTCTGCCTTATTTTGATTTCCAATCTGTATTATATCACCAGTATTACCTTTATTTTCTATGGAGCTTCCTGCTACCGGTGATCCTTGAATTTCCTGTAAAGAGTAATTATCGATACCGCTCTGCAATGAAGTTAATACAGATGACTCAACCATATCGCTTAATCCATTATCGCTGCCCATTAATTGAATTGCTTCATTTTTTGTGCTTTCTGAATTACCGGGCACAGATGTTTGAATGATAATACTTTTATTATACTGTCCGAATGTCTTAATTGTTGCTTTATTGTAATCAAACTGCTGATTTACAAGGGCTTCATTGTAAATGCCCCGTTGTTCAAGTAATGCAATGTTATATGACCCCATTGTATTAATTAAGCCAAAAT
>CAZXQT010000069.1:0-4685 GCA_964643225.1 uncultured Lentimicrobium sp. | reverse complement strand
TAGTGCATAAAGCGACATATTATTACGGTTAGTCAGAATTTATTGCCACTAATTCTATATAAATAGCCGTTCACCCAAAAATCAGGAAATTATTCCTAATAAACCACTATCTCATCGGCAAATATATATGATGGGTAACCCGCAGCCTGGTGCCCTGTGGGCAGTGGACCAGGATTATGCGCGATGATTCGCAGGTAGCGGGTTTTGAGTGGTGCTTCAAAGATTGCGCGGAAGGTGTGCACAAACGGGTCGTTGCCCGATGCAGGCCTGTCGTGGGTCAGCACCCGCACTGTATGGTACGTTATACCGTCGTCTGAAACCTGTATTTCCACATCACGCGGCAGAAGAATCCACGCAAACGCATGTTGCAGAAAATTCACTGCAATGCTTTGGATGGGGGTCACCGCCTTCAGATCGAGTTCTATATCCAGATCCTGTCCCTGGTATCCCTGCCAGCGACCATCGCTAAAACTTCCAGAGCCGGTAAGCCCGTCCAGCAGTCCGTTGCTGCCGCCTGCAGCATAAGCCGGGTTATATGTGCTGTAAACGGAATGCAGTTCTTTCAGTGCCCCGATTCCTTTATGCACTGTAAAATGCTTTTCTGTTACCGGACCGGCATGGTCTGTAAGGACCCTTGCCTTGACCAGCGCGGAGTTCGAAAGAATCACCGCATCACTTTTGTAAACCTGCGAATTTTCGTTTGGTTCCGTGCCGTCGAGCGTATAAACAATCCGGCCTTCACCGAAGATGGAGCCCATAGTTATCTGCAAAGCATTATCGGTTTTATCGGTTTGCCTGGAAACGGATAAGTGAGCCTTGCGGTTTGTCTGGGAAGAAGCGTCCTGATTAACCGAAACCGGCGCAGCTTCCATAAAAACACGATGTCCGGCTTCCTCCAGACTGGTAAAGAGTTTGTTGTAGTCGTTGAGGTTCTTTTCGAGCCACCAGCTGCGGTTTTCTCGCTGCCAAAGGGTAATGTAACGCAGTTTGATGTCGTAGAGCTGCTCCTTCAGGTCGGAAATGGCAGCTTTTGCCTCGTTTAGTTGCCTTACGGCTATGGTATCTGAATTAGCTGTGTTATCTGTATTAGCTGTGTTATCAGGGCTAGCAGGATTAGCAGTGTTTTCAGGCTTGTATCCGATGTTCCGGGAGTTTTTGGCATTATACAGTAGCACCCGTGCAATGTTCTTTTGAGCGGTGAATGCTATCCGCTGCAGCGCAAAGGCGGCATTATCGGCCATCGGATTATACGCAAAAGTGCTCGCACCAGATTGTGCATTGGCTGCAGGGTGCAGCGTGCCGGGTGTGGTCGAGGCGTTTGTTTGTGCTGCCAGTACACTTTCAAGGCGGGTAGATAGTTTCGCTGTCGCGGAAAGCAGAGCGCGGTTCGCTTGCAGAAATTCGACGGATGTATTGGCTGCGTTGAAGTCGGTAACTTCACTCCAGAACGCCCATTCATTGAGAATGCCCGGGATGGGGTAGTTGCGCAGGCTGTCTATGGCAAAGAAGATATCTGTTAAGCCATCGGTTCGGAGGTAAAGTTTGTCGAAGGCCGTGTTAAAGGCTGCAAGTTTTTGTGCACGCAACTCAGCGGGATTTGAAGTGGTACTTGCATTGGATGTGACAGTGGATACATATGCATCGACAGGCACCGGAGTAGCTGGGTTTGATCCTGAATCTGGGATGGACGTATTTGCGGGTGGGAGAGAAGCCGCTGGGAGGATGACCGGGAGTGGAGCCCAGGAACATTCGGCACCCCATAACAGTCCGTGCCCATTGCTGTTGAAGAGGTTGTGGCCGTTATCGTCCCATGCAGTGTTCATCATGCCGAGGGCGCCGAGGTTGTGACCGTCGCGGGTATAGTTGGCTATGTTGATCACGGCGTTGGAGAGGCTGGGCCAGAGCTCATTCCAGCAGCTTACACCTGGAGCCACCATAAAGTCGAAGCCCGTTTGCTTAAAAGGCAGAATTGCATCGTCGAAACTTTCGGCCGCATGATAGCCCCACGAAAGAATCACCAGATCCTTCGGTAGCCGGCTTATAATGCCCGGATTGTTCACGGCAATGTCGCCCCACATCATGATGCGTTTTCCGTAAGGCTTCAGCAGGCTGTCAATGCGGTTGATGTGCCGCGCATAGATACCGTCAATGCCAATTTTCGCGGCAAGCGCTTTCGACCTGCCTTCGCCCAGCCCGAACGTCTCATCGCAGTTTATGTTAAAAAACGGACTCTTATATGCGGGAACGATTTCAGCATACGCCTTTGCCAGGAAATCGTAGGTTGCATCGCTGGCCGGGTTCAGTATATCTGCATTCTCGCCCAGGTGTGCGTAAAACGGGTTCGCCAGCATCTTACCCATGTGTCCGAACGACTGCAGATTGCCCACCATGTCAACATGGTATTTCGCGGCATACTCCGTAAGTTCCTTCACTTCGGTAGCCGTGAGTCCATCGGCGGGCGCAATATCACCAAAGGCCCCCAGCCTGAACACATGCTCCGTATACAGCGTAAAATAATTCAGCTTGTACGAAGCCATTTCCCTGATGCACCCTTTCAGGAAATCAACCGTCGGTATAGGCCCGCGGCTAATATCGTCCATCCACCCCCTGTATCGCATCGAAGGCCAGTCCACAATCGTCAGCTCCGGCAGAACAAACGCACCCCTCTTGTCCTCACTCGTCCTGATCAGCTGTTTAAGCGTCTGGATGCCGTAAAACAACCCCGCTTCTGTATGTGCGGCCACCAGTATCCTTTCGGCGAAAGCGCCTACAAGATATCCCTCATCGTGCGCTTCGGTGGGCAGGCTCAGGTTTCGCGCGTCCATTTCATTGTCCACTTCGCGGTCCCTGCCGATGATTCCCATCACGAGGAACGATCTTTTACCACTGCCGGTTTCGCTTACGCGGATGCCTTTCAGAGCCAGTTCGCTGCTCAGTTCGCTGAGGCTAAAGCGCGTTTCTTCGCCCGCTTCCGGCGAAATGCACACAGTTAATGTGCCCGGGATTTCAATTGTGCCGGTGCCGCGGCTGATGCTTTTGGGGCTCGGGATAAGGGTTTGGGCGCTTACTGCCAGGCTGAGCCATGCGATGGCAAGGAAGGTTAGGGCGGTTTTCGGTTTCATTCTTTAGCGCTGGGTCTAAAGCAAAAATAGCGATTATCGTGGTATAAGCATACTTAGACTGGGTTATTCGTGGTATAAGCATACTTAGACTGGGTTTCGTTGCAATATTATATACGTAAATAAACAGCTAGAAAACATAACTCGCTGCGCTCAAACAGGATGTTTTCTGACGCTGTTTATTTAATCATTATAAATCTGCAACTTCACCCTAGGTCTTCGTATTGCTTATACCACTCAATAAGTTTGGAGCACACCAGAACGGATTATCAGTTCAGGCCAGTAATGTCCGTAGTTAAGTCTTGTCTTGCACATCCCACACGTCCCACTTGTCTCACATGTCTCACAAATAGCATTAAACTAAACCGCGCACTCGTCTCACATACCCCACAAGTCGCACTAAACCGCCGCACTAATATTGCTAAACTATTCTGATACCGACACGATCAATATGGTCTTTAAGCTCAGGAGTTTTAATGCTGTTATAACTAATCAGGTCAAATTTATAAGGTAGTGAGCTTTCTTCGTTAAGCTGAAAACTAATTTTGGTAATAATTTCCAAATCGAGGTTGTCACCTTTTAATGCAATGTTCCATCCAGGAGTGACCATCCAAAATCAGTCCTGATTCGAAGGACTGTTTTATTGCAGCGCGTGGCGATTTTATATCTACAAAGCCTTGAAAATCAAGATAATCCTTCATTAGATTCCAGGCTAACTCATAGGTGAGTTCAAAAAAGTGAATAATACCGGCTTTTTGCAATAAATCAGGTTCCTCAATCTTTAAGGCTGTTTCAAGGTGGTGGATCGATTTCTCGAAGTTGCTGAATCGTTGTTTCCAGCGTAGGCCAGGTGTCATTCTATATTAATTGGAGCATACCAAAAATAGAAATTTTTATTGCCAGTCACACATCATTTAAAGAATCAATTCCCTGATCGCGGAGTGCACGAAGATGCTCTTTCATGGCATTTATCTTTTCTGTTGGATGGCTTTCCCATATTGTTACTTCTCCCACCACCCTTAAAGGAGACCGGGAGCGATATGATTTTGTTGGATTGCCTGGAAATCGTTTATCTGTGAGGTCGGGGTCATCTTCCAGAGCGCCTGTTGGTTCAACCAGATAAATGCGCTCTTTTTCATTTCCTGATGCGAGTTCAGCTCCCCAGATTGCAGCATCGAGAGTGGCTGTGCAGAAAACAAACCGGGCATTCTTTCTTTTTCCATAATTTGAATTGAAGCCCGGTTCCATCAAATCACCCGGCTGCAAATTTGCTTTTGTGCCATGAAAATAAGTTTGCATAAACGGTGTAGGTCCTTCCATGCGATAGTGCTTTTTATAGTAAAAACAGAGGAGAGATTGGTATGTTTAAGTTCAGACAGCTGATGCTGGTGCAGACGCAAAGTGTGTAGCACATAGCGATGAGTGATATAAGCAGTACTGAGACCTAGGGTAAAGTTGCAGAGTTTTATGATAAAATAAGCACCATTCTGGTGTGCTCAAAACATTATGGTGTGGTATAAGCAATACGAAGACCTAGGATGGAGTTGCCGTTAAGTAAATTTTAAA
>CAZXQT010000068.1:3030-4930 GCA_964643225.1 uncultured Lentimicrobium sp. | reverse complement strand
ATTACTCCTATACGATTTCCGAAAAACCGTTTTTACCTTTTAAACAGGATTTCAGATTTTTTAATAAGAATGGTTATAACCACCTTTATCATATTATTAATGACAAAACAGCCATAATTATCAGTAAAAAACAGCTTAGTTTGCTCGATAATCTTGCGCCGTTTACGTACCAGCTTATTCTCCATATACTGATAGTATTCATTTTCACCACGGCGTTTAACTTCCGGTCACGTAAGAATAAGTATCCGGATCTTAAATCGCAACTCCAGATTATGCTTGTAGCACTAATACTGTTCTCTTCATTGATAATCGGAACTACCACCTTACACAACATTAAAAGCCTTAACAACAAGAAAAATCAGGATATGCTGAGTGAGAAAGCACATTCTGTTCTCATTGAAATAGAGCACAAATTAGATACGGTGAGCAATCTGCAAAATACACCCTCAGGCTTTCTGCATGAATTACTTACAAAATTCTCATTAGTCTTCTTCAGCGATATAAATCTGTATACAACCCATGGTGATCTTCTTGCTACATCAAGGCCTGAAATATTTGAAGAGGGATTGAGATCAAGATACATGAGTTCTGAGGCCTTTAATCAGATCTCAGAAAACCAGCGAACTTTCTTTGTTACCAATGAGCAGATCGGTAATTACAGGTACCTCTCAGCATACATTCCTTTCAGGAATAAAGACAATGAACTGGTAGCCTATATCAATCTGCCCTATTTTGCCAGAGAGCATGAACTGCGTCAGGAAATATCCTCCTTTTTGGTAACATTTGTAAATGTGTACATTATTCTGACTGCAATTGCAGTATTAGTCTCTTTGCTGATAGGAAATTATGTTACCCGACCACTGCAATTGATAAAAGATCAGTTTAGCCATGTTAAACTTGACGGAAGAAACGAAAAGATTACTTACAATCGCCACGATGAATTGGGTAATTTGATCATAGAATACAACCTTATGCTTGATAAACTGGCAGAGAGCGCAGACAAGCTAGCCAAGTCAGAGCGAGAGAGTGCCTGGAAAGAAATGGCCCGTCAAATTGCGCACGAGATAAAAAACCCTCTTACACCCATGAAACTGAGTATGCAACACCTTTATAGATCATGGAAGGATGGAGCACCTGACTGGGAAAGTAAATTTGAGAAGACCACATCATCTGTTATTCAACAAATTGATTCACTGGCAGCTATTGCATCGGCCTTCTCTGATTTTGCAAAGTTTCCGGCACCTGCCAATGAGAACGTAGAGCTAAATGAATTAATCAGGGATAATGTTGCACTGTTTTCTCAGAATAAGAATTTAACCATCTCCTTCTCCCATCCGGAGAAGCCCTGCCTTGTATATGCTGATAAGAAGCAATTATCAAGAGTAATGGTTAATCTGCTTAATAATGCAATACAATCGCTGTCAGCAGAAAAACCCGGTAAAATAGACCTAAAGCTGGATAAAAAGCAAATGAGCTATGTAATAAAAATTACCGATAATGGTAGCGGAATAGCCGAGGAACTAAAGCCAAAGATTTTTTCTCCTAATTTTACCACGAAATCAGGAGGTACAGGTCTTGGCCTGGCGATGGTTAAGAATATTATTACGTCAGCCAATGGAACTATAACGTTCCATTCGGGAACAGATGGAACAACGTTTGAGATCACTCTGCCAGCTATTGATTAGTAACGATCCTGAAATTAATAAATTGAGTCCCTGCTTTATTATCAATACTGAGTTATAGCCACCAGACCCTTGAATCCATTTAAAAAACTTGCCGGGCAAACAGCCATATACGGACTGCCAACTATAGTTGGAAGACTACTGAATTACCTGCTTGTGCCCCTTTATACCAGAATATTTTCTACTGCAGAGTATGGAGTGGTTACAGAGTTATATGC
>CAZXQT010000068.1:0-2930 GCA_964643225.1 uncultured Lentimicrobium sp. | reverse complement strand
AACAACAGGGCGTTTAACTTTGCGCTGATCAAGATTGTAAACATAGTTACCAATATTGGATTGAATCTGCTTTTCATTGTTTTCATTCCCTATCTTATCCGCACATCGCCTCAATCATTCATAACCTATGACCCGTCAATAGGGGTAGGTTATATATTTATATCCAACCTGATTGCCAGTATTCTAACTTTTGTATTACTCCTTCCGGATATGCTTAAAGTTTCGCTTAAGCCTGATCTGAAAATTCTGGTTAATATGCTGAAGTACGGCTGGCCTTTGCTCATATTCGGTATGGCTGGCATTATAAATGAAACATTTGACAGGATAATTCTTAAGTACTTATTGCCTCCCGAATCTGATCCTATGTCTCAACTGGGTATATATGGGGCATGCTACAAAGTATCCATACTAATGACCCTATTCATTCAGACATACCGATATGCTGCTGAACCATTCTTTTTCGGACATGCAGCCAGCAAAGATGCAAAGCAGACTTACGCTAAACTTATGCACTACTTTATCATTGTTTGCCTGTTCATTTACCTGGCAATTATGCTGAATATAGATCTGGTGATGCTAATGATAGGACCTGAGTTCAGAGAGGGGGTACAGGTTGTTCCTATACTATTGTGGGCGAACCTGTTTCTCGGAGTATTTTACAATCTTAGTGTATGGTTTAAACTCACTGATAAGACTCTTCTGGGTGCCTATATTTCTATTGCCGGTGCGATAATCACGCTGGTACTTAATTTTGTTCTAATACCCGGCATGGGATATGTTGGTGCTGCCTGGGCTACATTCGCCTGCTACGCCGGCATTATGGTTCTTTCATGGCTGGTGGGTCAAAGGTTCTACCCTGTAAATTATGACCTGAAATCAGCAGGTTTCTACACACTTGTAACCCTGGTTATTTACCTTATCTCATTGCAAACAGCACATTTAAGTAATGTAACTGAATTCATCATAAATGCGCTGTTACTCCTCTGCTTCCTTATACTGGTATATTTTAAAGAAGCAAGAGCCAAATTATTGGGTTCAATACGCTAATTTTGTGAAATTAAATTCTTTTGTAAACGTTAATACCTGAAAGATATATACATGGATATAAGAATTGTCAATAACTCCAGTAATCCCAACCCAACATACGAAACTACCCACTCTGCGGGGATGGATATCAGGGCAAATCTTACGGAACCGGTCACACTTAATCCACTGCAAAGGGCTATGATACCAACGGGTTTATTTATAGAACTACCCGAAGGTTATGAAGCACAGGTACGACCCAGAAGTGGATTAGCGGCAAAATCCGGAATTACAGTTTTAAATTCACCGGGTACCATTGATGCCGACTATAGGGGGGAGATAAGGGTAATTCTTGTAAATCTTTCATCTGATTCTTTTGTTATTAACCATGGTGACCGAATTGCCCAAATGATCATTTCACGTCATGAAAAAGCCGAATGGATGCAGGTTGATATACTAAACTCTTCTGAGAGGGGAGAAGGTGGTTTCGGCCACACCGGATTAAAGTAAATTAAACAGACCCTGATGAAATTATTCAAAATAGCAGCATTAACACTTTGCCTTTCCATTTCTTATTATTCCTTCTCACAGGAAGTTCCTGAGGGAGGGGAAGATATGATTTCAAAAGAACAGGCTAACGCATTCAGAAATCAAAAGCGTGTAGAATCTTTGTTTTTTGATGCTAACAAAGCCAAGATTACAGACAATCCTGGCGAAGCCATTCATCTTTTTAATAAAGTTATAGAACTTGATCCTCGGCATGATGCTTCATGGTTCGAACTCGGCTTACTGTATTACAAACAACGCGGTCTTTCGAGGGCCATTCAGCATTTATCGAAAGCATATGAACTAAACCCTGACAATAAGTGGTACAGTATAACACTTGCTAACCTGTATTCGCAAAATGCACAGTTTGATCAGGCGCTGGCAATTCATAAAAAACTTTATGCCACGTACCCTAATGAACGCTCCTACGCAATTGAACTTTCCAATCTATACATAAAACTGAATAAAACCAATGATGCCCTTCAGGTATTGAATGAAATTCAAGCGAGAGAGGGCATCAGCGAAGAAATCTCTTTGCGCAAGCATCATATCTATCTTTCGGAAGGAAAAAAGAAAAAGGCTCTGGAAGAAATGGAAACACTTGGTAAAGCCTATGAATGGGATACCAAGATTCAGTCACTGCTTGCAGAGTTCTACATGGCCAATGGTATGGATGAAAAAGCGCTTGCTACGTATCAGAAGATCCTGAACATAGAACCTGAAAATCCTTATGTTAACATTTCATTAGCCGATTATTACCGTAAAAAGGGCGATTTAAAGAAATCTACAGAAGCGTTAAAGAAAGGATTTTCCAATCAGTACCTTGACGCAACAACCAAACTGCAAATAATGAGTACCTACTACTCCCAGACGGGCAATTATGTTGGTATTGATGCAGACATCGCTGATCTTTCGGAGATACTCGCTGAGCAGCATCCGTTTGACCCGCAGGTTCTGGCCTTTAGAGCTCAGTTGCTTGCTATGCAGGAAAAATATCCTGAATCACTTTCTTTATTTAAGAAAGTAAATGAGCTAGATCCCGGTAAGTATGAAGTTTGGGAGAACGTTCTTCGCATCACGGCTCTAATGGAGAAATACGACAGCCTGATATTACAAAGCGCACAGGCAATGGAACTGTTCCCTGTACAGCCTATGCCATATTATTTCAATGCCGTTGGATATTTCATGCAGAAAAAATACGATGAAGCTCTTGTATCATTGAATAAAGGGGTAAAACTTGTATTCAACAATAATTTGCTGATGGCTGATTTTTACAGCATAATGGGAGATACCTACCACAGCCTTAACCGCAATGCAGAAGCCTTTTCTTCGTACGAAAATGCGTTGAGATACAGTCCTGA
>CAZXQT010000067.1:0-4995 GCA_964643225.1 uncultured Lentimicrobium sp. | reverse complement strand
CAGGTTGCTCTCTCACAGAAAGACGAGAGCACCTGTGGTAACGATATCAAAGTAAGGTATCCGGGAAAAACAACTTGCCGGCCCTGATGCTAAACCCTCTCGTTTCATCGGGTGGGTTGGGCGGGTAATCTCAAAATACTCGCCATTAGACAACCACTTAAATCATTTAACCGCGCAGCGTCTAAACCGGCGTAGCCGTCTGCACCACAACGCGCAGCGTTGTGTCTATACCGGCGCAGCACAGCAAGCCGTCTAAACCGTAAAGCGCAGCGCAGCAAGCCGTCTAAACCTCAAAGCTACATCTTTACGATCTTTCCGCTAATGCGGCCGTCTTCGGAGTGGTAGTAGTAGAAACCTTTGACTGCCCTTTGGCCGGTGGATGTTCTGCCGTTCCATTCGTACAGGATTTCGGTCTGGCTTTGCGAGGTGCTTTGCGAGGTGCTTTGCGAGGTGCTTTGCGAGATGGGCAGAAGCCGGGTGATTTCATGTCCTGCAGGGTTGGTGATGATCAGCATGCCTGCCGAAGGAATGGAAGTGCCGGATGTAAAGCTGGTTTGAGCATTTTGGGCGGCCTGACCGGTGTGGTTTGGGATTTCAGCTTTGATAAGGAGCCTGTCGCTGAAGGGGTTAGGCCAGCTTCTGGAGGTGAAGGAGGTTAGCGGGGACAGGGAAGGCGTTGGCTTGTTGGCGGTGATGAGGCCGGTGCTGTATATCTGCATGCCCCCGGCGCCGTCGGCCAGGTAAATGTAGGTGCCTTCAATGTCGAGTGCAATGGCAAAGCATCCGGTGGGGGCATAGTACCCTGCAACGGTAGGGTTGTCGGGGTTGGAAACATCTACTACCTGCACTCCGCCGAGGATGTAATCGGCAAGGAAGGCCATGTTTTCGGTCACTGTAACGGAGTTCGCGCCGTCGGGGAGTGAACAGTATCCGCGCTGCAGCGGATTTGTTTTGTCGGTTACATCAATGATCTCGAGTCCCCGGGCGTTATCGGCTATATACACAAAGTCGCCCACCACATCCAGGTCGTAGCCGTAGCTCTGTATTCCGCTGAAGCGATGCACAAGAACCGGATTCGCTGCATCTGTGATGTCGAGAATGTAAAGGCCTTTGGTGTCTTCTTCCGCGAAGGGGCCATAATCGAGAATGTAGAGGTAGTTGCCTTCCACGTCAAGTGCCTGCGCGTAGCAATAGGTAACGCCGGGAGTGCCGCCCGAGGTATAGCCCATTGCATGCGAAACAAGCACCGGGTTGGCGGCATCGGAGAAATCAACAATCCGCAGCCCGTCCCACCAGCACGAAACAAAGGCAAGCTGATCGCGCACTTCCAGGTCGCTGGTCATCACGGGTGCCGTGTACTGACCCTTGAGCGTAGGATTGGTGGGGTCGGAGACATCCATCACCATTACAGGGCTGTTGTTCGACATGCTTTCGCGGATGTATACTGCGTTGCTGCCCGAAGTTCGGACGATGCCACCATCGGCTGCATGATAGCCCACCTGCACCGGATGACTCTTATCTGATACATCGAAAACCCGGAAGCCATTGTTGCCGGTGTACACATAATTGCCCACGGCATGCAGATCGCCGGTAAAGTTGGGCAGCGGATACGCCGAAGCCTGCACGGGAGCGGCCGGTTGCGAGATATCGAGGATGGTGCATTGCATGTTCGAACCGGTAAAGGCGAGCGTGCTGCCGGCGGCTGCAATGTACTCGGCAAATCCCGAAAAGGTGTTCACCAGCGAAGGGGCGGCCGTTGAGCTGATGTCGATCACGTTCACACCACCCAGTCCCGAATAGTCGGTGTTACCGACAAACGCATGATTGCCCACCACTTCAACGCGGTACGGAAATCCGGGCACGGCACAGGTTCCGGCGACGGTAATGTTCGCGGCATCGGATACATCCAGGACACTGAGCCCGTATTCGTACGAAACCACACAGGCCGTATTGCCGGTTACATCAACCCCATACACGATGCCCGACCAGGTGCCCGCGATAACGGGAGCGGCGGGGTCGCTCACATTCACAACGGCCAGGCCGCCTTCTGAAAGGGCCACATAGATGTAATCGCCTTCCTTGTCCGAAGTCCATGCGAGGTAATCGGGATTGAGCGCGCAGCTGCCCATATATATAATGGTGGTAGGATCGGTGATGTCAAAAATCTGTACGCCATCGGCAACCGTAACAACATACACCATATTGCTGGCGGCATAGATACCCCCGCGCGGAAGTCCGGTCACAGCAGCACCCCCTATGCGCTGGGGCGAAGTGATATTGGTGAGATCCCAAATCTCGAACCCGGCAAAATAGGCGGCAACATAGAGGCGGTTGGTAGTTTCATCAAAGTACATGGCATCCACCAGTCCGCGTGTGCTTATTTCAGACACCTTAACGGGATTGGCGGCATCGGTAACATCGAGAATAATAACACCGGCACCCGAACCAACAAACTTAATATTTCCGGCCTGACTGGTTGCCATAGAAAAGCTTTGCCCAAAGCCCCACGAACCGTGGTAGGTAACATTAAGCGAATCGAACTGTGCAGCCACAGGCAGGTTGAGCAACGTGCATAAAAACAGGCTTAGCATAAGCGCCGAGCCCGGTAAATAGTAGCGATTTTTCATAGATAACACGATTATTGTGAAACGTTAGTTCTGTTGCTATAAAATTATAACGTGGCTGAGGGGTAATCCTAATTTTGGGGGTAAACAAATGGTAAACTGGGGGTGATATTTGTGGTATAAGCATACTTCGACTGTGGTATAAGCATACTTCGACTGGGTTTCGTTGCAATTATATATACGTAAATAAGCAGCTAGAAAACATAACTCGCTGCGCTCAAACAGGATGTTTTCTGACGCTACTTATTTAATCATGTAACTCTGCAACTTTACCCTAGGTCTCAGTATTGCTTATACCACTCAAGAAAATTGATAAACACACCAGAATGGGTTTACTACCCAGATGCCACACATCCCACTTGTCTCGCATGTCCCACAAATAGCACAAGTAGCACTAACCCTCCTTAAATCTGAAAAACTCTAATTCAAATACTTCGAATGTAATCTTCTAAAATGGCCTCTTTTGGCAGGTTGAGTTTTTTGCGGATGCGGGAACGGATGGTTTTGAGGCTGTCGGGGGTTACATTGAGCAGTTTGGCGATTTCTTTGTTCTGAAGGTTGATTTTCAGGTAGGCGCAGATGCGGAGTTCGCTTTCGGTGATTTCGGGGTAGTGGTGTTTTATGCTGGTGAAGAAGTCTTTGTGCACATCTTCAAACAGACGCTTAAAGTGCTGCCAGTCCTTTTCCTGCACAAGGTTTTCTTTCAGGGTGCTCATGAGCCGCGCGTAGCATTCTTCCGAAAGGCCATTTTTCTTCAGATATGTGTCTGCTATCCCGGACACGGTGCTTAAGATCTCATTTTTTGTGATCAGCTGAAGCGACGAGGTGGTGAGTTCTCTGTTTTTGGCTTCAATTTTTTCGTTGAGGTGGGCGATCTGCAGTTGTTTCAGTTTGTCGGCTTTTTTGAGGTTTTTGTTCCTTAACCTGATCAGTGCCACGAAAAGCAGCGCCACCAGTGCAAAGGAGCTGAGCGATATGATCAATATGATGGTTTCGCGTTGTTTCAGCTCGTATTTTTCGCGAATGGCGAGCATTTCGGTCTCTTTTTTCTGGAAATCGTATTTCCATTGCAGGTCGTAGATGTTTTTGAGCAGGCCTGCGCTAATGACGCTGTCGCGGATGCTGATGTATTGCGTGTAATAGCTGAAGGCCGTTTGCCAGTTGTTGCTTTGCTGTTCGATTTTCGACAGTTCGAGCAGCACATTTTTCTCGCCGTCTCTGTTCGAAATGCTGCGGTACACCTGGATGCTTTGCAAGAAGTATTTCTTTGCGGATGTTGTGTTATTGTCTGAATTATAGACGCTTGCGATATTAAACAGGGTATGCCCGAGCAGCGCTTTCTTATCCATGCGCCTGGCGAATTGCATTACACGGAAATAGTAACCGAGGCCTTTTTCCTTCTCCCCCCGATCAACGGCAACGATGCCCATGTTCATCTGACACATCATGATGAAGGCCGAATCGTTCAGCATTCTGAATCCGGCCAACGCCTTATTCAGGTAAAGGAGGGTGGAGTCGAAATTCTGTTTCAAGCGGTAGCAATTGGAGATATTCATAAGGGCGACCGATTCCTGACGTTTTTCGGCGGGTTGTTTTGACCGGAGCAGCACCTTTTTATAGTAGCCGATTGCCTTATCGGATTCTTTCAGGTCGTAATAGAGCAGTCCGAGTCCGTTCAACGCATTGGCAACATCCTTATTGGTGCCGTGGTTTTCGAGGATCACCAGCGCTTCCATAAGGAACTTGCCCGCTTCGTCAAATTCATTTTTTGCGATATGGTAGTTAGCGAGCACAATCTTCATCTTACCCGTCACCCTGTCGTTGTTTTGTTCTTCCGCAAAGGCCAGCGCCTGCCTACACAAAAAGTACGCGCTGTCGTACCGCTCGAGGATCACAAAGCAGGCTGCCTTATAATAGAGCGCCATGGCCACAGCCTGATTGTTGCCGGTTTTGTTGGAGAGCTCCATCAGCAGATTAACTGAATCGAGGCTTCCGGTAGGGTTTTCCCAGTAAGACCGGTCGAGGTTTTCCAGCAATCCGGATATCCGGGCATTACTGTTTGGCCGCTCTTCCCCCCGGTGTTGCTTCCCGGGCCACCACAGTAGCACGGCGGTTGCTGCGATTAAAACCAGGCTGCCGGCTATGAGTAAGGGTTTAGGGTTGTATGCGGGCATGGGGAGGTTGGTGTTGGGGTGTTGGGGTTAACAAATATAAAAGAAATTGTGGTATAAGAATACATTAACTGGTATAAGCATACTCAGACTGGATTACGTTGCCTGTAAATTTTAAAAAGCTAGCTAAAAACATAACTCGCTTCGCTCGGACAAGATGTTTTCTTAACGCTGCTTTTTAAAATTTACTTAACGGCAAC
>CAZXQT010000066.1:0-5180 GCA_964643225.1 uncultured Lentimicrobium sp. | reverse complement strand
CGTTGTTCAAGTAATGCAATGTTATATGACCCCATTGTATTAATTAAGCCAAAATTCGCTTTCCAGATTTGGCTCACTTTAGCGATATTATAATCCCCAACCTGATTAACTCCAATCCTGTTACCGTCAGGAGCGAAACCAGGATCTTCTGGTATAGGACTCATAAATCCATAGGTTTCCTGGTACACATCACTGCTATTGTTATTTCCGGTCTGAACAATAGCAGCCATGTTTCCAGAAAGCATCATTGAAACTTCGGTAAATTTCTGATTTACTAAAGAATAGTTATTATCACCGGTCTGGGTAACATTATCTATGTGTTGCGCCGATAGGTTAAAAACAAAGAATACTTGTGCAATAAATAATACGACCTTTTTCATGGTGGGTTAAGTTAAGTTTTTGGTTAAAAAATATGCTTAACCAATACGACAGGGGGTTTACAAATATACAATGATGCAGAGGTGTAATTTAATACGTGAAAACACGTATTAAACAGTGCTTGATACTGAAAAAGCCGGATTACTCCGGCTTTTCTTAAATAATTACATAGGATTGTGGCTTACCTTTCAGCCATATAATAATTTCTGAATAGTTTTTATCTCCATTCAGGCATAGTTGCATCTTCAATTAACTCAAATCTATTAGAGCCATCCAGGTTACAGATCATTATAGTATGTTTGCTTCCGGGTACATTGTTTGTGTTTACAAAAATAATCTGTGAACCATCCGGTGAAAACCTTGGCATTAGATCATTGGTACCATCTGTTTTATAACTTAAAGAAATGTCAGTAAGCGTTGTGTCATTCACAGCTTTAATGAATATTCTTGCATCAAGCTGTCTGCCATCGAATGCGTTCAATCCGGATACATCGTGAGTGAACATGACATTCAATCCATCAGCAGAGAATACCGGATTCTGTATCATGCCCGGCAAGTCATCATAAAACAAATTCAGATTCGAGCCATCTGCATCCATTATCCACAGCTCATTATCGTAAGGATTTACTCCGGTGGTCTGAACAATGATCTTACCGGTGTAGTTTGCCCAATCACAGGCAGTGAAGTTATGTCCGGCTGGTGCAGTGGCTATTTCGCGCAAGCCGGTTCCGTCAGCATTAATAACGTATAATTTGTCGTAGTGGGGGTAAAGAAGTTTGCTGCCATCGGGTGACCAGCAAAAGCCGGTTCCCTGGTTGTAGTTACCTGTTACTGATAACGAGGTGACCTTCTGAATATTTCCTCCCTGCTCATCCATAGTATAAATCTGAGGAGAAATGTTACGATTTGATATAAATGCTATTCTGCCGGTAATTCTGTTTACGCGGGGATACCAGTCAATATTTGCGCTATGGTCTGTAAGCTTTACCAGGTCTTTGCCCGCAGAGTCCAGCACAGAATATATGTCGAAGTTCTCATTGACTTTACGGGCGAAGAGAAAAGGGTTGTCAGGGAATTCTCTTGTCGAGAAAGACCATAATTCACTTTTGGTCAATTCCATACCATCAGCCAGGGCTGTAACCTGCCAGTAATAGGTAGTGTTGTAGTTGAATGCTTCTACTATAGCAAAGGTATCTCTGATATTGGTAAATTCAATCACCGGATCTGTCCCGGGTGATTTGAACAGCTTTACGTTATACTTAATGCTATCAGCATTGCCTTCCAGTTCAAATCTCCACCTTAAAGTGTCAGATACTGCCAGATTGGTAGTTTTGTTTGAGGGATATGGTTCAAATACTTTTCCTACGGGATCGTCGTAACCGGATGAAGCCTCCATAATGATTACTGTTTGGGTTTCTTTATTGGCAAACACCTTCAGATTAACCGAAGCTGATTTGTAATAAAGCTTTTTAGATGTAACGGTTAAATCGCCCAAACTTACATTTTCAATTTTAAAAAATCCTTCTTCGTCAGTTACCACTGCTGTAGATGCTGGTGAAGTCGTTATATTGGCCCCTGCTATCGGGTCATTGGTCAACGCATCCCTTACATAACCTGTAACGGTTCCGTATTCTTCTTCCAGCTCTATGGTTTTTTCGCATGAAAACGTAATTGTAGCGATAAAAACCAGTAAAATGCTCTTAAGATAGTTTCGTATCATTGCTTGATTGTTTTTCGTTGGTGCTTTAATTATTTTCAGGATAGTTTAGCGATGTTGAATCAACTACCGTGTTGTTGTTCAATATTCTTAATGTAATCTTTACTTTTTCACCTGTTTGTTTATTCAAGGAGGATGTACTTAATTTAGTCGTTCTTTCAGGAACCGCAGTAAAACTTCCACTTTGCTTTTGATTTGAAGATCCTGATTTACCTGTTTTACTGACTAGCATTTCGTAACTTAAATATAAAGTGTCAATGGATTTGCTATAGTATTCTCCTTCAAAATTAACAAACTGTTCTTTTTCCGTAATATTGATGGATGCAGCACTCTGGCTCAGTCCCGTGAGACTTAGCATTGATATTGATATAGTCAGAGCTGCAAATATTACTTTCATTTTTTATCAGTTTCTTTTTTTACAGTCGGTTGTTTGGCTTTGTTTTTGCCTAAATAGATATTCAAACCAGCTTTGGCTGTCCAGATCATATCGTTGTATTTTCCTTGCTTCAGGCCGTCAAATCCATCCGATAGAATGAAATTTTGATTGGCTCCTACAAAGATTCCAAGCCGGGGTGCCGGCATCCATTCAAAACCAACACCATAATTGAGCACAGCGTTAACTTCATCTGTTGCTGTTTTTGTATCTCCAACTTCCATTAACACGCCTGCACCACCTTCAATATATGGTGTAAACTTTGTATGGGGTGCCAGCAGATATCGTGCTCCTATTTTATAAATATGTCCCACAGAGGAATAATTGTCACCCGCATTCAGGTAATATCTTTCTGTTCCTGCTTCCAGATTTAATGCAGGCATCAGGCGGTATTTAAGGGAAAGACCATAATACTGATCTACCTCCGTTCCCGGATAGTCCCCATCAAATTTATTGATACCACCATACGCCGTGATAGCTACTTTACTTCTAAGATTCTCGTTTACAAGGCGCTGAAACAAATCCATATCTTCATTGCTGTTTTTCTCTGCGAGATAGTTTTTAATAACAACGGATGAAGTGTCAGCAGCATTTGCAAATTGCCATAAACCATCCTGTTGACCTTCAATAACCAACGCGGTAACTGCTTTTTCAATTGCTTCTGTTACAGCCATCTCTGACGGTTCATTGAAAGTAAACCCGGTTTCTGCTTCCAGTAATCTTTTAAAAGAAACATACCGGAAGACACTTGCACTTACTTCCTGTGAGAGAATAGTTTTGCTAGTATAAACGGTTTTAAGAATATTACCATTGCTGGTTGAAACTGCACGCAGGTAGACGGTAACCATATCCTGTCTGTACTGACCTGAAGCTCCTGTGCCAAAATAACGTGCGCCAATACCACCGGTTAAAATGTTTGTTTCGTATGAAATTACACCGCCCTCCAGAATTATTCCACCGAACAGCAGCGGAGGAAGTAATGGTGCATTTTCTTCACTTTTGCCTTCATACTGTGCCCTGCTTGAACGGATAATTTTACGCTCATTTAACAGGTTCCCAATGTTTTCACGTTCAATGGCAATAAACCATTTTGACTCTTCCAGAGCTCTAAGCAATATTGCAGTGGTTCCCTGTGAGATAGCAGTAGACCAGTTGGAGCCCATTTCCGAAGGTTTATACTGACCGGTCTGATCGCGAAATTTATATACTGCAGCAACAATTTTTTCTTTAGGGGCCGGCAAGCTCTGTAAATCTTTGTTTTGTGGCGTTTCAGGTCCTAGTCTGGCTCTTTCTGTTTTCAGTGGCTGATGCAGATAGGGAACACACGCCTGAAATAAAAGTGCCACGGTCAGGGAAAATAACCATTTATAACTTTTGTTCATAGTATTACACATTAGAGGGGGTGTATTAAAAATAAGGGACGAATATTGTCGATTGATCACCGGAGTCCAGATCGAATATTATAACATTAATACCGCCATTCTCTTCTGTGATATCAATCTGGAAATTACCTATAACATAGGTGCCCGGTTGAAGATCTTCATCTCCAAATTGATCAGACACAAGCCGGCGTGATAACTGACTTAAAATCTGTCTGTTCAGTGATGCTTCGAAGTCAGAAAGTTCGGAGGCTGAAGTTCCGTATGGGTTATACCTGCTCATATCCTGTTGACTGGCAGGTGCAGTATACGTGTTCTGAGCTTCCGCTGAACTTAGTATTTGTTGAAAATTAAATGTTTCGCCTCCAAAGAAAGGACTTATGAATTTAAATGAGAAGTCCTGGGCGTTAATATTTTGTGCAAGAAAAAATGATCCGCAGATGAATAAGAAAGTGAGTAGTTTTGTTTTCATAACTGTGATTATTAATTAGAATATTCCTGAGCCTGATTGATCTTCATCCTCAAGCTGTTTGATTGTTTCACTTAATTGAAGCAGATACTGACCTAACCCTATTGCAACCTGTTCTGCAAGGTCCATTATAATTTGCTGTCGTGGTTGTAATACAGTGTTGATCACCATCTCGTCATTAACATAAATTTCAAGTAATGTAAGATTAACACGGTAAGGCTTTTCCGAAACTTTTATATTGTAGTTTGAGACACCGGGAGGGGCATCCCATTTACTATACAGGTAGTCATAAAAATCCCTGCCTGCTTTTGTTTTCGTTTCATCAACCAATAATCCGTCAATTTCCATGGAAATTTCGACATTTCGTGATGAAGTTCCGTTTTCCTGCATTTTTGCACTGGGAGGTGCTGGTGTTTCTTTGCTTATGGAATCAGCTAATGCCCGCTCAATATTGTCCTGGCCAATAACCAATGTACTGGTTAGTGTAAAAAGGAGCAATAATGCTATTATTATGCCGGGGGTGCAGGTTTTCATTCGCTTTATTGTTACTTTTCTGATAAAGAAAGTGCTAATTTATTAAGTAAATAGCACAATACCAAAAAATAGTTAAAATGTTGTTAACAGTTAATGGTTAAATATGTGAAATGTAACCAGATGTTTTAAAAAAAAAGACGCTTGCTGCGTCTGGTTTTATTAAGTTTTCTTAATTTTAAAAAGTATTAACAGTTTAATAACTTACCTGACTTCGATCTGCATTCCATTTCCTTGCTGAATGATAGTCATTCCAGGTAACATATCACCCTG
>CAZXQT010000065.1:0-5297 GCA_964643225.1 uncultured Lentimicrobium sp. | reverse complement strand
GTATGGCTGTTAGCAGTACACCGACCGTTGCAAGGATGACACCCTGGGGGAGGACCGGTCGGATTTCAGAGTATTTAGTGTCGAGTCCACCGGAGAACAGGATGATACAGAGTGCGATGGTTCCGATTACGTTAGCTGCTTCAATGTTTTCGAACTGTATGCCTAAGCCGTCGCTTCCGCTGATCATACCGACACCAAGAAATAGCAGCAATGCGGGAACACCAAGACGAGAGCCGGCTTTACTCACTAAAATGGAAAGAAAGAAGAGAAGTGAGAGCGCAAGAAGAATTATCTGAATATCCATAGAGAACAAAAATAAAAAAAAGGAGACTATGATTGTGATTATTTTTTAAGGATGCTTATGCTGAAAACTTTTGGGATTGATTTTAACATTTAAAAGTTGTATATTTATAAGTGCTTTTAAAAAAATATACACATCATGAAGATGGTACCCCATATCAAACTGATGATGACAGTTCTATTCATCGCAGGAAGCAGGTTATTCACGGGATGCGAGGAGCAGGCTATCTGGCCGGCTGGGATGCCGCGCGAAATTCAAACAATTGGAACAGCCTATGAGTCGAGCTGGAGTGTTGTTTGCTACGGTTTGATAAATGCGGCGGAAGGGATGGCGGTTCGTGAGCGAGGATTTTGCTATGGCACTAATTTTAATCCGGAAATGAAGGATAATCATATATCGTGTGTGAGGGAGCCGGAAATTTCGAGGGTGTTATTACCATGCTGCTGGCTTCTACCCAATATTATATCAGAGCATATGCAGTGAATGCGGAGGGCGTTCTTTATGGAGATGTGGTTTCATTTGTTACGTCGGAACCATCGGAGCCTGTGATTCGCGTTTATCCGGTAACGGAATTATCCGAGACATCGGCTAAAATACTGGTAGAAATTGTTTCGAGCGGTGGGCTTGAGGTTCAGAAGATTGGGGTTTGTCTGAGCAGGCTGCCGGGTGTGTGTGTTAGCGATACAGTAGTTTTTGCGGGACATCCTGGGGCTCTGATTTATATTGGTTTATCAGGATTGCAGACTGACAGGGAGTATTTTTATAAGGGTTTTATACTTACCAAGGCGGGGGTGGTGTATAGTGAGGAGATGAAGTTTGGGGGGTAGTGGGAGTGGTGGGAATGGTGGGAATGGTGGGAGTGGTGGGGCTGGTGGGACTTGTGGGGTTGGTGGGATGTGGGATAGGTGGGACGAGTGGGACAGGTGGGACGAGTGGGATAGGTGAGACGAGTGGGGCTAGTGGGATTGTGGGATTGTGGGATAGGTGGGACGAGTGGGGCTAGTGGGATTATTGGGATGGAATTTTTATATCTTTGTGGGATGAGTAAGTATATGAATGTAGTTCAATAAAACTTTATGATATGAATCAAAATAACCTGGTTAGGACATTTAAAATGAGTGTGGGCATGGTGCTGTTTTTGTTGACACTTTTATTTGCAGAGCTAAGCAGGGCTCAGGACCTTGAGAATTTGCTGATGAAAGGAATTACAGATCCCGTGAAGGGCAATAGTAAATCGTTGGAAACGAAGGGTGTAATTGGTGATAAGGGGCAGGAAATTCGGGTGGAATTTGTTTCTATGATAAGGAATGCGGACAGACCGGATGAGTATCTGGTGTACGGGCACACAGAGGTTGAACGGAATATTTGTGATTTTCAGGGAATTATGAAGGTTAAGAACCCTGGGCAAGGGATTGATACAAGAACTGAGACTCAACCGAAGGTTGTTGAAGGATCGTTCATTTTTTATGAGGATAAAGATCAGAAGCATACCGGTATATTAAGGGGCGAGTTTGAGATGCAGGTACCATCGGATGAAAAATCTGCAGTTGTGTCAGGCCATTTTCATGGGAAGTGGCATAGTTATGAAAGCGGTGAGGTGCTGGATTTGAGCTGGGCAGTTGAGGCTGGGGGGCTGTTATCCGAGGCATCGAAGATATCTGCGAGTAAAATGAACCTTGGGGCTTTTTCTGTAAGCCTTTCGGTTAAGGAATTAGAAGATTCGAAGGCTTTTTGGGAGAAGCTTGGGTTTGTGCAGACCGGCGGAGATGTTACTCAGAACTGGGTTGTGTTAAGGAATGGAGAAACGGTGATAGGGTTGTTTAAGGGAATGTTTGAAGGGAACTGGTTAACGTTTAATCCCGGTTGGAATCAGCAAGCGCAATCTATAGAGCCGTTTGAAGACGTTCGGGTGATACAAGCGCGCTTGAAGGAACGCGGTGTGACGCTAACAACAGAGGCGGATGAGACGACTACCGGGCCTGCATTTATTATGCTGACAGACCCTGATGGGAATGTGATATTGGTAGATCAACACCGGTAGTGGGACAGGTGGGACAGGTGGGATTAGTGGGACAGGTGGGATTGTGGGATAGGTGGGACAGGTGGGACAAGTGGGACAGGTGGGATTGTGGGACAGGTGGGACAAGTGGGACTGGTGGGACAAGTGGGACAAGTGGGACTGGTGGGACAGGTGAGATTGTGGGATTGTGGGATTGTGGGACAAGTGGGACTAGTGGGGTGAGTGGGACAGAAGTTTTTATTTATATAGCATAAACATTTGGCGTATTTAGTTGTAAGTATTGTAGTATTTTACTAACCCCAACACTTACGAGATGCACATTTTACTACCCTACCAGTTTGTTGCTGTGAATCAGCATCGGGATAAAATTATACATGTTTTTGTGAATGCTTTGAGTGAGACGGTAGTCAATGAATCGACGAATGTTATCTGTATAGATTTCATTAACCGCAAAGTTTATGATTATGCTCCACTGGAGAGTTATTTGAACGAAGTAAGCACAGTGCGGCTGATTAGTCCTGAGAGGGATGATCTGGGGGCTTTGTACCGGGAGATCACTTTTTTTCCGGATATGCAGAAGATTCACCTAAACAGGATGTTGAAGGGCAAGATTGTTGCTGATGAAGGTTTTCTGAGGTATAATCCCAAGGACAATCGGTTGGTGGAGCAAGTGCGGTTTAAATTTGAGCAAGAGAGGAGTTTGGGATATTTTGATTTTCTGACGATTTTGCCCGGAAGGAGCATGAAGGGTAAGCGTGGTACTGTACGAAAGCTTGAAGCGATGTTTGGATCTGTTGAGGAGGCTGCGCGGGCTGTTAGTGAGTATCTTTCGAACGATGATGTATCGGATTATGAGCGGTTTGTTTATCTGGCGAATGCCGGACTGAGACTGCAGGCAGCTTCGGCTATACTTGCAGCGCTTTTCCCCGAAAGGTTTATGAGATATAATCCTAACATTATGGAGCTTCAGGAGATGCGACATCTGAGGAGGCTGGACAATATCCCGGCTGACAGGGCCTTTTATTGGGAGATGTACCGGGCGTATATGTCGGAAGTTATTTTTTATACGCCTTTGCGGATGGGGTTGCAGCAGAAGGAGCAGTATATGAGTGGTAAGGCAGTTTTTCTGAGGCTTGTTGAGCCCTTGTCAAGCGGGGCCGGAAGTTTATTGATGTAAGCTCATACATCGGCGGGCAACTGCAGCCAGTTCATCCTTTTTTTGTGTACCAATTACAAATCGGCGGCGACCGTTTCCAATAACGATAAAGAGTCCGTATCTTCCTTTGGTATTGTATATTGTCTGGTATTTTCCTCCAACCCAGCGGATACCATATCCGGCAAACGGATAGCGAACAATTTCGGCAGATGTGACTTGATTCCAGGACACTGTTTTATTCCTGAAAAAGGGCCGATATTGAATGATGATTTGGGATTCGGTTATTTCGGTGACGAGTTTTGCTTTAAAAAAGATCAAGTATATACCTGACATGATGATTACAGCGATGCCAATGCCGATGTAACTGGATGTGCTGGCTGGTGGTTGCTGAATGAGGGCGATGGCAAAAATGACCGGTGGTAGCAAAAGGATCAGTTTGAGCCACCATTGGTCCATGCGTTGTTCTTCGAGGAATAGACGTTTCATGACTCAACTTAAATGTGGTGAAACGAATTATTGAGCCACTCATGGGACTCGAACCCACGACCCGCGCATTACGAATGCGCTGCTCTACCGACTGAGCTAAAGTGGCGTGAACAGGTTCCATACCGGCCTGAGTTAATGCGGATTGTCGCAACACCAGGTTTAGTTTGGTCTGTGCAGGTGCAAAAATACGGAGTTATGGTTTTGATTTGACTACTTAGGCGGGATAATTTGAGCAAATTTTGGATTAGGGTGTTTATTTGTTGATGATTTTTGATTTAAGGGTGGTTTAGTGTTTCAAACAGAAAAAATATTTACGATGAATACGATACAAAGCATTTCAAGCAAAGTAAGTGCAAAGCAGGTAGTACCGGTAGTGGCAGGAATTGCAGCTGCGATAATATTCAGACGGCCGCTTTTGCGGATGGCATCGGGATTGCTGACCAGCAAGGCGTTTTCACCGATAAGGGCAAGTATAATGGCGCTGGCAGTAGAAAAGGGCCGGGCATGGATTGGGAAGAAATAGGCTTTGACTGAAGAATCAGCCAATTGAATAGATTGAAGCAATCGGATCAGTTAGAGCAAATCAGAATAATCTTGTGAAGTAATTGCCCAGAAAGGTAGCCAAATATCCCAGGAAAAGGCTAAGCGAGGTATAGAGTGCGAAGTAGAAGAAATCGCTGTTTCTGAGTAATAGTAAATTTTCGTGGGCAAAAGCAGAGAATGTGGTAAATCCGCCGCAGAAGCCGATGGTGAGGAACAGTCTCCATTCATGGCTGAGGAAGTCTCCTTTTTCAGACATACCATAAAACAGGCCCAGAAGAAAGCAACCAAGGATGTTAACGATAAAAGTACCGAGAGGGAAAGCTGAAACGGAATAGTTTTGGATAGCCCGGGAGGCGAGGAATCGTGAAGCACCGCCAAGGAAGCTGCCCGCACCGATAATAATAGCCAATCGGATCATATATGTACAAGGGTTAGGAGAGGCATGGGAAATGTAATTTAAGATCAAGCCTGCAAACTATTGATTTGCAGGCTTGATTTGTTTTGATTAGCTGAGTCGGGATGACAGGATTCGAACCTGCGGCCTCTTCGTCCCGAACGAAGCGCGCTACCGGGCTGCGCTACATCCCGAAATTCAGAGTGCAAAATTAATGTTTTATTATTGATGGTGCAATGGGGTGTGGAAAAAGTTTTTTTGGGGGTGGTGGGACGTGTGGGGCTGGTGGGCTGGTGGGGCTGGTGGGGCGAGTGGGGCTGGTGGGACTAGTGGGACTAGTGGTGTAATCAGCAACTTTGTTTCCTCAAATTTTCGCAAAAGTAAATCACCAGTTTTT
>CAZXQT010000064.1:0-5549 GCA_964643225.1 uncultured Lentimicrobium sp. | reverse complement strand
ACACTTTTGAACCTTATTTCTACAGGTATATCCAGATAAGTGAGTTGTAATTTATTAGTCTTATAGTCTACTTCTTTGCCGTTAAACTGGTCAAGAGACTGAAAATATGAAACACCCGAGGTATCTGAAAGCAATCCATTACTGTGCAAATTATGCATACCAAGCCCCAGACCGATTGCCAGAGAGATCTTACTGGCAGGAATACGATAGCTGTACATCCCATAAACATTAAAACCAGGATTTATAGTTCTGAAATCTATGCCATCAGGACTATCCATCACTATGTCGTTGAGAATATCAACACCTGTTGTGAAGTTTTCGGTAAGGGAAACGGTCTGACTGAATGTCTGTGCAGAAATTATTAAAGATGCTAATAAAACAAGTATTTTCCTCATCGTATGAAGTTTAGAAATTAGTATACTTAGAAATAGATTGCTGTCTACAAAGATAACAAAGATTTTATGGTGTTTATCGTAAAACCCTGCTTATTTGATTCGGGATGTTAAAGGAAACAATTTTTTTGAGAAATTTGCACTGGCTAATGGCCCCGTAGTTCAGCTGAATAGAACGTCAGATTCCGGTTCTGAAAGTCACAGGTTTGAATCCTGTCGGGGTCACAAATAAATAACCGTCGATCTTCAATTATCGGCGGTTTTTTATTTTAATTCCTCAGAAATAACAAGTTCCTCCGATAATCTTACATAAATATCGGTGCAGGCTTAAGGGTTATTTGCCTTAACTTTGCATTATAAATTTGTTATATGGATATTTCAGATAAGATACAGAGCTTTGATCCTAATGGTATAGGAACAGGTAATAACATCTATGGGCTGCCTTTCGGTGTGGAAGAAGCTAATCTGGTTATTATCCCGGTTCCCTGGGAAGTAACGGTATCATATAACTCAGGTACTGCTGAAGCACCATTGGCTATCCACGCTGCATCATTTCAGGTAGACCTGTACGATCCAATTACAGACGATGCATGGAAGCTCGGCATTGCAATGGATGAAATTAATACCAGTCTTACTAAGCAAGGTGAAGCTTTGCGCGAAAAGGCAGAAGATTATATTAATATTCACGGCCAGGGGATTAATCCTGACTCCAGCTCTGAAATGCAGGAAATTTTAAGTGAAATAAATCAGGCATCAGCAGATTTAAATAACTGGGTAAAAGAACAGGCACTTAAATATTTGTCAGTCGGCAAAAAAGTAGCTGTATTGGGGGGAGATCATTCTACTCCCCTCGGTTTGATGCAGGCACTGGCTCTAAAACATGAATCATTTGGTATACTGCAGATTGATGCGCATGCTGATCTCCGAATAGCGTATGAAGGATTCGAATATTCTCATGCATCTATCATGTATAACGCACTTAAAATACCCCAGGTTCAAAAACTGGTACAGGTGGGAGTACGCGATTACTGTCAGCAGGAAGTGGACATTATCAGATCACATGAAAATATTATAACCTTTTTCGACCAGGCCATTAAAAGACAATCATACGAAGGTAAGAGCTGGGCGAAGATTTGTGATGAAATAATTGGCAGTCTTCCTGATAAAGTATACCTAAGCATAGACATTGACGGACTCGATCCCCGATACTGCCCTAATACAGGAACTCCTGTTCCGGGTGGTTTAGAGTATGATCAGGTGTTGTATCTAATTGAGAATTTGGTGGCACAGGGTAAAAAGTCAATAATTGGGTTTGATATTAATGAAGTGGCCCCGGGATCAGATGAATGGGATGCTAATGTAGGAGCCAGGCTTTTATACAGGATATCCAATCTGGCGCTCATCAGCTAATGCACTGAAGTTGCTAATGTCTTGAAAGGATTGTAACTTTACGGGTGCTAATTCATCACAGATATGTCAACCCAAATAAAGCTGATTCTACTGTTGCCGGTACTGATTATTTTCTTGAACTCCTGCAGTAAAAAAGCAGAGGAACAAAAAAGTACATTGAAGCTGGAGTTTTCTCATGTGTTTAATAATGAGTCACTCGTTTTTAACGAAATGAACTACGTTAATACAGCTGGTAATCCTTTGGAAATTACTGATCTCATGTACTTCATTTCAGATGTAAAACTGTATAGAAACGGATCCATTGTTATTCCTGAAAAGGATAATAATATACATTACATTGATGCTAAGATGTCTGAGACACTAGTCTGGGAAGTATCTGATAATATTCCGCAAGGTACATACGACAGTATCACATTTACTTTTGGGTTATCGGAAGAAATTAACAAGTCGTACTTATTTGTAAATCCCCCTGAAGTAAATATGGCATGGCCAGAAGTTCTGGGAGGCGGATATCATTATTTAATGATGAACGGATTTTGGAAAAGCACCCCAATAGAAAGAAAGCCTTTTAATTTCCACATGGGCATAGGTCAGGTTTACGCTAATAATTCCGGAAATATTGAAGATATAACAGGTTTTGTGCACAATAATTTTACAGTCAGACCGCAGGGAGACCCTTTACTTATTTCGGGTGATGTAAAAACGTTAACAGTTAAGATGCACATTGATAGCTGGTTTGAAACACCTCATATTTATGATTTCAATGAATGGGGCGGAGCCATAATGCAGAATCAGGCTGCTATGCATGTAATTTCAGAGAATGGCAGGGATGCGTTTTCTGTAGAATAAAAATGGCATCTTTTGTAACATAAAAAAGGCACTCCAAAACGAGGGAGTGCCTTCTGGTGTGTGGATGGTATTAATCTTTAGTTTCCCGCTAGTTATGAGAATGGTTTTTCGCTAGTTTCTCATTACAGGAATACTGCTTAATAGTTTAAGCGAATCCAGATCGGTATAATCATACTGGAATAATCCGTCAGCTCCGATCAGGATCAATAGTCCATCAAGAGGTATCACATCGTAGGTAGAGATACCTCTGTAATGAGCCAGCTTGTTCTTGTCAACTTTTAGTGGGTCAGATACATCATATACTTTGAGGCCATCTGCTCCATCACAGATAAAAAGAGTATTGTCATCAATGCCAAGCCCATGAGGATTGACCATTTCATACGATTTAACGAGGTAAGGTGATTGAATATCAGAGATGTCAATAACATCAAGTTGGTTTAAGAAACCATTACACATAGTGCCCGAACGAAGTGTAACATAGGCATAATCCCCATTTATCACAACAGGATCGCATGAGTTAATGTGGTTGAATTCGGAAAGCAACTTTGGACTTATTGCGGATGTAATATCGTATACTAACATACCGGTCGTGGTTCCCATGAACAGTTTATTTTCATATGGGAACAATGTTTCTACCTCTCTGCTGATTCCGGTTTCGCCGGATAATTGCATGCCCGGAACTGTTGAAAGGTTAAATACTTTAAGATTGTTGTTATGAAGTGCAAACAGGTAGCTTTCGCGGTTGCAGAATCGAGCCATGGATCCTCCCACTCCGGCACTGGAAGGATTGATGGATACTTCATTAGTCCCTATAGATGGGACTCCGGTAGCAATATCGTATTGAACTTTACCAAGGCCATAGTAACCATCTTTTTCAACAATCTCTTTTACTTCACGGGTTTCCCAGCCAACAACAACCCCTTTTGCAAAATCCAGGCCATATATTGGGTAATCGGCATTAAGAATTGGAGGCAAAACATTTGGAAAAGCATCTTTAATACGGTCAATTTCCACAGGGTTTTGCGGATCGGATATGTTAATTGCAACCAGATCAATATAACTGTCAGCAAATAATATGTTACCTCTAATGGCCATATCTACGTTGCCGGGAATTTGGATAAAAGTAAGTTTTTGAGGATTAGCAGGATCAGTGTTGTCAATTACGTGAATACCTTCCAGATACTCATTGATGAAGAGCAGATGGTCTTTAATATAGATCTTTCCGGGGTTGATTAATTCCTGTGGAGTTGTTTTTTTAACAGCAGCACGAAATTCCTCAAAACCCATTACAACAGGCACATTGGCAGTATAAATGATCTCTTCATAGTCTTTATTCTGGCACGAAGCCATCGACAATGCGATAAGAATTAGAAGAGAAATACTTTTAATGAAACTTATTCGGCTATCCATAATAAAAAAATGAGCACACTTATACACAGCACCACAATGAAGGGCAGTGTACTGTAAAGATGCTTGCAAATTCTCATGGTTGCATCAATGCTGTGCTTTTATTAAATGGAATTAAGAAATATTTTTTGAAGCAATTTTATTTCCCAAGCTTAAGCCTGATACCTGTTTGGACAGATGGCCACACCATCTTAGAACTTCTTAGATTGTAGGGTTGTGTCTGATTCAGGTAGAAAATCTGCGCTCCTCCCTGAAGGAAAAGAAATACTGACCGATTGAGTTTGAATTGACCACCGAATCCCGTAACAGAGGAGAGCTGAACTCCTTTGATAGGGTAATTTTTATTGTCAGAGCTCTCCAGATTTTCATTCAGGTAAATATCAGAGAATGCACTTCCCTTAATGCCTTTTTCGAGTACTACCCATTGCAGGATATATAAATCAAATACCCGTTTTTGAACGAAATTGTATCGGATACCTAAAGGCAGACCAAGGTAATATATTTCATTTCGGTATTCTCTGTAGAAGGGATCGAGTACGTCCGTTTTTACTTTAAAAGCCAGTTTTGAATAGGTAAGTCCGGTTTCTAATCGCAACCTCTGCGAGAGTCCAATATCAAACATTAGTCCCAAAGTGAGTGGTGCCTCATGAATTGTATTATCTATCTCTTCATAGTAATTGGTTTCATTTGCAAGCCGTGCCATGAATTCATCATAACTATAACCGCCTCTATCCGTAGTGTTGGTGATTTCAGTGCCAGAGTAATCGGCTCCGGTACCTGTACCATATGCAAGCGAGATATTCCAGTGCCTGTCAGCACTGTTATCACCTGTAGCAATATCGGCAACCTTTCCGGTAGCAAGCTCCGCCAAAGTTTCATTATTAATATACATGCCGGGAGGAATTGTAGATATTTTTGACAAACTATCAGAATTTTCTATAATTCTGATGTTCTGGGCAACGTCCTGCTCAGCTAATTCTATATCCTGAGATACTTCTGCACCCTGAGATACTTCTATACCCTTAGATTCTTCTGCACCTTGAGATACTTCTGTGCCATGAGATACTTCTGTACCCTTAGATACTTCTATACCCTGCGATACTTTAATATCCTGCGATGCTTTAATACCCTTAGATGCTTTAATACCCTGAGATATTGGCATATCATCTGCCACATCTGCTTTAAGGGCAAGCTCACCTTTATTATTTTTTGCTGAGCTATGGGAGGCTTTTGTCTGATTATTACTGGGTGAAAGTTGTTGATTTGCTGATTCTTGATTCAGGTAATTCAGGCCAATGGTGATTAACAGGAGGAGTGTAGCAGCTGCAGCGCTGATTCGGATCAACACAGTTCTGCGTCTGCGCCGGTTTAATTCTTTTTCAATATACTCCCATACACCTGCCGGTGGAGCCGATTGAAAGTTCCGCATGTGATTGCCGACTAAGCTTCTGAATTTCTCGTTATTCATGCGCCCATCACTTTTCGTTCATT
>CAZXQT010000063.1:0-5613 GCA_964643225.1 uncultured Lentimicrobium sp. | reverse complement strand
CTGCCGGTGGGAAAGTAGCACCTTCAAAGTCTTCCATTACGGAGATTGCCAAAGGCTCATCCCATGTAGCAACCAGTGTTAACGGATCAACATACAGGTTACGAGGCATGTACTTGCGCTCAGCAAGAATAATATCAAAAGTACGGTTGCTTTGAATGTTTGCATTGAATGCATAGTTATCAAAGCCAACTTTTGCTGCAAGGATGGAATAGTTACCCTTCCATACATCTTCAAACACAACGGTTCCGTTTTCTGGAACTGTCTGTGTCCATGTAGAGTAAGGATAGTCAAGTCCTGTGAGCGAAACAACAGCGCCGGCAGGGCTGCCGCCGGTAGTTAAGCTTACATTAAAGGTAACGTTTACAAGTTTCTTATGTCCAACAATGTTGGAGTAAGCTTTTGGAGATTCACCACCATTGGTATACTTGGCTGCTACTGCATAACCATACCATCCTTCTGGTAATGGTCCGAAAGCTGCGTCGGTATAGCTGGTCGTTGACACGTTGCCGTTGAGCAGAGTCTGAACGCCTGATTCAACACCGGCATCCGGATTAGCAACAGCAACACGCCATACTTTATAACCGGTTACATCACGGCTGCCTTCACCGTTCTGAACTGCAAGGTATAAGCCTTGTCCTTCAGCACCGCTCTGAGCAGTTGCAGGTAACAGGCTGATCATGCCACGCTGTTTCTTTGGAGCACGAACTTCTGCTGATAATGCAGTACGTACGTTATCGTCTGAAGCAGGTCCGCTGATCAGAGCATGAATCATCATATCCTGATATGGTGCAAGTGACCATGGCTGACCGGCTACCACGTTACGGGAGTAACTACGGTATACGATCGGGTTCTGCTGGTCAATACCTATCGGAGCTACGTTTGGTGATGTGCCACCCTGAACCATGCCAAGGTAGAAATTACCATCGGTAATAGTAGCGTTTAATCCACTGAAGGTTACCCATCCGTAGTTGTTTACGGTTACTTCTACAGAATCAAGGATAGTACCCGGTAATCCGTTGGCACCATCGTCATCCAGTACTACAGCACCAAAGGTAGTGCCTAAGAAACCGGTATTGTTGTTCGGGAAACTGCCATCGCCTACATAGATCTTACCACCATAAACGGTAGCAGGATAACCTGCAGGAGTGAACTTCACAGCGTTCATGTTGCCCGGAAGAGCCCATGCTGTGTAGTTTTCAGCAGATCCGTCGTCATAAAGAACTTCATAATCCGGTTCCGGAACACCCCAGGTAACTTCTGCCTGTGTATCGGCTTCGTTTACTTCGGCGTGTACAAGGGTTACAGGATAGAATACTTCTTCCAGTTCAGCATTTACAGTAGTTGTTTGTGTTTCAGTAACAACAACGCCGGTAACAGTTTCACTGGTAAAACCGGTCTTGCTGAAGGTCATGGTATAGGTTCCTGCGTCAGCAACAATATGGTATTCTCCGTCAACATTGGTAATAGCGGAATACGATCCGGCTACTACTTCTGCACCGTGAATTGGTGATCCGTCAACTGCACTGGTTACAATACCATGCAGCATACCAGGATTGTAAACAACCATGGTTGCAGGGATCATAACGGTTGCATTGGCTAAATCATTGCTGGTAAGCTCAAGCTCTGCAGTGTGGGTACCTACAGGGAAATCATCATCGTTGGAGGTGAAGGTTGCAGTTACATCTACAAATTCACCCGGAGCTACCTGGCCCTGAGCCGGAGTAACGGATGTGATGAAGGTTGGTATCGGATATTCAATTAAGATAGCCAGACCATTGTGCAGGTATGTGCTGTTATAATTGATGTTGGTTGCAATAGTTCCGGCATTGTTTTCAATACCAACTGTTGCACTGGTAAGATCGAATCCACCGGCTATAGTATTATAGTATAATCTGATGTGACCGTTCTTGTATAAGTGAACCTGTGCAGTGATAACACCGGTTCCTGTGGATGGATACTCATGGTAGCTGGTAAACTGAATGATCCAGTAATTACCCATGTTCTGGTAATGAACTGTACTACCTGTACCGGCACCGTGCAAGTCATCCCAACACCATGCAATCAGGTTGTTCGGGGTGGTTGAACTTGGAATATTCTGGTTGGTCAGTGAACTGCTGGTCGATCCAAAGATCAGGTAACCATTCGAACTAACGTTTACATCTGTATAGGTGTTTTCGTAGAATGGGAATGCAAACCCAATCGGGAACGGACCTACTACGTTATCATCGCTTAAACCTGTTACTAATGTTCCGGTTGCAGAGATATCATTCCAAACAAAGGCAGGTCCACCTGCTTCGTCGCTGTCTATCCACATGTAACCAAACTCATCCGGTCCGCCGGCACCACGTACAGGAGGATTACCCATACCGTCGGTTGGATCGATCTGACCTTTTTCAACGGTTACTTCCTTCATCTTTGAAGGTACGTTCGGGGTAAAGTCGGGTGAGTTAACCAGCTGACGGGTAGCATATTCCGGGAAAGAATAAGCCAGTGTACCTTCTCCGGTATTTGAAATACGGAAGGTTACATTTTCGCTGGTGTTTGGATACTGCTCATTGTATAGGGATGTTGGGTTAAGAACCAGGGTCGGGTTAGCCCACTCAACAGTTACAGGTCCTGCAGGAGCTGAATTGCCGTCGGCAAATACAGCCTGTACAGTGTAGCTGTATACACCATAGGCAGGAAGAGTATTATTGAATGTAGTATTGGTAGTGGTAGCTACCTGAACACCATTGCGCTTAATTACAAAGAAATTAAAACCAGGAGTGGTTTCAAAATCCCAGCTTAAATTAACAACGCCTCCTATTGGGTCAATAATTACAGCTTCCAGGTTGGTCGGAACACCCAGTGCAGTGCCGCTAACGGTCATCGTTACCGGAACAACTACGGTTCCAACATTCGGTGTGGAAGTAAAAGTAATTTCAGCTGTCTTTATGGTACCTGCGGTAAGTCCTGAAGCATTGAATGCTACCGGTACGTTAAAGTTGCTGTAAGGATTAACGCTGCCATTGGTCTGGGTTAATGCCAGCCAGGTATTTGGACCCGGAGAGGTATAGCTTATAGTAGCGTTCCATCCAAGTACACCGTCACCGTTGTTGGCAACGTTGATTGCGCCGTCTACCATTTCATTTGGATTAGCAGTTACACTGTATGGATTGGGTGTAACAGCGATCGATGGACGGGTCATTACAACATTCTGGTAAGTGGTTACTGAAGGAGCAACCGTTACCTGCATGGTGGTTGTATTGTAGCTGGCCAGGGTTGCTGTCAGTGTGTATACACCGGCAGTGATGTTGGCAAACTGATAGGCACCGTTAGGTCCTGAAGTAGCATTGTAGTTACTTACCCCGTTGGTAAGGTTAACGTTAGCATTGGCTAATGGAATACCAAAACCATTGGTTACAAAACCTTCGAGTGTACCAATACCTAATGTAGTGGTGAACGACCAGGTTGTATTACCTGTTGCATTGCCCATTACATTATAAGGAACAACCTGCCAGTTATATAAGGTGTTGGTATTTAAGGCAGTTGGGTGGGTATAGGTAAGAACATTTCCTACATCAACACCGTTAGCCAGGTTGGTTGGAGGGTTATCGGTACCTAAGTATACGCGGTAACCTGAAGGTGATCCACCACCTTCACCGGTATTTGCAGCCCAGTTTAGGCTGACATCCAGTGGCATACCAATAACACCATTGCTTGGTGAGCTGTATATTGCTGCCAATGGAGCCATCCTGGTATAGGTATAGGTAAGACCTGATTCCGGATAAACCGTGGTACTCAGGGTCATGGTAGCAGTATTGGCTGTTGCAGGGGTTGAAGCTGTCCAGCTGGTGGTACTTGTGCGTGCCAGGAATATGCCGGGAATTGAAGCACCCATACCAACCTGTCCGGTGGTTGAGGTTGTTGAGGTAGTAGTAAATGTGCCGAACGAAATTTTTACATCGTTGGTTGTTTCGTACAAACGGATCTGGAAGTTCAGATTATCCACATTGGTGTATGCTGAACCATAACGTTTGTAATTTTTCCACTGAATAACACAAACCCTGTTAGGAGCAGTACCGATGGTTTCAACGCGAATGGTTGCTCCGGGCTGCGCCTGAAGGTCTTTTGCAAAAGCTGCAATCCTTGACCTTAGGTAGGTTGGGGTTGCTGTAGAGGTTCCTGCCAAAGGAGAAGTAGAATTGGAGGTCTGCATATTAACACTTGGAGTTAATGTGCTGTTTCCAAAAGTGATCCAGCCGTTGGTATTTACACCGATTCTGTCAAAGCTGGTTTCGTTGAAGGTAAAGTTAAAACCTATAGGTAATCCAACACCAGTAGTAACAGTACCACCTGCCGGAACAGTAGGATCAACATAATATTGGCTGTCTGAAGTTTCGGTTCCTAAGGAGACACCACCGGTAATTTCAGAGTAGGTACCGGGGGCTGAACTAAAACCGTAGGCAACAAATCCTGGTAGTGGAGCTGAAGTGCTTACGTTCAAAGTGAACGAAGGAATATTATCAGGAGATGGGTACGTATCTATCATGATATAGTACGTTCCCGGATTAAGATTTGCTCCTGCTGTATGTGTGGTTGCACCCGAATTGGTAGAGATACCAAGGCAGGTAGCAGTAGGTGAAGATGGACATTCACTCATTATTGCAACACCAGTCCATGTAGTAGTACCAGGGTTTAACTGTGCACTAACAAAGTAAGGCTGGGTAATAGTGAACTGATAAATAATATCTTCACCACCATCGTATGAACCCATACAGGTTTCTGAATAATTATTTACACGACCAACTGTGGTGTTAGCATCAGTATAGGGTAGTGCTGGGATAATGATTGGTGCGGAACAATCATCCCCTATAGCTCTGCTGGTACCTTCCGGCATAACCGGCAGTACCACTTCCGGACCGTGCTGCATATCTTCCATCTCAGTGCGGTCTTGTGCCTGTACCACATTAGAGATTACAAAGACAGCCATTACAGCCAGCAGAAGAGCTTTGAATTTGTAAAGTTGTTTAATCATTTTTGTTTACTTGTTTGTTTAGTTAATGTTTGCTTAATTAGGCCAGCTTGTTTCTATTTAGCCTAAACGATTCTCCAATGATATTTGCCTTGATCCTCCTTTCTGTCATAAACTGACACATTTTAATATTAATTCAACTGTATCTTCCAAATATTTCAAATAATACTTAAATTCAAAATAAACAAAATTGCCTTAAGCTAAATCAATTAGCAAAAGGCACACAACTCTTGTTATTAAGCCATTGGCACATAACCTACTGGTTTAATTTATATGTCAATAAATGTTATAGCATTCCAACCAATTTAAGACAAAAAAAAATGTCTTTACCCTAAACCAACCTGATAATTTTTTCAAAAAATCAAAACATTTTGAGTAATACCCTGAAAACCATATTGTTCCTGATTTAATTTATTGATAAAAAAAGCGGGAGGCTGTCCCTCACGACAGCCTCCCGCTTTAAGAATATCGATTTAACGATTATTTGGTAACTGCAAGTTTCTTAGCAAAGCTTTCGCCCGAACGGGTTACAAACTTGATAAGGTATGCACCTGCATCGTAATTGCGTACATTCAGCTGAATGTTCTTATCCTTGGCAA
>CAZXQT010000062.1:0-6135 GCA_964643225.1 uncultured Lentimicrobium sp. | reverse complement strand
GGACCTGTTACATGGGCTGCAGAAGTTATTTACACTGAGGCTCCTACAACTGCTAACCTACCGGGTGTTGATTTTAGTCAACTTACCAGGGTAGAGTCATTAGGTGAAAACTCTATGATTCCGGGTGGCAACGGACAGGCAATGAGTTCACGCGATTTAATGTCTTGTCCGGAGGAAAGCCGTTTCAGTCAACCTCCTGTTGGGGCAGATAATGGCTATACCAGCTCTACCGGAGCAGGTTACAAGTGCTACCAACAATTCTTAGGTTCAACAGGTAATTTTAACACAATTACTTTCTGGGCAATATTTACAACGGCTCCTCCAGCAACCATGAACTTTGATATTCAAGTGCTGGCCAATGGAGCAACTCCGGGTGCTGTGGTAGCTTCACTTGCTAATGTTGCTCTGGCTCCTGTTAATACAGGCGTTCCGGTTATTGGTTATGATACCTATCAGTTTACTGTTGAACTGGAAGATCCTATTACAATTACTGATGGATGGGTGTCAATCCAGGCAACTACTGCTTCTCCGACTTTCTATTGGTTAAATACTTATACAGGAGTTGGATCAGCTTTACAACAATCAGGAACTACTTATACCCCGCTTACAGAAAAACTCGCCATGTGTTTATCGGGTGGCGGAGCAAGTGGTTGGTTAACATTGGGCCAATATGAAGGGACTGTAAATGCATTCGGTAATTTCTCTTTACCTGCTTTCTTCAATGCTGAAGGTGCAGAAGCCGGTGAAGTATATACTGCTGATGTTATATTTACCAGCAATCCTAATGTTGGAACTATTACAGTACCTGTAACTATGACTATTGCCGGTCCGGCTTTGGCAATTCCCGAAGACCTGACAGCAACGCTGACAAATCCAATTCAGGGTTTGGTTGGCCTGGCATGGACCTTTGATCCGACAGATGCATTCCAGCATTTTGTTATCAAACGTGATGGTGTAACACTGGGTACTACAACCGGAACAACATTCACAGATGACCTGCCAACATTTGGTACGTATATGTATTCTGTGCAGGCTGTTTATGATGAGGGCGCTTCCTCACCGGTGACAGTAGAACTTGAATGGCCTAACCCGACTATATTTGTAGATCCTACTTATATCTACGACGAAGTATGGGTTAACCAACAAGCAGTTCAGACAGTTACTATCACCAATACAGGAGAAGGTACTCTTGCTTTCAGCTTCCCGGAATGGGTAGATGACGATGGTACAAGAGCTCCGCTGGCTTACTGTACTGCAAGCGGCGGTTGCGATGAGTATATCGGTGGTGTTCAATTCGGAACCATAAACAACTCCTCAGGATGTAGTCAGTATGCCGATTATACTTCTATGTCTACAGAAGTCGAAATGGGTGAAGTATATCCGATTACTGTTACAAACCCTGATCCATGGTCAAGTGACATTGTAGGTGTATACATAGACTGGAACCAAGATGAGGATTTTGATGATGCAGGCGAATTATATACTACCCAAAGTAGTGGTGGTGGTGCTAGCTTCACTGCTAATATTCTAGTTCCGGAAGATGCTGTTGCAGGTGAAACGCGTATGAGAATCAGACTTCAATATGGTGGTACTTTATCTCCATGTGGTTCTTCCTCCTTTGGTGAGGTAGAAGATTACACTGTTGAGGTAAAAGCAGGTGGATTTATTGTTTCTGTTGTTCCTGCCGAAGGTACAATTGCTGAAGGACAGTCAAGAGAAATTACCATCACATGGGATGCTACCGACTTTGATCCAGGCTTCTCCTATACACAAATGCTGGTAGTTGAGTCAAATGACCTTGCAAATCCAAGTGTTACCATTGAAAATGAGATGTATGTATACGTGCCGGCACAATATGCAGGAACTGTTACTGACATTGAAACAGGTGAGCCATTGAATGGTGTTATTGTAACTGCCAACCCATTGGGCGAATTCTCCACCTTAACGTTGGATGATGGCACTGCTGAATCAGGTTGGGGTATTAATGCCGGCTATAATGCATGGTTAGGCAACAAGTTCCCGGTAGCAATGGCCGGAGAGATCAACTCTATCGACCTGTATATTTTACCGGGCTATGGTGGAGATATGACTACTCCGTTAACCATTGATATTCTTGATAATAATTACAATGTTCTTGGTACTTCTGAACCATTCACCATTACTGCTGCCGGCTGGTATAATATTCCATTACCTGCAGTTGAGTTTACCGGAACATTCTATGCACTTGTTCACTGGAACATGATTACTGGTTCCATCCGTTATATGGGCTGGGATGAAAATGGACCTAATGCAAATGCTGGCTTAGGAATTATTGGTGAAGACGGTGTGTACTCCGCCGGACTAGGTGCAGGTGTATTTGTTATGAGGGCCAATGTATTTGGAAACGAAATAAGACAGAACATCGTTCTCGATCCTACCCAGATGAATCTGGAGGTTGCTGAAAACCCGGCACTTAATTTTGTTAAGGGTTATGGCAATGCTGAAAATAACGGACGTCATCAGGAGAGAACCAGAGCAATGAGCTTCCAGACTGTAACCGATGATCAGGGAGAATATTCCTTGTATGTTGATCCGGGTATCTATAACGTAAGTTTCCAGAAAACCGGTTATCAGACCTATATTGAATATGACACTACAGCTCTTGCGGGTATAGTTACTCCTCTTGATGCACAATTGAGAGAAGAATCATATCCTCCTTCATTCGTTTATGCTGAAGTTAATGACGATGACACACAGGTGCTCGTTACCTGGGGCGACGGAAGTGGTCCATATGAAGTTATCTATGACGACGGATCTGCTGAAAACTTCGCAGCATGGGCAATACCAGGCAATATGAATGCCGTGAAATTTACACCTGCTGCTTATCCTGCCACTGTAATGGGAGGTAGAATTTATGTAGGTGATGGCAGCTTCCCGAACAATAATACCGGTTTCCTCGGTACATCCTTCGGAGTAGCAGTTCTTGATGATGACGGTGCAAACGGTTTACCTGGCACTGTACTCGATTCTATGAGTGTAGTTGTTGATAACTACGGATGGGTATCCTTCCAGGGCCTTGAAGTAGAAATTGAAGATGGTAACTTCTATCTTGCAATGATCCAGGGTACTTTATCACCAAATACAGCTCCTGTTGGTGTTGACCAGCAGAACCCGATCGTATACCGCAGTTATTCACGCAATGTGGGTGCTGGTATGCCTTGGGGATTATCTCCATATCAGGATTTCATGATCAGAGCAATCGTTTACGGTAGTCCGAATCCAACAGATCAGATTACTATGGCTCCTGCTGAATTCCGTGCACCAATTAAACAAAGAGGATTATTGTCACAAACACCAGCTATTACTGCAGCCGGTGGTGTTGAAGGAGTTGGAATATACAAATCAGCTTCTGATTTTGAAGACAATAGCCGTGCTGTTACAGGTTACAGGGTAGTTAGATTCAGTGGCTTTGATCCTGACGACGATCCTGAAAACGGAACTGCTACATTACTTGCAAATAACGTTCAAACCAATGAGTATACCGATAATCAATGGGCAGGTTTAGCTCCTGGATGGTATGCTTATGGTGTTGCTGCACGTTATCCTGATAATAATGTATCAGATACTATCGCTTCAAACATTGTTGGTCACCATATTGACGCTGTTGTTACAGTTAATGTGGCTCTCACTACAGGCGGTAGTCCTGAAGGTGCAGTGGTAAGGTTAACAGGAAATGACTATCCATATGAAGAATACACAGCCACTGTTCCCGCAGGCGGACAAGTAGTGTTTGAAGAAGTATGGTATGGACATTACGATTTCTTTGCTGCCAAAGTAGGTTTTGATGACTACACATTTAATGTTAATATTACAGGTAACCGTACTATTGATGTTATTCTTGCTGAACGCAAGTATGCACCCAGAAATCTTTACGTAGATCCTTTAACTTTAGTTGCAACTTGGGATGAACCTCTTGCACTGGCTGTTGCTGAGGACTTTGAAGGTGCAACCTTCCCACCGGCAGGATGGCAGGCTCTTACCCAGAATACCACCGGTTGGTATGCAACCACCAATGGTAGCTCTTCTTCCTGGACTATTCCTCCTCATACCAAGTATGCTGTTACCAACGATGACGCTGACAATGGAGATGGTTGCTGCGATTACCTGATCACTCCTCAAATGGACTGGACCAATTTGCCAAGTTATCGTTTGAACTTTGCAAGCTTCTATGATGGCGCATATGAACAGAGTGCTTACGTTGAAATTTCTACCGATGCAGGTGCTACCTGGACAGTGATTAACACACTTGCTCCGGCAGCTGGTGCATGGCAGAATCTGGAAATTGACCTTGCTGGTTTCTCAGGACCTTCCGGTTTAAATAGTGTATTGTTAGCATTCCACGCAGACGACAATGGTGCTTGGGCATCAGGCTGGGCAATTGACGATGTTCAGATTGCTTCGGGTGGTGTTCCTCACCAGGGTTATGGTGTATTCCTCGATGGTACCTTAGTTGGTAACACTCCTGAAACCACTTATACCTATACAAACCTGAATTATGGTCAGGAATATCTTGCAGGTGTTGCTGCTTTATACAGCTCTGGTTATTCAGAATTAGATACTTATCTCTTTAGAAGTGTTTATCTTGTTCCTCCAACAGACCTCGCTGGTGTTAGCCCGGATGAAACCGACTATGTACACCTTACATGGGTTGAGCCAACTGTTACTGCAACTGCTGCAAGCACCGATAACCTAACCGTTGTTATTGCTCAGCCGGCAGAAGAACGCTCAAATGGAGTAAGCGGTCATTCATTCCCACAAACTAACATACCGTTAGCTTCAAGCCGCAATATCTTATTCGATAACGGACCATTGGTTAACAGCCCTGGTACCGGTGCAGGTGGAGCTGATGAAAGTATTCTACAAGAAGACCTAGGTATGACTGTATGGGGTTCAGGTATGCAGCAAACAGCAGGTAACAGCGTTGCTGATGACTTTACCGTAACTGGTACTTGGAGCCTTGAGAACTTCGAATTCTTCGGATATCAGACAGGTTCAACTACTACCAGCACAATGACCGGTATTTACTATCGTATTTGGGATGGTGATCCAACAGCCGGTGGTACTGTAATTCATGGTGATCTTACAACTAATAAGTTGATTAGCACTGAATTTGCTAATATCTATCGTAACAGTGATGGCCCTGGTGGAAACACCGATCGTCCTGTAATGCGTATTGTTGCTGATGCTACAGGTATAACCTTATCTGAGGGTACTTATTGGGTTGAGTGGACTGCTGCCGGTACATTGAGCAGCGGACCATGGGTTCCTGCCGTGACTATTGAAGGCCAGACAACCACCGGTAATGCACTACAGAACCAGTCAGGTACTTGGGTTGCTTTAACCGATGTTGGTCCACAAGGTATGCCATTCATCGTTAATGGTAACACCGGCGGTCAATCAGTTGCTAATCTGATGGGTTATAACATCTATCGTGACGACGCAATGGTAGCATATGTAGAAAAGCCAACTACCGAGTATTTCGATCTCGATCTGGAGCCAAATACCTATACCTATCATATTACCGCTGTTTACGACCTCACACCTTATGGTTATGCTGGTCAGACCGGTGAATCAATGATTGAAGGTCCGATTGATGTGGCTGTTGTTTATGGTTATCCTTTACCATTCTTTGAAGACTGGACTACCGGTTTATTCGAAACCAATGACTGGAGTACTAATGGTGCTAACTGGCAAATTGCTGGTCAGTCAGGTAATCCTGCTCCATCTGTTCAGTTTACTTACTCTCCGGTTCAAACCGAGTATACTTTGTCTCTAACCAGCTCGTATATAAACGGTACCGGATTTATTGATGGTAAGATTTTCCTCGACTTTGATCTGAAACTTGACGACAACAATGCAACCGGCGAAGAACAATTGCTTGTTGAAGTATTCAATGGTGCAGCATGGGCTCCCGTAACTACATTCACCGCTGAAGGTGATATGGCATGGGAAATGAAGCATGTTGATATCACAAGTTATGCTAAGAATAAGGTATTCCGTGTTCGTTTCACCGCTAAGGGTATGAATACTCTGGATATCAATAACTGGCAGATTGATAACATTCACATCTACCGTTTATGCGAAGCTCCGACCGAA
>CAZXQT010000061.1:0-6469 GCA_964643225.1 uncultured Lentimicrobium sp. | reverse complement strand
TGCTTTTCGGAGGGTTCAGGCTGCTGGATGAATTAACCAGGTCGGTCATCACCGGGTGAAATGGCCGGACTCCAGTAACAAATACTTATGTACTTTCTTTCAACGGTGGTATAGGAATAGACAACTGTGTACGGAAAATTGCCGTAATCAAGTATGAACCCTTTTATAAACCTATCGGAATAGAATGCCTCGGTGAATTCATTTTTGTCAATAATGTCATTCTTTTTGAGCACCTTAACCACCTTGCCTGAGGCATCCAAAACACGACCTTCCATGTTAGTAACGGAAATGTTTTTTGAATAGGGTATTACGACTATTCCCAAATCCGCACCGCTCTCAGAATTGACCAGCACTTCCACACTAACTGTCGTTTTTACAGAGGAAGCATCAGCAGTTACAACAGTGTTGTATTTAACAACCTCCGCATCATACTTCTGACACTTTGCCGATAAACTTAACAGGAAAGCCAAAATCAGCGTCGGTAGGAATCGATAAGCCATACAATATATATATTATTGAGAAAAGACTCAATATTATAAAATATTTTTGTATGACTCGCATTATTTACAAAATATATTTCGTACCGGCTATTCGTTGTATAGTGATTTGGTAGACTGCTAGTTTATGTCTTTGAAACTTTTATCGTATGCTTGTTGCAACAGTAACCAATAATCGTCAGACGTCCCCAGGAAATCGCCCAGCTTCGAGGCCGTTTCATGTGTAATGCGGCCCGTGCCTTTTAAGATCTGCGCTATCTGGCTTCTGGGTATTTCTGTTTTCTTCGATAACGATAAAACCGTTATATCATAGGGCAATAAGAATTCTTCGAGCAGAATCCTGCCGGGGTGCTCGTTTGCATGTGTTGCCATAATTTGATCCCTCCCTGAAAAAATGTATGTACAATAGCCTTAATCTATCCTAACACGCAAAAAAGGGAATTGGCTTGCAGCAAATACTAAATTTATAATTTTTTTTAAGTCTGTATTTCAGCTACTTAAGTGCTGTTTACATCGTTAAAATCCGATACCTAAATGTAAGCCTATGCTGTAGTGGTAATCTTCTTTATCCCATCCAAAATCAACAATTGGTCCAAGATGTACAGGCCCCAGAATAAATTCATAGGCGGTTTCAAGATGCATGGCGGCCCTGAGTTTGGGGTCCTTATCTTCAAACACAACAGCCGGTGTTACATTAAAACTAAGTTCATACACCGGACGATAGCTGAAAATCAGGCCAACGGTATTGTGACCATGGTCATCAAAGATGCGCTCGTAACCTAGTCCGGTGCCAAACTTCGAATTGGCTATGCTACGGACATAATGCAGGTGAAGGCCGTAAGCAGTTTCCTTTTCATTAGGGAAAAATGCCAGAGAATGCGCAAGTGCCAGCTCGTTTTTATGCGATTTGTGCTCGTTGTGGTCGTGGTGATGAGCTTTAGGGGTGTTGTGTCCTGCTTCCTGGGCCGATAATTGCATTGCACTAAAGATAAGCAACAGGCTGCATGCGTAGGTGAGTTTCATCAGGTAAAGATTGAGTGGTGGTATTTAAGGCAACTGTTTTCAGCGTTATTGCTTCAACAAACACTCAGCAGCCAGATATGTTCACCGGGTGTTTGGCAGGTGTTCGGGTCGGGTTTGATTCATGGTTTTAACATTCCTTAAACATTCCTTAAACATTTCTTAAGCATTTATTAAACAATTATTAATTGCTTAAAGAATGTTTAAACATTGCTACAGTAATGTTTAATTTGCCTGTTTGATATGATTTAAGGGGGGAGCAAGAGTGGAGCAATTGTGAAGCCGGGGTGGTTTTCGCCTGAAGGCTTAGTTTGCCGGTGTTAAAACTTACGTATGAGCACAGCGCCGGCTATGATCATGACTACCCCAAGAACTCGCATGAGGGAGATGGGTTGCTGGTGTATAACCAGAATGCGGTAATGGTCGAGGACAACCGACATGATCATCTGACCGGCTACTATAAGTCCGAATGTCAACCCCGGGCCTATCTTTGGAAAAGCAAGGATAATAACCGTTACATAAAATGCGCCCATTAAACCTCCTGTCCACAATTGCACCGGAGCAGTTCTTAACCCTGCCCACGACATTGGTTGGTTAGTCACCAGCACATAGATCACCAGTGCAATGGTTCCGACCAAAAATGAAATAAGCGAAGCAAACGCAGGGCTCCCTGCTGCGTAACCAAGCCTGGTGTTTACACCAGCCTGAATTGGTAAAAATGCTCCTGATAAGAATGTTATGATTATCCAAATGTTATTCCCCATGCGCTAATGCAAGTTTGTTTGTCAGTAAAAAAGTAAAAATCAATAAACCAATAAATCCGCTAAGAGTTTAGGTTTGTGATGGGGTAAGAGCAATTATCGGGTTTTGACAATAAAGCGGGCTGTTCGGCCATCTTCTGTCCTCAGGATCCACAGTCCTTGTTTCATATCCGATACATCGACATCCGAAGTTGCCCGATAATCTGCATATTTCCGTCCGGTGATATCGTATATGCTGAAGTTAGCAGGTTCCTGCAGGTAGAGTGTATTGCCGGTAACCGGATTAGGCCAGACTCTGAACGACAGTGCAAGCGGCATTTCGGGTAAACCCACAGGGCTGTTGGTGAAACCGGGTGTTGGCACTGTAAAGAATTTCCATTCAAGCTGCCCGTCGGTTACTCTGCCCATAGATACATCGGTTGTTTGGTTGGTATATACCACCGAATCGAGCAGGGCGTTGCCGGAAGCGTTGTTGTCGAACAGTCCTATTTCTTCATTGTCCTTATCGAGTTTGTAGGTAGTGTGCAGTGGACCCTGTTCGGGCTGACCGTCGGCCCAGACTATAAGGTAGCCTTTGGCGGTGATGGTGACATCGGGAAATGCCCATTTGGTGGGACTGCTCAGGTTATCTGTGAGATACTTGTCGCCCAACCAGACCGGCTGATCGCTTGCATTGTAAATTTCGACCCAGTCGTCGCTTTCGTCGAACTCGTCTTCAATTTCGAGTATCTCATTGCTGTTGCTGGCCATGAATTCGTTAATAAACAGCGTTTTGGCAGTAGTATATTTATAGCTTGCGGGTTCGCAGGGTTTCAGCGCCGAGGCGCCGGTGTTGTCGGTTACCTGCACCTGGTATTCTACCACGGTACCTTCCGGTTTACCGGGCAGTTCCACGGTGTATACACCATCAGCAGCCAGTGCATCACCGGTTGATCCCGCATCGTTCATCAGCAGTTCATCCCATCCGCCCTGGTTAATACGGTAACGAACTTTAACATCTTTGATATTGTAGTCTTCGGGTTTTGCTTCAATTTTCAGTTTTTGCCAGGCCTGGGGCTGATTCCGGCTAACGAAAGCCAGCATAGGCGATGGCGCAGTAGAGGAAGCCTGGTTGAGTGCGGTTTGATTTCGTTTGGCTATGTATTCGGTGATACCCATTTTTACATGATCGCCTGTCGGTTGGGTAAACGAAGCATTGAAGGTTCCGGGAGTGTATCCGTAATCCAGAGGGTAGTAGGGGTCGGCTTCCAGATATTCTGAAATCTGGTTCTTTACCTCGTCGAGCCATGGAGTAGTTATGCCGGTGGCCGTCACATGCTCAATAAACTGCTTCAGGTAATAGGTGTATTGGGCTTTATATTCCGGCACCTGCATCAGTCGCTTGAACAAGGGTCTTTGCTCGCTCGACGGTGCCCAGCTATATATATTTCTCGATGACCAGTCTATGTTGAACCAGTCAATCCCGAAGGTGTTGTCGGTGTCGTAGGGAATATACTCGAACAGTCCAGTCTGCGGGTTATTATACAGGTAGAAATTGTTTTTGTTGTAGATGTAACCATCCCAATTTCCGGTAAGCACATCCAGTGCAGCAACTTTCAGGTAATTCTGCACATTGAATATCTTTTCGAGGCTGCAGGGAAGCTCCGTAGCTGAAGCATTGTTCAGCACATCAATAAAGTTTGCAAGATCGGTGTAGTCGTCGGCCTCTTCGTTGGTTTTCAGTTCATACGCCCTACGCCCTGACTGCTCCATTTTATACACCGACGGGTTTTTGCCCCGGAAGGTGAGATCGGCGGGATAGAGGCACTTGTACAGATTTCCGTCGTTGTTACCGTAACGGCTTTTAACGAATTCCTCATCCACGTGCTCTACATTCAGGTAAACACCGTAATAATCGCCGTTGATATACAGGCGCACATGGTTACTTGCCGGGCCCACGATATCGGCCTCGTGCAGCATATGCCAGAAGAGCCGCGCCCTGCTGACTGACGGGTCGTTGTGCTCGCCGTTGAGATTAAGTTTCTCCACGCCGTAGTACTTTCGGCCCTGCATATAGGTATTAAAGGAAACTTTATAAGACTTCTTGGCCGAAACCCTGGAAGTGTTTCCCCTTAGCCTGAAACCAATGTCGGTTACGGTATCCTGGATAGTACCGTTGTTGTATACAAAGATTGCTTTGAACTCATGGTTGCTTTCCACATTATCCATGATCCACTGCAGCGAATCGAGATGTATTAAAATGTCAATCCGCGCTACGTTGCTGTGATCGTAGAGCGGACTGATGTTTGCATAGCTTGCCTGTGCTGAAGCGGAGCCAGTGTAGTAAGTGAGTACTGCAAGCAGAAATAGTTTGTAGAGTTTATTCATGCATCTTTTTTTGTTCTTTACTGTATTTAAGGTACTTATTACCAGCATATAACGCACCCATTGCCATTAATATTGCAAGGCCACCACCTATTGGGGCGCTGCCACCGGTACCTCCAATGGTGTTTGAATTTGTATTGGATACGTTGGTACCATTGGCATTTTGGTCAGGTCTTGGCTGTCCATAGCTTGCGGTTCCCCATAATACCATTAGAATTCCGATTACTTGTATGACTGCTTTTCTCACGATGTTAATTTTTTAAGTCTGCGATTAATACAATACTTTGTTGCTTACCTTCCAGGTTTTTACTTAATGAATACCTTACGGGACGAAATTTTATCATCTGTAGTCACAGTCACTAAATAAACGCCTTCGGGCAATTGAGTGTTCAGATCAAGATTAGCAGCACGGCTGAATTTCTCAGAATACACTACCTGACCTGTCAAACCAGTGATCTTAACTGTACCACTGTTTGCTTCATCAAACTTAATTTTAACGATGTTCCCAATAGTGTAGATGCCCATGTTAAGCTCCTGCTTTTCTTTTAACCCAACCGGCTCAAAGCTCAGCATAAACCTGTCTGCTGCTTCACCGCTGGTAAACTCAAAAGTATACTCTGCGTTGGAGTTAAGTTGCTGTGAATAACCTGTTTTCTTATCGGTTAAAGTGATGATTGTTCCGTTGAACGATTCCATTCCTTCAGCCTTCAAGGTAAAGGTAGCATCGATACCGCTTTCCAAACAGAGAGGTACCTGAGGGACTTGTTCGATGGAAGGGAGACAATTAATGGTGTAATTTTTATCGAGTATTCTGGTATACAATTGAGGAGCTTCTTCTAAACCATATAACTTTTGAGCATCAAACTGAAGATCACTGTTGGTAGATGCCTGCTCTTTGAAAGCTACATAAGCTTCATCCCTATAGCTATTTTTATCAGAAGTTATCTCTAAACTAAGTACATTAGGAATTGCATTCTTGTATAAGTTATTCGTACCAGTAACTTGAGCTGAATAAGGTAAAGTTAACGATTGACCAATGCCATCAGTTTGGACAAAAAATCCCTGACATGATGGGACGATTCCTCCATTGAGGTTGGTGGGGTCAGTGGTTTTATTATATGTAATATAATTGGCAGAACTGCTATTCCATACCCAAATAGTGCTGTAAACAGATGGAGGAACAGGTACTAAATCCCAGTCGATTGGAGAAGCAAATGGATTGCCAATAAGATTGAATCCTTTATAATCAGAGGTTGGGTATCCATAACTCAAACTAACTGTTTTATTATTAATATTAAGATTTCCGGTGAAGGTGGCAGTAACTGTTTCCTGATCAGAATAGTAATTATATCCAATACCGGGTGTTAAAGTATAAGTTGTATTAAGCTCAACCCACGTACCATTTGGCTCATTATAATTTCTTAACCATATATTGTCGTACAGGTCACTATCGAAAATAGAGCCTATAGTAGTATTAGCAATAGGACTGGATATATAATGATATTTGTTTGCACCTGTTAGGTTCCTTTTAACAGTAATTTTTGGTAGGTAACCAAAATTAGTAGGTGAATAAACTAAGGAACCTCCGTCCTCAATCTTTAAGAATTCTGAATTGTCGTTTACAATATACTTATATACTTTTAGACTACCTTGAATAGTAACTTGTCCGCCATCTGCAAAAACTAATACTCCAACACTTGCATCGCAACCTACTGGTATGATAATATTTTCACCTGCTTTAAGTGAAATCGTAGAAGAAGAGGTGGGATATTCTCCTTGCCAGTTCGTTGTAGTACACCAAAAGTTATCACTGCCAAGGAGAATATC
>CAZXQT010000060.1:0-6523 GCA_964643225.1 uncultured Lentimicrobium sp. | reverse complement strand
CTCCCGGCCCGAGTTCATTGAGAAGATTGAGCTCCCAACCATTCTGGTCTGCTCATTTTTTTTGAGTGGTATAAGCGGTTCAAGGATTAATGGGGGTTAGCGCTACTTGTGCTATTTGTGGGACATGTGAGACATGTGTGACGTATGAGCCCTGAGCTGATAAACCATTCTTGTGTGCTCAAATACTTTTGAGTGGTATAAGCAATACGAAGACCTAGGATGGAGTTGCCGTTAAGTAAATTTTAAAAAGCAGCGTTAAGAAAACATCTTGTCCGAGCGCAGCGAGTTATGTTTTTAGCTAGCTTTTTAAAATTTACAGGCAACGAAATCCAGTCTGAGTATGCTTATACCACGATTAAACATCTTGTCCGAGCGCAGCGAGTTATGTTTTTAGCTGAATTTTTTAATTTACAGGCAACGGAACGTTAGTCCAGTACTGCATAAACCAGTAGTACCAGTCTGAGTATGCTTATACCACGAATCACATCACGTCACTTCACCAACTCCGCCAACAACACCTCCACAGTTTCAATCCCCTTCTCCTGAAGCTTCTTCTTCAGCCGCATCTTGCATACCCTGACACTCTGCGGCGATATACCCAGCGTGTTCGCCATCTCCTTGCCCGACATGTCAAGATATATCAGAACCAGCAAACGCTCTTCGGCTTCGGTTAAATTCAGCATCAGCTGCCGGATCCTGGTGAAAAACCCCGGATATATCGACTTGAACTTGCTCTTGAAGGTAGTCCAGTCTTCGTCGGTAAGTATCTTCTGCTCAAGCAATTGCTCTACCCGCTCCTCCTCAACACCGTCTGCCACAACACTTCGCGTAACCTCATCCTGCATCCTGCTTAACATCGCGTTCTTGCGGGTAAGGTCTATGATGTACGATTTGAGCTCCTGCTCCTTTACTTCAATTATTTTTGAGGCATTCAGCAGCTCTCTCTCCAGATTCTCTTTACGAAACTTTAATCGCATGTAATATCTGTATAGCACAAACGCCGCCGCACTCAGCAAAATGAGCATCGATATGCCCATAAGCCAGTTGCGGCTCACTGCCAGCTTCTTCTCGTTACGCAAATTCTCAATCTGCAGATTTTTCACCTCAGCACCAAGCATTGCCTGTAGCTCCGCCAGCCTTTGCGACTGGTTGTGGAGCACAATCCGGTTATTCACCTCGTATAAAAGCCGGAAGTACCTGAGCGCCGAATCGGCATTGCCCTCTTTCTCGTATATCTGCGATATCTTTTGATATGCCTCGCTAATGCGGAGATCACTTTGCTCCTTCAAGCCCAGCTGAAGACTAAGCCGGGCCGCACTCAGCGCCTCGCCCTGCTTCCCCATGCGCAGATAAATATCTGCCAGATTGTACCATGTGGCCGCCTTGCCGTTCGTGTAATCAATCTGCGTGTACTGCTTCAGCGCCTCCTGATAATAGTACCGCGCCGAATCAAGCTTGCCCATATTTTTATAGATCTGACCCTGATTATTGCAGGCAATGCCCAGTTCACGATACGATTTCTCTTTATTGAAAATGTTTATAGCCTTATTATTATGCATGAACGCACGGCTAAACTCGCCCTTTTCCTTGTAGATCAGCCCCATATTGGTGTGTGTAAGCCCCAGCAACCGCAGCATGCTGTGCTTTTCTGCCAGCCTGCTGCTCTCCAGGTAACTCTGCATGGCATCCGCATTGTTGCCCAGCCGCCAGTACACCAGCCCGAGCGTATTCAACACCTTCGCCAGCTCCACCTCGTATTTCCCCCCGCGCGCCTTCTCATAGGCCCTCTTTATGTGCACAAGCGCAGTCTGAAAATTGCCCTCGCCCCATTCCTTCACGGCCAGCCGGTTTATCGAGTCAATTTCCTTCACCACGACACTGTCGGCACTGTCGGCACCGTCTGCACCATTGCCCGTTTCCGATACCCTCTCTAAAGTCAACCCTTTCGGCAACCCAATCCATGATGACGACGGTTTCCCATGCTTCATCAGCGTCCCCGATGTTATTTCTTGCCCGCTTAATACCCGACTCCCATGATCCGAATGTATGCCGGCTAATATCGATGCTTCGCAAACAGGCAATATCTCGTATGCAAACGATGCTTCGGATAATGGCGATGCCTCGGATAGTATCGATGCCTCGGATACAAACGATGTCTCGGATGCAAAAAACTCTTCGGAGGTTAGTATGTACGTTGGAATTATCCCGGATGGTGCCGCTGTTGCTGTAGTTTCCGGCGCCGATTTTGTTTCTCCGGCAGGTGTAGTTGCTCCGGCAGAAGTATGTGCCCTGGCAGGGGTAGACGACCCTGACGGCTTTTTAGCTCCTGCCGCTATAGTTGCCCCTGTCAGGTAGATCGACAACAGCACGCACCATCCGTAAATAATTCCTTCCTTTCCCATTCAATCACTTTTCAATCACTTTACAACCACTTTACCCGACTGCAGCTTTTCACCACACCGGAGCGTGTACAGATACACTCCTTTTTCAAGCAACGACAAGTCCATGGCCACGTTTGTCAGCCCTTCAGGCAAATAACCGCTATACACTACCCTGACCAGCTTGCCGCTTATGTCTGAAATTTCAAGGGCTACATTGGCCCCTCGCTGCAAAGTTATGGGCAATATGGCCGTTTCGTTTGCCGGATTCGGGTAAACTGCTCCTGTCAGATCCCTTTGCGGAAGCTCCGGATCATCAAGCCCCACCGGAATATGCTCAGAAGCAAAGAAATACAATCCGCCAAACTGCGACATCTCGTTCGAAACTTTGCCCGACATCAACAACCTTCCGTCAGGCAGAGGCAAAAGCATGCAGGGATAAAAGTCAGATAACTCCGGACCGTAATACAGCTCTTCGGTGAGATTGCCCGATGGAGTTAACTTTATCAGAGCACCCAGTGGCATGGCTCCAGCAGAATAATAGGGCTTCATTGGATAAGGAGAACTGGTCATCTGGGCATAAAGGTAATAATTGTCGGCTGCATCAAGATGAACATCCCTGTAAAACCTGAAAAACTCCGTTTCATAAACGTCTTTGAAGTTCCCCTCATCATCGTATTTCACCATAATAACTTTATTGTTTAACCCGTCAATTACGCTGAAACCCGACACAATAAGGTCGCCATTGCTGAGCTGCCTGGTATTGTAAGAGCTTACTCTGCGTCCATTTTCTGCGTAATGCTGCTTCCATACCAGCCCGCCTTCGTCGTTTAAACGCATAACCAGCATCTGCTGCTCACCGCTGCTGCGGTCTTCAGAATACCCGTTAACAAAAATTGATCCGGCGTCATTTACATACACCGATGTGCCCACCGTGTTTTTGTTTTCTTCCGCGAAATAACTCAACCAGCTCAGTGCCCCGGCAGCCGAATACTTCAGCACGGCGATGTCGGTTTCCTGACTTATCCAGCCGCCTGTGCCTGCTTTTCCGGTAAGGTAAATATTTCCTGCACCGTCAGTAGTAATTTCGCCAATACTGTGCAGATCATCGCTGAATCCTTCCCGGCTGCTGTAGGCGGTCCATAGATCCTGTCCATCAGCGGCAATTTTCCGTACAAGGAACTTCCCGGCTCCCTGTTCTTCCCCGCTTCCCGCAAGGATAAAATTACCATCCTTGTCTGTTGTAAACACCTCATATATAGCACTTCCCGGCATTTCTTCCTTTTCCCATGCCAACATACCATCAGTCGTGTATTTTTTAATCCGTACAGGACCTTCAAATGTAGCCCCCAGGTAAACATACACATCCCCCTGAGGAGTAACGCGCATCTGTATCCCATTGGCTTCGTTGCCGTTCAGTGCGCTGAACTCATGATCCCAAACCACAGTGCCCGTGCTGTTGTACTTTCCAATAACATACACCTGGTAATAATCTGTTCCGATGATGGTATCGGCCATGGCAGAAAAGTAGGTGTTATTCTGCTGGTCATTAAAGGTACTCAGCAACTCAATTGCCGAAGCCATTCCCTCGCTGTACCTGTAATTCCATAAATATCCTTCACTGGCTCCATTACCCATTTCTACTTTCGACACCTCAAAAACGCCTCCCAAATCCGTGTAAAACGAATTAAATGTCAGATAAAGATCCCCTTCCGCGTCAGCGCTAAGCCCCTGAAACTCAATAAAGTTGCCAAAACCTGTACTCGGAATATTATAAGCCCAGTCGTTAAGCACGTTCCCGTCAGCATCGTACTTAACCGCTGCCAACCTCTGATCAAAAGTTGTCGCATCACTGCCCCATCCCGAAACAATCGGATTCAAGGCGTTGTCAAGCGTCAGCAGTCCAGTCCTCACATCAATCAGATCGTTCGTTGCCCTCACCCATTTTTCCGACCCATCGAAACCGTAGGAGATCAGCAGCGTACCATCATCAGTCCAGTCACCAAAATGCCGCCCCGCAGCATAAACCGCACCGGCTCCCTTCTCAATAAAGAGGCCCTGCGACCACTCACCGGCTGCTGTTTGCTGCCAAACCACATTGCCCGTTGCATCATACTTCAGCGTAAGCATGTGCGGATCGTCAACATTCAAAATACCCGTCACATACCAGTTCCCTTCATCATCGGCCGTAATGCCCCGTGCAACCGAATTGATCTGTGTGCTGCCTTCCTCCTCCAGTAAGTCGCTCCATACCTCATCGCCTTGGCCGTTGTAAACCACAGTAAAATAACACTGATAAAACGCACTGTTACCATGGTAACCGGTAATTCCCACGTTGCCCATAGCATCCACATGCAAATCCTTAGGCTCAATGTACGAATCGGCCAGATTGTTTTCAAGCACCCGCGACCACTGCAGCGCTCCTGCTGCATTATACTTCAGCGTAAGCCAGGAAGTATTCGTGCCCGTATATGTGATGCCCGTAATAAAAATGTTCCCCTGCGCATCCGTCGCCATCCTGTACGGCACATCCATATATTGCAGTGCGCCGGCGTACAGCGACTCCCAGATCGTTTCTCCCGTCGTGGCATTCAGCTTCAGCGTAAGCATATCGGCATCATGCCCGTTCCACTTAACTCCCGAAACCACCGGATTGTCGTCTTCATCCAGCGTAATTGCCAGGCCATACTCTGAACTGTATGCAGCACTCACAGGCAGCTGCTTTTCCCACACCAGCGTCCCATCACTGTTAATGCAAACAACAATATAACTTCCGGCAGCAGCCGCATAATCGGCCCTCGTGCCCGTCACATACGTAAAGCCCGCCTCCGAAGTAACCGACCCAAACGGCACATTCATCGCCTTATCCATATGCGTATAAAAATCAAACCCTGCATCCGATCGCCCGTTATCAGCAGCTCCCTGCCCAAACGATCCAAAACCCATCAGCATCATCCCGCCAACCAACAAAACCGAAACAGATTTAAAAGCTCTTTTAATAGTTTTCATAATAGATAAATTAGTCATAACTATCAGTATTTAAGTACATCCCGATCAATCCGGTCACCCCCGGCCATCTCCGGCCTGATACCCGATTGTCACCAAATTGATTACGCTCCAAAAGTAAAACAACAGTAAAAAGAAAATCGCCAAACAGCCCAAAAAGCTGTTGACAAAAGTGTTGACTAATGGCTTTAGTGGTTTTGTGGGAGGTGAGGGGTGTGGGGTGTGGGGCAAGTGAGACAAGTGGGACGTGTGAGACAAGTGGGACAAGTGAGAAAGGTGGGACGTGTGGGACAAGGCTCGGGGCCGGGTGTAATGGGTTTTGCGACGTGTGGAGCAAGTGAGAAAGGTGGACTGGTATGTGCAGTAAGTAGACCTTAGTAGAGTAAGACAATCGAACAAATTTAATAGGTTGGTCAACTGAGCTAACCCACCCTCCCGGCCCGTGTTTATTGAGAATATTGAGCACTAAACCATTCTGGTTTGCTCTATTATTATTGAGTGGTATAATCGGTTAATGATTAATGGAGGGTTAGTGCTACTTGTGCTGTTTGTGGGACAGGTGAGACAATTGGGACGTGTGGGATGTGCAAGACCAAGACGTAACCACGGACATTACTGACCTGAACTGTTAAACCATTCTGGTTTGCTCAAACATTTTTGAGTGGTATAATCGGTTAATGATTAATGGAGGGTTAGTGCTACTTGTGGGACATGTGAGACAAGTGGGACGTGTGGGATGTGCAGGACCAAGACGTAACCACGGACATTACTGACCTGAACTGATAAACCATTCTGGTTTGCTCAAACATTTCTGAGTGGTATAATCAATACGAAGACCTAGGATGGAGTTGCCGTTAAGTAAATTTTAAAAAGCAGCGTTAAGAAAACATCATGTCCGAGCGCAGCGAGTTATGTTTTTAGCTAGCTTTTTAAAATTTGCAGGCAACGAAATCCAGTCTGAGTATGATTATACCACGAGTAATATCCTGTTTGAGCGCAGCGAGTTATATTTTCTAGCTGCTTATTTCTCTATATTTAATTGCAACGCAATCCAGTCCGAGCATGCTCATACCACTAATTAACAAATAATTCTCATAACCTAACTTTTCATGGTAAAATTAAGAAAAAAGTATAGACCA
>CAZXQT010000059.1:0-6963 GCA_964643225.1 uncultured Lentimicrobium sp. | reverse complement strand
CTTTCTCAGGAAACAGGGCTGGTTGGCCGTTACCCCTTCAGCGGAAGCGCAAACGATGAAAGCGGAAATGGTAATCATGGAACCGTTTTAGGTGGCGCCATGCTCACTACCGACCGCTTTGGCATCCCCGACAGGGCATACCAGTTTGACGGCATTGACGATATGATCGAACTGCTCACACCGCTGCCCATTGAAAACTCTTTTACCATTACGTTCTGGGCGCTCAGCGAAAACGAAGAAGACCGTAAAGCAAATATCCTGTGCGACGGAAGCGTGAATTATGGCGGCAACGATTTTTTAATCAATTTCAGAGGTAACAGCATTGGCATCAGGGCCGATAAGCAGGGGCTGTCCCTCAATTACGAAGACAGCTACCCGCCCGAACTGTCTGACCTCGGCCTGCTGCAGCAATGGAAATTTGTTGCATGGATCATGACCCCTGAAAAATCTCTGATATATCTTAACGATTCGCTTATCGCGGAATTGACTACACCCGGTACAAATGCCGACTTCCACGACGAACATGCTTACATTGGGGCCCGCTTCGTCTGGAGCGATCCCGACGATTTCTTCAAAGGCAAAATCGACGATATATGCATCTACAACCGGCCTCTATCGCACGAAGAGATCCTCGCAAAGTGCTATGGGTGCAATTTCGCGGGACTCACAGCCACAAATACCACCGGACTGGTGCCGCTCCAGGTAAACCTTGCTGCTGCCCAGGCGCCCGGTGCATCGTACGAGTGGTACTTCAACGGAGCACTCTTCGATACCGCCGCTATTACACAACTCCTGGTCACCCGGCACACCAGTTCACAGGTAATTCTCAAAACCACCGGCCCAGCGCCGTTTAGCTGCGTGGCATACGACACCGTAAATGTGCTGGCACTTTACGACTGCTCCCTTTCGGGGATAACTTCCTGTACCACGTCCGGTCCGATTCCGTTGAATGTATGTCTCGAGGCCGTTCCGTTTACTGACGCCACATACGAGTGGTACTATAACGGCAACAAATTCGCTGACGCACAACAAACCAACCTGCTTATAACAACCGAAGGTACTGCCGAAATTGTGCTCCGAACCATGCTTCCCGGACCAACTAATTGCACTGTTTTTGATACACTTTTCGTGGAAGCGTTCGATAATACCGTTTACACGGATATCTTCATCCCCAACAGCTTCACCCCCAACAACGATGGTTTTAACGACACCTTCGGTCCGGTGACCACCGGTATAACATCGCTATACATGGAAATCACCGACCGGAACGGCCGCATCGTTTTTATCATTGACCAGGTCAACGGCCGATGGGATGGAAAAACAACCGCTGGCCAGGCAGTTCCCCAGGGAACCTACTACTATAGCTTTCAGGCAACCGGTGCTGATTCAAAATCCTACACCCGCCAGGGCAGCATAACCCTATTCAGGGAAATAATAGACATCACCCCCAACCCCGTCAAAAGCAAAGGAACAATAACCCTCCATGAATCACAGCCTGGTCTTAAGCAGATCGTTGTATACACTTTTACCGGTACACCGGTCTTTGGCATGGTAACGCACGAAAACCTGATACAACTGGATCTTACCGGACTAAAGGCAGGCCTGTACATAGTGAAGGTGACCGGTGACGGAAATTGTGCCGTTGCAAAGGTGATGAAAGAGTAGGGGAGACCAACGCACGGTTTCATTGAATATTCGTATGGTTAATTGTTTTCAAACGTTATAGGTAGTTAGGTTGCTATTCCCTAAATTGCGTAGAGTTAAACGCACCAATTTACCTAATCAATCTAAAATGAAAACAACAAAACTTTTATTCCTTGCCGTAGTGTTATTGTGTTCGGCACAATCTTTTGGCCAGATTAAGTATGGAGTCAAAGTCGGCGCTAACTATAGCACCCTGCATTGCGATTTCGACAGCGATTATGCTGATGAACCTGAAACTAAGATGAAACTTGGTATCCAATTTGGCTTTATTACTGAAATCCCACTCATCGAAGAATCTGGTTTAAGCCTGCAACCGGCATTGCTTTACAACAACAAAGGTTGTGGTTTAGATCTGAAAAAAATGATCGAAAAAGAACTCGATGTAGATGTAGACGACTATACTGGCTACACACGCTACATATATCACTATATTGAGTTGCCGGTAAATGCTGTTTATAAGTATAACAATCTCCAGTTTATGGCTGGTCCATACTTTGCTTTAGGTGTTTCGGGTAAGTTTAAGAATGCCTTCTCTTTCGAAGTAATGAATGAGCAATTTAACAACAACGATATTTTTCTGGAAGATGTCTTCGACATAAAACCGGTTTCTGGGGTAATTGACGACGATCGTTTAGAAGATTTACTTGAAGACGATGATCTTGCGGATATATACAGAGCTTTTGATGCAGGATTGAATTTTGGAGTTGGTTATGAGTATAACAAAATGCAGTTCAACATTAATTACTCCCTTGGTTTGACTAATATGACGCCCCGTTACGATGCTGAGGAATATGAAGTAGATGAGGATTATACCGAAAATGTAATTCAAAAGAACAGGGTACTGAGTATCTCGGTTTCTTATTTCTTTAATTAGCCTCTCTGATTTACCGTTTGTGGTATTTCACATCTCCTATAGTACCTTTGTGAAGATCATACACAAAGGTACTATTCATGACCATCCAGCAAATCACCACCAATAAAAAGCAATTCCTCGATCTGCTTCTGCTGGCCGACGAGCAGGAGGATATGATCGACCGCTATTTACCTGATGGAGACCTATTTGCACTCTACAACGATGGGCTCAAGAGTGTTTGTGTCGTAGTGCCGGTCAGCACAGAAACCTGCGAATTGAAGAACATAGCCACTTATCCGGAGTATCAGGGCAGGGGATATGGCAGAGCATTGATAAAGTACATTACAGAATTCTACCGCAACCGCTTCAAATACATGTTGGTCGGCACCGGAGAAATCCCGGCCATTCTTTCGTTTTATGAGAGCTGTGGCTTCACCTATTCGCACCGGATCAAGAACTTTTTCACCGACAACTACAACCATTTAATGTTCGAGGGCGACATACAGCTGGTTGATATGGTCTATCTCCGAAAGGAATTGTAGTTGCCCAAAAATATAAGCTGGTTATTTCCGCGCCAGCCGCATCTCCAGGTACTTATTGGTAAAACCCAGCTTCTCGTATAGAAACCTGGCCGGATTATCGGGCTCCACATGCAGTGCAATGCTGCCCTCAGCCCGGTCAATCGCCCTCTGCATTAACTCCTTGCCAACACCTCGCCCGCGGTGCAAACCATGCGTGGCAATATAAACCAGAATATTCTCGGGTATATAACCCTGCATGCCCGTGCGGTTCACTACCACAGCCCCGATGATCTTGTCCTGCTCAAAGCCAGCCAGCACATATCCGCCAAACGACGGCCACACCTTCAGCGCATAATTTACCGCCTTTTCAATGTCAGCCCATGCATCCCCAAACTGATCAAGATGCGTGAACAAAAAATCAATAATAGCCTTCTTTTCCTCTTTTGCAGGAAGCGCACTCTCGTCGTAAAACCTTACTTCTGTCATAAATTTCCTTTCTGTAATACCCTCTTTAGGTTAACTCCGTTTTTAAATTAACCCGTATTTTCTTATCGATGTATCGGGAATTCAGTATGCGCACCGCTCCCATATAACTCATTTTAAAGCGAATAAGGTCGCCTGTCTTGTACTCTTGCGGATTGTCGCCCAGGTCAATCACAAACATGTCAGAACTTCCTCCCACGATCGAGAGTTTGTCGTCAACCGGCGTCAGATGCTTTTCATCCACATCCAGCAAACCAATATCAATCAAAGCCCTGTTGGTGGTCGAACCGATCTGTTCCTGACTAAACTCAAACGCACTGCCCTCCACATTAGTACCCATTTCGCCACTGGGTACAACCGGCTTTTCTATAAGCTCTATGATCTCCGAATAGAGCATAAACACATCGCTCTCCAGTCCCTCAAGGGTGGAGTCGTGGTACACATCCGTGCCCATGAACAGCGATTCGCCTACGCGGAAGTGGTTAATGCCCTTCGGAAGCTGATTCAGGTAAATAAGCGGAATAGTGACTGAGGAACCTCCCGACACATACTCAATAGTGGTTCCGTATTTAGCTTCCATCAACTGCTGAAACAGGCTCAGCTGCAGCAGCTTATCCGTATTCGGAAGCACACCATACAAACATGCCAGATTGGTGCCGATACCAACAACCTCTATGTTTTCAACCTCCAGCACCTGTCCGTAAAAGTCAATCAGGTCATCCCTGATCACCCCTTCGCGCAGTTCACCCATCTCAATCATGATGATGATTTTATGGATTTTCTTCTGCCGTTTCGCTTCCGCGCCAAGCAAACGAATAGTCTCCAGCTCCGTATTCATCGAAACATCGGCATACTGCACAATCGACCGTATCGCCCTTTTTGCCGGCGGTTTAATATACATCGTGGTGATCTGCGGATTCAGCTGCTTGATAGTGCGCAGATTCGACACCCTCGAATCGCACATTTCCTTCACTCCAAAGCGTAGCAACTCCTTCAGGTAATCCCGGTTACCGCATAGCATCTTCGTCACTACCGCCCACTTCAAATCATTTTCCCTGAACAGCCGATCCAGAAAATCATAATTCTTCCTGAGTTTACTCAGGTCCATCGTCACAAATGCCATAATCAAAAACGAAACAGCATCTTATATGAAAGTGTTCAATCTCTGCAAAGCAGATGCTACGTGTGCATTGTTTTAAACCAATTAAATTTTAAATTTGCATGGATAGGATATTAATATAAGCCCCATGAAAAACAGAAAAACCCTCAACACCATCGGTATCGTATTACTCATTATCACTAGTCTGAATGCCCTTGCAGCCGGCTTTTCCATGATGTATGAACCTACAGGAAAAGATTTAGGCATGTCGGTGTCTACTGTATTGCAGCATTCGCCTTTCCACAGTTTCCTGATACCGGGTCTGGTCCTCTTCTCGACCATAGGCCTTGGAATCATCGTCACCCTAACTGCCTTTCTGCGCAAATGGAAACATCACAACCTCTTAGTGCTTGGGCAGGGTACCATAATCACCGGCTGGATCATCATTCAGGTAATTTTTTTGCAGCAGTTTAACTGGATGCATGCGATAATCGGCAGCATCGGGCTGTACACTATGGTTTGGGGATATAAGCTGATGAGGGTACCAAAGGTATAGCATCAACACTTAAAATCCTTTTTCTAACCAAACTTTCCGAAAATTGTGTCCAAAAGCAATCAGCGTTTTACAAAGCGTGCGCTGTAAACGCTATTGCCGTTTCTGACCTTCACATTGTAGATGCCGGTCCTGAGGGAGGAAACCTCAATACCCTGCTTCAGAGAACTGCCTGAACCTTCCATTTTAAGCTGGCCACTGGCATCATAGATCTGATAAAGGCCATCCATCAGTTCATCGGGTAAAATGGCCTTCACAGTGTTGGTTGCAGGATTGGGGTAGAGTTTCACAGCCGGTAACTTTTGCCTGTCGCTTACAGAAGTTACAAAAGCGGGCTTGATCTCAATGATCTTATCGTCGTCAGCAACCGGATTGCCCCGACCATCCCTGTTAGACGTTGATATGAACACACGGCCTTCGGGCGAAACGCAAACATCCCTCAGTCTACCCAGCTCATTGTTATATACCACCGTAGTGCCGGTTATAGCGGTGCCTTGCTCATCCAGATGCAACGCCAGCAATTGTCCCGCATTAAGCGAAGTCACCAGCAGCGAATTATTCCATTCCGGTATCGTATCAAAGCCGTACCAGGCAAGTCCTGCCAAAGCGAGGGTAGGAGTGTAGGCAATAATGGGCTCTTTCACGTTAAACTCCCCGCAAAATACATTCTCGGGTTCCGTATCACACAATCCGTGAACGTTGGGCCAGCCGTAGTTTCTGCCAACCTCCAGAATGTTCACCTCATCATCGGTCGTGGGGCCATGTTCGGAAGCATAAATAATTCCCGAAGCGGAGATATCAAGCCCCTGCGAATTTCGCGATCCGAGCGCCCACACGTAACTACCTGGTGTTGGATTATCATCAGGCACAGAGCCATCGGGGTTAATGCGTAAAAACTTACCATTGAGCGACGAAGGGTCCTGCGCAAGCTGCATATTTCCGGCATCACCGGTAGTCATCAGCAACTTACCCGACATGTCAAACTTCAGCCTTGACCCATTGTGAAAAGTATTGCCAGCGATATCATTTATCAGCACCTCCTCATTCACCAGCTCATTATCCTGCAAAGTAAACCGCACCAGCCTCTCGCGGATGTTGCCCGCTTCGCTGTAATTGTAAACCAGATACACAAAAGGATTGTTAGCAAAGTCCGGATGCAGCGCCATGCCCAACAAGCCCGACTCACCCTGTTCCGTGACATCCAGATTAAGGAGCACCACCTGCTCACCCGAATCCGGGTCGATCGTTGACACCCTGCCGCCGCGTTCGGTCATCCAGATCATATTATCGGGAGCCCAAAGTATCTCCCAGGGTGTCTCCAGTCCGGTTGCAACCACTACGGTATCGAGAATAGTACTGCCACCGCTGTTCTGCGAGACAGAAACATTATTCAGTCCGGCCACAAGCACCGAAGTAAAAATTGTGAAGATCATGTAAAGATTTTTCATAGTAGAAAGGAGTTAAAAGAGATTTATAAAGATTACTGATAACTAGCGCACTCAAGCGAATGCAAAATGAAAACAGACGGAGAAGCAGGAAAGTTTTGCGTAACCCCGCTGCAAAAAAGTTATCTTTACTATCCAAAATTCAGACTTATGAAAGCTTTATTATTCACGCTGCTCGTAATTCCCATACTATCCTGCAATCAGGTAGGCGAAAAAGAACCGCAGATTACGAAGGCAGACAGCATTGCCATGAGATGGTCTACCTAGATTGGACAACTTCTTCTTCAAAGATAATATTAATGATG
>CAZXQT010000058.1:0-7504 GCA_964643225.1 uncultured Lentimicrobium sp. | reverse complement strand
AAACTATGTCAGATCCGGACTCAGGCTATACAAAAGCTATACAAAAGCTATACAAAAGCTATATCAACTCTACCTCAACTCTACCTCAAAGCTACCTCATGTCTACCCCCCGGGGTAGAGTTAAGGTAGAGTTGAGGTAGCCTTCAGGTAGAGTTGATATGGAGTTAATACGAAAAGTATACAGAAAAAGGCAGGTTAATTTGAGAAAAATGTTGGCTGGAAATCATCTGGAATGCGCATCGTTCCATTTGCGGTAAACATCGGCTACGGAAGGGTGCACTTCTGTTTGCAGCATTGCGACGAAGTCCTCGTCAGTCATTGCCTCCTGGTGAGCCTTGAGTGCATTCCAGAGTTTCACCATCGCTTCTTTGCCGGCCGCATTATAGATTTCAGCGGCAGCAACGTGGAACCGCGACTGATACCAGCCGTAATTCTTCGGTCCCATACCAAGAGTGGCATAGAGCTTTTCGAAATCGTCGAGCGTAGTGTACTTATATTCCGAAGCGCCGGCAGCGACTACCATGGCAGGGAATGTTTCGAGGGCAGGCAGGAGTTCGGGCTGCTGTTCAGCCACATACGTATGCAGCATCACATTCACAAACAGCTCGCTCATCCAGTGGCGGTGCATCTTAAGCCCGGCCTGCGCCGTATACGAATGCCCCATCTCATGCAGCGCCAGCAGATCAAAGAAAGGCATCATACTATAGCTCCCGTCCGGTTTGCCGTACGCCTGCTTCACCCGGCCGGCCAGCGGGGCGGGCAATTGATCAGCGGGGGGCAGGAAACTTCGCCAGAAGTCGTTATCGGCGGCAGCCACAGCGAGATGCGTATCGTCTATATTATGCGGAAATCCATACACTTCCCGCAAAGGGGGTGCAGCAAAAGATTCCCAGTGTTCCGGAAGCAAAATGTACAGCTCGGTTGCAGGGGTGAACTGAATTTCTTTGCGGAAAAAGGTGCCCGCGTTTTCCATCAGCGCGGCGATGCTCCGGGCGCGGGCTTCGGCACCGGGGCTGTAATAATAGGTTTGTGTATATCCGGTTAACGCTTTAAGCGGAAAAGCGGAAGGCTCCGGTCCGGCGATTTCCTGAGCAAACGGGGCGACGGGCATCAGCAGAAATGCAAGTGAAAGGCAAGCCAGATAACGGCTTTCGCGGAATGTTGACGAGAAGGATAGTGTGTTCATAGCTTTTTTAGCACAAAGTTAGTTTGGGCGACAGGGGCCGGCATAGTAAAAAACAGACAACTTATAGCGGCAGGTCGCGTTGCATGCGGATGGGGGTTGCGCTGAGCTGTTGTGTGATGACCGTTGGGTTTACTCCGGCAAAGACCCTGAAGTCGCGTATCATGTGCATCTGATCGTAGTAGCCGGCTTCGTAGGCAATTTTTATCCAGCTGAGCTGGGGGCTGGCTTCGTGCAGCCGGTAGGCTTTTGAGAACTTTAAAATGCGGGCATAGATCTTTGGATTCATGCCGAGGCGTTCCCTGCATCGGCGTTCGAACTGTTTCAGGCTCAGGCATGCCAGCGAGGCGATGCGCTCTACGGGGAGGTTGCCGTCGTGCTTCATCAGCTGATGCAGCGCTGCGTCGATAGGCAGTCTGTCGCTGAATCTGCGCACTTTGCCCAGCAGGAACTGCTCCACAACATCCTTACCTTCCTCCAGGCTGGTGATGTTCTGCAGCTTTTCGTTCACAACCTTCATTTCTGGACCGAACACATCCGAGGCATCGAAACCGCCGTCCATCATTTCGTGCATAGGGATGCCCAGCAATCGGAACATGGCGCCGGGCAGGAAATCGACCCGAACGGCCCGGAGGCGCTTCACCACTTTGATGTTCACCCGCGACAATTGCGGGCCGACCAGCACCGAGAGCGGCTGCAGGTCGAAGCTGTTGTTGGTTTTAGTGGTGCTGTTGGTGTCGGTGGAGTGGTTAGTGCCGATGGTTCCGTTGGTGCCCTCCCCGCCCCTGCCCATGCTTACCGGGTCGTTGCAGTAAAACATGAGCGACTGCAAAGGCGTTGGCGGATAAGGCGTTACCACACTGTGCATGCCTTCGGGCAGCTCGGCGAACACTGTAGCGATGTTCAAAACATACTCCTGTAGTGCGGCGTGAGGAGTGTACAGGCGGGTTTGCACGGTATTTGGGGGTTTACCAGGAGAAACAAGCTGGGGGAGGATTTGGTTCGGGGGCCCGGGTTTTAGTTTATTTTTCAGCTTCGGTTTCGCACTAATTTATCGATTATACTTCAGGATAATTTTTATATTTGCGTTTAGATTATTATGTATAACTCGTTAGAATCATGAAGCACCTGGTCATCCTTGTTTCGCTATTTCTCTGCGGAATCCTTCAACTATCGGCCCAGACCGAGGCAGCACAAACCAATAAAGCTCAGGCCAATACTGCGCAGGCCAATACTGCCAGGTCACATGCAAAACCTATTGTCACCAATCTCGAAATTAGCTATGCCCATGGTTACAGTGCTTATGAATGGGACTACTACGGCGTTGACATTGCGCCTATTTTATTTGCCGGTGAAAAGGCCAGCCTGGGTATTGGGGCCGGGGTGCACAACTACGCCTGGGGATTTCCCGACAATTTTGGTGAGGGTGATTTTTCTTTAAGATTACTCACCATTATTTCAAACGGAATATCAGTGTGTTTTTTGATTTCTGAACAAGCAAGTCCGCTAGTGCCAGCAACATCAAATACCCATTTTGAATGTTTAGTCAATACACTTGCTTTTACAAAAGTTGAATTTTCAATAATCTGTCCATCGGAAATATGTCTTTCAAGGTCATCAAATTTATGGAATACAGGACAAGCATACACCACTAGTGCTTCTGAGCCAAGTTTCGTTTCTAGTTTTTCTAATATTTTTTGTTGGTGAATTGTAATGTGGAATTGCCAATATGCTCCTTTTATACCATTTCTAGAATAATTAGAATTTACACCTGAACGATTGAAAAAGAACTAATAAAAAATAACCACCTGAGAATCCGGGCAGTTCTGGCTAATTCAGACTGCTGTCTGGTGTCATTCATAAATGAGTTATTTTTATAAGCCAAAGGATAAATAACCAATCACAATAAAGCTATGAACAACGATATCCAAATCATTGACCTGACACCTGATAATATTGCAGCCTATGGGGTGTGTGGTTATAAGGACGCCGGAAAACATAAGGAGCTGAGAAATAAAATAGCCTGGTTTAATGAGTATTATACCAAAGGGCTACGAATTAAAGCGCTCCTTGCGGATGAAGGTGGATACCAGGGGATGCTAGAGTATCTTCCGGGACAATTTGCTCATCGTCCGGTAAACGCAGCCGGCTATATGTTTATTCAATGCATCTTTGTTGGATTTAAAACTAAGTTCAAGGGTAAAGGATATGCATCTGCTCTGATCGATGTGTGCATTGATGATGCCCGGGAACAAAAGATGATGGGGGTAGCCGTTGTAACAAGAAAAGGCTCTTTCATGGCTGATGATAAGATATTCCTGAAAAAAGGGTTTGAGATAGTAGATACTGCCATGCCAGACTTTGAGTTATTGGCTCTTAAGTTCGACAAAGCATCACCATCTCCAGGGTTTAAACAGGATATGCCTGACAACCTGAAGGATTATAAAGACGGACTAACCATCATACGTTCTGCACAATGTCCCTATACGGAGAAAAATGTGAATGCTATCATCGAATCAGCGGAACAGAAATTTAAACTGAAAGCCCGACTGGTTGATATAACAGACGCGGCATCAGCACAGAAAACACCCTGTGCATTTGGCACTTTCTGTATCATTTATAACGGTGAGATTATTAGTCATCACCCAATAAGCAACACGCGGTTCGAAAATATCATGAACCGGTATATTCCTAACTAAGATGCCTTGCAGCAAAATTTGAAACTTAATTGCGATATAGCCATGAAATTAGAAGATTTGGGATATAACGACCGGATTGAAAAGTTAAGGATTGACAACAACCTTACGGAGTTTGGGGTTGGCAGAGTCATTTCGGAACATAAGGAGAGGTATATTGTACGGACTGAGGAAGGGGAATTTGAAGCGGAAATAACCGGTAATATGCGGTTCTCGGCGAATAGCCGGGAAGATTTCCCTGCGGTGGGCGACTGGGTAGCCCTGACAACGTACGATGCTGATTTCGCAATTATCAATAAAATCATTCCGCGCACTTCTGTAATTTCACGACGGGCAGTCGGCCAGTTCGGCGAAATACAGATAATCGCCATAAACATCGATTACGCATTGATTGTGCAGGCAGTTGACAGGGATTTTAACATTAACCGGATGGAGAGATACCTCACCATTTGTAATTCATCGAAAGTTGCGCCGGTAATCATCCTCACCAAAACCGATCTGATTGATGAGCAATCGAAAACGGCAATCATCGAAAGCATTCATCAGCGACTGAAAGGTTTGCCGGTTTTTGCAATAAGCAATGAAACACAGGATGGATATGATTCGCTTAAACCAATAATTGAGAAGGGGAAAACCTTCTGCATGCTTGGTTCTTCAGGAGTTGGCAAATCGACTTTGCTGAATAACCTTTCGGGGAAGGGTGTCATGAGGACAGATAAAATCAGCGAAAGCACCAGTAAAGGACGGCATGTTACCACGCACAGAGAACTGATCATTCTTGAAAATGGCGGAATCTTGATCGACAATCCGGGGATGAGAGAAGTTGGAGTGGTTGATACTACTGGTGGCCTGGAAACTACCTTCGACAGTATTTTCAGCCTGGCGCAAAACTGCAGATACAAAGATTGTACGCATACCACGGAAGCAGGATGTGCAGTAATTGAAGCGCTTGAAAACGGTCAGCTTGACCAGAGTGTATTTGAGAATTACCAAAAGCTTCAAAGAGAAAAATCGCACTTCGAAACATCCGTAGCGGAAAAAAGGAAAAAGGAGAAGATCTTCGGCAAAATATTAAAGGACTACCATAAGCTGAATATTAAGGGGAAAAAGTAATACTAAGAGTGCCTGATCAAAAAATAATGCTCCGACAACAATTTTCAATAATTATTTGTTGTTTATCAATAATTATTTTACTTTTGTCGGGAAATTCTAACACTAAACATTATGAAAAGAGTATCAACGATTTTTCTTCAGGCTGTACTGGTGATTATCGGTTTGTCAGCAGTTGCCATTCTTATTGAGTTTCCGCTGGTGGAGGGCAGGGCGGTTGACCTTGATCTGGTGAGCATTTATACTGATCCCTTCATTCTGTATGCCTACGCCACTTCTGTAGTTTTTTTTGTGGCACTCTATAAAGCATTCAGGCTGCTCGGGTTTATACGCAGCAACAAGGTTTTTTCGACATCCGCAGTTAAAGCGCTTCGAAGTATTAAGATTTGTGCCATCATAATCAGCGCAGCCATTGCCCTTTCGGGGATCTATATGATGCTGTTTCACGATAAGGCAGATGACGCAGCAGGATTTGTGTCATTGAGCATTATGACCACTTTTGCCTCGATTGTGATAGCAACCGCTGCCGCTGTTTTTCAGAAGCTTCTGCAGAAAGCCATTGATATGAAGTCGGAAAACGAACTAACTATTTAACCCATAGTTACAGACGTACAGCGACTCAAATGCGACCTTTAATTTTATTGTTAAAAACCAAAATTGAAAAAGATGAAATCTGATAAAAACAATATCGTGTTTATCGTTTTGCTGGTAATCGTATGGATAGTGTTTGTGGGACTGAGTATTGATGCCGGGGCACTCATCGTTAATTTTATTTTCAGCATACTTAAACCTGCTGCAGTTAATAAGCTATATCTGAAGCTTAATCTATCTGACCTGTATGCTTATAACCGACAGGCTTTTTTCAGCATATACAGTTTCGGCATCGTTATTGCCGTATTAAAAGCTATGCTTTTTTACACGCTGATTCAGTTACTGCATAAACTCGATTTATCGAAACCTTTCACGGGCTATGCTGTGAAGAAAATGCTCCAGATCAGTTATTACACTTTTGCCGTAGGGATACTGAGTTTACTGGGCAGGCAGACGCTTGAAAGGCTGTCTATCACTGAAAACCAGATCGCGATGCTAAACACCTACTGGGTTGACAGCCAGGCCTTCATACTTATGGCGGCTGTGGTGTATGTTATTGCCCAGATTTTTAAGAGAGGGGTTGATCTTCAGAATGATAACGATTTAACCGTATAAGCCATGCCAATAGTAGTAAACCTCGATGTGATGATGGCGAAGCGTAAGATGTCACTCAATGAGTTGTCGGAGAAAGTGGATATTACCCTCTCGAACCTTTCAATCCTTAAAACAGGGAAAGCGAAGGCTGTACGCTTCGGAACGCTGGAAGCCATTTGCAAAGCGTTAGACTGCCAACCGGGCGATATTCTGGAATATTCGGATTCAGAAAAGGGCTAACATCTGAACCCTGCGCAATTCAATGGATTTTTTAGCATATAATTTTGGATGTTTATTCATATTTATATCCCAAAGCATATAATAAGCAAATACAAAAGGTAATGAGCCATGAGAAAGGGCTACGTTTATTATCGCGATACCCTTGCCGGAAGTATCACTGAAACTGATGACGGGGAGTTCGTTTTCGAATATAATGAAGAGTATATCGTAAACCATCCTTCGCAATTTATCTGCTTTAGCTTTCCGGTAAGGAGAGAGCCGTATGTTGACAATAGATTATTCCCGGTTTTCGAAGGGTTACTTCCGGAAGGATGGCTTCTTGATATAGCCTCGAAGCAATGGAAGATAAATAAGAATGACAAAATGGGACTTCTATTGACATGTTGCGGGGATTGCATAGGAGCATTAAGTATAAAACCGGTTCATTAAAACGTCATAGTTTGTCATGGTGGGGCATTAAATTCGTTCAAACTTATTTAGTTAGCCATGGGACGAAACACAAATATTGACGATCTGCTTTTTAAAGTCAGGGAACTTCCTGTTTACATGGAAGGTGATAAGGTGTTACCTGGATATAAGGCTATAGCCGGTTACATGGATAATACCAACACAGAAACCCCAACGGTTTTATCTGTTGTTTCGAAAGATTACAAGCTAATTCTTAACGAAGATGCGCTTAACCTTGGCAAAAAAATTCATACGAAATTGTTTCCCGACGCCACTTCCGATTCCTTTGTCATTTTTAATATCATTGCCCCCCTTACAAAGTCATTCTGCCATATCGATATTATTGATAAGAACTTTGAGGTGAATATTTTCGCCAAGGAAGTCTATCTGCCCTTCATCAGAATACACAATAGTTATAACAGAATGAGTGCTTTACGATTTGATATTGGCTTTTGCAGGAAGCTATGTAATAACGGGATGATTTATGAAGAGGAGACCGTGAAGTTGCGATTTAATCATACGAGTGAATTAAATATGCTTGACCGGTTGATGGATGTAAAGACGGAGCACCTGAATAAAATGATTGATGATTTCAAGAAGAAGATGCATAACCTTAAAGACCCTATGAGGAAATACAGAGTGG
>CAZXQT010000057.1:0-8631 GCA_964643225.1 uncultured Lentimicrobium sp. | reverse complement strand
TATTATACTTCCCGAACGGTGCCTGAGGGCGACTTCGATATACTGGCTGATAGCACAGTTTTTAAGGATGGGAATACGTCGTTGAAATTTGAGATCAGGGAGTGCTCAACTATTGGCGGAAGGTATTCGCCGGGGTTTTTCAAAACATTTAAAGTGGTTCCGGGTGACACCTATAGCATTAGCTTCTGGGTAATCAATCATGGTTGTTTTTTTGAAGCAGAATATGAAACGGGTATGAAAGGGATTCCGGGGATCTCGGGGCCGATGGCAAGAACAAAAGAGACGTTCAAGGACTGGAAGTATTTTGAATATTCTGTTGAAATACCCATGACAAACGACAAGGTTAATATTTTAACGCCGGGGTCTATCTGGTTTGATGATATACGAATTGTAAACGAAAAGGACGGCAGCGGAATTCTCATTTATCCGTATGTGGGTGATCAGAATTGCAAATAGATAGGAAAACCGGCATCAGAAAAGGAGGTAGATATGGCTTCAGAAATGATCAGCAGAAAAGACTTCTTTATAAAATGGTCATTACTCAGTTTTGGAATTATTCCATTAACATACCTTGTAAGCCTTATTGTGGTCTTGCTGGTTCATGGTGCATTTGGATTTGATCAGACTGAAGGCGGGACCTTTCTTTCGCAAACTGTAATGCAGATTGCCGGAGGTTCTGTGATAGGTCTGGGCACTGGTTTGTATCAGAGGGCAATGTTAAAGAAGGTTTTCAGGGTTTCAGTTTCCTGGATTTATTCGCTTATTGCCGGTTTCGCAGTGACTGAACTGATTGCCGGGATAATTCTCGGACTTCTTGGCATTAACAGATATGAACTCAGGTTCATCGAGTCTGATCCTGTTCCTGAAGCGCTGTTGTTTGCCTGTGCAGGACTGATTACCGGGATTTTACAGTGGATTATTTTAAGAAGATTCTATTCAGAGAGTGCATTTTGGATTATAGCAAGTACTTTGGGGTGGTGGGTCTGTGTTTTTGCTACACTGTTTTCGGTGTGGGCCTTTTTGCCCGGGGCGCTGTTGTATGGAGCGATTACAGGTGCTACCTTCGTATGGTTTTGAAGCGGAAGGTAGAATTCCTTAAATCTGCACAATGAAAAGTCTTAAATCTGCACAACAAAAAGTCTGAATTTTGCACAATGGATGTGTAAGTAAACATACTCAGTGAATTGATTAATCGTGGTATAAGCATACTTCGACTGGGTTTCGTTGCAATTATATGTACGTAAATAAGCAGCAAGAAAATATAACTCGCTGCGCTCAAACATGATGTTTTCTTGACGCTGCTTATTTAATTATAAAACTCTGCAACTTTACCCCAGGTCTCAGTATTGCTTATACCACTAAATAATTAATGAGCACACCGGAATGTTTACAACTCAGATCCCACATCTCCCACTTGTCTCACATGTCACACAAGTTGCACCAGCCAGGTATAAATGTTTTTAACCGGTTATAGCCGTCTAAACTGCAACTCCATTTGTTGTGGTGTAGTTGTAAAGAAAAACCAACTGACAGTAGTTAAAAAACAACTAAAAGTAGTGTGATTACAACTAAAAGTAGCAGATTTTTTATTGATCTAAGGCAAGTATCAAAATATCTTTGTTGCATTATTAACATTAAGATGATTGGTATGTCAGAAACAAAGAAAATTGGCAATAAGATTGCCGAAGCAAGGAAGAGAAAAAATATTTCGCAGGCTGAGCTTGCTCAGAAATTGTTTATTAGTTCTCAGGCTGTTGGTAAATGGGAGCGCGGAGAGTCGATGCCCGATATTATCACTTTTGGCCGGTTGGCTGAAACGCTGGGTGTAGATCTGAATTATTTTTCTGAGAATTTTCAGACTTCCGTTACAGGGGGGGTGCTCAGTGATTCGCAGGTGGATGGTGATCTACGGGCAGACAGCCGCGATTCACATTCAATGGAACATCAGTTGGAGGACTTTTTATCCGAAAAGGAAAGGAGGAAAGCAGGTTGGGATATGTCGAAGTTGAATTTGGTAGACAGTGATTTTTCAGGATTGAAGAATCTTCACGAAAAGTTCAGTTCGTCGAATATGCGTAATTGTCAGTTTGTTGGTTCGGAATTGTCGGGACTTCTGCTGAAGAACAACAATATTGAGCTCTGTGATTTCTCAAGATCAGATATCAGCAACAGCATTATTAAGAACTCGAATCTGGCCAACAGTCATTTTAATGGTTGTTTGCTAAAGGAAACGGAGTTTACAGGAAGTTATGTGTTAAACTGCGATTTAACGGGGGCTGATTTTAGCGGAGCCAGGTTTAGATCAGGTGGTTTTGAGAATGATATTTTTACGGATGTGGTATGGAACGGCACTTCGTTTATGGATACGTATTTTGGGAATGTTGTATTTGAGGGGACTTTGAAGGAATGCTCTTTTGAGAATTGCGGGTTTAAGAAAGTCCGGTTTCAGGGCGCTACATTAATTAATTCGTTCTTTAAGAATAACATTAAGATGAAGCAAGTAGAGTTTGTTGACTGTAAAGCCGATAAAATTACCTATGCATTTCTGAAAATTAATCAGGCTGATTTAACGGGGATTGCAATTATCTGAAGAAGGGGAGAAACCAGAAAAAGGGGGAGAAACCAGAAAAAGAGAGAAACCAGAAAAAGGGAGAAATCAGAAAAAGGGGGAGAAATCTGAAAAAAGTGAGTAGTGTTCAGGTAAAACAATTTTATTCCTATTTTTACTATATATTAGTTTATGCGAATGTTGAAAGATGAAAACCTGGATAAAAATACTGCTGCTTGCCTGTACGACCGGATTTTTGAGTGCGAAAGCACAGGTTGATGGGTTTGATGGGCGGCAAGGGCATAAAGCTAAAGATGTGGGTCGTGACAGCCTTTCTTTTACGGGGCAGGTTTCGGGATGGGTTTTGTTCAGCAAAGACAATGCACTGCCGGTGTGGATCGGGGGCAGGTATCTGCCGCAGCTTAATTATATGTTTGGGAAATCGAAGCAATTGGGATGGTCTGGGCAAACTGGGCAGACGGAGGGAGCGAGAAGGACAGAGGAGACTGGAGGTACAGATGAGACTGGACAGACAGAAGAGACTGGAGGGATGGATGAGACTGGAGGGACTTATGAGACCGAAATGAGCGAGAAGACCCAAAAGAAGGGAATGTTTGATGCGGAGCTTTCGCTGAATGTGAACGGACTGGCAGGTTTTAAACCGTTTACGCAGAATGTGGCGGATGGGAACGTAAAGTTGTACCGGGGGTGGGTCAGGTATTCGGGGGAGCAGTTTGAGGTGCGGGCTGGTTTGCAGAAGATCAATTTTGGATCCGCGACATTGCTGAGGCCGCTGATGTGGTTTGATAAGATAGATCCGCGTGACCCGCTGCAATTGACGGATGGAGTCTGGGGGCTATTGGGGCGGTATTATTTTCTGAATAATCTGAATGTGTGGGCCTGGGTTTTGTATGGTAATAAGCAACCTTCACTTTGGGAGTCGGTGGAGAGTAATGACCGTTTGCCGGAATTTGGGGGCAGGGCGCAGTTTCCGCTGAAAAAGGGGGAGTTGGCCTTTTCTTTTCACCACCGTACTGCCGATAGCCGACATCTGGAAAAGATAGATCCACGGGCATACTATGGGGACGATATTCCGGAAAACAGGTTTGGATTTGATGGTCGGTGGGATGTGGAGGTAGGCATCTGGTTTGAGGCTTCCTGGACACGGAAGGAAAAAAACGTGGATCCGTTTACAAACCTGCACCTGCTCAACCTGGGAATGGATTATACGTTTGGAATAGGGAATGGCCTGAGCTGGACTATGGAGCATCTTGTTGCTACAGATAATTATAAACTGTTTAATTACCGGGAGGCAACAAATTTCACTGCGCTGTCGTTATCGTATCCGTTTGGGATTACGGATAATCTTTCGGCCATTTTTTATTATGACTGGGGGAACCGCAATTTTTATCATTTTGTGAACTGGAACAGGCAAATAAACCGGTTCAGTTTTTATGTGCTTGCTTTCGTAAACCCGCAAACCAATGCAATTCCGATCTCAAAGGATTCGTTCAATTTAATGGGAGGAACGGGGGTGCAGTTAATGGTGGTATACAATTATTAAAATTATGGAACCGATTAATAGAATGGAACCGAATAATAGAATGGAACCGATCATTAGAATAGAAAACCTTACCAAACAGTACCCGGTGGGTAAGGGTACGTTTACGGCACTCAGTAATGTGAATCTTACATTCGGTGCAGGGGAATTTGCCGGACTGGCGGGCCCGAGCGGGTCGGGGAAGACTACGCTGCTGAATATTATCGGGTCGCTGGATGCGCCTACATCGGGTGATGCCCTGGTGATGGGGAAATCGGTCGGTTCGTTAACTCATAAGCAATCGGCCGGTCTGCGAAATCAATATCTGGGGTTTATTTTTCAGACGTACAATCTGTTGCCGGTGTACACGGTGTATGAGAATGTGGAATTTGCTTTGTTGTTGCAGAAGATGAATTCCGCCGAAAGGCATAAAGCGGTAATGGACGCGCTGGAATGGGTCGGGCTGACAGACAAAATGAAATCGAAGCCTGCAATGCTATCGGGCGGCGAGAGTCAACGGGTTGCCATTGCACGGGCTATGGTCAAGAAGCCAAGGATTGTGCTGGCGGATGAGCCCACGGCCAACCTTGATTCGAAGAATTCGCACCATATTCTGCAAACGATGAAGAAGCTGAACGAAGAACTGCAGGTTACCTTCCTGTTCGCCACGCACGATGAGAAGGTGATGATGTATCTGGACCGGATTGTGCATCTGGAAGACGGGATAATAGTGCGGGATGAGCTGGTTGCAAATAAAATCATAAACCCATGATAGCTTTGAAACTTGCTTTCAGAAACCTGCTGGGTGCCGGTTTAAGGACCTGGCTGAATGTGACGATTTTGTCGTTTGCCTATGTTCTGATCATTTTCTGGAACGGCATGCTGAATGGATGGGACAGGCAGGGAAGCCGCGATACCATTGCCTGGGAAGCAGGGCATGGGCAGCTCTGGCATACTGCGTACGACAAGTACGACCCGTTTACTTTTCAGGATGCGCATGCGGTGATTTCGGATGATGCACAGACGAAGGTTGCAGATGAAATACAGACCATGGTTTCGGAAGGGAAACTGACACCGGTGCTTATTACCGTGGCGACGTTGTATCCGCAGGGACGGCAAATGGGCGTAATAATAAAAGGAATTGATCCGCAGCAGAAAATACTTAAAATTCCGTCGCGTTTGCTGGAGGGTGAATCCGGTTCGCGTGCTATTATCGGATCACGCATGGCAAAGGCCGCGCAGCTGAAGGAGGGAGATGCAGTTCTTTTACGCTGGCGCGATAAGAACGGAACCTTCGATGCTATGGAAGTGACAATTGCCCACATCTTTAAGAGCGATGTACCTTCTGTGGATGTGGGTCAGATCTGGATGGATCTGTCGCAGGTTCAGAAGATGACCGGGTTGGCAGGCGAAGCAACTCTGCTTATATCAGGAACAGACGAAATTAACGGTAATATAGGGAACTGGGAGTTCAAAGACCTTGATTTCCTGTTGGCTGATCTCAACACCATTATTGCATCGAAGCGGGTGAGCTCTATGATCATTCAGGCAATGATGCTCATAATTGCGCTGCTCGCGATCTTCGACACGCAGGTGCTGAGTATTTTCAGGCGGCAAAAAGAGATAGGCACCTACATTGCGTTAGGCCTTACCCGCATGCAGGTGGTCGGCATTTTTACCATCGAGGGCGGTGCGCACAGTATACTGGCTGCTTTTGTGGGCGCCCTTTATGGGATACCGTTGTTTGTGTTTCTGGCAATGAAAGGCATTTCATTTGGGGTGGGCGATATGGGTGTTACCATGGCCGAAACCATTTATCCGTATTACAGTCTGGGGCTGATTGCGGCTACCACACTGCTGGTGATTGCGTCGGCAACCGTTGTGAGTTACATACCTGCCCGCAAAATTGCGGGGATGAAACCCACCGATGCGCTCAAGGGTAAAATTCAGTAAAACAGCTAACGATGATGTTAAAATTTCTCTTTAAAGGGTTGTTGCGGGATAAGCGGCGGAGCGTATTGCCGGTTATTGTGGTTGCCATCGGTGTATTCCTCACCGTGTTCATGATGGGCTGGACTACCGGTGTTTTCAGGGATATGGTGGATATGACATCGCGGTTCTCGACGGGTCATGTGCGAATCATGACGCGCGCTTACGCGGAAAGCGAGAGCCAGAATCCGAACGACCTAGCAATTCTCGGTGCCGATGCGCTTAAAGCGGAAGCTGAACGTTTATTTCCGCAAACGGAATTTGTAAGCAGAATCAATTTCAGCGGACTGATCGATGTGCCTGACGAGAACGGTGAAACACGGATTCAGGGCCAGGCAACAGGCATGGGGGTGGATATCTTCGGAAAAGAATCTAAAGAAGTCGAACGCCTGAATATCCGTAAATCCATCGTTAAGGGATCTATCCCTTCCAGGCCGGGTGAAGCTCTGATAAGCGATGCGTTTGCTGCACGCCTGGGAATAGGACCGGGCGACGAGATGACTCTTTTCGGCTCGACCATGAATGGAAACATGATGTTCAGAACCTTTACGGTTGCAGGTACGGTGCGATTCGGTTCGCCCCAACTGGATAAAGGGGCAGTAATAATTGACCTGACCGATGCGCAGGATGCCCTCGATATGACCGATGCTGCCGGTGAAATACTCGGCTTTTTTAAAAGCGGGGAATATGACGATACGCAGGCGCTTGCGGTGAAGAATGCCTTTAATGCGCGGTTTACAGATATAAGTGACGAATTTTCACCTCTGATGAAACGGATCAGAGACGATGAGGAACTCGACAGGCTGCTTGCGTTGGGCGACAGCATGCGGTACATTATGATGCTGGTTTTCATTGTTGCCATGTCGGTTGTTTTATGGAACACCGGTTTGCTGGGAGGGCTGCGGAGGTATACCGAGTTTGGCATTCGCCTTGCTTTAGGTGAGGAAAAACGACATATTTACACAACTACCCTAATGGAGGCCGTTTTGATCGGAGCGACAGGTTCTGTGCTCGGTACCACGGCCGGTTTGCTGGCAGCATGGTATCTGCAGGAAGTTGGGATTGATGTGGGCAGCTTGATGAACAACTCCACCATGATGCTCCCACAGGTGTTTAAGGCACAGGTTACGCCCGCGCTCTTTTATGTCGGCTTTATTCCGGGCACCATTGCCATGGTGATGGGCAATGCTCTGGCAGGATTTGCCATTTACAAGCGAAAAACGGCGCGGCTGTTTAAGGAGCTGGAGGTATAAACCGAACCAGCAATGAAACAAAGAAAAATGATGTGGTAACATAAAGATCAACCGACTAAACTACAGGAAATAACCAATGAAAAAAAATGCCTTCCTTACTTGCTTACTTCTATGCCTGATCTTAGCCCTTTCTGCTCAGGATGCACAAACCATCATTCAAAAAGTTGATGATAACATGTCGGCGAAGAACAGGATCTTCGAATCGACCATGACCATCCATGGCAAGCGCAACAGTCGCGTAATTACTTCCCGATCCTATTCAGAAGGCGACACCCGATCGTTTACGGAGTACCTTTCCCCCGCAAGGGAACAGGGAACAAAAATGCTCAAGCTCGAAGACGAGCTCTGGATCTATTCCCCCGAAACCGACCGCACCATCCGCATATCGGGTCACATGCTACGGCAATCGGTGATGGGTTCTGATCTCTCGTACGAAGACATGATGGAACAACGAAAGCTGACCGAGATATATAACGCGGTAGTGAAAGGGGAGGCTGTTACCGATGGCAGAAAGTCCTTTGAGCTGGAGCTCACGGCCAAAGTGCCCGATGTTGCTTATTTTAAGCGAAAACTCTGGGTCGATGCCGAGCGCTATGTCCCCTTAAAGGAAGAGCTTTTCGCGAAAAGCGGTCAACTTCTCAAACGGACCACCCTGTCGGACGTAAAGCAAATACAGGGCCGCTGGTTCCCGACTCTGGTAGTATATAAAGACATGCTTAAAGAGGGTAAAGGGACGGAGTTCAGGATAAATTCGATAAAGTTCAACCAGAGCATACCGGAGTATATTTTTACGAAGGGGGCGTTGAAGAAGTGAGTGCATTCGTGGTATAAGCATACTCAGACTGGATTGCGTTGCCGGTAAATTTTAAAAAGCTAGCTAAAAACATAACTCGCTACGCTCGGACATCATGTTTTCTTAACGCTGCTTTTTAAAATTTACTAATCGGCAACTTCATCCTAGGTCTTCGTATTGCTTATACCACTCAGAAATGTTTTGAGCACACAAGAATGGTTTATCATTTCAAGCCAGTAATGTCTGTGATTGCGTCTTGTCCTGCACATCCCACATATCCCACTTGTCTCACATGTTCCACAAGTAGCGCTAACCCTTCATTAATCTTCAAACTGACTATACCACTCAGTAATTTTTGAGCACACAAGAATGGTTTATCAGTTCAGGCCAGTAATGTCTTTGATTACTTCTTGTCCTGCACATCCCACATGTCCCACTTATCTCACATGTCCCACAAGTCGCACTAAATCTTGCTTATACCACTCAAGAATGTTTGAGCATACAAGAA
>CAZXQT010000056.1:5052-8771 GCA_964643225.1 uncultured Lentimicrobium sp. | reverse complement strand
AAATTTACTTAACGGCAACTCCATCCTAGGTCTTCGTATTGCTTATACCACTCAATAATGTTTGAGCTAACCAGATTGGTTAAACTTGTATAAGCTGTTTCACTTGCCAACTTCACTAAGGTCTACGTACTGCATATACCATTATTAAGAGGTTGCACACCAGTAAAGTAAAAGTTCAGGTCTTCGTATTGGCCGTGCCAGTGTACTGGGTTTGAAAGGGGATGACGAACTTTCCGGTGATGTCGATCACGCCGGAGCTGTCTTTTCGGGCGATGACGATAAGGCCTTCGGATATTTCGCCGATTTCTTCGAGGACCGGTGGAAACAGGAGTTTGCCGGCACTGTTGATTATGCCGTGGGGGGCGCTTCCAAAGTAAATCTTACCGTTAGCCAGTTGCGTTTCACCACCGGTTAGTTTGGAAATCTTTACCAGGCCGGAGCCAATGTTTGTTCCTTCGGTAAAGCTGATGTCTGAAATGTATTCGCCTTTGGTGTTGATGATTTTGTAGTTCATCACGGTTGCGGGGCCGGCAATTTTATCTTCGCTCACGATGGCCAGTTTGCCCTTAAAGTCTTCGGCGTAGGAGAATTTGGCGGGTATTATTTTTTTGCCGGTCGTTTTGTCTTTGTATCCGTAAAGCCAGTTTTCGTTGAATTTGATAAGCTCCTGTCCGAAAAGGCCGTTGAGATTAAACACCCCGATCAGGAATAACAAAATTGCCGTTCTGTAAAACGGCAATTTGCTGCAGAGTGCTGATGTTGAGGAAGATGTTGAGGAAGATGGTGAGGAAGCTAGTGAGGAAGATAGTGATGGAGATGCTGAGGTGCGATGGTTGATTGTTTTCATGTTGTGCTATATGTTGTGTATGCAAATATAGCTATAAACACCATATATTACCGACGCCGGATTAAAAGTTTGTAGAGCAGTATGAGCAGGAGCAGGGCGGCGGCTATTCGACCGAGGTAGATCTGGAACCACTGCCAGCGCGAGGGGGTGCCCGATCGGGAGTTTGTGCGCTGGTCGGTGCTTTTGGTGTTTTGGACGATGCGGGTTTGTACGACAGAGTCTTGCGTGGTAGCATCTCTCACGGAAGAGTATCGCATGGAAGTGTCCTGCAGAGAAGTAATTTGACTGGATGTATCTTTAGATTGGGTACGTTGATTATTCGTAATCTGCGTATGGGTATTTTGGGAAGCGCTGCCTTGCGCAGAGGCTTTTCGGCGGATGTTTGTGCCGGTGGTAGATTTCCGGCTAGTGTTCCGGGTGGTGTGGAGAGTGGTGAGGGCACTCAGCAGGTACGCTTTCACGCGATTATCCGGTATAGTGTCGTACTGCAGAAGGAATGCAATATCGGCGGTAGTTGTGCGGATTTCGGAGGTTGAGTCGGTAAGGGTAGTTTCGGCACCGGTTGTGTCGTTGGTGGTGTTAAAGGATTGGTTCTCTGTGGTTTCGATTGCTGCGCTGTTTACTGATGCTTCGGATGCCGATGTCTCGGATGCTGATGCTTCGGAGGATGATGCTTCGGTTGCAGATGCTTCGGTTGCAGATGTTTGAGAAGCTGATGCTGAGGCGGATGTTTCGGAAGAGGTGCCCAGGGAGGCAGAAGTTTGCCCGACGGTGGAAAGGGCGGAGTTATTGGAGCGTTGGGAGCGAAGGGAGCGGCATGATGTCCCCGAAAGGGAAATCAGCGAAAGCGAAAAAAGGAGGAGGAGTAAAGTGTTGAATTTGAAGTGTTTGAGGGGGTCTTGCCACGTGCCGAGGATTTTGACGGTGAAGTGGAGGTGGGGGCCGGTGGTGCGGCCGGTGTTGCCGGAGAGGGCAATGGGCTGGCCTTCGGGGACGGTTTGGTCTTTGCGGACGAGGCGGCGGTGGAGGTGTGCGAAGCCGTAGCGTGTGCCGTCGCTGCTGAGGAGGGCGAGGCATTTGCCGCCGAGGGGGTGATCCCAGGATTCGGTGACGAGGCAGTTTTCGGGGGCAACGATGGGGGTACCGATGGGGCAGGCGATGTCGACGCCGTTGTGGAAGCTGAGTTTGCCGGTGATTGGGTGTTTGCGCTTGCCAAAGCGGGAGGTGATGGGGGCGGTGAGTGGGGTGGTCATGGGGGGCTTTTTTAGGGTGGTAAGTTGGTGGGATGAGTGAGGCTAGTGGGACTTGTGAGACATACTATCATATTAGTTACTAGCATGGTGGCTTGGGGTGGCTAGTTAAAGGTGGGACGGGTGGGAGAGGGTGAGTACTTTATTGCGAAGGGTTTCGAGTTCGGTGCGGAGGGTGGTGATCTCTGCACGGAGGGCTTCGTTTTCGGTTTGGAGGGTTGTGATTTCGGTTCGGAGGGTTTCGATGTCGGCCGCACGCTGTGTGCGGAGATCTTCTGACATCCGGCGCCAGATGGCGACCGCCTTTTCAACGTTGTCGATTTCGGTGCCCTGCACGTTGGCCAGGTACTTGCGGCGCGTGAGGTAGTACGTTATCAGCGAGGTGAGCAGGGTGGTAAAGGTGGTGGTGAGGATGGTTTGCATGGTTGCTGAGATTATAAACCGGAGGGGAGCACCCGTGCCGGCATGAGTGTGCCGATTAGCGGCCGGTGCGAGTTCGCTACCCTGATCTTGCCGCCGGGCTGCCGGGTGCAGCCCCTTCAGGTTTGGTTAATGATCAATGATCGATTACCGATTGTCGATTTGTCGATTTGTCGATTGTCAATGATCGGTTACCCGCCGGTGGCGACGGTTACGGTTGCGCGGTCGGTGTTCGAAACCTGGTTGGTGTTGGTGAGCGCTATGGGGCTGTCTTCGAGAAAGAAGCCGAGCACGGTTACCTCTTTGCCTGACCAATCCTGCGGAACGTCGAGGTCCATGTTTCCGTCTTCGCGGATGGCAGTTGGATCGTAGATGATCGTGTCGCCGGTTTCGTTGTTGACGACGGTCGCATACAGCTTATCGGCGGGCATGCCGTTGCCATCGGCAGGAACCTCATCCCACGAAAGTGTAATGGATCCGGGAGCTGCAGAAAGGGCGGACATGTCGGTAAGACCGGTACGGCTTCCGCGCGAAAGCGAAATCTTGCTGAAATCGATCTCAATGTCAGGATACGAACCGGTGACAGCCTCGTTGAGGTTGTCGCGCATGGCCACATTGAAGGGCGACATGCTTTGGCTTGAGGGTGCGAAACCCAGGTCGATCTGTGGTTTCACGTTTTTGAGGAACTGCATCATGAGCGAGAACCTCATGCGCTGCGCGAGTTGCAGCGGGGTGTTGGCGTTGTGGTAGGAGGTAGCCCGGGCCTTCATAATGTGGCGGCCTTTCCAGGTGGTACCGATAACGGTGCCCACCTTTCCGCTGAAAGCTCCCAGGATACCCTGGTTGTAAGTTGCCATAAATTGGGATTTTAGATCTGCGGGCGACGTTGCCGGCAGACGAATACTCCTTTGCAATTACCGTGCATTTATGTCGCTTTCGCGGAATTTACCCCTCGTTACCCCCTAACTGCCACTTTGACAGCCGAAAAGACTGCCACGGGGACTGACATGAGGGGGTAGGGAGGGGTAGGGTGGTGTAAGCATACTCAGACTGGATTGCGAGTGGTATAAGCATACTTAGACTGGATTAATCGTGGTATAATCATACTCAGACTGGATTTCGTTGCAATTATAGTGGTATAATCATACTCCGACTGGATTGCGTTGCTATTTTTCGACCTGGGATCAGGAGGCTTTAGTTAA
>CAZXQT010000056.1:0-4952 GCA_964643225.1 uncultured Lentimicrobium sp. | reverse complement strand
CTCCGACTGGATTGCGTTGCTATTTTTCGACCTGGGATCAGGAGGCTTTAGTTAACTTTTTCACTCTGTCAATAGAGTCGATTCTGAATAATTTCAAACTCTTTGATACACCAAGTGAAAATATTCCGTTGCTGATCACACAGTTGAACAAAAAACAGATCAAGAGTCGTTACAATCTAAGCCAGTACGATCTTTCAGCAGAACTGTCGAAAATAGCGTTTGATTCAAAGTCGCCAAACCAGTTTTCCGGTTTCCTTATTTTTAACAGAGGAAAGGATATTGTAAGCATCCACTTGTCGATTGCAGATTTGCCACCTGGATTTATAGAGTCAATTTATAGGGATCAGTCCATAGCAATGAAATCAATGGAATATGATTTTGTATTCAACGAGCAAGTAAATCAACCCAGTTATATTAATTTGAAATACGGATTCGAATACGATTTCCAGGATGGCAAGAAAAGAAATATTAGCACAAACATTTCTATTGCTGTAAACGAATTGGGCATTACCTACCCTAATGCATTAATTAACACTCAGAAATTCAATAAGTTAACCGACTATCAACAGATAATAATGGTGCCGTTTGATTCGGTTTTTTGGGGAAGGAATTATGTCTACGTTTATAATCAGGAAGATGTGTTGTCTTTAAACTACTTTAAAAATCATGGATATGTTACTAATTATCAGCGATACCAGTCTAATTCAACTATAAGACCATTGCTGACAGGTATGCTCAAATGGGAGGAAGAAGGTTTCAGGTTTTCAGATTTAAATGACAATCATGAAAATGCAGGTATTCTTAAGGACAAAATGAAGGATGTTCACAACCTGTATTTCGGCTCGGAGCTTTATAAACTGGATATTGGATATTTCATATACCCGGTTGAAAATAGCGACGATTCAGTGAATTTCAGAGTCATCACATGCTTAAACACGTCAGGTTCTTACTATTTTTTGCCAAAGGATCTTTTTGGTGAGATAGCCATCAACCTTTATCTTGACACTTTTGAAAAGAACAGAAAGGAACTTGAGAGTATTTTGGTTAGATCAGGAGATGCTGAAGATAAAATCAGTCAGATAAATATGACGTTCCAGCAATCCAGGAAAGAAGCTGACGATCATCTCAGGAAATGCGAAAGAGGTTCAAAATTGGACCAGCTTCTGCTTTGGAACCAAAAAATAGATTCTTCATTAAACACTGATAGAATTGCAACATTGCTAAAGGGTTTGGTTTCGGGCTTTTCAGATACTGATTTTTCAAAAGTTAACTTATTTGAGCAGTGTGCTTCGATCGGATCAGAATATTATAAAATAAGAGAATGCAATAAGGCTAAAATATGCTTTGAACAGTCTCTTACTTTTAAAGAAGAAGTGCCACAAAAAAGGCTAGGTAAGCTTTATTTCGATTTGGGAGTCACCTGCGTTTGTTTAGATGAACCGGAACAGGCTTGTTTAAGCTTTAGAAATGCGCAGTTATATGGACAAAAGGTGCCTTTGAAATTAATGAATAAGGTCTGTGAATGATCAAGCCAGTCTCACTTATTAACTGGATATACCTGTAAGTTTTATTGCAGACCGCATTAACAAGCACCCAACCCCTTAAACATTTTTTACCCAAACAAACATTTAATTTTTTGATGAGCTGCCACAGGTTGCTCTTTCACAGAAAGACGAGAGCACCTGTGGTAACGATAGCAAAATGGCATCTTTCAGTAAATATTGATCACACAAGAATGGTTTGATGCTCAATCTTCTCATTAAAACGGGAGGGAGGGCGGGAAAACTCAGTTAACTAATCATTTAAGCTTTCAAGATGTTGTGAGAATCGGGAACTCTTTATAAAATCTGAGTAGGGATATTGTCTCTGTTCTGAGTTTTGTTCTGACAAATTTTTTCATATCGGAGTTCATCAATTCTCCCAAGCCGTTCATTAATCCACGGTCACTTAAATTTTCAAGAAAATCAATACAGTTTTGGATATAATCGGCCAAAGTAAGACCCATCCGAATCTCTACGATCTCTTTATTTAAAGGCGTCTGTTTTTGCATGAAAAACCAGGAGTCGAAAATATCACGATTTGTAAACTGATCGCGATCCAGCAAAGCACAAAGCTTATGCGCGAACATATCTGAAGCAACCATTACACGCATCTGAATGCCTAGTAAATTTTTCATTTCGTAGTGATTATCCCATTGTCTGTTCGATATCTCAATTTTCAGATTTCTTTCGCCAACACCATAATCCAGCACTATGACCGGACCATAGAACTTAAGTGCTTTGTCGCAAATTTTCCCATATTTCAAAATAATCTCCTGAACTTTGTCATACACTGTTTTTTCTTTTTCAGGATTGAGCAGATTGAAATCTAAATCGACCGAAAATCTCGGCAGATCATGAAAAAACATTAGTGCTGTACCGCCTTTAAATCCAAGCATGGATGATAGTTCAAAATCAGAATAGATATCTTTCAGTATCTGAGTAAGAAAAAACTTATGTTTATTTATATCGATCATTTTTCAGAATTTTTTCGACCCTGTCTGTCAGTGAATTTGAATCATAGGAAGGTAAGAGTCTGACCACCAATTTTTTATCAAGTGGGTGCAGGTTGTCAAAATAATAGGATGAATTTAAATACATTACATCAAGGAAGGCACGTTCGGGGGTGGCAATATTAATGTTTCCATTTTGATTAATTCCTTGGGTATCAATCATAATTTCACCTTTTATTTTGCGATAGACAATCGTTGTGCCCTCAATTTCTACCGTGCGGCTCAAATAACTGATTGCCGTTATTCGCTCATCATACTGAAAAACTATACCAGCTCTTTGCAACACATACTCCAGCGAAATGTACGATGGAGTGTAGAGCCGGCAGGCCAGCTCCTCCTTACTATATCCTGGTTTAACATAAATGCCCTTTCGGGGACGAAACAGTTTCTTCGTGCGAACATAATAATTCAAGCGCTCATTAAGTTTCTTTGCATCAGTCGCTCCTGTAAGCATAGCAACATCAATCAAAGTGAAAACACTTCTGGGATCGCTGTATACCGATAATATTATATCACTATTTCGTGAACTATTCATTGGATAAATTTCAATGTTCAGTTCACAAAAATACGATAAAATTGTGGTATAATCATACTCCGACTGGATTAATCGTGGTATAATCATACTCAGACTGGACTGCGTTGCCTGTAAATTTTAAAAAGCTAGCTAAAAACATAACTCGCTTCGCTCAGACAACATGTTTTCTTAACGCTGCTTTTTAAAATTTACTTAACGGCAAATCCATCCTAGGTCTTCGTATTGATTATACCACTCAGAAATGTTTGAAGCACACCAGAATGGTTAGAAAAAGTATCATTTAACAGCGAAATAGAGTTGGTTTGCATATCCCAATAAGGTCTACCTACAGCATATACCATTGACCACACAAGATTGGTTTGATGCTCAATCTTCTCACTGAACCGGGTGGGAGGGCGGGAGAAATTCACAAGACTGATCCATAATGCCCGGCTTTATTAAGAAGGTCAAACGATTAAACAACACGTAGTCAAAAGGTAAGCAGCCAATCAGCAATATGCATATGCCTGACACCTTCAATATTATCAGTGGAGAGCCTGTCGGTTGTGAGCACATATTTTGGGTAGTGATCTTTCAACTCAAGTAAGGGATTAAACTCCCTGTTTAGGGTAGTTTGTTCTGTAAGAAGGTATGCAACCTGGATATAGATTTTACCTTCCTTGTTTTCAGCCACAAAATCAATTTCGTTTTCGCCTGATTTTCCGGTGTACACCTTATATCCTCTGCGAAGAAGTTCAAGCATAACTATATTCTCTAAAATTCCGGAGATATACCGCATCCTGAAACCGGAGGCTGCATGCAGAAAAGCCTGGTCGCCCACAAAGTACTTTTCCTGCGTTTTAAGGATTTCTTTACCCTTCACATCATACCTGGGAATGCGGTAAATAATGAAAGCGCTTTCCAAGGCATTGAGATAATTATAGACGGTGTTCAAATCTACTTTACGCTGCTGCGATTTGAAGTAATCGGCAACATTCTTTGATGAAAAGCGATTGCCGGTATTGTCGAACACATACTTGACCACTCTTTCAAGAAGTTCCACATCACGTATATTGTTGCGCTGAACTGTGTCGCGCAGGATAGCAGATGAGTATATATCGTACACCACCTTCCACGCACTGTCGAGGTCGTAATCGGCTGTGTAAAGTACCGGGAAGCCACCCATCCTGATAAAGTCGTCAAAAGCAGCATAAATATCGGTAATGCTATCGGGTTTAAGATGATTTTTGAACCGGATACTTTCAGCAAACGAAAGTGGGTAAACATTGATTTCGATATAGCGGCCGGTGAGGTATGTTGCCAGATCGGAAGAAAGCAACCTGGAATTTGAACCGGTGATATAAATATCGCAATCAAAATCGACCATAAAAGAATTAACCGCCTTCTCCCACTGATCAACTTCCTGAACCTCATCAAGCAATAGATAGTATTTTCCGGGAAGCTTTATGGATGCTGAAATATGGTTATAAAACTTTACAGCATTCTCCAGTTCCGAGAACACAAAGCTTTCAAAGTTGATGTGGATGATATGGTCAGGCTGTACACCTTTCGACAGGAGCAAATCTCTTAAGAGCAGGAGCAGTGACGATTTGCCGCTTCTCCTCAGACCAGTGATAATCTTGATTAAAGGCCTGTCAATAAACTTTTCCAGCTGGTCGAGGTATAAACTGCGGTTAATCATTGTGTAAAGTTTTTAGGGTTGTAACCACAAAGATAATAAATTTTACAGAACATTTTAAGGTTATGGGCTTCTTATATACGTAAATAAGCAGCTAGAAAATATAACTTGCTTCGCTCAAACAGGATGTTACTCGTGGTATAAGCATACTCAGACTGGATTACGTTGCCTGTAAATTTTAAAAAGCT
>CAZXQT010000055.1:0-8928 GCA_964643225.1 uncultured Lentimicrobium sp. | reverse complement strand
TTACTTTGATATCGTTACCACAGGTGCTCTCGTCTTTCTGTGAGAGAGCAACCTGTGGTAACTCATCAAAAAATAAATGTTTGTTTTGGGTTAAAAATGTTTAATGGGGTTGGGGTATTGATCGGTGGTACACCTAGTTATATATAGGTACATTCAAATCCATATGTAAAAATGCGGCAGTTCTATTTGTTAAGATTTTAAAAGCTAAGATTTGCTTTAGGGTGTATTTGCTCAGCTACTCTGTTTTGTATCTAATTGTTATTTTACTTACCAATCTCGCTTGTTCATACATTATTAGTGGTATAAGCAATACGAAGACCTAGGGTAGAGTTGCAGATGTACATCATTAAATAAGCAGCGTCAGAAAACATCCTGTTTGAGCGCAGCGAGTTATGTTTTCTAGCTGCTTATTTCTGTATATATAATTGCAACGAAACCCAGTCGGAGTATGCTTATACCACTATAAAGTCCGAGTATAATACAGTAAACGTAATACTAGCCTATTTCAATGCATTAAAATACTCCATAACCCCCAAATCCATAACCCACCCCTCAATCCTCCCCTCCCTCTCCCTCTCACTAACCTCCTTAGCATGCCGCATAAACCCTCTGCCATACCCTTCATTCATTAAATCCTGTCGTACATGTATTTCAGCCTCGGTACGCCTGCGGGCCAACGCTTCAGGGGTTAGATCAATGCGCCCTTTCTCTGCCAGGTAGTCATACACATAGTGGCACGCATCGAGAATCATATGGTGGTTGTTATAGATCAAACGGCATTGCGCTGTGCACGCTTCCATGTCAACTTTAGCGTGTCCCTTCGGCTTTGGATTACGCAATGCTTCCTGCTCCTGCATATACTCCTCGTACTTCTTCTGCTTCAGTAAAGCCTCGTGCCTCACCTCCGAGTGCACATACCCTTCCACGAATGCATGCACCGATATGGTATTAAACCCGAAGTAAGGCCCGTACTGGTTGCGTATACCATTGTTTACCGCAATCTTCACCTCTTCGGGCGTTACCAGGGGGTAGTAGCAGTTCAGGTCGTTCAGAACCAGCCGGGTAAACATCACCATGGTGCGCGAACGGCTATTGTCGTCGTACCCATGCGGCGCCGTACCCAGGTCTGCATAGGCACTGGTGAGTATATGCAACAACTTCTTCAACGCATCCTCTTCACTCAAACAGCTTACCGCCGTTGCGCGATGCGCCTTTACAATCTCCAGCTCGCGCCGGCTCAGTCGGGGACAAAAATTATCAGCATCATTTTTCATAGTTGCAGGTTATTTAGTAGGTTATTTTGGGTTTCTTAACTGTTTTACAGGGTTTGCAGTGAATGCTGCAGGGCTTCCTCCAGCATATCGTAGCACGAAGTCTTTTCTTTTTTGTTTTCGCTTTCGCGGAAGCCTGACTGCTGCGAACCTTCCGTGGTTGCAGAGCGGTCATTTGCCTGCGACGGATTGCTGTACGTTCCTTCGAGTATCTTTAGGAAGTTCGAGGGATGGAGAAGCCAGTCGAACCCTGCCCGCCATCCTTTACTGTTTGTTCCGCAAAGGAAATCACTAGCAGCCGCCTTTTCCAGTACCTGCCGTACCCTGTCTCCACCATGCTCCTTAAGTCGCGCCAGCACCATTTTTTTTCTTGTCCGCGTAAGCGTGAGCGCCTTCGGCATCCGGCCGCACTGCCTGTTGTAGAACTCCATTACGTTTTCGGCCGACCATTCCGCAGACTTTTCTTCCGCAACGATCGCCCCTTTTTTTTCCTTTTTTTTATTTATTTTATTTCCAAAAGAAAAAACAGAAGGAGAGCGGTCGTCAACGACAGTTGACGAAGCAGATCTTGTTTCTTGCTCTGGTTCCTGATCGGTTTCTTGATCTTCTTCTTTTTCTAAATCTTTATCTGCATCTTGTTCTTTATCTGGTATAGTTCTTATACTAGTCGCCGGATTCTCGTGGATTGGGGTGTGCACTTTAACGGGCAAATAGCCGGGTTTTCTGTACCCTGCGCCGTCGTCGTGCACTATACGGTAGTTGGTGAGCACGGTGCGGTAGCTTCCGGGAATGAACTCAATAAGTCCGAACTTTTGCAAACGCACCCGTACGTCGAGCATGGTGCGTTCGGCCAGTCCGGTTTCGCCGCATATATACCGGTTACTCTGACTGAACGAATCGGGCCAGCCCAGCACATTACAGGTATCGAGCAGCTTGAAGTACAACTGCGTTTCATGGGCGCTGAAGTTATACTGCCGGTTCAGCCGCCAGAACCGGTTAATCAAATCAAGGTAGGTCATAGGTATAAGAATTAAATTATGGATTATCATACGTTTTCTTTATCTTCTTGCCGCAGGTGAAGTAATGCGAGTATATCGGGGAGGTAAAAGCGGTAGTATCTTTGCAGTATGCGGGCGCGTATCATTTCATTGCGGCGGTATTTCTTCAGGGTCTTTTCCGAAACCTGCAGCAGCTCCAGGGCATCGGTTCTCGTTACCCACATCTTCTGCATGTGAGGAGGCAGTACCCTCCTGTTTCGGTTCAACCTGTACTGCGTCTTCAGGCTCTGCCTTGCCTTCCAGCCAAGCATAAATGCCCGCATTTCATTCAGCTCAGCCTGCATTTCCTTTGCCATTTTTAAAAGGGCCTCACCATCCAGGTCGTGTGGCATGTCGGGTGGATCAGGATGTACTTCCATCGAACGATCTTTGCACATAACGAATCAAAAAAGTTTACATACAGATATATAAGCCCGTTGCTGACCGGCCGCAGCCGGTCAGGTTAACAGGTCATTACTAACTCCATCCAATATTAATATATTATTTTACTGATAGCAATAGTTTAATAGAATATATTTTATACACACATAGATGTGTCATAACTTTATGATTTTCTGATGCATGCATATATTACCATGAGTGCAATAATATGTACAGGATAAGAAATTAACTGCATTATGCAGAAATTCTGAATATCAGCCAAAAGGCAAAAAACGTCTTATTCTTCAGATTTATTCAGATAATCGTAGTCTTTTGCATTCAGGTGCCGGTATGGGTTTTTTTGTAAACGATTCATAATAGTGCACCATGCCTTCGTATAATTATCATTGCGATGAAGTTTTTTAGGCGTGAGATCAGGTAAAGAATAATATTCCGCCAGTTCCTTGATCAACATTTTTTTGGCAACTTTTGCACCCTGCTTATCTGTTAGGATAAAACAATCCCTGTAAAGGCAAGCTTGTATGTTAGCGTACAAAATTTGTTTATTACCCACACCGTCGATGTATCTGTGTTCACCATCCAGTACATGGATTTGTTTCATCTTATTTTCGCAATCAAGTAAAAATTCAGGGTCTTTTACCTGCGACATAAAATCTTCGGTTACTTCCTGATAGTAGTTTTTAATACGCTGTTCATTCCTCCATGAAATAATTGCTTCCATAGCTTCCTTAACCTTATACTCCTGGTAACATAACCGATTCCAGATCCTGCCTTCTAATTCCGTTAAGTAATAACTAAAAAGCCTGATCTTTTCTTTGTCATCTTCCGAAAAGGTTGAACCTGTAAAAGCAATTTCGAGATTTTCATGCATTGCAATGGGTATACCATGTACTTCTTTGGTTTTGGTTGTTTTGGTTGTTGAGTTTTCCATAGAATAAAGGTTTTTTGTTTAGTTAAAGGATTAAATATAACTTGTTGGTTTGCTATTCTTGCGCCGATACGCTTAACTTGTTCAGTAAGAAATCCACTAATTCCTGCTCCTTATCCATAAGTTTCCTGTTTTTCAATCTCCGCTGTATCGTTTTTTGTGCATCTATGTGGTCTGACTTCCTGTATAATGCACCCAAACTCTTCAAACCACAGGAATCTCCAACAATTTTGCTAATAGTGGACATTAATATCTTCTTGCCGTCTTTATCAGTCTTTTTGAAACTTCCATCGTCATAGGCACACCGCATTGCAACCCTCAGAATAATTAAGTTACCGGCTTTAGTAGTTAGTATGCAATCGTTAAAAACTTCAAGCACAACTAAAGCCTGATAATACCTTTCAAAAATTTTGTTATCTTCAATATAGTCCTCTATATTGTTTTTTCTTGGAATCTTTTTGGCGTCTTCCACTCTTATATCCTCTCCGGATTGCCAGTCAATAATCTCCGCAATGGCAGATCGTACATCTACATCCCGTTGTAATATGGCTTGAAGTATTGGACATGCCAGATTTTTGTAATTTTCGGCATAATGCTGAAGTTTGTTTTTCTCCTTTTCATTGAAATTATCAGTCTTTTTTAGTGCAGCAGCAAGTTGAGCAATCAGTTTTGCAGGTACCCGCTGTTTTTTAGTTAGTAAGTAGTGTGACATAAACATGAAATTATTAAATGAAATTTTATAGTCAAATTTGGGCACTCCTGCTATAAAATGCAAAAGATTTGCACCAGAAAATTTCATGAAAATCACGATGGAAGGGACTATTGCAACATTCTCAAAGACTTAAATTATAATTACATACGTACCTAATATGTAGATTTCGGATGTTTTGGCCTGAATTTCTACAGAATTCTTTGCTTAATTCGGCCTCAAGGGATGGTTCAAAAAGTGCTGATTTCGTCTAATTTCTCAGAAAAGTGCCGCAGAATGTGCGATTTTAAGCTTTGAGAAAAGGCTGTTATATGTAATACATAGACCTTAGCGGAGTTGCTGGATCTGAAAAATTTAAAGGTTAGTAATCTTAGTTTTCCCACCCATCCCACCCGTAAAAATGAGAAGAATGAGTATCAAACCAATCTGTTTTGCTCAATCATTTTCTGAGTGGTATAAATACGATGACCTTAGTGGAGTATGCAAGTCAGCTATGCTTCGCTGTTAAATGAAACTTTTTCTAGCTATTCTGGTGTGCTCTAACATTCATGAGTGGTATAATCAATACGAAGACCTAGGGTGAAGTTGCCGTTAAGTAAATTATAAAAACAGCGTTAAGAAAACATGTTGTCCGAGCGCAGCGAGTTATGTTGTTAGCTGAATTTTTTATTTTACAGGCGACGGAACGTTAGTCCAGTACTGCATATACCATATTATCATTCTGGTATGCTCTAAACATTTCTGAGTGGTACAATCAATACGACGACCTAGGATGGAGTTGCAGAGACACCTGATTAAATAAGCAGCGTAAGAAAATATCCTGTTTGAGCGAAGCGAGTTATATTTTCTAGCTGATTATTTCTATCTACATAATAGCAACGCAATCCAGTCGGAGTATGATTATACCACAATAAATCCAGTCAGAGTATGATTATACCACAATCTAATGTATAATCGTCCACAACAAATTACCAATCGTCCATTGCTACGTAAAAATACTTACTTACATTTGATTAAGAAAAGTACTCAATTTGAATTAACACATGCTATGCAATAACCGATATGGCATGTGGATTTTTCGTAACAATACAAGAATTAATCGAAAATTAATGCTGTGTATTGAATAAAAGCACTACTTATTGAGTACTTTTGTTGCTCAATTAGCGAAGCGCCGAGCGCTAAGCGCGGAGCAAAACGCGAAGAGTTAGAGAAACCTATAAAATGGGACTCACCGGGCAGCGCCGTGAAAGCAGCAGGCCGTGAACGAAGCACAGTATCATGATACACAAAATTGATCTTAACTTTAAGGACATCATTGACCATGCGGCATTTATAAAGAAATAATGGCAATATTACTAAATAAACAGATAGATAGTAATATGCTTGAAGTTCTTCATTTTTGCCTTTGGGAAATAATTGATAATACTATTCAACATTCAGCGCCGGATTTCGATACAAATCCTGGCAATGGGAAAGGTTACGTTTGTGCGCAATATTTTCCTAATAGAAAAGAAATTAGGTTAATGATTGTTGATAACGGGGTAGGCATTGGCCTGGTACATTTACGTTTCTTAAAATCAAAACAGATATGCCTGTTCAGCATAAAGAAATTTTTGGAGATGATTCTACGCAGGCTGATTCATTTGAAGAATTAAGAAACAAAATCACTGAGCAACGGTTAGATTTATGGTAAGATTTTTGTAATGTAAATACAAAAGTTGTATATTTGCGGTATGAGATTGAAATTTAGTGAAATAGGAACATCATTAGGCACACGAACACTTGGTAGAAAGATCAGATTACAGATCGAAAATTCTATCAATGCTAATAAGCGTGTGGTGTTTGATTTCAAAAATGTTGAACTGGTTTCTCATGCTTTCGCAGATGAATGTTTTGGTAAATTAATCGAAAATGCAGATATTCAGAAAGTGAAATCTCTTACTACATTTAAGAATACCAACGAACCGGTGAAACGTGTTATAACTTTTTCAATTAACGAACGAGTTAATTCCCTAAACACAAAAGCTTAAATTATCCTTAATTGATGAGCTTTCCAATACTATAAATGGAAGCGATATTTAGATTCGAAAACCTGGAGATCTGGAAAACAGGTATAAGTGTTACTAAAGATTTACTGCTGATAGCTGATGAGCTGGAATCAAAAAAGCTATTTCGTTTCGCAGATCAACTCAGGGGTGCTGCAATGAGCATAACAAATAATATTGCTGAAGGATCAGGTTCTTTCTCCGATAAAGACTTCGCCAATTTCCTCAATATCTCCAGAAGGTCAGTTTTTGAATGTTTCAATATTCTCGTAATACTCAATAATTCTGAACTATTAAGTAATTCAGAATTGGAGAAAATGCGTAATACTCTTGATCACCTGGCAAGAAAACTTACTTTATTCCGAAAGTCACTCCTGTAAATAGTGGAATATTAAAATAAACACAAGTAATACATTAAATGAATTTTAAGAAAAGCGCTCTGCGCTCCTAATGTATAAACTTACAACGCTTAGCTCTTCGCGCTTCGCGCTTAGCAAAAGATGTTAGAAACCCTCGTCACCTCCAAAACCCGCATCAAGCTTCTCGTAAAGTTCTTCCTGAACGCTGCGACGCGGTCGTATTTGAGGGACCTTGAAGCTGAATTCGGCGAAAGCACCAACGCTATCCGCCAGGAACTGAACCGCTTTGAGGAAGCCGGGATGCTGCAGAGTGAGATCGACGGGAATAAGAAGATCTTCTTTGCCAATACCAGGCATCCGCTTTTCGGTGATATCCATAGTATCCTCCTTAAGTATACAGGTATTGACAAGGTTATTGAAAATGTGCTGGAGAGAATCGGCGGACTGGAAGAAGCATGGCTGATTGGGGATTTTGCAAAGGGGAAGGATAGCCCGGTGATTGATTTGGTTCTTGTTAGCAAGGAAATCAATGCTGAAGCACTACTCTCCTACATTCAAAAAGCCGAGGAACTAAGTGGACGGAGAATAAGATACTTTATTCTGAAGGATAAAGAGAGGTCATTGATTGAAAGTCAGTTTCCACATAGATTGCTCCTCTGGAGATCCACTAATTACACGAATGAGTCCACTAATTACACTGATCCACGAATTGCACAAATAAACACGAATAAATAAATGTGATGGACTATAAAGAAATTAGTGTAATTGGTGACATTGTTAGTGAAATTAGTGGTCTCGTGTATAAGGATGAGGCATATAATCTCATTGGTGCTGCTATGGAAGTACATAGCATACTTGGTTGTGGTTTCATGGAGTCTGTCTACAGTCACGCTTTATCTACAGAGTTTGATATGAGAAAGATTCCTTATCAGAGAGAAGCCAGGATCTGCCTTAGCTATAAAGGTATAGCACTAGAAAAGTATTATGTTGCCGACTTCCTATGCTATGAAAAGATACTCCTTGAAATAAAAGCAACCAGTGAACACCGCCCCGAGCATGAAGCTCAGGTACTTAATTACCTGAAGGCCACAAATCTGAAGCTTGGCATAATTCTCAACTTTGGAATGAAGAGCTTACATTATAAAAGAATTGTGCTATGATTAGTGAAATTCGTGAATATTATTCGAGTAATTCGTGGATCATGAAAATAATTCGCATAATTCGTGGATCACTGGCATTTAATTTGTTATACATTTAACTATATTTGCATTATGAAACCAAAGAAAACAATTTCTGAGAAAGCTGTTTGGGTAAATGCCGATCAATTTCGACCCGTTAAATTAACTCATGCAAAAGTTAAAGGGAGTAATATTGATGCCCAGGTTCTCAGAGAAAGAAAACGATATGCTCATCTAACCCGATCTTTGGTTAAATAAGTGTTTGATTCACATTACCCTCTTTGTTTTATTCAAGCAAAAAGGGAACATGATGAAAGCAAGCACCTCACTACTTTCATCTACAGATTTAAATCACCTGTTACAAAGCTTAAATATATTGTACGAGCTGAATTGCACACTTGTGATGTTTTTACGATTAAATTCTACCCAAGTAGTTTAAAGCATTCAGAGAACAAATATTCATTACTTACATTTAAGCATGACGTCCCCAGAATTATTATGACGGTGGCACAAGTTGTTGTTATCTTATTAAATCAATACCCAGATGCTTGTTTCGCTTTTTATGGGTCACCAACTTATGATAAAAAAAGAAAGAAATTAGAGCAAGGAGGTTTGAATAAACGATATAGGGTTTATTTTGAATTTGTTAAACGTGCTTTTGGTACTGAGACTTTCGCTCACTATACTTATATCGATCTTAATGCCTACTTATTGGTAAATCGCAATCATTTCGATGTTAATGCTAAAGAAAAAGAAATAACCGGGATGTTTATAGAAACTTATCAACAACTGCCTGAGGATATTAACTTGGTTTTACATGACTGAGCCACTAATTACACTAATGAATCAAATTACACTAATAGAGTTGAAGTAATGAGTAATCGGGTAATTCGTGGATCATGATTAGTGAAATTCGTGAAATCAATTCGTGTAATTCGTGGATCGAAAATGTGCTGGAGAGAATCGGCGGACTGGAAGAAGCATGGCTGATTGGGGATT
>CAZXQT010000054.1:0-9107 GCA_964643225.1 uncultured Lentimicrobium sp. | reverse complement strand
CCCTTTATTATATGATTGGCTTCCACCAATTATCACCGTGTACTTAGTATTCGTATAATCAAAATGAGAAATTGCTCGCTTTTTATAATCAGGATTTAGATATTCTTCATACGGGTATTGATAAAAAGTACCCCATGGCAACATGGGATTTCCTTTTCTACTATCCGAAACTTTCAGAAAGTAGAAATTAGTGTCAGAGTTATTTCTATATGTAATAGATAATTCCGGATAGCAAATTACTGAATCTTCCTTGAAAATATCATATCCCTTTGTCCATTTTACAGATAACTCAATGCTAATAAATTGAGAGAAAGCAAGTAGGTTACTGAATAAGGATAATACCAAAACAATTAATACTTCTTTCGTTTTCATGTCAAAAAGGATAATTTTTTCTTTAAATCATTGTATCTGCAGCCAGAATGACCCTCCGTGCGATTCAACATCCTGCAAATTCGGATGGTTCCATATGGGCTCAAGTATGGAACTTAATTCAGGATCCTGATAAATGAAGTAATTTGGTAAAAGCGTTTTGTATCTGGCACTATTGGCAAGTAAGTACATCGCCAGGCCGTATTGTTCTGTGTAAAATCTGTCGCACATAAACTGCGGATAATCGTAGGGTAAATAGATATCATGTATGTGAACTATAATCCCTTTGCTTAATCTAGGCAATACCTCCAGATAAAACACCATGGAGTCGGAGTTTGGCAATATGCGGTGCGAATTGTCAATGAAAAGTATGTCGTTCTCTTTCAGCGAGAATAGAAATTCGCAATCAATGTCTTCGAATGGCTTTCTGATAATTTTATTAGAAAGTGTGTCAATTTCAGCTCTCGGACAGGGATCTATTGATAGTATTTCAGTACTCAGGTTGTTGTCTTTTATTGATTGATAGGCCACTTTCGTGGAATTTCCTGAACCAACTTCAATGTATTTACCGGGCTTGAACAATGCCACCATTGTATATAGTGCGATGATGTCGAGCCCGGGGAAGAATCCATTGTTGTATACAGGCTTCATGGCATTGGATTCTGCATTGGCTTTATTTATACCCAAAAAAGTCTGTTTGTATTTTAACGCTTCTTTCAGTATGCTTTCATAGTCTTCACGATGCTCGTTTATAATGCTGTAGAGCATGGAATTAGGAGGCGTACCATGCCCATATCTGGGTTTCATGTTCACCTTGTAATCGGCAAATAGTACCTGGTATTTTGGATCAAGAAATCTCTTTAGCGATACAATAGTTTTTTTTAGTCTCATTACGGTAGTTATGTTACGTTACTGACCGCAATATTAGTGAAAATTTTAAAAAACAGGTCGATTTCGTTCCAATTTATAATCAGTACAAAATACTAAACATCAAAATATATTACTATTGTGTATAAGACCAGGGCGGCCTTGCTTTAATATTGGCGGCTTTCAGATATATATATGCCTTTGTGCCTGCCCCTCCCACGGCCTAGTCCACCAATACCACCAGATATTTTGATACCGACCAGAAGTCTTTCGGATTTAAGATTACCAGACTGTCGGCGGCTTTCTCCGTACCGTAGATCTTATACGATTGGGATGGGTGTGTTGTAACGAGGGTTGCTTTCTTCTTCGACAGCGGAATTGACCTTAGTACGGTTATATCGGTTGTTGTGAAGTAGTCGCGGCTAAAGTCCTGTTTTAGCTTTTTGTTGGCACCAATACCTGCAAAACCTCCTTCGCGTGTGAGGATGCTGTGGTCGAGCAATTCGCGTTTTGTGCCCACTACATACCATGCCGTGTTGAGCGCCGTGGTCTGCTCTTCAATGGTCTGCGATTTAGCCTGACTCTCGGTGGTCAGGTTATCAATGTCAGTGTACAGTATCTCGATCTGCACATTCATTTTCTCGAGCTGTGAGCGCAACTCGGTTATCTGACCGTCTTTTTCCTCTATCTGCATAGCCATCCGGTCAACCATTTTCTCGAGCTCTGAAACCTTGCCTCCTGATTTTTTCAGCTTCGACCTCAAATCAGTAATGGTTTGTTTGTTCTTTCGGAGCATCTCATAAATGAGGTTAATATCCCTGTTTATCTGCTCTTCCTGTGTTGCATCCAGCTCGCCGTTGCCCGCAGTCTTTTGCGAAATGAGCATCTCGGCCTGTTTTATGGAATCGAGGTTGGCTTGTATTTCGTTAAACGATTCAATATAACCATATAATGCAGTGTCTTTGGTAAAGCCAATGCTCAGCAGACTATCGTAACGCGCCTGCAGTGCTTCGTATTCTTTTTTGCCGGAGTTACATGCTGCCAGCAGCACAACGCTCATGATCACTAATGCCAGTTTTTTCATTTTTGCCCGTTTTGTTTATGCTTCAAATGTACAATAGTTATAGAATTTTAAATCAGAATTCATCGGTAAAACACTACTTTTCAATGGTAACAGTTGCCTTTTCGGTAGTGCAGGTTACCTGTATCATCAATTTATTGGTGACCGGATTCCAGCTGTGGTTCTTTGATTTAAGTTCCTCCCCGTTCAGCTTTATTCTGATTGGCCTTTGCGGAAGGTTGTGCACACACAGTTTTACATCGTAGTCCTGCTTGCCGTATTCGGGATCGGTTGTTGATTTCTGGAATGTTATTTCGAGGGCACCCGCGCTGTTGGATGCTGTGAACTCCATAAGCTCATACAGGCCCTTGCCGAACGCATCGGGCGTAATTCCATCGTCGTTATACAGTGCATAATCTGACGAGTTTACGGCTGCATCAGCATAGTAGTGCATTTCGAAGTTCGAAAGGGAATATTGGTCGGTGCTGGGTATTACCGGAATCATTGGGATAAAGGACCCCCCTTTGACAAAAACAGGTATACCGTTCATTGACAGGGGGTAGCTTATTGTCTTTCCGCCCTGATACGCATGTCCTGAATGGAAATCAATCCATACGTTTCCCTGTGGCAGGTATATGTTCTGGTACATGGCTCCTTTTTGCTTTACCGGTGAAACGAGGAAGGCATCACCCCACATGTAGGCAGAGTCGTATGCCATAAGCTCCATATTTTGTGGTTCATGGAAGAATAAGGGAGTCATGAGCGGCCTGCCGGTCAGGCTGTTTTCAAATGCCAGAGTGTAATTATAGGGCAGCAGCTTATAGCGAAGCTCAATGGCTTCGGTTGCCAGCAAACGGGTACGGGTAGCCTGGTACACCGGTTCGGCAGGTATATGCTCCTGGGCATGCGGCCGGAATATAGGTTGAAACACCCCGTATTGAAGCCACCGGATATAAAGCTCATCGTCTATTGCCTCGCCTCCGGCAAATCCGCCAAGGTCTGAGTGCATGTATGCAAGCCCCTGCATACCTGCCTGCAGCGAAATTTCTGGCTGGCCATATAATCCTCCCCAGCTGCGGTTTACATCTCCTGTCCAGGGTATTATACCGTAGCGCTGACTCCCTGCATACCCTGCACGCATAAGAATGAACGGCCTTTGCTGCGGAAAGTCTTTCACATACCCTTTATAGATCAGCTTAGCCCATTCATGACCGTAAGCATTGTGTATTTCATTGCCTGTTCCAACGGCATGCCGTATGTCGGCAGGATGTACTTCGGGTTCTCCCAGGTCACCCCACCAGCCGCTGACTCCCTGCCCGGCCAAATCCTTGTATATGTTCCAGAACCATTCGCGTGCCTCGGGTTTGTAAAGATCAATAAGTCCGGTGTTGCCAAAGTAGAAATCAAAAGTGTATGGTTTGCCTTCCGCATTTTTTGCAAGTATGTCTTTGTCAACCGCCTCCTGCCACCGGTTGGAGGTGGTCAGTATGAACGGCTCGGTAACAAGTACTGTTTTTACTCCTTTTTTGCTGAATTTCTTCATCATCTTTTCAGGAGACGGGAAACTGTCGGTATACCAGGCAAGGTTGCCCATTTCACCTTTTATCTCTTTGCTGAACCAGTATATATCAATGATAACCGCATCGAGCGGAATGTTGTATTCGGCATATTTCTTAACGGTAGTTTCGGTTTCTTTTTGTGAATGGTAACCAAAGCGACTGCTGAAGTTGCCAAAAGCCCAGCGTGGCGGCAAGGGTTGCCTGCCCGTGAGCAGGGTGTACTGGCTAACAAGGTCGAACCAGTTATCGCCGGCTATTACATGGTAATTTGGTGTGCCGCTGTGTGTTTCGTACGAAACAGTGTTGGTGTTGTTGCTGTCGAGATCCAGATAACCAAGCCCGGCATTATCGAAAAGCAGCGCATACTGCTTTGAAGAGATCATCACCGGAAGGGTATAGTTCATCAGCTCCGACCGTGTTTCATAGCCATAATGTGCTTTGTTGTACAGGGTAAGTTTGTTGCCCCTACGGTTCATGCCCAGCACCCGTGCACCTCCGCCATAGAGCAGTTCTTTCCCGGTTATGGCAAACCGGAGCATCCAGCTACTGTCAGCTTCAGCATAACCATCGTCTTCAGCGGTTAAAAGTTCTCCGTTATAGAAGTAACTTATGTTGAACGGATTCTTGGTTATCAGTATATCCATGCCTTTGGTGTCGATGTTTATTGCCTCGGGCGAATCGGTGATGGAAAAGGGTATTTCGTGCGGCTCCATTACGGTTGCAAAGGAAAAGCTGCCGACCTCTTTGCCTGCCGGGTAAAAGGTGGTATGCGCAATCTTTTCATTCATTAATCGGATTGCATAATTCCCGTCACTTACCTGTATCTCCAGTAAATTGCCTTTTTCATTAAACCCGACATAGCTGCGGACCGCCTGCTGGGCTGTTACCTGCTGGTATGTGGTTAGTATGGTAAGTAGTATTGTGCAGATTGGAAGCAGAATCTTCATACGGCGTTTGTTTTACGGTATAAAATTACTGTTTTCTCGCTTATACGGTACTAATATGGTGCTTTGCCCGAATATACCTTGTTCTGAGGCAGTACTTGCTCTGTGACTTAAGCAAGAGTTAAACCTTGGTTAAGCATTTCTTAAACAATTAATAAATGCTTAATAAATGCTTAAAGAATGTTTAAGAAATGTTTAAGAAATGCTTAAGGGACGAATTTTATATGTTTCAATACCCGAGTTATACTAACCCGAATGGGTAATGGGATGTTTGGTTTTTGGTTGTATATTTGATACGATATAAACACCTGACATAAGAAAATGAAAGAACAGCAAATGCAAATCAGGGAAATGACCCGCGCGGAGGTCGCCCTGGCTGTGCAGTGGGCAGCAAATGAGGGTTGGAATCCGGGCATTCACGATGCCGGTTGTTTTTACGATACAGATAACAGGGGATTTCTCCTTGGTTTGATCGGGGAGGTCCCGGTTGCAGCTGTTTCGGCAGTGAATTACGATAACAATTTTTGTTTTCTGGGCTTTTTCATGGTCGATAAAAAGTACCGCGGACAAGGTCTGGGCATGCAGATAGGAGCCTATGCACTCGGCCTGTACCCCAATGTTACCATGGGTCTTGATGGCGTGGTGGAGCAGCAGGAGAATTACAAAAAGGCAGGCTTTGTCATGGCATATAATAATTACCGGTTCTCGTTTAAGGTTAATAAACAGGCCGTTGCCGGAAACATGCCCGATACGGCCCCGGTTAAAGCTGCCGATGTTCCTTTTGATGCCCTTGTTGCATACGATGCACAGATGTTTGGATGCAGCCGGCCAAAATTCCTCCGAAGCTGGATAAACCAGCCCGATAGCGCCAGTTATGTGTACCATGAAGGGGATGCGATAAAAGGCTTCGGACTGATCCGCAAATGCACCTCGGGATATAAGATCGGACCACTTTTCAGTGACGATAAATCCATTGCGGAAGCATTACTGCACAAGCTTACCGAACAGTTGCCGGAAGGGGAGGTGGTTTACCTCGATATTCCCGAACCAAACAAAGATGCCACGACGCTGGTTGAGAAATACAAAATGGAAAAGGTATTCGAAACTGCCCGGATGTACCGTGGAACACCCCCTGCTTTACCTGTTAACAGGATATTCGGGGTAACCACTTTTGAACTGGGCTAAACTTGCCTACTTTTGCGGCATGGGCAATTACGTTAAAATTACACTTAATAAAGGCAGGGAAGACTCTGTTAAAAGGCGCCACCCCTGGGTGTTCTCGGGCGCAATCAATAAGGTTGACGGTAAAATAACCGATGGCGACTTGGTTGATGTGCTCGATTACAGGGGCAATTATCTTGCAACAGGTTTTGCCTCCACGGGCTCCATTGCCGTTAAAATAGTATGGTTCGGGCCGCATGCTTTGCCCAATGATCTGTGGGATGTTAAGCTTAAAAAGGCATTTGACCTAAGGCAGCAGCTTGGGTTTACCGACAATAAAACCAGTAATACCTACCGGCTGGTTTTTAGTGAAGCCGACGGATTGCCGGGTCTTATTGCCGATTATTATAACGGAGTGGTTGTTATACAGGCCCACAGTACGGGTATGCACCTCTTTAAGCAGGAAATCGCGGAAGCCCTGCTCCGGCTGTACGATAACAAACTGACTGCAATCTACGATAAGAGCAGGGAAACACTCGCCAAATCCGGCATTGTTTCGGAGGGTGATTCCTTTATCCACGGAAGTGCTAAAGACATTATTGTAACCGAAAACAGCAATAAGTTTATTATTGATTTCATTGCCGGACAAAAGACGGGGTTCTTTCTCGATCAGCGCGATAACAGAAAGCTGCTGGGCAGTTATGCTGCCGGCAAAAAGGTGTTGAATGCGTTCAGCTATACGGGTGGCTTTAGTGTATATGCGCTGAAAGCAGGTGCCCGTCATGTTACATCGCTCGATGTTTCGCGCAAAGCGATGGATACGCTGGAGCAGAATCTGCTGCTGAATACAGGTTTTGAAGGTACGAACCAAAGTGTGGTGGAAGATGCCAAGGTCTGGCTGCAGGGTATGGACAAGGATTTTGATATTGTGGTGCTCGATCCGCCCGCTTTTGCCAAGCGACAGACCGACAGGCACAAGGCAATACAGGGCTACAGGTATATAAATACTACGGCCCTTAAAAATATAGTGCCGGGAGGATTATTGTTTACTTTTAGCTGTTCACAGGCAATCAGCAATGAACAGTTCACCGGCATGATCATGTCGGCAGCCCTTGAAGCAGGGCGCGATGCAGTGATCATACATCATCTGGGTCACTCGGCCGATCACCCGGTAAGCGTTTTTCACCCCGAAGGGGAATACCTTAAGGGTCTGGTTTTGCAGGTGCAATAGATGGGCATTACCGGTGCACCAGGCTGCTATAAGGATTGCCGTGTTGCTTCGGTTACTGATCGCCTTTCAGTCTGTCAATATGACGCCTGTCTTTTTTGGTAGGTCTGCCTAGTCCGCGGTCGCGCTTTTCGGCATTAAACTCCCGCATAAATTCCACTCTTTCGTATTCTTCGGCAGGGGTGAGGTCTTCTACATACTCGGGTACCAGTTTTGCCGATACGCGGTTATGCAGCAGCTGTTTTACTCTGATAACGCGGTTTAGCGGCCCCTGGCTTATGTGGAGTACATCGCCTTCCTTTACTATGCGGGAGGGTTTAACTGAATTGCCGTCGATCTTTACCTTGCCAGCCTTGCAGGCATCAATGGCAAGATTGCGGGTCTTGTAGAACCGGGCTGACCATAACCATTTGTCTATTCTTACTTCTTCCATGCCTGTGTACTGAGGAGTTCTCAACGTTACGTATAGGGCAGCGGTTTTTTATTTCTGCCGGAAGTAGATATTAATAGGAACACCTGTAAAGTCAAACTGTTCGCGCAGTCTGTTCTCGATAAACCGTTTGTAGGGGTCGGCAATGTATTGCGGCAGATTGCAGAAGAATACGAACGATGGGTATGCAAGCTTTAGCTGGGTTATGTACTTGATCTTAACATACTTACCTTTAACTGCTGGTGGTGGGTTGTCCTGTATAATGGGCATCATCACATCCATCAGCTTATGGGTTGGTATCGATTTGGTGCGGTTTTTATAAACCTGACGGGCGGTTTCGAGCGTTTTATGGATGCGCTGCTTGTTGATCACCGAAGTAAATATTATGGGAACATCGGTAAAGGGAGCAATACGGCTGCGTATAAGCTGCTCATATTCTTTGTGGGTGTTGGTTTCCTTTTCAACGAGGTCCCATTTGTTTACCACTATAACAATGCCCTTGTGATTTTTATGGGCAAGCCCGAAGATATTGAGATCCTGACTTTCCAGTCCCTGGGTTGCATCGAGCATGAGTATGCAGATATCGCTGTTCTCAATGGCCCTGACAGAACGCATGACCGAGTAAAACTCTATGTTGTCGGTTACCTTGCCTTTTTTTCTCAGACCGGCGGTGTCGACCAGAAAGAAATCGAAACCGAAACTGTTGTAACGGGTGTAGACAGAATCGCGGGTGGTGCCCGGTATGGGGGTAACAATGTTTCGCTCGTCGCCCAGAAGCGCATTTATCATAGACGATTTGCCTACATTGGGGCGCCCCACGAATGCCAGCTTGGGTAAGTCAGGCAATTCATCCAGTTTGCTCTCTGTAAATTCTTTTACCACTTCATCCAGCAGTTCGCCGGTGCCGCTGCCGTTAATAGCCGACACTTCGTATAATTTTTCGAAGCCCAGTGCGTAAAACTCCCCTGTTTCGGCCGAGCGGTAGGCATTGTCGACCTTGTTGGCAACAAGGAATACCTTTCGGGGAGACCTGCGGATCATATCGGCAACCTCTTCATCGAGGGGTGAAAGGCCTTCTTTGGCATCCACTATAAATAAAATAACGTCTGCTTCCTCCATTGCCAGTTCGGCCTGACGAATGATGGCTTCTTCAAATACATCGTCGCTCCCTACTACCACACCACCCGTGTCGATAACAGAAAATTCTATACCATTCCAGTCCGATAATCCGTAATGCCTGTCGCGCGTTACTCCCGAAGTGGGATCTACGATGGCGTTTCTCTCACCGGTTAAACGATTAAAAAGTGTTGATTTCCCTACATTGGGGCGACCTAAAATGGCAACTATGTTCGACATACTGTATTCCTCCGATAAGGCTAATAACAACGAAAGCCTTGATTAACAAGGCTTTCGTTGACTTTTAGTAGCGGGAGCAGGATTCGAACCTACGACCTTTGGGTTATGAGCCCAACGAGCTACCTCTGCTCCA
>CAZXQT010000053.1:5924-9496 GCA_964643225.1 uncultured Lentimicrobium sp. | reverse complement strand
GCTTCGCTTTGCGGTGTAGACGAAAAGTGCATCGCACTTTTCGGTTTAGACGCAACGTGCAAAGCTCTTTGCGGTTCAGGCGATTAACTTTGGTCGTCGGTTAAAGGGCTTGTATATATCCCGAAATTTTCGTATATTAGCAGTATATATTTATTCCTTAACCCCAAACACAGAAAAATCATGAAACACATTTTCGCAATGCTTTTTGCTGTTGTTCTGGTTTCCTGTAACGGCCCAAAAGAGAAGAAGATCGAATACGGATCCAATCCCAAAGCGGGTAAATACGAATATGTAAACGACATAAAAGTCTATTATGAAACGTACGGTAAAGGGGAGCCGGTACTGCTGCTGCACGGCAACAGCAATTCGATGGAAAGTTTTACCTATCAGATTCCTGAACTGGCAAAATACTTTAAAGTAATTGCCATTGACAGCAGAGCACAGGGGCGAACCACCGACTCTGATCAGGAGATTTCCTATAAACTCATGGCATCGGATGTAGCGGCATTAATCGATAAACTGAATCTGGACACGGTTAGCATTGTTGGCTGGAGCGACGGGGGCAATGTTGGTCTGGAGCTCGCGTATGCGCATCCCGAAAAGGTAAAAAAAGTGGTAACTCTCGGGGCCAATTACACGTACGAGAACTTCCTCGAGCCTCCCAGTCCGGTTAAAATGAAGGATACCGATTCACTGCTCATTCGTACTGCGGAGCTTCGTAAAAAGTTCAACACACTGCAGCGGCGGCTTTCGCCGGATACCGCCCGGCTGTCGCTCGTACGACACAAGCTGGCACAGCTGATGGAAAAATACCCCACGTTCACTCCTGAGCAATTAAGAAAGATCAAAACACCTTTCCTGGTTATCTCGGGAGATCATGACCTGATCACCCTGGAGCATACTATTGATTTTCACAGAAACCTGCCTAAATCAGAGCTTTTCATTGTACCACATTCATCACACCTTGTCATGATCGAGCACTCCGGTTTGATTAACGAACAAATCATCCGGTTTCTGAAAGAGGAATACAGCGATGTAGATCCTTACTATTTTTTACGCGACGGTTCGTGGTAGAAGCTTCGCTTCGCTGCGCGGTATATATTTATCCTCACCACCTCCAATCACAAAAATCATGAAACACATTGTTGCAATGCTCCTCGCTGTGGTGCTGGTTTCCTGTAACAGTCCAAAGGAGAAGAAGATCGATTACGGATCTGATCCCGAAGCCGGTAAATACGAAAATGTAAACGACATTAAGGTCTATTACGAAACCTACGGTGAAGGCGAATCCCTCCTGTTATTGCATGGAAACAGTTCCTCCATTGCATTTTTCGCTGATCAGATTCCCGCACTGGCAAAGCATTTTAAAGTCATTGCCATGGATAGCCGGGCCCAGGGAAGAACTACCGACTCCGACCAGGAGATTACCTACGCACTGATGGCATCGGATGTGGCAGCACTTATCGACAAACTGAAACTCGGAAAAGTAAACATTGTAGGCTGGAGCGATGGTGGCAACATTGGTCTGGAACTGGCCTATGCTCATCCCGAAAAGGTTAATAAAGTAGTAACGCTCGGTGCCAACTACAGCAATGAAAACGCCGTAGCTCCACCCAACAACGTTGTAATGGCCGCCACCGATCCACTTTCAATACTGAATACGGAGAATAAAAAGAAGTTCAGCACTCTGCAGCAGCAGCTTTCACCTGATACCACCCGGCTTCCTTTAATCAGATAAAAGCTCTCTGATCTGATGAGCAAGTACCCCAATTTCACCCCAGATCAGTTACAGACCATTAAAACGCCATTCCTTGTAATCTCGGTCGACCATGACCTGATCTCCCTTACACACACCATCAATTTTTACACTAATCTGCCGCATTCGGAGCTTCTGGTTGTCCCTCATTCGTCCCACATCGTCATGATGGAGCAACCCGGCCTGATCAATGATCAGATTATCAGGTTCCTGAAAGAAGATTACCGTGATATTGATCCACACTATTTTTTCGAATAGAAAGGGGAAAAAGGTTAGATGCAAGCTGTCGTTTGAGTTTGCCGGAACTTTGTGAAATGTATAGAAAATTGGATTTTCTTTACAAAAGGTGTTATATTTGTATAGAAATACGAGATTTCTTTACAAAGCAGTATCTTTATGATTGATTGGAAACCAAGCGAATTGGCACTTGATCCCGATGTGGAAACCAAAAAAGTCTTAAAAGCTTTACCTTCAGCACATGCTGCTCTGGCTGAGCTTAAGGGCATTGCTTCGACAATACCCAATCAAAATATCCTTATCAACACCCTGGGGCTGCAAGAAGCAAAAGACAGTTCAGCGATTGAAAATATTATTACTACCCATGATGAACTCTACAAGTCAACATTAAATCTTGATTTTTACCGGCGGCTTGAGGCTAAGGAGATTCAGAATTATGTATCAGCAATGAAAGTTGGTTACGAGATGATTTCAGAATCAGGCATGTTAACCAATAAAACCATTATCAAAATTCAGGAGGTATTAGAAGGTAACAAAGCAGGTTTCCGTAAACTACCCGGCACCAATTTAATGAATGATTTTACAGGCGAAATAGTCTACACTCCACCGCAATCGTATGAGGAAATCGCCCGATTAATGAATAATCTGGAGAAGTATATAAACGATTTTAATCTTCACGACTGCGATCCTTTAACTAAGATGGCTATTATTCATTTTCAGTTCGAGAGCATTCATCCCTTTTATGATGGCAATGGAAGAACCGGCAGAATAATTAATATTCTATATCTGATACTGATGCGAGTACAACAGTTGCCAATACTTTATCTGAGCAGTTATATTATTAAAAACAAATCCGACTACTATAAATATCTTCAAAAAGTAAGAGAAGAGGGTGCGTGGGAAGATTGGATATTGTTTATGATACGGGGTCTGGAAGTTACTGCAAGGGAAACAATTCAACTGATCAATGACATTAAGAATCTGATGTTGAATTACAAACACCGCATAAGGGCAAACTACAAATTTTATAGTCAGGAATTGTTGAACAACCTTTTCAAGCATCCATATACAAAGATTGAATTTGTTGTAAACGATCTGGGTATTTCAAGATTAACAGCAGCCAATTATCTGAACAAGCTTGCCGATGACAGACTGCTGGTTAAGGAGCGGTTAGGAACTGCAAACTATTACATAAATAAAGAGCTGTTTGATTTGCTGAGTCGTAAGTAGATTCGTTGGTGCGATGCTCAAATATTATTAAGTGGTATAAGCAATACGAAGACCTGGGATGAAGTTACCGGCTAGGCAATTCTGTCTGAGTATGCTTATACCACTTAATTACTCGTAATAAAGATAGTCTTAGCTTGCTTAAGCAATTAAAACCATGCCACGTGTTAAATTCTTATCATTGTTGAGTATGTGCCCGTTTCACACTGTATATGCAAAATGAAAATACCACTGGTGTTGACAGGTATATTCATTGTCGTCCCGCAAATAACGGCTTTCTTAACTATGCGACTAGTGAGGTCAAACAAGCGGACTTCTCCTCTTTCGTTACCGATGTTTTCAATTATTATTG
>CAZXQT010000053.1:0-5824 GCA_964643225.1 uncultured Lentimicrobium sp. | reverse complement strand
AGGTCAAACAAGCGGACTTCTCCTCTTTCGTTACCGATGTTTTCAATTATTATTGCATAAATTATATCGACATTGGCAGGTGTGTATGTGTATTGGTCTCCTGTTGCAACATTGCTACCGTTTATGAACCAAAGATATACAGGATCATCACCTGCATTGGTTGCTGTTGCAGTAAGGGTGACAGGCTGACCTGAAATTACCGGGTTAGAGCTGGCCTGAATTGTTACCTGAGGAGTTACTTCAGGATTAACAGTAAATGTTAATTGGTTAGAGGTTGCAGGGTTTGTTGTTGCACAATATAAACTTGATTCCATTTCAACGTGTACTATATCTCCATCCAGAGGTGCAAATGTAAAAGTAGATTGATTTGTACCGGCATTGTTGTTGTTTACAAACCAATTGTAAACCGGAATGCCTCCGTTCTCCGGAATAGCGGTTATGGTGACTTCTGTTCCTTCGCAAATGTCGGTTTCATTGGTTATTATACTAACCCCTGCTGTTGCCGAAATTATTTCCACATTAACTGCATTGCCACTCATTATGCTGATGTAACCATTTCTCATTGCTTCTACAGTATATGTGCCTGCTGTCTGCATCCCAAATGTTAGTTCGCTACCAGTCCCATTTAGTGTAACTGATTGAGGTATATTGTTGCGTAGCAATGTATATACGACACCTGTTTCTGACCCTGAAATGCCAACCGGTAAGCCATCAGTACCCTGACAATAAGAACCACCACCGGTTACCTGAAAGATTTGAGGGGTATCCTCATTTACGGGAATAACATTTAATATGCCCGGTAAACTTGTTCCGCAATTAGTAGTAATAGTAACAATAATAGTCCCCGGTACCTCTCCAATCATAACGGTAACACTATTTGATATACCTCCACTTTGCTGTACCCATCCTTCAGGGAAAATCCAGTTGTAACTGGCACCGTCAATAAATTCGCAACTGTATGCGACCACAGTATTCATTACAGGAGCTTCGGGGCCGATTATTGCCGGAGACTCCGGGACACCGTTTACAGGAGCAACCACCAGATATTGCGAAGGACCTGCTCCAATCAGGTTTGAGGGTGTTACTGTAATTAAGCCACCTGCACTTCCGGCAATAACGGTAACCGATGCTGTATTTTGACCGTTTAAAATAATCCAACCCGCCGGTACCTGCCAGGTATAAATTATTCCTTCAACTGAAGAAACACTGTAGGTAACCTGAGTTCCTGCGCATGGATAAATTTCGCCTTCCATTGCCGATGGTTGCTCAGGTAGAATGAGCGACGCATAATCAATCGCATAAAGTGATAAAGACGATATGGCCGCTATAAGTTTATCCTCAGCAGCGTAAAGCCCTGTATTGTACCAGTCATGGTCGTCTAGTACAGGAGGAAGCCCTCCTGTTATATCTAACCAGCTACCGTTAATTCTGTAGTAAATTTTATCGCGCGATCTTACAAAAAGTCTATCATTTGATAATGTATAATTACGCAGTATTACCTGGTCCATGCCATCCATTAACCAGGTAACTCCGCCATCCGTTGATTTGAAAATTCCTGTTTCTCCTGAAAGGGCAAATAAAGTATCGTGATAAGCAAAGATACGATTGCATGGAGCATTTAAGATCTCACCTACCTGCTCAAATGGACTATTACCTCCAACTGATTTATAGATAGAAGTGTTGCTCGAAAAATTGCTAATCGCCAGTGTGTACAGATCGTTATTTAATTTGCATATACTATACACCTCTGCCGGAACAGTTGATTCAGAATACCAGTTTGAGCCGTTATCATCTGAATACATCAGATCATAGGAGCACGCCCAAATTCTGCCATTATTGATCAGAACATCCTGTGTACTGCTTATTGGATTTGTGCCGGAAATCCATGTTTCACCCATATTAGTTGAGGTGTAGATTGGTCCTGATTGATAGGTGGCAAAGAGTGTTCCGTTATTGAAGAAGATAGATGAAATAAACGAATTGGTTGTAAAACCATTGGAAGTCGATTGCCATGTAGCTCCCTGATCGGGAGATTTATAAATTGCACCATTAGAGGTGCCTGCTATAATAAAATTATTAGCTTCAGTAATCATCTGGGCAGCGTTAAATTGGTTACCTATAGTGTGACCAGCGAAACCAGTGTTGGCATCTGTCCATGTTGCTCCGTAATCGTAGCTCTCAAACAGGCCTGCAATACATCCTGCCAATAATCGGGTACCATCGTGAAAAATTGTTTTAAATTTCGAAACCGGTAAACCGTTGTTTGAGGTTACCCACACAGGTGAACCTGTATTATCTAGCTTAAGTATACCCTGTGAATTGATGGCAAATACTTTGTTTCCGGTAGAATAAATAGAGGTGATATACATATCGGTTATTCCATTATTTATTAAAGTCCATGATGCACCTCTGTTAACCGATCTGTAAATACCGTTACGGTATGTTGCAGCATACATAGTGTCGCCTACAGCGGCAAGCCCGTAAATACGCCCAAAAGTGCTGTTTGTGTTTATGCCGGAGTTCATGGGGGCCCATGTTTCGCCTGTGTCAGTCGAAAGATATACACCTTTGGCAGTGCCTGCAAACAAGCTGTCGGGTCCCATCTGCTGCAGACAGTATACCGATGAATTACTGGTAAAACCCTGGTTGCCTATGGTCCAGGTTAATCCCTGATCAGTTGATTTATATACCGAAGACAGAGAAGTTGCTGCATAAATAATATTGTTATACGAATGAAAGTACAGGAAGGAAAGTGATGAGCCAATATCTTGTGTTACAACTTGTTGCCATGAAGCACCTCCATCTGCTGAACGATAAATACCGCCATCTGATTCATTAAAGTGTGAAGAATTTGAAACGAAAAGTGTTTCACCAAGCACTCCGATTGTCTGCACTTTTTTATTGGGAATGTTTAATGCAACATTGGTATTATTTCCTGGACCATCCAAAGGCTTTATCCAGACACCTCCAGGATTGTACACATTGTTCGAGCCTATAATCAGCTTTGTTGGAGTAACTTTAATTTCCTGAATATTGGCGCCTTCCGGACCATTCAGAGGATACCATGATTGGGCAGGTAAGGTCTGTAAGACGATAAAGAACTGTACTACAATAAGCGTAAGGTACTTTTTCATGTTTAATAGTTTTTGATAATTTTTTAGTTTTGAACTTGTTCGATGCAAAGATCATAGTGCTCTCTGCAACACTCCAAAAATCAGGGCTGTACAAAAACCATATAATTACCTGTAGTAAGCTGGACAATATCCGGACATAATTGCCAAGTGTCAGATTGTGAGTTATATATGAAAGACATGGTGATGGATTATTCTATCTGATTGAGGAAAGTAACCAAATTATTCTCCTGATTATTCATATGGAATTTTCGCCTTAACCGGTACCTGGCCTTCTCAAGGGTTTCTGTTCGCTGTCCGGTAAGTTCAGATATTTCCTTAGTTGTCATATTCAATCTGAGATAAGCACACAGTTTTAATTCGCTGGGAGTAAGATCCGGGTACAATACCAGTAGCTTATCATAAAATTCACGATTAGTTTCAGAAAACCGGAGAGAGAACTCCTGCCATAGCCTGTCGTCGCTTGTTTGTTTTATTTCATTACTTATTTTTCTAATTGCTTCTTTAATTTCGTGCTCTCCGGTTTCTTTCTCCAGATTAGTGAGTTTTTTGCTGATATCAGTTATTAATTCATTCTTTTTCAATAAAGCTAAGAGGTTTATGCTGAGCTCTTTGCTTTTAAATTTTAATTTCGATTCCACATTTTCATTTTCCAGTAAGGCATTCCTGATCTTAATTTTTTGACGCGAATAGATCAGCAAAACAATAACCATACTCAATGCTAGTCCGGTAATAATCAGTCCCATCAAAAAATAGTTACGCATTTGTTTTATTTTTTGATCTTTCAGCATTTTGTCGTGTTTGTATTGAAATTCCATTTTCACCAGCTCATTATTCTTACTCAGTGAATTCAGACTATCCGCAGCCATAGCTTCCTGCAGATGGTATTTATAGGCTTTCGCAGAATCACCTTCGTAAATACTTATTTGATGTAATAGAGACGAAGCATAAAATTGCGTTTGAATACTGCCAAGCTTATTTCCCAGTTTTAAACTTTCAAGCGCAAATGCCTGAGCTTTGCCAATTTCTCCTTTACTATAATAAGTAGTACCTAAAGCTGTGTAGCAATCAGAGATAAAAACCTCATTATCGAGTTTCTTGAAAATTGTTAGTGATTTGTTGAGATAAAAAAATGCTGAGTCATATTTTTGCAGCTGTCCATAGAATCTGCCGAGATTAAGCATATTGATGCCCTGTTGCTGAACATCGTTGATTTTTTCGGCTATTGAAAGTGCCAGAAGATAATTCATAATTGCTTTTCCGGTATCGGGGAATGCTATCTGATATAATGCTGCCAGGTTGTTATACTGATCAGTAACCAAAGGCCAGTTTTCTGTCTCAATTCCAATTTCAAGGGCTTTATTTGTATACTCTAATGCTTTTTCGAAGTTTCGTTGTTCAAAAAAATCTGCTCCGATATTTCCCAGAGTGCGACCAGTTAGTACCTTATTATTTTCCTCCTCATATAAAGCAAGGTTCTCAAAATACAGTTTAGAACTCTTATCAAAGTCACCAGCCTGGGCATAGGCAACTGCAAGTATCTCCCTTCCGGTAGTTATATGGTGTTCAAGAGGATGAGACCGGGCTGCCACTTCCATAATTTTCTCGCCGGCCGCAATAGCTTCATCCAATTTCTTAAGTGCATTATAATTGGTACCTTTCAAAATAAGAGCTACAACTAACGCACTGTCATATTCAACAGAAAGTGCAAGGTCATATGCTTTCGCAGCAAATTCAAGTGACTTTACCGGATCACTGTATTTTAGGGCTTCGGCTGTATTTAACAACTTTAGAACCAATGCTTTGTCCCTCTTATCATTCTGACTGTCATTTGATGTCGCCCAAGCACTGGTTGCTATGTTCACAAAATGCAAACAAAGTAATAATGCGTACAAATGTATTTTTCCTTTCATAGTGCACCACTAGCTAAAACAGATATATCAGCTTAATTTAACAACCCGGACAAATCAATTACCAGATATGTTTAATTATCCGGCTAAAATTACATCATTCCTAAATGGAAAAGCATCGCACTCACTGATTATCATCATCTTCAAAACAAAACTCGTCAGTATTACCGTCTCCCATTTGATCCAATGGTGCTTCCAAACTTTGCTCCTGGCAATCTTTTATATAATTAGCGTTTAATGGGTCGATACGATCGAGTATTTTCTCAATAACTGTGCGTTGTAATTCTATTTTCCTCATAAAATCGTGATTTCCCTTGTCCCTTTCAGAATTTTTTGGAAGTTCATTATCTTTATGAGGGTCATTCTCAGTACACTCTTTTGCAGTTTTATCAATTCGGGCCATAGAGATTATTTTTTACAAATCTCACCCTGTTATATGAATATATTTTACACAATTACCTACATTAAAACCCCCAACTGAAGGTGTCATTGCAGGACAAATACTGGACAAGGGTGACTGTTTCCACAGTACTTACTTTTTAGATGCAAAGTGCTAGCAAAGCAATACGAAGACCATAGCTTACATTCGGGTGTGCAAACCTGTTAATGTTGGTATATGCATTACGTAGATCTAAGTGGGCTATATTTTTAGGTTAGTCAACTGAGTTAACCCACCCGCCCGACCAGTGTTTATTGTGAAGATTGAGCACTAAACCATTCTTGTGTGATCAAACTTTATTGAGTGGTATAAGCAATACTGAGACCTAGGGTAAAGTTGCAGAG
>CAZXQT010000052.1:0-9954 GCA_964643225.1 uncultured Lentimicrobium sp. | reverse complement strand
ACAAGTCGCACTAAATCTTGCTTATACCACTCAAGAATGTTTGAGCATACAAGAATGGTTTATCAGTTCAGGCCAGTAATGTCTGTGATTACGTCTTGTCCTGCGCATCCCACATGTCCCACTTGTCACACATGTCCCACAAGTCGCACTAAATTCCTGTAACTTTATATCTTCGCATCAGAAAAAGCAGACGTAACTTTAATATCTTTAATAACTTTACAACAACTTAAACTACAACTTAAGCTTAAACGATGAAAGCAAACGGAAACACTGTAGAGGATATTTTAGCGAATGTGCCAGCCGATAGGGCAGAGGCGTTCAGGAAGCTGCACGATGTGATTGTGGAGAATTTGCCGGCGGGATTTGAGGCGGCGATCAGTTATGGCGGACTGGGGTATGTGGTGCCGCATTCGGTTTATCCGGCGGGTTATCATTGCAAACCGGATGAGCCACTTCCGTTTGCCGGGATCGCGTCGCAGAAGAATTCGATAAATTTGTACCATATGGGCATTTATTCGGATCCGGCGTTGCTGCAGTGGTTCGTTGAGGAGTATCCTAAGCATAGCAGGCAGAAGCTGGATATAGGGAAGAGCTGTATCCGCTTTAAGAAGTTTGACCAGATACCGTATGCTCTGATTGGAGAGCTGATGACGAAGATGAGCGTGGAGTATTGGGTGAACTTTTATGAAGCGCAGATGAAGAAGTGATCAAAAAATGAAAAGGTTATTAACGCATCCAGCCGATGGCTTTTGGGCTCTGACCTATGTTTTGGCATCTGCTTGTCTTATCGTTGCCGGAGTATCCGCGCAGACGAGTGAGCCGGTTTTTGTTTTGCAGAATGGGTCGGGCGAAACGACGTATGCTCCGGTGAAGGGGATTGATTATTCGCACCACACAAATTATATGATGACGCTGCAGAGCCTTTCGGTGAAGTGGGAGCTGCGGCTGTTGCTGGGCGAACCAGTGGTTAACGGGGTTTTCAAGTGGACTGCCGGAAAAGGCATGCCGGCCGATTATCTCGATTACCGCGATTATGTTTTGCTGGAGTGCATGCCCAAAAAGTCGGTTGGGTATCAGGTTTACATCCCGATCACACCCACGGTGCCGAAGTCGGGCGAGGGGTATGGCTTCAACACACCGGGGTCTCCGTCGTGGAAATCGGTGTTCTGCACCCGCGACGGGAAGGACATGACCGCTAAAGTGCCGGGCTTTACGGCCGAAACAGCTAAAGAGATCTGGAAGAACGGTTTTTACGTGACGGGCGTTGTTCTGTCCCGTCAAGGCGGAAAAGACGGGTACCTAAACGCTTCTGCGGAAGCGCGATCAGCAGAAGAATCATCAGCGGAAGCACCCTCTGCGAATGCAACTTCAGCGAAGATAACATCAGCGGAAGCTTCATCAGCAGAAGCATCATCCGCGAAAGCGACTTCAGCAGAAATAAAAAAGCAGGAGGATGCCGTGAAGAGATCCCGTGCGAAATACGAGGCGCTCAAAAATCCGTTCACGCTGGCGGTGCACAACAGGGATACGGTGTACAGCAAGACCATCAGGCCTGTGACGTATCTGCACCCCTGGTTTGCCGGTACGGCGGTTAAGCTGAGCATAGCAAATAAGGAGTTTGTGTCTTCCACCTCTTCCATAAATGCGGATCTGGTGCTTGCGCCGGGCTGGAATACGTTTGTATATTCCTTTACAGGGAAGGGGGTTGAATATACTGATTCGCTGTATGTGTTTTACAGCAGGGAGGAGCCGGTGCTTTTTGAAGATGATTTTAACGATGGGGTGCTCGATGGGCGCTGGATTACAGACACCGGGACGGAGAAAATAAAATACCTGGCCGAGGAAAACGGTGCCTTGATCTTAAAGGGTGGTGGTCTTGTTAACGGTCCTGTACTAAGGCCGGACCCTCATAAAAGGCTCATCATTGAAGTGCGTAGTCTGAACAGGAGCGTTCCTTGTTACTATCCGGGAGATGTACTGATACGAGTTAACAATCGTTATGGTTTCCGTTGCCGGAAGGAATGTACGGAGGCAAATGTGAAAATTATTTGTGACCTGTCTAATGGCACTATGGAGAGTTATTTGGACGGGGTGTGGTTTGAAACATACAGCAATCTAGATTTCGAAGCCGAAGAAGGGATTCAGGTGGGGTTAAGTTGCCGGTATTCTGAAAGTTGGGAAGTGGACGGAATAAAAATTTATCAGTAGGCTATATGGATTACAGAGATCATGTATTTATGACGGTGGCCGAAAACATGAGTTTTTCGAAGGCTTCGGCCGATCTTAATATCAGTCAGCCCGCTGTTACGCGTCATATTAAAGAGCTGGAGGAGCGCTACAAAACCAGTCTTTTTGAGCGAAAGGGGAACAGGATCTATCTGACAAAGGCCGGCGAAAAAGTGTACAATGCCTACCGGGAGATAGCCCAGCATTACCGCGACCTTGATTTTGAAATAGGGCAGATGCACGACAGCATTGCCGGGGAATTCAAGATTGGGGCAAGTTCCACCATTTCGCAATACATCATACCCAGGGTAATTGCATCGTTTCACAAGCGATACCCGAACATCCGCATTTACCTGCTCAATGGCAATTCGTTCGAAATGGAAAAGCTGCTGCTCGATAATCAGGCCGATATGGCACTGGTTGAAAATTACTCATCGCAGACCGGCATACGGTACCGTGATTTCCTCGACGACGAAATCATCGTGGTAACCGGCAAGAACAGCGTATATGCCAAGCGCGAAACCATTGGTATGGAAGATTTGCTGCAGATACCTATGGTGATGCGAGAACAGGGTTCGGGCACCCTCGAAGTGATCAGGCAGGTGTTCGCACAGCAGAAGGTCAGCTTTGAAAACCTGCACACGCTCATTCATCTGGGCAGCACGGAGTCCATCAAGAACTTTTTGCTCGATTTTGACGGGCTGGCAATGATTTCGGAAAAGGCGGTTCAGACCGAGCTCTATCTTAAAACACTGGTGCGGCTTAAAGTTCCCGGCTTCACTATTCCGCGAAAGCTTCGCATTGCTTATAAACACGGTTACAAGAGCCGGCAGGTGGAGCTGTTTGAAGAGTTCCTGGTCAATTATAAGCTATAGTGGTGTGTACAGCTGTTGTGTAACATGCAGTCTTAGTACAATATACATTAGGTATAACATAGTGTTATAGTTAATAAATAATCAGCATTTGCTTTAATTATACAGTGCCGGTACTTTTGCATCAAAAAAGTACGCACAGTGAAAAATTTGAACACCAATCACCTTTATTTCCTGATCCTGGTTTTGTGTTTTTTGCCTTTTATGTCTCCCGCCATTGCGTTGTTTCTTGGATTGGCGCTTTCGCTGACAGGGATTAAGTATAGAAGCATGCAAGAACAAAGCACCATGCAAGAACAAAGCAGCCTGCAAGGTCAGGCCGGCACACAAAAGAACCGCGGCATACACCAATACACTTCGCGAATATTGCAGGCATCGATTGTGCTGATGGGTTTCGGCATGAGTCTGGAAGCAGTTGTTACCGCTTCAAAAACCGGGTTTGTAGTCACTTTGCTTACCGTAACCGCAGTGATGGTTTTGGGAATTCTGCTGGGGAAGCTGTTTCGGGTAGAAAAGAACACTGCGTTACTGATTGCCGCCGGCACGGCTATTTGCGGTGGCAGTGCCATTGCAGCGGTGGCCCCTATACTTCGAAGCAAAAGCTATCAGAACTCCTTTGCGCTTATAGTGGTTTTTGTACTTAATGCGGTGGCCCTGTTTCTATTCCCGTTTATCGGGCATAAACTAGGCCTCAGTCAGGAAGTCTTCGGCAATTGGGCCGCGATTGCCATTCACGATACCAGCTCGGTAGTCGGTGCAGGGGCTATATACGGAGAAGAGGCCCTGCAGGTAGCGACCACGGTAAAGTTAATCCGGGCTCTCTGGATCATTCCGCTTTCGCTGATCATTGCCTTCCTGAACAAGCCGGAAGATGATGTATTGGCTGAAGGTAGGTCGGCTAATGACAGGTCAGCTGATGACAGGTCAGCTGATAACAGGTCGGTTAATGATGGGTCAGCGAATACAGCCTCCAATCCTAAATCCTCCAAAAGCAAATCCATAAAATTCCCCTGGTTTATCCTGTTCTTTGTGGTAGCTATACTGTTTGCCAACCTGTTTCCCGGTCTTAAGGGCACCTACGAACATTTCAGCTGGCTAGGCAGACGGGGCATGGTTGTGGCGTTGTTTCTCATAGGTTCCAACATCACCTTCAGTGACATTAATAAGTCGGGTGCGAGAAGTTTTGCGCTGGGGATATGTTTGTGGGTTTTGATTGCGGCTGGGTCGTTGTGGGGGTTGATGCGGTAAGTGGTGGTATAAGCATACACCGACTGGATTTATCGTGGTATAAGTATACTCAGACTGGATTGTTCGTGGTATAAGCATACTCAGACTGGATTGCGTTGCCTGTAAATTTTAAAAAGCTAGCTAAAAACATAACTCGCTGCGCTCGGACAAGATGTTTTCTTAACGCTGCTTTTTAAAATTTACTTAACGGCAACTTCATCCTAGGTCTTCGTATTGCTTATACCACCGGTAAAGCCGGGAAATATTTGGTAAAGCAATTGCTTGATCAGGGTTTTAGAATAAAGGTTTTATTGCGAAATCCGGATAAATTGGAATTAAGCAGCCCTTTATTGGAAAAAGTGCAGGGTGATGTTGCTAATTATGAAACTGTACATTCTCTTATAACGGATTGCAGCGCGGTCATCAGCACACTTGGACAGACCAAAGGGGAGAAACCTATTCATAGTCTGGCAAGCTCCAATATTGTGAGAGCGATGAATGCGCTGAACATCAGCAGATATATCGTAATTACCGGATTAACTATTGATACGCCCTATGATAAAAAGGGATTCAGGACGAAACTGCTTTCTAAAATCATGAAACTTAGTTATCCGACAATCATAGCAGACAAGCAAAAGGAGTATTCCGTAATATCGGAAAGTACGCTGGACTGGACTATTGTCAGGCTACCGCTTATTGAACAATCAGAAAGCAAAGGAGCAATTAAAGCAAGCTTAGATGATTGTCCCGGCAAAAGAATCAGCACAACCGATCTGGCTGCTTTTCTGGTCGGCCAGCTAGTGGATGAGTTGTATTTCAGGAGAGCTCCTTTTATTGCAAATTAATTTTACTTCTCTGAATATTGTGGTAAAATACAGATTTAACCTGATTTAGGTTAAATAAGTATGGATATTGACACATTTATGATTAGTGCAAACGAGCATATAATTAGAGTGGGCAAACTTTTCGTCTAAACCGCAAAGCGAAGCGAGCGTCTGAACCTATTTCCGTATATTTGGTACTTGTAAAGAAATACAAAATGAACTGGGAAACTTTATTGTCGTTTGGGGACAGCATTACGTTTGGAGCCAGAAGTTATCTGGGGTACCCGGAAATATGCGGGGATATTCTGGGCAAAAAGCTGGAGAAGAGCTGGCACGTGATTAACCATGCAACCAATGGTTTTACTACGATGGATCTGGTGCGATCGATTAATCCGCAAATGGAGAATTATAAGAACAGTTATCCCAGTCTGATTACGGTAATGATCGGAACGAATGATGTAAAGGTGAATGTGAATTTGGAAGAGTTTCGCATTGCGTACCAGCAATTAATCATTAAGCTGAGGTTACTTTCAGTTAATAATAATATTATCTTGCTTAAGATTCCGCGATTGACACAGAAGGTGTTTTACCCCTACAATTATTCGATGAATAAGCAGGTGCAGGAGTTTAATAAGTGCATCGAAATGCTTGGGGCTGAACATAGGTTGCGGTGTTTTGATTTCGATTTCTCGGATGATGACTTCTTTGATGGGGTTCATCTGAATTCGAAGGGGTGTTATGCTGCCGGGGTGCAGTTGTCGGATTTAATCCTTGAAGATAAAGGCTTTGAAAGTACTTCAAATCTGTCAAAAGATGCCTTTTCCCGCAATTGACGGCGGGGCGCAGTTAATGCATTTTACTACAAAGGGGTTGTTGAATAATAATGTCAGCGTTAAAGTGCTGGCTATTAATCCGACACGTAATTATATTGATGTTAACACGTTGTCGGAGGAATATAGGAATAATACCGGTTTGGAAGCGGTGACGGTTGATACCGGTATCAGGTTTATGGGTGCGATGGTTAATCTGTTGGGAAAGGAGTCGTATTTTGTTGAGAGGTTTGTTTCGAAGGATTTTGAGCAAAAGCTCACAGAAATTCTGCAGAAGGAGTCGTTTGATATTATACAGCTGGAGCATTTGTATTTGTGCAAGTATATTCCGGTAATCAGGGCGTATTCGAAGAGCAAAATTGTGCTTCGGGCGCAAAATGTGGAGTATGTTATCTGGGAAAGGTATTTAAAGAGTGTCCGCAACCCGTTCAGGAAGTTGTTTTTATCGATAGCAGTCAGACGGTTAAAGCGTTTTGAGCAAAGTGTGAATGGATCGTTGGATGGCATCATTGCATTAACCAAGGAGGATGCAGAACTTTTCAGGTCTTTTTCTGATAAAGCGTCGTTTGGGTCGTTTGGCCAGACATCCCTGAAAAGGCACCATAAAACATCCCCGGAAGGGCCCGGCAAAACGCCAATAATAGTAGTGCCGATGGGGTATGATTATGAAAAGCTGGCCGGATATGATTTTGAGAAGCAGTTTGCAGGGGCGCCGGTTGTATACCATCTGGGGTCGATGGACTGGTTGCCCAATGTGGAAGCGGTGAAGTGGTTTTTCGAAAATGTGTTGCCTGTTTTAGAGAAAGATGGGGGCAAGGATCAGAGTAAGGTTCAGATTTCTGTTGCCGGTAGAAGCATGCCATCGTGGGTGTACAGATATAAATCTGATAATATTTCGATCCTTGGCGAAATAACGGATCCATTGGTATATCAGGAAGACAAGCCGATAATGGTTGTTCCGTTGTGGTCGGGGAGCGGAATCAGGGCAAAGATTGTTGAGGGACTTGCTCTGGGGAAAGTTATTATTGCCACGACAATTGGGGCGCAGGGCATTGACTATGAAAACGGCAGGAATATGCTTATTGCCGATACCCCTGCTGATTTCGCACGGCAAATAATAAAATGCGTTGAGTCGCCGGATTTATGTAAGGAGATTTCGCTAAATGCCAGAGAACTCAGTTTGAGCAACTATCATTACGATAGCACAGCTAAGTCAATGATCAGTTTTTATAAGCGATTACTTAACTGAATCCTTTGCTGTTTTAATTTTAATACAACGAACGCTAAAACGAAGGGTTTTCAGGTCCTTAAAGCGGCCGATATCAAGACGGTCGGAGATTTCGCGGCACCAGGCATTTGACTGGTCAATTTCGGTGGATGTCCAGAAATAGGCAGCGCGATGGAGGTTGTAAAATCCTCCGCCCCAAGCGCCCGATAGTTTTGCATTGAAGCCGGAGTTGCCGAATTCACGCAAGAGGGTGGATTCGTTGTAGCCACGATTACCGTATTGCGCAATTTCAGCCTTGTTCATTCCGATACTTTTCTCGAGATTTTGCCAGTCTTCGTCCGATGGGAGTTTCCATCCTTCAGGGCATGCAATCAGCGCTGACGGGTAATCGTACAACCGACCAAAGACTGCACAATTATTTTCATTGTTTTCATAACAGTCGGATTCACTGGTACGATTGTTACGATTGTTATGATTGTTCGGATCTTTCAGATTATTAGGATCGTTCAGATCGTTCAGATTGTTCGGATCCTTCAGATCATAATTCAGGTTTTCTGACATCCACCAGTCGTCGCCGATTTTTACGGTCGTGTATTCTGTATTATCGCGAGCATCAATAAAGGAGGATGTTTCATTGGAAGGTTCTTTTGCCTTGTGGCGCACATATTCAATTCTGAGATCGTCAAAGTAAACCGGCAGGGAATCGCCGGAATTGTACACATATACCTTAATGTCACTTCCATCGGCCGATTGCGGAATTATCAGATCAAAATACATTTGTTCCCAGTCACCCTGCCGCAGGTTGCCTGATTTATGCTGGGTCAGGTACAGTTCGTCCATATTTTTGGCACTGGCAACAAGGCATCCGTTTCGATTAGAGACGTGGCGCCATACCGATATCTTAAACTGCTCCCTGGCTTTGGCTTCCCTTATACTATAGGTCATTCCGTACGGGCATGCATTGGTGAGCATTACGGCATATTTGCCGGATTTTGATTTTTTGTCGGTCCTGCATTGAATTGTTCCAAATGCGTCATCGGTCAAACGGCTGCCAGCTGCGTTTCCTGTAAATTGTCCGCCCCGTTCCATTTCACAGTCGCATTCCACGAAAGTGTTTTTCTCTCTTTCGGAGCATCCGAAAAGAAGGAGGCATAGAAAGAGATAAAGAAATGGCCCCTTTAGGGCTTTAAATTTTAAAGCGTTCATGGTGTTAAACATCCAGGGCACTGTTCAATCCGGGATTAAACTCTGCACTTTTTTCTATGTGAGACCAATTATTCCGAAACCATTCGATTGTGCGGTCAATACCCGGTTCTATCTGAGCGGTTGGAGTGTACTTAAGAATTTCGCGGCACTTTTGATTGCTCCCGATGATTTTCTCGCGTGCATCCCATTTCCTTTGCGGAAGGATTCTGATTCCTGAAGGGTTAGCCGTTTTTTTATTGATCAGTTCGGCCAGGTCATAGATAAAAGTCTCGGTTCCGGTGGCAATGTTGATGGAACTTCCGACTGCTTCCGCGGAAGCGCCGGCTCTCAGAATACCTTCGACTGTATCGTCGATAAAGACAAAATCGCGCGAAATATTTTTATTTCCGGTTAACGGCAAAGGTTGCTTCTTCAAGGCCCAGTATATGAAATTTGGAATGACGTTGCGGTACTGGCCAGGGACTTCGCCGGGGCCAAAGGAATTGAAGAGCCGGACGATGCTTATGGGTAGATCATACTGGGTGTGATAATACTGGCAGTAGGCTTCGCCGGCCATTTTCGAGATGTAGTATGGGGAGCCCAGCTTCAGGGATATCTGCTCCTCGCGGTACGGCAAATCACAATCACTTCCGTAGGCACCTCCTTCGGAATTGGTATACACAAACCGCTCTATCTGACCGGCTATTGCGCAGTATTCCAGCAACTTGATCATTCCTTTGCAGTTCACCTCTTCGCACGTAAGTGGATAATCGACAGAATTCTGATTGGCAAAAAATGCTGCCAGGTGAAAAAAGATGGTCGGTTTGTGGTGGAACACCCTTTTTAGATCGTCGTCGTTTCGGATATCGCCTTTAACGAACAGGATATTCGGCTGATCGGGGATATTCCAGATGTAGGACGATGACAGGTTATCGAGGATTATGACCTTTTTTGCGTTCATATTTGCGAGCGAACGGACCAGATTTACGCCTATAGCACCGGCGCCGCCAGTTACGAGGATTGTTTTGCCGGAGTAGTATGGGGTGTGCTGCATTGATTGAGTTTTGGTGTAGCAATGTACGAAAAGTTCGTGGTATAAGCTTACTTCGACTGGATTATTCGTGGTATAAGCATACTCAGACTGGATTACGTTGCCTGTAAATTTTAAAAAGCTAGCTAAAAACATAACGCGCTGCGTTCGGACAAGATGTTTAATCGTGGTATAAGCATACTTCGACTGGGTTTCGTTGCAATTATATATACGTAAATAAGCAGCTAGAAAACATAACTCGCTGCGCTCAAACATGATGTTTTCTTACGCTGCTTATTTAATCATAAAACTCTGCAACTTTACCCTAGGTCTCAGTATTGCTTATACCACTCAATAATGTTTGAGCACACAAGAATGGTTTATCAGCTTAGGGCCTACACGTCACACATATCCCACTTGTCTCACATGTCCCACAAATAGCACAAGTAGCACTAACCCTCCATTAATCCTTAAACCGCTTATACCACTCAATAATGTTTGAGCACACAAGAATGGTTTATCAGCTTAGGGC
>CAZXQT010000051.1:0-9972 GCA_964643225.1 uncultured Lentimicrobium sp. | reverse complement strand
GCTAGCTTTTTAAAATTTACAGGCAACGTAATCCAGTCTGAGTATGCTTATACCACGAACAATCCAGTCTGAGTATGCTTATACCACGAACAATCCAGTCTGAGCATGATCACACCCTGTTCAACTCCTCCTGCCTTATCCGCTCCCGATTATTATCGTCAATGCCGGTTCCCGACTTCATCGGCCTGTGCAGGTTGCCTGAAGTGTTGCGGGCGGGCGGTGCGTTTTCGTACTGGTAACGGTGATGCAGGTCAGCCGACATGCGCTCGCTGGTATGCGGGAACAGCCGGTGGAAGTGGAAGAAGGTTGCCGATTTCCAGCCTACCGGTACTTCCTGCTTCCGTGTAAACAGAGAACGAATAATGGCGTCCACTACTTTTGAGGGGTCGTCCATGGCGGCCTGCCGCGGTGTGCCTCCGGTGTAGTTCACTGCGTGCTGCCACAGCGGGGTGTCAACAGCCCATGGTTCAATGGTTACCACTCTGATATCCGGGAAACCGGCCAGCCGAAATTCCTGATTTATAGCCTGACTCATGCTCCGGATCGCTGCCTTGGTCGATGCATATGCGGCATTGTAAGCCATCGGAATTTCGCTGTCTATCGAGCCTACATTAACGATGGTGCCGTATCCCTGGTCAATGAACCGGGTTGCGGCCGCGTAGGTTCCGTACAGGTAGCCTTTGAGGTTCACATCGATCAGCTTCGACTGCTCATCGATCGGAATTTCCCAGAAACGACCCACCATATACACGCCTGAATTGTTTATCCAGCCATCAATATTTCCAAAAGCATCAATTGCTCTGGTTCTGAGGTTTTCTATGGCTTCCTTGTCGGAAATGTCGAGCGGCACCACCAACGCCTTACCGCCGAAGCCATTTATTTTGTCGGCCACTTCGCTGAGCAGTTCATCACGGCGGGCCGCGATCACCACATTAGCACCGTACTGACCTAGTTTCAGCGCAACGCCCTTACCAAATCCGCTCGAAGCACCGATTACTACATACGTTTTCCCCTTGAGGGATTGCAGATTGCGTTGATATATACGTTTATTCACCAGCCGGACACCAACCACTCCGGCAGTTACCAGTAATGCAAGATTTAATAGCTTCATAATGAGTAGTTTATGAGAGTGAATTAAGGAAAGATAACAACAGGAGGCAGTATTGGGTTCACTTACTTTTATCCCATTCGGCCTTATCCCAGGAGATCTGATAAGTAATTGGATATGAGGTTGCTCAGATAATAAAAAAACGGATAGTCTGTTACTCGATCTTGTCGGATGAATGGTGCCTTCTAAAAATTTGGCGCAGCTTTAAGTATACTGCATGCAACACGCTATAAACTATCCATACCACAACAACCGAAGCAAACCCTACGACTATGTTTATCAGGATAAAGTGGCCGGTAGATTCAGGATTCACGGATATGGGGTTTTAATATTAAATATTATAGAAGGTAAAAATACATCTAATCGCAGTAGTTGCCAATACGTGTAAATACTTATATACCAGGTCATTTCTTCCCCGCCCCCCCACAGAACCACAGTAGCAAATTAGTATTTTAAAAATGCAAACCAATTCCCGGTAGCAAGATAAAACTTCATCCCTAAAAAACATCACCGGTGGCTCTCACACGTCCCACTTGTCTCACCCGTCCCACTTGTCCCACCTTTTTGTTATAATAACTACAATTGTTCGTATATTTGCGAACAACTTTTCTCTACCTATGACTAAAAAACAAACATTCACACCACAGCAAATGCTAACAGCCCGCCTGGCCAAAGCGCTCGGTCACCCTGTACGCGTTGCCATAGTGCAGATGCTCCTGCACGAAAATTGCTGTTACCACGGCGATATGTCAGAAGTGATACCGGTCGCTAAAAGCACCCTTTCCCAGCACCTTAAGGAGCTGAAAGAAGCTGGCCTCATACAGGGCACCATCACACCACCAACCGTAAGATACTGCATTGACAACCAGAACTGGCAAAAGGCCCGGGAACTTTTCGGCGACTTCTTTGCCGAATACCCGGCAACGCAGGAGAAAGTTTGCGAGCAACCGGAAACTTTAGTTTCAGCGCAAGCAGAGCAGCCCGACAGAAACATGAATTCCTGGCCACAGGATTCATCTGAAGAAGATGCTATTGCTAAGATCAAGCTCAAAGAGATCGTCCGTTCTAAATACAGTGAGATAGCTGTCCAGGGCGGTTTCGCTATTTCAGCAGCTAACTCTTCCGGTTGCTGCAGCACAGGTTGCTGTTCATCCACGGAAGTGTATAACATTATGAGCGACGATTACAGCGAACTGCAAGGATACAATGCCGATGCCGATATGGGGCTGGGATGTGGTTTGCCGACGCAATTTGCCCGGATTAAAAAGGGCGACACCGTGATTGACCTGGGGTCGGGTGCCGGAAACGATTGCTTCGTGGCCCGTGCCGAAACAGGCGAAAGCGGAATGGTTATCGGGGTGGATTTCACTCCTGCCATGGTGGAAAGAGCCAGGCAGAATGCCGATAAGCTCGGCTATAGCAACGTCAGGTTTCAGGAAGACGACATCGAGAACATGCATATTGCCGACCATACTGCCGATGTGGTGATCAGCAACTGCGTGCTTAACCTGCTTCCCGCAAAGGATAAAATATACAGAGAAATTTACCGCGTACTCAAACCGGGCGGGCACTTCTGCATTTCTGATATCGTAACTACTGCCGAACTCCCTCCGGCAATCAAAGAAGCTGCGGGGATGTATACGGGTTGCGTGGCCGGTGCCATCGCGAAAAGCGAATACCTTGCGCACATAAACCAGGCCGGCTTCGCGCAGGTGCGGGTTGAAAAGGAAAAGGCCATCGAGCTGCCTGACGATATTCTTGAGCGCTATCTCGACGCTGCAGAGATGGAGCTTTTCAGGAAATCAAAGTCGCCGATCGTTTCTGTTACCGTAACCGGAATCAGGCTATGAAGAAGCTGGGCTTTCTCGACAAGAACCTCACGCTGTGGATATTTCTGGCTATGGCAGCCGGACTAGCGCTGGGGTATTATGTGCCGTCCATCCCCGAAGCCGTTGATGCTATGTCGAGCGGCACCACCAATGTGCCCCTTGCCATCGGGCTGATCCTGATGATGTACCCGCCGCTGGCAAAAGTGAACTACAAGCTGCTGCCCGAAGTTTTCAAAAACGTAAGGATACTGGGTGTTTCGCTGCTGCTGAACTGGGTTATCGGGCCCATCCTCATGTTCGTGCTGGCCATCGCATTCCTGCACGATTACCCCGAGTATATGACCGGCGTAATTCTCATCGGACTGGCGCGCTGCATCGCCATGGTGCTGGTCTGGAACGACCTTGCTGAAGGTAACCGCGAATACGGAGCCGGTCTCGTGGCCCTCAATTCGGTATTTCAGGTGTTCTTCTACAGCTTCTATGCATGGATCTTCATCACCATACTTCCGCCGTACTTTGGCTTCTCTGGTGCAATCGTCGACATATCCATCGGCACCATTGCCAAAACCGTCGCGGTCTATCTTGGTATTCCCTTTGTCGCAGGCATGCTGAGCCGCATCATCCTGATAAAGGCAAAAGGCGAAACGTGGTACCGCACAAAATTCATCCCGTTCATATCACCCATCACCCTCCTTGCTCTGCTGCTCACCATCGTGGTCATGTTCAGTCTTAAGGGTGGTCTCATACTGCAAATTCCTTTGGATGTGGTACGCATTGCCGTGCCGCTGCTCATCTATTTTGTGGTAATGTTCTTCCTGAGCTTCTTTGTGGGCCGGGCCCTTGGCGCTCCATACGACAAAAACACCTCCATATCATTCACTGCCACCGGCAACAACTTTGAGCTCGCCATTGCAGTGGCCATAGGTGTTTTCGGACTTCACAGCGGTCAGGCCTTCGCGGGAGTCATTGGCCCCCTCGTCGAAGTGCCCGCACTTATTTTACTGGTAAATGTTGCCTTCCGGCTGAAGCGGAAATACTATTCAGTATAATTCCATAGTATATTTGCCGGGAAAAAACCATTTATCCATGTTTATATTTGCGGGGAAAAAACCGCTGATGCATGTTTATATTTGCATGGAACAAAATCGCTGAACCATGTCGCTGATTCGTGTAATACTGGCAATACTATTCCCGCCCCTTGCGGTGTTGGGGTATGGGTGCGGGTCGTTCCTCATCGTATTGCTGCTTACACTGGCCGGATGGGTTCCGGGCGTTATAGCGGCACTCATCATCCTTAACAGGCGATGAATAAATAAGGCGTTCACGTATTACTGATAACTGTCAATTAATCCTTCATCGAAGAATCTGTATCCAGCAGCGGGGCAATAAGCTTCTCGGCCTGGGCGAAAGCCTCGTTCACTACTTTAGCGGCTTCACCACCGATCATTGCGGCGAAAGCAGAGGAGTTCATGCGCGAAATGTAGGTATTACCGTCGCTTTTCTCATAAACAGAAATGCGGCAGGGCAGAAATACTCCTGCTTCACGTTGCTCGTCGCGCGATAGAATGCGGTAGGCCAGCTCCGGATTGCACATTTCAATTACCTTCAGCGGCAGCACCTCTTTACCGTTTTTCTGCATCGTAGCCTGCATGTCGTGCGTGGTAATGATGCGCCAGCCTGTTCCGGCAACGCTCTGGTTAATTTGCTCCATAGTTTCGGCAAACCCAAGTTTGCTCCGGTTTTCAATCATTACTGCGGGGGCCTGTGCCATAACAACAGATGTAAGGTTTAAAAGAATAAAAACTGCAAAAGTGGCAGCCGCTGCAAAACCTTTAAAAGTTGTAAAAATGCCTGCCTTAGCTGAAGTGCAGGCTGCCGTTGATACGGCTTTCGCCGATGGGGTCTTAGGTACTTTCATGATGTTTAACGATTTATGTATGTTACCACCATAAACGTATAACCCCCTAAAAAGTTAGTATCGGTCTAGTTAAGCAACAACCCCGTCGCACCCGTCCCACAAGTCTCACAAGTCTCACAACACCCCTCACTCCCCTCTTACCATATACATCGTCTCCAGCCCACCTGTTGTGCTAAAGAACCGGGAGCGCCAGGATGGAGCCTTGCTTTTTACCTCGTAATCAGCAAGCAGGTCATCGGGCAGCAGGGTGTACACCAGGCGCGAAATGCCAACGTAGTAGGGAGGGCGAATACGGTTGCTTATCAAGACCGGCTTTTCCATGCAGGCGCCGATAAAGAGCGGGCCGGTATCTGCCGGCTGAATATTAAGTTGGGAGACCGGGCTGTCAGTTAGGGAGGCCTGGCCGTTATATGCCGGAGAGAATTGTCTTATATCCGCCGAAGCGTAAAGAATATTGCCATAATCAATACCGATGGTGAATTCGAGGGCGGAGTATTTTTTCATGCGGGCAAAGAGGCCGCTTTCGCGGGATGTGAAGAGGCGCATGAACTGCAGTGCGGTATCCACAGCATCTGTTGCGGCTGCACCTGCAAGGTTCAGTTCTGCATCGGGCAGAATCTTTTTAGCTACATAGGCCGGCTGTGGTGCTTCGGGCAGGGCATTTTCGCCGGGAGCGCCGGTAAACAACACATAAATACCGGTGGTACCCGCCATTTTAACTTCGCCGTTGTATAGGCGGGCTATCTCGGTAAGGGCCTGAAGATAGGCGTGGTGAATCTTCACCGCAGTGCGTTTGTTGTTCTTCTGCAGCACCCTCGTATTGCAGCGTGTGTTGAGGTACAGCACGGCCGCGTTGAATTTAAGGCAGTCGCCGGGGCTTTGCACATTTACCTCGTCCTTTTCAGGGATGTAATCCACATTATCGGCCGTATACACCGTATCGAGCAGTGAGGCAATTTTCTCTGATACAGAAATAGTGCCCGGCTTCACTTCTGAAGGGGGAAAATCTGATTTTGACACCAAATAACTATTGTTTGCTAAAGTTAATTCTATTTAATCTTCCGAAATATATTGCCGTCAAAGATATACTTTTCTTCACCAAAAAGCGAATTGGCGGTAGCCTTATCGGGATACCCCCCGAATGGATTACCTGCCTGGTCGGTAAAATCTTTCAGTTCGACTGCTTTGTGCGACACAGGCATCAGAATATCGATCGTATAACTGTATTTCCGGTGTTCATCGTTTTCCAGCACTACGGTAACTGTCCCGGCCGATCGGCGGCGCATATTGTAAATATTCAATATACCGCTTTCAAGGCTGTTTCGCAGGAAACTAATACCGATATCCGGATTCAGAAAAGCAGGTTCCGGTTTGCGCATCAGCCTTCCGAACAATAGTGTTTTAAGTGCATTGAGTGCCATGATCTACAGATACATTAATGGGTAATTTGTACAGATAAAAAGCAACATAGCATTTTTCCGATTCAAATATATATAATATTTAGAGAATTCCGACATACAGTTGAAAGACAAAAGTGTGCATTTATTCATCAGAAGCTAACGATTGCTAAAACTAGGTCAAAATACCTATTGAAATAAGAGAATTCGGAAGGTAAATTTGTAAGAAAAAAACATCCCCGGCTATGAAACGAAAGAACATCCTTCTTGCGCTTTTATCCCTTACAGCAGGCAGCGCAATGGCTCAGCACTACGATTTGATCGATCAGAACGGAAACAATAATCTTTCGACCGTGATTCAGAATTTTCTGCCGGCCGACCCATCCATTATAGGTAATAATGCGTATTCCATTCAGGATGGCGAAACCAATCAGGCGCTCATCGATCAGTTAGGCAGCGCGAACAAAACATTTTCGTACCAGACCACGGCCGATCATCGTGCGCAGCTTATCATCAGCGGAAGCGAAAACACCGCCCTGACCATCCAGGTGGGCATTGGCGACAAAGTCTTTGCCCGGCAGTCAGGCAAGGATAACCTACTGTATGCCGTACAGGCGGGCAACGGTAATCTTGCCAACATATACATGCATGCCGAAGAAAGCGATGCGCTTGTTAAGCAATACGGCGATAATAATACCGCAACCCAGATCATGGGCGAAGGTTTTCTTGATTTCCTTTCGGTGGTAAATGAGCCGGTTGCCGACTGCATGGTTATTAATTCCACATTTAAAGTGCTTCAGGATGGCAAGAACAATATTTCGTACCAGGAAATGGACGGTTCGGGTATTTTGACCATTTTAAACGAGAACAACAAAGGACTTGTTGAACAAACCGGTGAGAACAACTCTTCGCAGCAGTTCATTAAAAACCTGGCAACCGACGGGTATGCACGCAACAACTACCTCGAACTTACGCAGGATGGCGATGCCAATCTGTCGTTGCAGAATATCATGGGTAGCGGCAATGAGTCGTTGCACTTTCAGCTGAGCGCCGGCAACAGTGCGTCGAATACGGTTATTGGCAATAACAACAGGAGTTTTTCGGAGCAGCGGTAATGGCTGGTCGTGGTATAAGCATACTTCGACTGGGTTTCGTTGCAATTATATATACGTAAATAAGCAGCTAGAAAACATAACTCGCTGCGCTCAAACAGGATGTTTTCTGACGCTGCTTATTTAATCATAAAACTCTGCAACTTTACCCTAGGTCTCAGTATTGCTTATACCACTCAATAGTGGTTGAGCAAACCAGAATGGTCTAATAGTTCAGGTCAGAAATGCCGTAGTTACGTCTTGTCCCCCACGTCCACACTTGTCTCACATGTCCCACTTGTCTCACATGTCCCACCAACCGTACCAAACACGCTTAATACTATTAACTGAGCAAACCAGAATGGTTAATCAGCTCCCATTCATAACCCTGATTGCACCTGATTACACCACATCCCACACATCTCACTTATCTTACATGTCTCACAAGTCTCACTTGTCCCACTTATCCCGCAAGTAGCACATGTCCCACAAGTCTCACATGTCCCACCAACCGCACCTAACAGGCTTAAAATCCTATTACAGGCAATGACCGTCTAAACTACTTTCCTAAAAACCTTATCAAGGTAGAGAAATTCCTCGCGGCCAAAGCCGGAGGTTGCCACAGCACCATCAGGAGTGCCTTCAAAGGCTTCGTTATTTTCGTCGGTGAAGTCGGTGATGTGTACGGTAATGTGCTGGTTGGGCATCAGCGTGGGTATGGTATAGCTGAATGTTCGATTTTCGGTGGTCAGGAGGTCTACAATAACTTCTCCTGAGGCTGTGCGCTTAAGGTTGTAGATATTTATTTTCTGACTTTCGGGCTGGTTTGCGTAGAAGTTTATAGCTATATCGGGTTCGGGAAAATCTTTCTCGTCCTTTTTAACCAGACGGCTAAGCAATAAACTTTTCAGGTTGGTTAAGGGCATAATATCCGGGGGTTATAATTTGAAATACAAATTTACATATAGCAGATCTGAAAGCAATACGGATTAATGCCTATTTTCTTATGGAACCTTCTCGTTCCTTTTGCGTAAAATACTTATAATCAAGCCGCTCTACACCTGTCCCAGATACTTGAAATTATCGGCTTTGGCCACTGATGTAGTGTGGCCTTCTGAGTGAAATAAATAGAGAACCACATCGAAGCGGTAAACGCAGTCTTCATCTATATGGAGTTCTGAGTTTAAGGGTATTTGCATTTCGCCATAAATTTCGCCATTCGGGTCGGTAACGAAAGCAAGTACAGTACGCAGGAGTAAAGGAAAACCGGGACAGGCTTCAAGGACTTCGCTGTGTTCATTTTCGAGGGCCAGCATTGTGTATCCACGCTTCTCGGGCAGACTTAAACCAATGGGCTGTAATGATGCAATGTCTGAAGTAGTTGAATCGTTGATTGGATCTTTGATTGGATCTTTGGTTGGATCTTTGGTTGGATCTTTGGTTGAATCTTTGGTTGAATCTTTGGTTAGATTGTTGGTTGGTTCTTTGGGTGAATTATTGTCATGTGCAGACATAGAACTGTTTGCCAGCGTTTTGTCTGCATTTGTGTTGCTGGCAGCCTTGTTCGATTCCCCGGCAGGAATAAGTCCCATTAATCAGTGCTATGGATAGTTTGACCCTATTAAATATTAATGGGTAATTTGATGAAAAGTAACTGCCGGAAAATCAAAAAAAATTAGCTTTTAACAGCTTTTCTTGAACGATAATCTATTATTTCGTCGCACTCAGTGTGTTAGCTGGTGGTTCAGTGTGTTACCTGGTGATTCAGTGTGTTACTTACCGATGCTTAGTTTAGTCTGTCGTTTTGAGTGCTTGGGGTTTTAGTTTATAATTATAAAACACATACGCAGCAGCAAGGCCGAGGAGGATGTAGGTTCCATCACCTATAGGGGCAGATCCTCCTACTGGACCATTGCTGCTTCCGTTAGTTATGGTAACGGAACTTGCATCATCAGGCGGGGGAGGGGGTGCCTGACTGATTGCCGGGATTACTAAAAATGTTAGGAAAATAAGACCGATTATATGCAGTACAAAATTTCTCATGAGGAAAGCGGGATTGTAGGTTATAGTATTAGTTCTTTTGATAGTATTAGTTCTTGAAATCGTATTTGTTCTTGTTATAGTATTTGTTCTGTTAAAGTATTAGTCCTTGTTTTACAGTTGCGGTGTTTCCGATGGTGACTTTTGTTATGAGGAGGCCTGTTGCAGGTGCTGGTATATGCGTTATGCTTTGCAGCGAAAGCTCCCTCTGAAGCAGAAGGGTGCCGTTAATGCCATATACCTGAATCAGTGCATGCTTACCTGTGTATTTGTCGGTGCTTATGGTAATAGTTTGTTCTTTAAAAAGGATGCTGAGATCGTTAGAAGGGATGTCTTCGGTAAGGAGTGGCCCTCCGAGGACCAGCAGGAATCTGTCGGGTTGATCGGTGGTGCGGTGTTCAAAGGTATATGTGGGAGCGGTTCGTAGGTTTGTTTTTTCGCCGGTGATCTTGTCTTCCAGCGAAAGCTGCAGGCCGGGAGCAAAGGATTCGAATTGCGAGAAGGTTAGGGTTACAGGACTTTCGGTCTCATTTTCAGCATATTCCCATTGCTTTAACGTTCGGAGTAAGAGATATATACGAGGCGTATA
>CAZXQT010000050.1:10362-10732 GCA_964643225.1 uncultured Lentimicrobium sp. | reverse complement strand
GAGGAAGAGCACCCACACGCATCTTGGCAACCTCCGCCGTCTGACCAAGGTCGACCGTGCTGTAACCCAGCTCCATTGCCGTAGTTATTATGCTAAAAAGGCTGTTATGGTATGCCTCGTACCGGTCTCTCAAAGCGTAGTTGATTCCACACATGTAATAGTAAAATACATTTTCATCCGGCAGGAGAATATGCCAGAACAGCATTTCATTGTTTGCATAGAACGTGGTTAGCCGGAATTTCCCGGGAAGATATCTAAACGCATTTTCAGGAAGTGTTTCCAGTTTGGTGGTGGAGGTTTTCATTACATCCAGGTACAATTTATAATGCATCGGGGTGAACGCATCGCACGAAGTGGTTACCGCCTCCAC
>CAZXQT010000050.1:3357-10352 GCA_964643225.1 uncultured Lentimicrobium sp. | reverse complement strand
TCCGTAATACGGTTCAGCCTCCGCCGGTATGGGTGACGCAGGGATTGCCGGTAAGCGCGCATGTTGTTTGCTTTCAGCGGAAGCACCATGGTTGGCAGGGTTCGCATGGGAACCACCTTGCCGGGCAAAGGATCCGTAAGGAAATTAATCCCCAGTATCAACTCCTTTTCACGCACAAGTATGTGCTGAAGCAGTACATCGATGTGCTTAATATCGCCGGTATAAGGTGGTGAGGCGACAGAGACCGGCAGCCCTACAACTCTGAAATGAACCGGTGTGGGAAAATTAAGAAATGTGAGCAGGTTTGTTTTTACAGTGTAAACTATAGTTCCGCATACAAATGCATCATCCTCAAATAATTCGTAGTACGACTGATTTCAGTAATTATGAACATGAAGGTGGGCAAGGAACTCCCGTATCAGATAATAGCAGCCGGTCCGCCTGTCCCAGTCGTTATCCAGCTCCTCCGGAATTTGCACTTGTTTAATGTTCCATTGCATACAAAACACTCCTCTATTCAAATATACGGAATGTTTGGTATAAATACTAATCCTCAGTGAATTTTGGCTGATGCTGCGATCTTAAAGAACCGTTGCATGCAGAGCATGGTAAGTTTGCAGTCTTCGAGGGCATCGTGCGTATCGGTTTCCCGTTCAAATCCAAAAAATGCACCTATAGATTTCAAACTCAGTGACCTTGGAACGGTCATACCGTTATTCTCCATCATTTTAAATGTGAAGAATGCAATGGTATGCAGGTCGATCAGTTTATTGCTGAAGGGCCAGCTGATGTTTTCACCGCTATAGGCAAACTTAAGGAAGTTGATATCGTGAATAACACTTTGTCCGCACAGGACAATGTCAGTCAGATCGCCTGACTGCCTTCTCAGCAATTTGCGAATCCATGCTTCGAAGCTGTCGAGCATTTCATAAATCATGGGAGCATCTTCGAGGACTTCGAGCGTTAATCCGTGCACTTTCTCCGCCGAATCGGTAAATGCTTCTTTATTTTCAGGATATACATTCGAAGTAAAGGTGCCCAGTTCGGCCCAGTTATCGTTGAGCAGAATTGCGCCAATTTGAATTATTTCATGGTATCCGGGTTCCGGGCCCGACATTTCGAGGTCTACAACAAGATATGGCATAGGGTTAGTTTGAGAACAAAGTTAATAAAACATTCCGATCTCCATGCATATTACCCCCATCACCCCATGAAATAATGTGCCGGATCAGTTAGTACCGACCGGATATAGGCAACCATTTCAGTATGGTTGTTTTTTTCGTAATAAGGCAGTAGGATTTTCAGGTAGTCAATGAGCGTCTCTTCGTTGGTACGGATATTATCGCTGTATATGCCACCATAATCTGAGCCGTCAATATACGCTTCACCTGAAGTGATTCTTGTCCGTTTCTTCTCCAGTTCATAAATGTGTGAAGTGTTGTTGGGTACTATCAGGCCGGGCCGGTTTGAACCATACACATGCAGCGAAAGGCTGTAGCCCTGGTTTAGGTTGCCCATGGCATGTATCAGACTGCCGTTGACCGGTGCAACCGTGCCGGGTTGTATGATTGCCGGTGACACCAGTTTAATCTCATTTCCTTCAAGCGAATAGTGCCTGTGCGTGATCTCGCCGAGAAAACAGACCGCACCCCAGTCGGTATAACCGTGGTTATGAATGGCAGTAAAGTCGCCGCTGGCCCACGTCATCAGGTAAACTGCAAAGTTATTACCCGTATAGATCTTTCTCCTGCCGTAACTAAAGTGTTGCGGATGGTACGGATCAGCAAATTGCTGAAGCTCCTCAGCCTGAATATCAAGCGATTGCAACATCATTACCAGTAATTCACTGGTCATGGACATTTTGCTTTCTATCTGCGATACCAGAGCTTCAATTTTAACCGGAAAAATGGGCTCCTGTTTCATAATTATCTATTTTTCTTTATAGATCCAAAAATAGCTACTGGGGAATCGACTTCAACAGAGGACACTATGGAATAGGAAAGCCTAAAGTATGAATTCTTTAATAGTTGCCTGCTCTCCATTACTCTTGTATTTCAATTATATTATATTTGCATAGAAATTTGCTATTTATTTTTATGAAAAAATGTGACCCCTCGGGATTAATTTTACCCCAAATCTGCATAAACAATACATCAAAGCTATACCAAAGCTATATCAAAGCTACCTCAAGTCTACCTCAAAGCTACCTGAACTCTACCCCCACCCGTAGACTTGAGGTAGAGTTCAGGTAGAGTTCAGGTAGAGTTGATATGGATCAAGTGTGCAATTAACAACCCTCAAATACCTTTCTCTTCCGAAAACATTTAATCTTTTAATTATGGCTATCGATAATGGAAACAAAATTTCCGGGAGCATTGGACCAATAATTTATTATTCGCGTAACGGAAAAAAATGCATGCGAAAAAAACCCGGTCATGTTTCAAATCCGCAAACACCCGCACAGGAATATCATCGCAACAAGTTAAAACTATCAAGCAGATTTATCAGATCATTGAAAGGTTTCATTGAATTGGGATATCAGCAAACATCGCTCGATACACCGGTTAATGAAGCACGGCAGCATTTGATGAGAGACGCTTTCGTGAAAACACCCGAAGGTCCGGTGCCCGACTACAGTAAGATCCGCATTGCAAGAGGTGATCTGGCTGAACCTCAGGAATGCCTTATGCAGGTGGAAGAAAACCAGGCTCACATTACCTGGTATACCGACAGACATTTTTGGCCGGATAATGTAAAAGTTAACGTTGCTATGTTTATAGATGAAGAGGGTGACGGAATTTCACACATGCTTTACAATGTGGCGTATCAGAATACAGGCTCCTGCACAGTTCAGATACCCCTGCACAATAAACCGGTGAATATTTGGTTGTTCTTCTATTACCCCGATCTCTGTGCCGACGAAAGCCGGAAGAAAGTGAGCAATTCAGTATTTTTGGGGGTAATTGACTGAATTATCCTTTTTACGCGTAACCTATGATAAAACTTGTAATAACTGATCTGGACGGAACCCTGCTCGACGATGCCAAAAACCTGCCGGACGAATTCTGGGAAATCCAAAAAAAACTGCATGAAAAAGGAATTACATGGGTTATTGCCAGCGGCCGGCAGTATTACACTATTGCCGATCAGTTCGGACAGATTCTGAACGAAGTTTATATTCTGGCCGAGAATGGTGCGCTTGTAATGAAAGGCGACCGGGAAGTGCATATGGACCCGCTCGACAGACAGTTATCAAACCGTTTTATTGAACGTTCGCGACCTATAGATAACGTATGGCCTGTATTGTGCTGTAAAAAATCTGCATACATAGAGGATGATTACGAGCCCTTGCTTCGGGAGGCAAAAAAATACTATAAACGGCTCGATCTGGTTGACGACCTGACTCTGGTTGAGGATACCGTGCTTAAGTTCACCCTGTGCGACTTTCAGAATGCCGAAACCAACAGCTTTCGCTATTATAGGCAGGAACAGGATAAGGCACGGGTAACCGCTGGCGGTGAGATATGGCTTGATATTACCAGCCTCACCGCAACCAAAGGAACAGCCCTCAGAAAGATCATGCACCATTGCAATGTGGAGCCGGAAGAAGTAATGGCTTTTGGCGATTACCTTAACGACCGGGAGTTGATGGAAATAGCGTACCACAGCTATGCCATGAAAAATGCTCATCCGGATCTGATGGAATCGGCCAGAAATGTTACCGTATACGATAACAATAACAACGGGGTATTAAGGGAACTGATCGCCTATTTCAATTTATAGGCTTGCGAGTGTAAAGCTTTCGCCGGCTTTAATTCCTTTTTCGGTTTGCTCAAGGCTGAAGCATTCGTTATAGGCGTCGTGCTCCATGAACAGTACATAGTTATTAGCCGCGGCTTCCTGTAAAAGGGGCTCCTTCTCCTGGAGTGTTAGCAGCGGACGCGTGTCGTAACTCATAACCCAGGGTAACGGAACATGCGCTTTGGTGGGCAGCACATCGCTGCAAAATACTACAGTGCGGCCTTTATAAGGGATGAAGGGGATTGCCTGTCCATCGGTATGGCCATTATACAGCCTTATTTCTATGCCCGGGAAAAGCACATCACCTTCCCTGAAAAGGCTCAACTGCCCGCTTTCTTGTATGGGGTAAATGTTTTCGCGCAGAAACGATGCGCTTTCGCGTTTATTGGAATGTGTAGCCCAGTCCCATTGCGCCTCACTGATATGGTATTGCGCATTCGGGAATACTGGCTCATACCCTGTGCCGTCATCTTTAAGCCGTACACTGCCACCGCAATGATCAAAGTGCAGATGGGTAAGAAACATGTCGGTAACATCCTCCGGCCGGTAACCGGCAGCTGCGAGCGAAGTAACCAGCGATTCATCCCCGCTCAGGTAATAATGGCTGAAGAACTTCTGGCTCTGCTTGTCGCCAATGCCATTGTTTATTAGTATCACCCGTTCACCGTCAACAACTAGCAGGCAGCGCATTACCATATCGATCATGTTGTTTTCGTCGGCAGGGTACTGCTTGCTCCACAGGCTTTTGGGCACCACACCAAACATTGCGCCCCCGTCGAGCTTAAAGTGGCCGGTTTGAATTGGGAAGAGTTTCATGGTTTTTTCGCAATAAACAGTTAATGCTGGGCTTTGTTCTTTCTCAGTTCTTCTGATCTTTATTCTGACCGGGGATTTGGCTTGACGATGCCGTTGATCATGGCTTCTACTTCCGTTGCTACCTCCTGGCGGGCACCGACCAAAATACGTCGCGCTCCGGCAGTACTCAGTCCCCTTAATGCATTATACCATCCTTTGCCAGCCAGTTCGAGTTTCCCGATCTCATCAAGCACAATTACCTCAGCACCGGAGGATTGTTTTAACAGGCTTTCGCCGAATTTCACTGCTTCGGGTTTTATGGAGTATCTGCCTATGTCAGGACTTGTGCCGGCCCCGGCCAGGCGTAGAAAAGGCATAGCCTGACCTGTGGCAGCCGATACCAGATCATAGCCTATGGTCTGATCGCCCTGCATTATACGGATTGCATAAAAACCTCCGCAGACAATGCCCTGCGACCGGTATTTCTCTATTTGTGAAATGATGTAGGTTGTTTTTCCGGAAGCAACAGGTCCGGTAATAAGCTCTATGAGAGACAGGGGCTTTCGTATTTCGGCAAAGCGGACTTCGGCCAGATATAACAGCCTGCCTATTGCAGCGGAAGGGTTGCGGAGTAAGGAGCGTGCATCGGGGATGTTGGCAATGAACAGCGGAAGTGATTCGAATGCCATGCGTAATGCAGCGGTTGCACTGGTAAACCTGCCATGGCTAAAGAATTGTTTAAAGGCAGGGTTGTACAGTTCTGTTCCCACTACCGAAAAGCCCATTACAATGAGCGCCGCCCTGAAGTTCATTTGCATGCCGGTAAGTAAACCACTCATAAGCGTTCCATCCTGCGAAAGGAAAGACAGGGTAAAAGCGGCAAGCAGGGTAATGACCGTAAAGGAGATCCAGAACCGGGGTTTAAGCAATTGGCGCATTGCGCGCTTATACCTCCACACCCAGAGAGTAATTAAGAAGATAATTGCAGGCACCCAGACATAATAAGGCAAAAGGTTTATTGCTGTTAGTCCGGCGGCAACTGCTGCAATAGTTGCAAACAGCCAGGCAACGGAGTACTCAAAATTTGCCGGTTTGCCGCCCGGCTGCTTATCTGCGGCTTCTTTAGGTTTCAGCGAACGATCGGGTGTACTATGCAGTGCCTTACGACCAATGTACATTCCGGCAACGGCACTGATAATTCCTGTTACAAGGTAAATGGCTGCGAGCACCAGCACCGGTTCCCATGTAAGCTGATTGCTTATATTTAGCTGTCGGGAAATGAACGCGACTATCCCTTTATAAATCTCCACAAGGTTCGCACCATAATACAGCAGCAGGTTAAGGAGTTTCTGAATTATTACCCAGGTCATTGCCAGCACAGATCCGGTAATAAAGCCCGCTGTATTGCGGCCCAGTAAACGAACACCGGTTTCGAACATCACAGCTTCCATGAAAATGGCAACCATGGGTCCGAATATTACAGCGCTCGGCGATAATGCCTTCATTAATGCACAGATAATCCCGCTGCGCCAGAACAGGCCTTTATCGTTCCACCGGTACGAGGCAGAGATCATCAGAATAAGACCTATGCCTGTAAGCAAACTACCCTTTAACGGAATGTGCATGGTGTGCAGAAAGCTCCCGAGTATAATTTCGGATGCCGCCCACAAAGAGCCTAATACCGACGCCTTTAGCCAGACATCTGATAATTGTTTTGCTTGCATGGGGCAAAGATAGGGGCATGCACGGTTTTCTTCACGTACTGTGCAAGATTTTCACTTTTCAGCTGTCAAATTATTTTACTACTTTCACACTGAAGTAAATGTTAATGGAATTGGCATCTGAGCTAACCGATATCAGGGATATAGCTTTACCGTCAGGTAAAGAACTGGTAGATACCTATCAGGTTAAGGTATTTAATATTTGCCTTTCACTTGTGCACAATACCCAGGATGCAGAGGATATAACACAGGACGTGTTTATAGATATACTTAAAAACCTCCATACTTTCAGGGGAGATGCTCAGCTGGGCACATGGATATATCGTATAGCTGTTAACAGAAGTTTGAATTATATAAGAAGCAGCAAGCGCAGGCGCTGGCTTGGGTATATAGACGAAGTGCTTTCATTTTCGGGTGAACAGAAAGAAGAACCGGCCACAGATAAGGTTAATCTGGAAACACGGGAAGATGCAAGGATACTTCGCGAAGCTATTGATGCTTTGCCCGAAAAACAACGAATTGCCTTTACGTTAAATAAGATAAATGAGCTTTCGTATAAAGAGGTGGCCGAAACAATGAACGTTTCGCATGCAGCCGTTGAAACCTATATTCACCGCGCAAGGCTTAACCTTCAGAAATCGCTTAAAAAACATTTCAGATAATAACTGCAAGAAATTG
>CAZXQT010000050.1:0-3257 GCA_964643225.1 uncultured Lentimicrobium sp. | reverse complement strand
GCTGCTGCTGCAATTTACATAGGAATTATGGCCGGTAATATGTTCGGCAGTGAACCGGTGCAGAATGAAAAGACTTTGTACCGGAACGAGCTGGCCGATGGGCAGACATTATACAGTGAAAGCAATGAACTGCTTTTGGAGTACATAACAGAAGAATAGAGCAGCCATGAAAAAATTCAATAATCAGAAAATACTGTTATTCGCCCTGGTAATACTTACCCTTATTAACCTTGGGTTTGTAATATCGGTGTTTGTTATAAGGCAGGATATAGACGAGAGCCGTGATTTGCCCCGGAGGGGTTATCAAAGGCACTTTATGATCACGGAGATAGGGTTTGATGAAGATCAGATGACCAGGTTTCAGGAGTTCAGGCACGAATACCGGGAGACCACAGTTCCGATACATCGCAAAATACGAAAGCTGAACCATGAACTTGTAATGGTGTCGACAGCTGCAAAGCCCGACACAGCGTACTGCGGTGAATTAAGCCGGCAGATCGGCGATTTGCATGCCGAGCTAAAGATGCTTACATCTATGCACCTTATGAAGGTACGCAGCATTGCACGCCCTGAACAGCTGGAAAAACTCAGCGAGATGTATCTTGGTATCTTCAATGCCGACGATCAAGGCAACGGACCGGGCAACGGAATGGGCCGGCAGCACAGGCATGGCAGAAACAGACTAAACGGCACAAATGAATAATGCCGGTTAAAATAAAGCGACATCACTTAACTAATTACTAACTAAAAATTCAACAAAATGAAAAGAACATCCATGTATGCAGCATTTCTGCTTATTGCTGCGACGGTTTTTGGAGCACCTGCAATGGCTCAGGATAAGGATGAAGACGCCTCCGGGCAGTATGGATACGGCCGCTGTGTACATCAAAACATACCGGGCTTAACTGAAAAACAGCACGATGCTATCAGTAAATTACGCACTGAACATCAGAAAAAAGCGCAATTAAAAAGAGCGGAGATTGCCGAGAAGAGGGCACGGTTAAATACCCTGCGACTGGCCGATAATCCCGATATGGCCCAGATCAATAAGACCATTGATGAAATTACGGTAATGCGGGCAGACCTTATGAAAGAACGTGAAGCCCATCTGCAGGCTATACGCTCACAGCTTAACGAGGAACAAAAAGCGTGGTTCAATGCCAGAGGAAATAACAGAAGAGGCCCGGGATTTTGCGATGGAAGCGGCCCCAGGCACAGAGGCGGAGCCGGTAATGGATTTGGAAGAGGATACCATAGATTTCACAGAGACTTTGATACAGAAGACTGAAGCACAGTAAGCCTCTAGGTGAAATGCCCTATGATCAGGGCTTAGAGTTTAATTTTTGAATCTCCTCCAGCTTTTGCATCAGCAATCGTCGTTCAAATACTCCCGCAATGAGATTGGCCAGCGTTTTGAGCATAAAAAACTCACCCTCTGACCAGTCTCTGTGTATGTTGCACTCATCATACCCCATGAAGCCAAGAAAATTGCCGTTTGTTACTATGGGATATACCAGGAGCGACTTTATGCCCTGGGGCTCAAGCACCTTAATGAGGTCTTCGGGCAATTCATCGATATGATCGGAAAATATTAATCCTTCTTTTTCAAGTATTTTTTTCCAGGAGGGTATTACACTGTACGGAATGTTTTGCAGTTCATCCGCCTGTGGCACTATGCCAATATTGCACCATTCAAAAGTATTGCTGCTGGCAGTTCCTTCTGCATTGTCCTCAAAAATATAAACCCGGCTTACATTGAGGTGCTCGCCTGTAAGCTTAAGAATGGAGGACAGCTCTGCTTCCATGTTTTTAGAGTGTGTTAACAGCTGGGCAATTGCCGATATAAGCTTATGCTGGCGGTATAAATGGCTCAGGCGTTTCTCCTGCTGCTTAAACTCTGTTATATCCCTTATAGTTCCCACACCACCGGTATACTCACCATTTTTAAAACATGCCCGTGTGAAGAAGCGCAAATAACGGGTATTGCCCTCCGGAAGTTCTATTTTATATTCACCCAGCAGTGTCTTGTTCTTTTTCAATTGTTTCATCCGCTCTTCCATAAAGCGCTGATCAGCATTGATCAGTTTTAGGAAGGACCCTCCCAGAAACATTTCTTTATTAACACCGGGTAAGTTTTTGATTGCCGGACTGACGTATAATACAGAACCGTTCTTGTCGATCTCATATACCACTTCGTTGATATTTTCAACAAGATGCTGAAACCTGGCTTCATGTAAATCGCTCTGTTTCTGCGACATTTCGGAATTGCGTTTATTGTTTTCAGCAGGTTCTGTCATTGGTTATAGTTTATTTAATAATCTGACTCTAAGATAATCAATCATTGCCTGATTTACCTCGCCGTACATATTTTCGTTTGCAGGCTGCAGTGTCAGGGTAATGGTATTTGTACCGGATTTTAGCGGGCACTGCAGAATGTTGGTAAATCCCCAGTCAGACCATTCTTCTTTTCCGCGCTGCGGAAATACCACGGCATTAACAGTATTGCCGTTTACCATAAGGGTTCTGACGGCACATTTGTTTTCGGTATTCGACGGGCCATTCCCGTTTGAATACCTGAAGTCGATTGCATAAAGCCCCGGCTGGTTTACCTCTGCAATAAAAGTAATTTCGGTGTTGGTTTGCCTGTCGGTCTCTATAAAACCGGTACCTGTAAATCCTTTGTAGTTACGGGAAGATGCGCGGGCAAAACCTTCGGCCTGAACGATGTGTTCATTCTCAGCACCTATTCTGACAACAGGTTCTGAAGCGAACGATTCATTGCCCTTTTCATCCACGGCTATAACCTGATATTCGGTCATTAAACCGGTCTTTGTGTGTATTAAGGTATCGGTTGTAACAGGCAATGTATTACCATTAACCAGTACTTTGTAGTGTGTGCTGCCTTTTACGGTATTCCATTTCAGTATGTCATCATCGGAAGTCACTACAGGTACAGGAGGAGAAAATGTAACAGGCTGCATGCCGGTAGTTGCGGGCTGAGAAGTGTTGGTAAGCTTGATTTTTACTGTATGACTGCCTTTAAGTGTGGAAGGGATTTTATGGATTGTCTGTTGCTTGCCGTCGAGTTCAAATTGGGTAATGACATTGCCCCATCCCTCCACTTCAATAGTAAGAACAGCATCACGGTATTTGAAACCGCTCAATGTTTTTGTGGCACCCATTGCCTCGGGAACAAAAGGTTTAAAAGCCAGGCTGTCTTGCAGGAAGTTAATACCAAACAATACCTTATGCACCAG
>CAZXQT010000049.1:0-10789 GCA_964643225.1 uncultured Lentimicrobium sp. | reverse complement strand
TCTGGTTGTGAAAAGGAATCCACGAAAGTGCTTGTAAACAGCAGTACATCATTCAGTGCCGGGTGCTATGCTGAAATTCTGCAGAATAATGGTGCATGGGATACCAATCCTGCATCATGGGCAGAAAATTCGGTAGGCCAGATTGTACGCATCACAGCAGTGAACGGAAACCTTCTTACACTCGAAGACCCCCTCCGTATAAGCTACATTGCGGAATTGCAGCCACGCATCCGACCCATTGATCCGGCAGCAGCCGTCAGCATAGAATACATGCATCTCGAGCGCACCTCTTCAAACACTGCCACTGCAGGATATAACATTTCATTTAACATGGCTGCCAATGCCCGGGTTTGTGGAGTTGAAAGCAACAAGAGCCAGGGCAGTCACTGCATGATCAGCGCCAGCACGCATATTACCGTCGAGGGCAGCTATTTTCACCATGCATTTGTATACGACGGTTCCGGTACCAAAGGCTATGGTGTAACGCTGATGCACCATACCGGCTCCTGCCTTATCACCGACAATATATTCCGGTACCTGCGTCACGCCATGATGGTCAAGCAGGGCGCCAACGGCAATGTGTTCGGGTACAATTACTCGCGCGAAGTGAACCGTTCCGAGTTCCCGTCGGGTTACGGCGGCGATGTTTCCCTGCACGGGCACTATGCTTACGCGAACCTGTTCGAAGGTAACATAGTGCAGATGATCCATATAGATGATTACTGGGGGCCTTCGGGTCCGTGCAACACGTTCTTCCGCAATCGAACCGAGGGGTACGGAATTGTTATGACCACCAATCTTACCAACCAGTCGAATTTTGTGGGTAATGAAATACTCAACAATTTCCCGATGGGGCTATACACTATTACGGGCTCAGGCAATTTCCTTCACGGAAACAATAAAAACGGCACAATAACTCCCGCTGGTACTGCCTATCTGCCGCAGACCTCCTATTACCTGATTGCACAACCGCTTTTCTGGAACATTCCCGACCCGCCGGGTATAGGCACTCCAAATACCCTCAATACTTACACTATTCCTGCCAAATACCGGTACGAAATTGGTCAGTACACCTATACCGACGACAGTCTTTATGTCAGTACCACTAATCCGGGCAACGACAAAAGCCTTACAGAAAAGCACAAACCTGTTTTGAGCATTTTTCCCAACCCTGCTAAAGATCACATTATTTTGCAATACAACGAGGCAACAGACGACCGCAACTACCTGACAAACGGAAGAGAACACCAGGTTGAGATCATCCAATTGCAGGGAAAAATAACCAAAGAAGTGAATTTTAAAGGGACCCTGCGGCAGCTTAATATTTCAGACTACCCGGCAGGCACATATGTAGCAAGACTCCGAAACCACCCGTCTGAGGCGGTTTTATGGATAAAGCTTTAGCCTTTCACAACCAGCTTGAACCCGATGCCGTGCACATTGATCAGCTCCACGTTTGGATCTTCTTTCAGGTACTTGCGCAGCTTGGCAATGTATACATCCATGCTGCGGGCGTTAAAGTAACTGTCGTCCTGCCATATTTTATTGAGTGCAAAACTGCGGTCGAGGGTTTCATTCACACTTTCGCAGAGCAGGCGCAGCAGCTCATTTTCCTTTGAAGTAAGGCGCTGCTCCTTACCGTTCAGCTTAAGCATCTGCAGGTTGTAGTCGAACTCAAAGCTCCCGATCTTAAACACCTTGTTGCCGGCAGCAGTAAGTCCTGAGCGGCGCAGAATGGCCTCCATGCGCATAAGCAGCTCATCCATGCTGAAAGGTTTGGTAAGGTAATCGTCGGCGCCTGCCTGAAACCCCCGCAGCTTGTCCTCCTCGAGCGACTTGGCGGTGAGAAAAAGTATCGGTATCTGGCGGTCGTGCTGCCGTATATCCTGCGCAAGCGTAAACCCGTCCTTTACAGGCATCATCACATCCACAATGCAGAAATCGTACTTCTCCCGCACAAACTGGTCATACGCCTCCTGCCCGTTCACGCACAGGCGCGTGTTGTAGCCCTTGGCTTCGAGATACGATTTCAGAATATTACCCAGATTGCGGTCGTCTTCCGCGAGCAGTACTTTTACTTTAGTGTTTTCCATTCTACAAATTTACTTAACTCCCGTCGAAATTTTTTACTTTTTATTTCTAAACTTTTAAACCCTTTATCGTTTATCGCTTTCGCGGAAAGGCTTTCTTCTTTCGCTTTCGCGGATATTAGCCCTTGAGCGGCAGCCAGATGCGGAAAGTGGAGCCCTTTCCCGGTTCGCTTTCAACCGAAACGTGGCCACCGTGCTTCTCCACGATAAACTTTACATAGCTCAGTCCGAGGCCGAATCCCTTCACATTGTGCACATCACCTGTAGGCACCCGGTACAGCTTTTCAAACACCTTTCGCAGATTGGCTTTATTTATGCCGATGCCATTGTCTGTAATACTTACCTGCACACCGTCGTCGAGGTTACGGGTCACCACCGTGATCATCGGTTTACGGGGCGAATACTTGTTCGCATTGTCGAGCAGGTTATTTATAACATTGGTAATGTGCACCTTATCGGCAAATATGACCGCGTTTGGCGCATCGAGCACCTCATTTATACTGCCATCGCGAATTTCCACCTGAATGGCAATCTTATGTGCCACATCCCTGATAATATCGTGCAGGTTGATCATCTCCTTACGCAGATTCAGCTGCCCTTTTTCCAGAATAGCCGTCTGCAGGATCTTCTCAGCCAGCACTCCCAGCCGCTTGTTTTCCTCACTAATAATGTTGATGTAACTGTGTATAAACTCCTCGTTCTTCGGTACTGAGGTGTCGTTCAGCACTTCACAGGCCAGTGAAACCGTACTTATGGGGGTTTTGAACTCATGCGTCATGTTGTTTATAAAATCGTTCTTCATTTCCGATAGCTTCTTTTGACGGAAAATTGCGATGATCACCGTCATAAACGCGAAAATGATAAACAGCATAAGAAGTCCCGAGATGGTCAGCATGCCCCCCATCTGCAGGAGCAGGTAGCGCGTTTGGTTGGGAAAATACAGCACCAGGAAATCCGGACTTGCATAGTTATTTGCCGGAAACAGTCTGAAAAACATACCTTCGTTCAGCAGCGTTGTGCGCAGCGATTCCTCCTTTTCAATCACCATCAGGTTGCGCGATTTACTGTACACCCCGAACTCGTACTTTGCATCGATCCCTTTATTGGCAAGCGAGGTACGCAGCATCGAGTCGAGTTTCCCGGCCGAAAGCCAGCTTTCAATATAGGGGCTGAACGGATTATTGAACATCTCTTCAAACACCTGATTCAGTAAAAATGCCTTTTTGCGGTTCAGCTGCAGGGCCCGTTCGCTCAGGCTGTATACCGTGTCTGTGCGGCTTGCCAGGGTATCGTTTCCCGCTACAGCGGATGAATCGCCCGGCATGAACAGCCTGCCATGGTTTGTATCAACCGGCGATTTACTGTCGGGAACCTTGCCTGTCTCCAGGTAGATGAGATAATCTATCGAGTCTATCGAGTGCAGCAGCGAACTGTACTCCCTGTTCTTACGAATTTGCCGGTGCACCTCTTCCTTCTCAATACGCGACATAAGATCGCTCACTGCCTCCGAAACACTCCGGTAAAAATTAGCTTCACGCAATTCCACCGCGTTCTTTATCCAGAAAGTCTGAATACCTATCAGAATCACGATGGCAATACTTACCATCAGCGTAATTAAAACAATCAGGTGCGTTTTCATACACACAAAGGTACGGGCTCGCCGGTGTTCGTTTTCAGCAGCTTAACATCTTTTAACGTTTGTTGTATTTGGTTAACAACCCTCCGCAGCAGCCGGTTGTATCTTTGCTTCACCAATGAAATTTGATAGCTGTGTGTGAACTATTAAATTGGATAGTGTTGTGTGTGTAAACTATTAGATTGGTTTTGTTGTGTGAAAAAAAGAGTCTGCGGCATCCGTAAAAGGGCCGCAGATTTTTTTTATATTTGTACAATGGGCACCTGGCGTGCCTTAAAAACAGTGCATTTAATACCAAAACAATTAATAATAAACACAGCAAAACTACACATACATGACAGATCTGACCATTGATATCCGTGGGCTGGAGGGCTTTGTGAGCCTTCAGCAAATGGAAGAAATGACTGCCGAACTCAACCTGCATCGCGAAACCCTTCTGAACAAGACCGGCAGAGGTAACGATTTTCTCGGATGGATCGGTTTACCCGACGAAACCGACGATGCACTACTCAGCTCCCTCGAAAACGATGCCCGTGAAATAGCCGCCATGGCCGACATATATGTAGTGATAGGTATCGGCGGATCGTACCTTGGTGCCCGCGCCGTTATTGAAGCACTGCAGCACAACTTTGCCGCACTGCAGGCATCCGGTAAACGTAAATATCCGCTGGTCGTTTATGCCGGCAACAACATATCCGAAGAATATCTTGCTGATCTGATCGAAGTGCTTGACGGCCGCGACTATGCCATGACCGTTATTTCGAAGAGCGGCACCACTACCGAACCCGCCATTGCGTTCCGCATCTTGCGAAAGCATCTCGAAAATAAATATGGTGTGCCTGAAGCACGCAAACGCATCATTGCCATCACCGACAGCTCCCGCGGTGCGCTCAAAAGGCTGGCCACTGCCGAGGGATATAAGACCTACGTGGTTCCCGACGATGTAGGTGGCCGCTATTCCGTACTTACACCCGTAGGGTTGCTTCCCATTGCCGTTGCCGGATTCGACATCCGCAAACTGGTGGAAGGTGCCCGGGCAATGAAACAGCTGGTTACCGGCACATCAACACTGCACGAAAACCCGGCCTACATGTATGTGGCTGCGCGCAACTGTCTGTACCGTAACGGCAAGCCCATTGAGGTCATGGTAAACTACCAGCCATCGCTCCTGTACATCACCGAATGGTGGAAACAACTCTTCGGCGAAAGCGAGGGCAAAGAAAACAGAGGCATTTTCCCTGCAGGAGTGAGTTTCACTACCGACCTGCACAGCATGGGCCAGTACGTTCAGGAAGGTCTGCGTGTGCTGTTCGAAACCGTGCTGCGTATAGACAAGCCCCGTCGTGACCTCCGGGTGCCCCTGGAAGACGACGATGCCGACGGGCTGAACTTTGTCGCAGGAAAGCGTCTTTACGAAGTAAACCGGGAAGCCGAACGCGGCACCCTGCTTGCCCATATCGATGGTGGTGTGCCCAACATTGTACTAAGCCTTCCCGAAGTCACTGAATATACCATGGGACAGTTACTCTATTTCTATGAGTTTTCGTGTGCTCTCTCTGGCTACATGCTCGGAGTAAATCCCTTCGACCAGCCCGGAGTAGAGGCATACAAAAAGAACATGTTTGCCCTTCTGGGCAAGCCAGGCTTTGAGCAAGAGGGTGAGGAGCTGAGGAAGAGGTTGTAGTTGTTTGTGGGGCTAGTGGGTTGTGGGGCAAGTGGGATGAGTGAGATGTGTGGGGCTAGTGGGACAGGTGACCGTTAGTTGACGAGTGCAGGGCAGGAACGTGGTTAGTGGGTCTAGTGGGGTTGTGTTGTTTGTGGGGCGAGTGGGATGAGCAGAGCGAGTTGGTTGTAAAGACAAGTGGTCTTGTATAATTGAATAAACACGAGAAATATATGAGAGAAGATTTGCTTTTAAAGTACATGGTTGAGAGTTTTAACCAGAGTACCAAACATCATCCACCTGCTGACATGAAAGTAGGCCCGTTCATTACCATATCGCGCGAACATGGCTGCAGTGCCAATAAAATGGCTCAGCTTCTCAAGGCAGAGCTCGAAAGGCGCGGCATGCATTGGGCAATCCTCAATAAGGAAATCATAAAGGATGCTTCTAAAAAGCTGAATATGGATCCCCGTAAGGTAATGCAGGTCTCTGAATCGGTCGACCGTGGTGTAATGGATGAGGTTCTGCAGGCATTCTCTACGCGTTATTATAAAAGCGACCGCCGTGTAATGCAAACTTTGGCCAACGTTGTGCGCACTGCGGCCTCCGAAGGCAATGCCATCATCATTGGCCGCGGTGGAGCAGCCTTTACTCACGGCATGAGAAATGCCATCCACATAAAACTGTATGCACCCCTCGAATGGCGACTTAAATCGATGATGGACCGTTATCATGCCACCCGAAGTTTCATGCTTCGCGAAATAAACGCTACCGACCTTAAGCGCCATAAACTTATGGAAAGCGCTGTCAAAGGCATTGAACCCGGTACCGATCTTTACGATCTGCATATAAACTGCAGTACTGTGCAACCCCGCGAAATGGTAGAGCTGATCATCGCATTCATGCAGACCCGTTTTCATCATACAGAAAAGCGGAGCCTTGTCTGAAAGGTTGGTCTTATAGTATCTTATAGTATCTTTTAGTATACTTTTAGTATCTTTGGCGGGACATATTGTTAATTTACATGCCAATGTTCCGTGACGAAACAGGCCACCGGCCTACCCAAAAGATATTTACCGAAGTACCCCCTAAATACGATTTACTCAACAGGGTTCTGACCCTGAATCTGGATGAAGGTTGGCGCCGGAAAACCGCTGCCCAGGTGGTGCTTTACCATCCCAATAGGGTGCTTGATCTCTGCTGCGGTACTGCCGATCTCACCATGCATCTGGCGGCATATGCCGATAAGGATACCGAACTGTACGGACTCGACTTCAGCCACACCATGCTTGCCCGTGCGGCCGAAAAGGTAGAGGAGCGCTTCGGCAAAGACCGCGTAAAACTCATTCAGGGCGATGCCGGAAACATGCCCTTCGAAAGCAACTTCTTCGATGCCATCGGTATTTCGTTTGGATTCCGTAACCTTACCTTCGAAAACCCCGATGCGCAGCTCCACATCAGCGAGGTGCTCCGCGTGCTCAAACCCGGTGGCCGCTTCGTCATCGTCGAAACAAGCCAGCCGGCCAGTCCCGTTATCCGGTTCTTCTACCACCTGTACCATAACCTCATTACCGCCCCGCTCGGCGGACTTATTTCGGGCAACTTTTCTGCCTATAAATACCTGGCCTATTCCGCCAACCATTACTACACGCTGCCCCAGCTCTCAGAGCTGCTAGAAAATGCCGGCTTCAGCAAAACCCATGGCATCCCGCTAATGCTGGGCGCTTCGGCCATCATGATAGCCGAAAAATAAATCACCGATTCATCGTAAACCTCTTATAAATAGCAAAAAAAAATCACCCCTCATGAAACGCTTTATTCTTTTCCTTTCGGCGATAATTGTTTTCCTTTCGGGAAACTTCACAGCCACCGCTTCGTCTGCCGGCACCAGCGATGAGCCAAACATTGACAAAACAACTATGGAAAAAGTTAAACGCCAACTGATCAGCAAGCACGGACAGCAGGCAGCTTTCCGCATTGAACGGGGCGTGCAGCAGGCCGCTTCGCTGTGGCGCGAAAGCGATGGCTCGCAGGCCGATTTTGAGAACTTTTGTAAGGATTACTTCGTTTCTGACGAGGCAGGTCTCGATAAACTCTACACTAAACTCGAGCGCAACTTCGAAATCTTCAGCGGATACTTCCATAAAATGGATGTGCTCCTGAAAGAACCGTTGCAGCTCGAAGGACCGGCAATTGAACCTATCGACATGATGTTCGGGAGCTACGACGCTTCAGCCCATCTCGACGATGACTTCTACGCAAACAAGATAGCTTTCATCACGGCCCTTAATTTCCCGTTCTATAGCCTGAACGAAAAGACTACCCTTGGTGCAGACTGGAGCCGCAAGCAATGGGCGCATGCTCGTATGGGCGACCGGTTTACATCGCGCGTTCCTGCAACAGTGATCCAGAATGCCTCTGAAACCCTGACAAAAGCCGATGCCTACATTTCCGACTACAACATCTACATGGGCAACCTGCTCGATGCCAAAGGCAAAACCCGCTTCCCGGCCGATATGAAACTCATTACCCACTGGGGTCTTCGTGATGAACTGAAGTCGAACTATGCATCCGAAAAGGGCGTCGAAAAACAGCGCATGATCTATTCCGTAATGAAGCGTATCATAGACCAGAGCATACCCCAGCAAGTCGTCAACAGCAACGCATATACATGGAATCCCATGGATAACAAGCTCTTCAAAGACGGCAAAGAAACGGCCTTCACTTCCGAGCCCGACACCCGTTACCAGGTGCTGCTGGCCAACTTCCGGGCCATGCGCGAAATCGATGCCTTCAGTCCGAACTTCCCTACCTACATAGACCGTGCATTCGAAGAAGGTATGGAAATTCCGCAGCAAGACGTTGAGCGTCTGTTTACCGAATTCGTTTCCTCCCCGCAGGTTAAAGAAGTTGCGGCCTACATCAGCAAACAGCTTGGTCGCAAGCTCGAGCCGTTCGATATCTGGTACAACGGTTTTAAGAGTCGCGGAGGCATCCCCGAAGAGGAACTGACAAACATAACCTCCAAAAAATATCCGAATACCACCGCATTCCGTGCCGGTTTGCCCGAAATACTGATAAAACTGGGCTGGGATGAAAAGAAGGCCAACGAGATCTGCAACCTGGTAGTAGTTGATGCCTCGCGTGGTGCAGGTCATGCATGGGGTGCCGAAATGCGTAACGACATTGCCCACCTGCGTACCCGAATCGGGCCTAACGGCATGGATTACAAGGGCTACAACATTGCCGTGCACGAATTTGGCCACAATGTAGAGCAAACCGTTACCATGAACGATGTTGACTACTACATGCTCCAGGGCGTGCCCAACACTTCCTTCACCGAAGCCGTTGCTTTCCTTTTCCAGAAACGCGACATAGAACTGCTCGGCCTTCAGAATACTGACGTAAACAAAGAACATATGCTTGCGCTCGACAACTTCTGGGGCAGCTACGAAATTATGGGTGTTTCGCTCGTCGATATGAAAGTCTGGAAATGGATGTACGCCAACCCCGGCGCCACACCTGCCCAGCTTAAAGAAGCGGTTATCTCTGCAGCAAAAGAAGTCTGGAACAGCTACTATGCCGGCATCCTTGGCGGAAAAGACGAACCTATCCTTGCCATATACTCCCACATGATCGACAACCCTCTCTACCTCTCCAACTACCCGATGGGTCATCTCATCGATTTCCAGATTGAGCAGCAGGTAAAGGGCAAATCGCTTGCGAGCGAATTCCAGCGCATGTACACCCAGGGCCGCCTTGTTCCGCAGGTCTGGATGAAAGGCGCCGTTGGTCGTGAAATCTCCATTGAGCCGACCCTCAATGCCGCAAAAGAGGCGCTGAAAGCGCTCGCAAAGTAAAGCGTTGAGAAAGCGTTAATGGTTATAAGTGTGCCGGTTCAACTTATTTGTTCCCGTAAAGGCCTAGTTTGTTTCCTTCCGTATCAATAAAGGTAGCAAAATAGCCACGACCTTCTGCATCAATTTTAGTTTTGGGGATAACAAGGGTACCGCCATTGTTTTTTACCCTTTCAATTGCCCCGTCTAGGTCGTCTTCGGTATTCAGGCTCACGATTACACCGTCTTTTGAAGGTTTATACCCTTCGGCCTGGAACACGGCACCTTCACCCGAAGGGAAGCAGGCCATTTTTTCTGTTTCATACTCAAACACCTGCAGTTCCAGGTTAAGGACTTTGTTGTAGAAGTTAACGGCTCTTCTAAAATCTACTGCGGGTATTTCTACCCACGAAATCAGGTTTTTCATTGTTAGTTTGTTTTTTTGTTTGACGATGCAAAACTACCCTGCGGTTTGCCAGGAAAATTGTAAAAATGCGACATAACACGTAACAACAGGGATTGAGGACCAAAATGATCCTGCTATGTGTAAAGTATTTTTTATATTTGTTAAAAAATTGACCTTTATGAAATCATACGCATTAATGCCTTTACATAGCTTTCAGGTAAAGATAGTGGGGGCTGTTATTTCTTTGATTGCCATCATTCTCTTGCTGTTAGTAAATTTTATTGATGGATTGGTATTGATTCCAAAGCCTGATGGGATGCAGGTGGATATTTTACTGTGGATTAATGCAATGGGATTATTTTTCATTGCCTTCAGCAAAGAGCGGTATGAGGATGAAAGGGTTTCGCTGGTTAGGGATCGAACCTATCGCTCCACATTGGGTATGATGTTAGCTGTTATGTTCGCAATCTCTATAACCGATGCACTGGTGCGTCCGCAAAGTCAGGCGGTACATCCTATTCAGGTATTTCCCACAATGCTGATTATTACACTCATCTATCACCTCATCATTTTTTATTTCAGGTTGTACTCAAACGTTAATATGGACGTCGAGGAGCAAACTGTTGTTCAAAATGTAAAGAATAACCGTTTACTGTATATCATCTTCCTGGCTATCAATGTAATTGCATAACTGATACTCCTGATCTTATGATTAATCATGTTAGGCTTTCTATTTCTTATTTATGAAAATATTTATAATTATAGCCTTAGTTTGGCCAATTTCGAGATTGGCATATTGTCAATAAACCTGCCCACAGGGTTATACATTATTGAATTAATTGATAAATTCGGGAAAAGAGCAAACTGCAATTTTTTTAAAATCTAGAACCCAACAACCTTGAAATGAATCACCTATCTTCACTTCTTTGTATTTTCCTCCTTTTCCTGAATATTGATTGTATCGCTCAGGATACTACCAGGCCATTTGAAGTTTTTAATGTTGTTGAAGTTCCACCTGTGCCGGCTATTAGTATGGAAGAGTTAGATGAATTACTTAATTCAGGTAATATCAATTACCAGATAGAACAAGAATTCTTAATGGTTTGAGATGGTCTACCTAGATTGGACAACTTCTTCTTCAAAGATAATATTAATGAT
>CAZXQT010000048.1:4526-11460 GCA_964643225.1 uncultured Lentimicrobium sp. | reverse complement strand
GGGAAAAAACTCAGATTACTAAACTTTAAATTTTGCAGTTCCGAATACGCCATTAAGGTCTTTATAAAGCATATAACAGTATTAAAATATGGCTAACCAGCAGGATTAGTTAACATGCTATCATTGCAATACCTTATCCGCGCAGTGTCTACACCGGTGAGCATAGCGAGCCGTCTAAACCACAACGCGTTAGCGTTGTGTCTAAACCGCAAAGTGCCTGCACTTTGCATTTATACTAGCGAAGCACCTGCACTTTGCGTCTAAACCGGCGAAGCGAAGCGTAGCGTAGCCGTCTAAACTCCCTATTCAAACCACTTTCCGTAAATCGCATTGTACGTGCCATCCTGTTTCACGGCGTCGAGGGTTTGTTGCCAGTGGGCAACGGTGGCTGACGGAGTGGATTTGGAGAAGGCGATGTAGTAGTCAGACGACATAAGGGCGTAGGTGGGCTGTACCTGAGAGGGCTGGTAGCCCAGGTCGCGCAGGATGGAAGGGAAGGTGACGTTGGTGCATACGAAGGCTTCTATTTCGCCGTTGAGGAGCATGTCGGCCATGGTGGCGGGGTCGCTGCCTGTTACGAGGTTGGTGAAGCCGAGGTCGCGCAGGCGTTGATCTGAAAACCAGGAGTTTACGGTGCCGACGGTGCTGAGTGCACGAGCATCTTCGAGTGAATTAATGGTAATGCCTGAGCCGGCTCGAACATAAAAATAGGTCACATTGGTACCGATCGGGCCAACCCACTGGAAGAGCGTTTCGCGCAGTTCGGTGCGGTCCATAGTAAACAGGCATACATTGGGATTGTGCAGTGCCACATCATAGGCATGGCCCCACAGTGTAAGGTTTATTGGGTAGAACGAATGGTTGCGCTTCATCATTTCAGTGACGATATCGGTTCCGAAACCGGTAATTACGCCTGCGTTGTTGCGATAGGTGAGCGGCGGATACTGTTCAGTGTAAACCTGCAGCACATCGGGCGGATTGGCCGACTGCATGTACTTCTGGTACAGTTGTTTAAGCGTTCCGTTGGTTTTTGCTTTATCGATCGATCTCTGAAAATCTTCAATTACCTTGTCAGGGACGGCTTTGTTAAACGCAAAATAGACCAGGTCAGTACGGAATGTGAGTTTGCCGGATACATCGTAAACCGACTTGCCCAGCGCATTCAGGGCGGCTTCGGCCGTTAGCGGGTCGGAAGGGAAGAGGTCAATTTCGCCCGAAAGGAGCTTGCTGAAAGCATCCTGATTGTTATCGCAGTATACAAGGTTGTTAAAGCTTTCGCTGATGAGGTATTGTGTTATCGAGTAATCGGCCAGCACCCCTACTTTTGCAACATTTCGTGCATCGTCGAGCGTTGTGATCTCTACAGGATTTTTCGAATTGGAATAAAACGCCCAGTCGAGCGATGCATATGGGCCGGCCCATTTGAACAGGTCTTTGCGTTCGGCATTTAGGATTGTGGAGTAAAGCACTGCTCGCTGACTGGAAAGTACTTTTTCATACGCCTGCTCCCATGGAAGCACTTCGGATGTGAATTCTATCCCGAGATCATCGCATATTTCTCTGAGCATATCCGGACCGAGGCCTTTGAGGGTGCCGTTCTCGGTGTAATTCATTGGTTTGTATTCCTCGGTGATGAACTGGAGTTTGAAGGAATATTCATTGTCGGATTCTTTTTTGCATCCGGCAAACGCGGTAAAGAGGACTGCAAAGAGCAGTACGAGCCGTAGTTTGTGCAACATAGAGTGAGTTTTTTTTACAAATATATTAAAGTTTTAATTACCTGACATGTAATTGTGGTATAACTTTAATTGGTATATGCCTACTCAGACTGGATTGTTCGTGGTATAATCATACTCCAACTGGATTGCGTTGCTATTATGTATATAGAAATAAGCAGCGTAAGAAAATATAATTCGCTGCGCTCAAACAGGATGTTTTATTCGTGGTATAAGCATACTCAGACTGGGTTTCGTTGCAATATTATATACGTAAATAAACAGCTAGAAAACATAACTCGCTTCGCTCAAACAGGATGTTTTCTGACGCTGTTTATTTAATCATAATAAATCTGCAACTTCACCCTAGGTCTTCGTATTGCTTATACCACTCAATAATGTTTTGAGCACACCTGAATGGTTTTTTCAGCTCAAGGCCCACACGTCACACCTATCTCACATGTCCCACTTGTCTCACATGTCCCACAAGTAGCACTAACCCTCCATTAATCATTAAACCGCTTATACCACTCAGGAATGTTTGAGCACACAAGAATGGTTTATCAGTTCAGGTCAGTAATGCCTGTGATTACATCCGCACATCCCACACGTCACACCTGTCTCACATGTCCCACAAATAGCACAAGCTGCACAAACCCTCCATTAATCCTTAAACCGCTTATACCACTCAATAATATTTAAGTACACCAGAATAGTTTATCAGCTCAGAGCCCACATGTCCCACCTGTCTCACCTATCCCACTTGCCTCACATGTCCCACAAATAGCACAAGAACTAAATTGCCGGTGGTGCAGGAACTCTTACCATTTCGTAGGAAGTAACAGCTGCATTATTGCGGTAGCCGATCCAGGTCATGGTGTCGCCGGTGATTTCGATTTCCCAGCATTCATAATAGAGGCCAATGGTGCCTAACAGAACGTTGTTTGTCCAGGTGGAGGCGAGCAGATTATCGTATACGTAATAACGGCCTTCGTTGTCGTCTTTCTTTATCCAGTTTTCTGTGGGGCTGTTGCGGTAGTAGTATTCGTAGTTGTTGTCGGGGAGATAACGCCAGTAATGGTAATCGGTATCGGTGGTTCCGGCGTGGGTTGCCTTGCCGTACCAGGTGCCAACAATCTGATCCTGGAGTGATTTGGTGACTTTACGCATAGTATAGACTGTAGGATCAGGATATTCTGTGCCGTTTTCTTTAAAGCTGTTTACCTTGTAAACAAGTTCAGTGGAGTTAAGCGAAACAATTTCGAGCTCCATACTCACGGTGTTATTTTTGGCATCTTTGCCGGTTATCAGAATGCGGTTGCCGTCAATCTGATAATCGTACGCTATGCGGTCGAACCATTTTCTGCCTAAGGTATCAAAATCCACTCCTGTGGAATAGTATTCCTTTGAGTCGGTAAATTCGAGCACGAATTTCATGTCTGTTTCAGCAGCGATACCGTTGGCATATGTGTTAAGCCATATGCCCTGCAAGAGCTCCTTGTTGTCAGTTTCATCTTTTTTGCATCCTGTAAAAGCAAAAAGCACGAGTAAAAAGCCTGTGGTGAGTAGTGATAGTTTCTTCATATTTAATAAATAAACTGGTGATTGTAATAAATTTTGTGCGAATGTATGGAAAATATGTTAATAGGCGGCATGTGGTTGGGAAAAGTATAACCGATGCGCAGTTTAGAAGTTGTGACCAGCAATAATTCAGTTTTTGGAAACAGTACTTACGGTTGTTTGTTTATCGCTGTAAAAAGATTAGTTACTGTAAAAAGATTAGTTACTGTAAACAGATCAATTACTGTAAACAGATCAATAACCTAAATCAAAAACTAACATGAGAAATTCGGTACAATACATTAATTCAGACGGGCTGTCAAAGAATCCGGCTTTTTCGCAGGTTGTGGTTACGCAGGGTTCAGGAAGAACGATTTACGTTGGCGGGCAAGACGCTGTGAATTCGGAGGGTGTGATCGTTGGCAAGGGTAATATGGCTGAGCAGACGGAGCAGGTGATGCAAAACCTTCAGACTGCCCTGGCAAGCTGCGGTGCATCATTCGAAAACCTTATAAAACTCACAATCTATATAGTGCAGGGGCAGGATTTGTTGAGTGGTTTTCAGGCTTCGCAAAAGTACCTCGGAAACCTTAAAAATCAGCCGGCAATATCGGGACTTTTTGTAGCAGGACTGGCGCATCCGGATTTTCTGGTTGAAATTGAGGCAACGGCTTTTATACCGGATTGAGTCAAAGGCGCTTTTGCGGAAAGAAGTCAGAGACATTTTGCTGTACCGGTTTGAACGTAAGTATGCCGGATTGAGACTTGTGGATCTTGTTGAACTATAAAAATCGCGTACTATGACATACAAGAAATTTTACCTGATGATGGCAATATTTTTTGATAATGTATCTTGCCATGTTCTTAAATATTGACAGGTTAAACCACTTTCATAACAGTGTGACAAGAGTATACATATCGCTGCTGATGGTGGCGCCAATGTCGGTATCAATGATAGCATTTATGGGTGGAATGCTTCCTTCACCAAATAAGAACAAAATAATAATCGTTATTAGTCTCGCAATACTGGCACTTTCTTTTGCAGGATTGCGCAGCCAAACACCGATTGGTGATGTTCAGTATATGAAGGCAATGATACCGCATCATTCTTCTGCCATAATGGTTAGCAAACATGCCAATATTACAGACCCGCGCGTAAAGGAGCTGAGAGACCAGATTATACGGTCGCAGGAAGAAGAAATTGCAAAAATGGAGCAGTTACTTAGTAATCCATAAATTTATTTTATACCTTTGAGATATATTGTCATGAAATATTTCCATGGGTGATGCCCCGGGGAGTAAGTCGTGTTCATGTAATCATTAATTATTGTGGTCATGAAGAAATTATATCTCATTTTCATTGCACTGTTTGGCACTTTGCTTGCCAATGCGCAGGAGTTCAGGGTAGAATACCTGACAGATCATAAGGAAACCAATTCGATTGCTATGCTGGGTGATTCTCTCTGGGCGGGTGCAGAGCTGGGGATGATGAAGATTGACACAGCCAATCCCTCGCAGATGGAACGGATTGTTGACCCGTTTGTGGATTATGATGATTACGGCTGTTATTCGGTAAAACTTACACAGAAGAACAGAATTAGTTGTTCGTTCACAACTTTTCTTCGCTTTTCACCTTTTCGGAAAATGGCCTGCAGCCTGTTTTAAACGATGTGGCGATATACGATATGTATTCGGATGGGCAGAACACGGCCTGGCTTGTAAATCATAGTGATGAAATAAGTATGCTGATGGGGAATGGACGCGATATGACCAAAACAATTCGCCCATTGGCAACACCTGGGAAATGAGCCTGAAATGTATTGATAATAAGTTGTACGTGTGTCGTCCACACAAGCTGCTTGAATTTGACGGAGTTACCTGGAAAACGTACGACATTCAAAAAGGCTATGTTCGTGATGTAGTTTCGGACGGGAAAGGGTTATGGCTGGCAACAACGGAGGGCGTGGTTAGCATCCGCGAAAGCATAATTCAATATGAGATCCCCAATACCTGCTTTGTCGGATCTTTTGACGGTCAGGTGGTTGAAGATCTTGATGGAGCGATCTGGACAGGTATGCATAGCAGTAATGGCAACTTGTGCAAAAAGACCGGCGATGTATGGCAAGAGGTGATAGGTCAGAACTACCTTGCGAGCAATAATTACACCACATTGCAGTGGACAGTAACAATGTGGTTTGGGCTATAAATCCGGATGTGCTGTACCGGATCAACGGGGATACAGTGACTCAATTTAACCAGTATAATTCTGTTCTTCAAGGCTACTATTCGGGCTTAACGGTGGATAGTCACAACAACAAATGGATCAGTACCAGCCATGCAATGGTTAAATACAATGATACTGTATGGACTGTTTACGATGTTTCGGAATACCCCTGGGTGGGATTCGCGACGGCAATCTCTGCTGATAAATCGGGAAATATGCTGATGGGTAGGGTAGATAACGGCCTTGTTAAGTTTAACGGATCAGAAACGACGCTTTACGATAATGCTTTTTTTGGCTCTCAGAATTCGCAAATCCGTATGATAGTGGTTGACAAGAATAACGACGTGTGGCTTGATTATGAGGGAAGTTCCCTGTCGAGGCGGTTATGCCGGTTACACAACGATAGTCTGGAATGGTTTGCTGACAACATCAACCTGCCGTCGTTGAGTGGCGGTTTAAAAGCAGTGGACAAAGAGGGCAATCTCTGGATAGAAAGTTCAGAGGGGCTTATGAAATATGACTGGAACGAATGGACTTTATACAACAGCACGAATACCCGGCTGTTAAACGATCAGGTGCATGGTTTTCTCATTGACCGGAACAACAATAAATGGGTCGGGTCAAGCTGTTATATGGCAAAATTCAATGAAGATGATCTAATCATTTCTCTGCCAGAGGTGCCTTCTGCAAAGCAGGGTCCGGTATTTACCATCTTCCCGAATCCTAATGCTTCGCAGAGTCTGCATGTGAATGTGGGAGTGAATATGGGCAGAGTTGGCATGCATGGGAGCGGCAGATCGGGTGATGTTATTGAAGTCAGCATAACAGATATGTCGGGGCGCCTGCAACTCAAAAAGCAACTGCAGGCGAACGAAATATATAGTGGCGGATCATTTGCCATTGATATAAGCGGCCTAAGGGGCGGTGTGTATCTTATTGAGTTCAGAGGGCCCGGGGTGAGGGAAGTGCATAAGATGGTGAAGATGTAACTTAAAAACTGCAATTTGGAATTATTATTTGGCAAAAATAAAGAGGCTGCCTTTTGAGACAGCCCCAATAACATACAATATAAGATTGCCCATCCATCTATCTATCTATTACAGCAAATATATAACAAGGAAAAATAAGAAAATTGGTAAATTATCATACGATTGAGCAGTGGAGGTTAACGTAGTGTTTTGCTGGATATTCGTAATCGTGGTATAAGCATACTCAGACTGGATTAATCGTGGTATAAGCCTACTCAGACTGGATTTCGTTGCTTTAAGTATACAGAAATAATCAGCTAGAAAATATAACTCGCTGCGCTCAAACAAGATATTTTCTTACGCTGCTTATTTAATCATGTATAACGGCAACTTCATCCTAGGTCTTCGTATTGCTTATACCACTCAATAAAATTGATTAGCACACCAGAATGGATTAACTACCCAGT
>CAZXQT010000048.1:0-4426 GCA_964643225.1 uncultured Lentimicrobium sp. | reverse complement strand
GTCCCACAAATAGCACTAACCCCCCATTAATCCTTATACCGCTTATACCACTCAACAAAATTGATTAGCACACCAGAATGGATTAACTACCCAGTTCCCACACGTCTTACTCGTCTCAATTGTCCCACATGTCGCACCAAACCACTCTTAAACCGCTTATACCACTCAATAATGTTTGGGCACACGAGATCATATAATAGTTAGCAAGTTTTTTACTTGCGTAGTGCCTAAACTGCGCTATGAAACGAAGCAACAGAAAAATTTTCATAGCTTTGCCGTTAAAAATTTTACATTATGAAAATCAAATACGCTTTATTTTTTCTGTCTGCGTTATTAATTTTAGGTTCATCCTGCAAAAAGGATAATGATGAAACAGGACAGCCTTCACCTCTCGTGGGAACATGGAAACACAATCAACAGTGGGGTAGTGGGGAATATGATACAAACATAGACTTTGTGCTGCAGTTTACCAATGAGACAATAGAATACGATTTTAAACTTGACAGGTACGAAACCCAAAATCCGGAAAACGTAGATTCTGTTAGGACTCATTACAAAGGAACGTATGCTATTTTAAATGAAAATTTAGTAGAAATAAATATTACGGAATCAACAGAATCTACTCCATTTGAGCTGGGTAAGATGACCGGGTTCTATATTTTGAAGGGTGACACCACATTGCAATGGGCAAGTCAGGGGGCGATAAAATATATTAAGCTCGAGGGTGCCGACAATGTATTAAAGAACTCAACATATTATGCTACGTACGAAGTACTTGACATGCAGGGTGCAATTACTAAATATTCTTTTGTAGTAACGCATTTTGGAGAAAGCACGATTGAATACTATGAATGTGAAAACACGGTTGCTACTTTGCCTGAAAACTGGGGTGAACCTCAGGTAAGACCGGTTACATATCAGGATAAAGCCTTCAGTATGGTCAATGATGATGATACTACTGTCGTACCATATTCTTTTTATCAAAACAATATGTACATTCCCGGAGGACTTGAATTTAACAAGTACGCGAAGCAAAAATAACTTCTCATCGGTTTTAGATTAACTCCGAACCGACGTACCAACTACATACGAACTACATACGAACTACGTATTAAATCCACATCAACTCTACCTCAACTCTACCTCATCTCTACCTCAACTCTAGGGTGGGGGGTAGAGATGAGGTAGAGTTGAGGTAGAGTTGAGGTACTGTTAATATGGAGTTGAATCAGGGGTGGTGCAGGAATGGTACAGAGCTCTTATTGTTCCACGATACCAAGGAACTCACCAACAACGATGAAACTGTCTTCTTCTGTTATCAGAATGGGGCTGTAGGAGTTGTTAAGTGGCTGAAGAACAATCTCTTCGTGTTTCCACTCCCCGGTTTCCTGATCGAAGATCTTTTTGCTGGTGTATTTCTTGATGGAATAGCTTCCCTGGTTTTCGGAATCGTAGACGTTATGGTGCTGAACCAGTACAATTTTGTTATTTCTTGATCCTGCCACATTGGCACGGAAGATACAAAGATCACCATCCTGAATTCTGGGTTCCATAGAGTGACCGACAGCTTTTATTACAAACATTCCCCTTGACAGAGGTCCTAAACCCTGAACTTTTACCCAACCTTCCTCATTAACTACCTGCCAGTCGCCAAAGGCACCGCACGCAGCTTTTATGGAATAATACGGGAGATAATCAAGATATTTTACATCGTCATTTACCTGAGGTTCAATGCGATGTATTAAAGGTTCCATGCGATGCGTCGGAATAGCAGGTGCCGGAATCTGGTGTTCGTGAAGGGTTGCCGAAGATTGTTTGATGTTCGCTCTGAAGTACTCAGCCAGTTCCTTATCACAACAGTAAATGTAGCACCCTTTCATACCCCGGGTGAATAGGGTGCGGTATGTGTTTTTAATTAATCTGTCGGCGATGTTCCTTGCTTCCAATGGCCTTTCGGTCGCCATTTTCTTCAGGCCTTTAATTGACTGATCATTTCTTGAACGTGCAGCGTGATCTGTGATTACCTTGCCATCTTTGTACTGCAGGTCGTTCCCGACGATGACTCCTACATAATCCAGTTCCAGACCCTGACAGGTATGAATACATCCGATCTCATTCACTGAATTTGGAGCAATGATCCATGTGCTTCCATCTTTGGTAAGATTCCAGGTCATACCGAAATTGTGTTCCGGAATAACAACATCTTTAAGTGCCGGATTATTTTTACTTACCCAGTCCCAGCAATAGCCGGCTACCATTCGGGCTTTGTTGTTTAATTTATTTTTCTCTTTTATGATAGTCAGTAAATCATTTGGATCTGAGAAAATCCGAAAATCAAATTCTTCGGCGGTAAGGTTTACATTGGCAGTTTCTCTGATCTGAAGCATATGGTCAATCCACGCAAGGTAAGCATCTGAACCATTACATCTGAACTGTGATGACAGTTTGAGGTGCTTAACAACAGCTTTCCTGCTTTTTGCCCATGATTCTATTTGCCTTTTTGTGCCAATATCACTTACGTGGATGCGCTGGTCATCGTCAATAAAAAATACCGAGAACTTTGACGAATCAATAATTTCGAGCACCTGGTTCTCTCCCTGATTTCCATAAAGGCCGCTCTTTAAATTCAATCTGTGCGCTTCATCCACAATCAGATTATCGAACGTGTTTGGTTCTGAAGGCCAGAAAGAGCCGGTACCGCCGAATAAATTATCCACGACAGTGCGCCTGACTGATCCGGTTAGAAGCGTTTTATACACTTCACGCGGAGCCGCATTTTTTGAAACCAGCTTTGTTACCAGTCCGCGGTTAGTAAGCTCGACCAGCAGATTGACTGCAACAACACTTTTACCGGTACCCGGTCCCCCTTCCACGATAAGTACCTGCTTTTTATCCTGATCAGCTTTCATGGCCATCTGCAATGCGGTTTCAAACACCAGTTTCTGATCATCAATCATAATAAATTCGCGGTTTCCGCGGAGCATCGACGAAAGACTTTCGGCCAGTTGCCTGGAAGGTCTGATCCGGCCATTCTCAATTTTATACAGTGTATCCTTTGTGTCGCCGTATTTCACGTAAGTTTTAATGAAATCGCGGAGCTTTAATGCATCTGTTTTGAAAAACAATGGTGCTTTATGGATATGCTCGCCGTAAAACGGATTTACAATCACATTGTCGGCCTCATAATTATGAAGATAGGCACACGGAATGAGACGGATGTTTTCATCCCGCACCGATTCATTAAAATTTTCAATTAATGCAGCATACGACCAGGCCTGATAGGAAGGGTGTGCGGTTTCGGTTTTTGCATGGTTGATCCATGTTTCAACGATGCCGTCTTTCTGAGTTAAGGAAGCAGATGACCACTGCTTAAGTTCAATAATAATGACCTGCTCCTGTTGCTTATCATTGAGACCACTTACAATAAAGTCGATTCGTTTGGAAGTGAGGGGTATCTGGAATTCAATGGAAACTCCTGCATCTTCAGGAATTTCAGGATCGACCATTACCCTATACATGTGGCTAATGGAGTTTCGCCAGGAGTTTACTTCATTGATGGAGGTATGCCTGCCAAGATGTTCAAAGAACGCTTTATGAACAATGTTTTCTATATTGTTTGTGAGAACATCATCAAGAAAAGTCTTTTTTGATGAGTGATAGACGATCATAGCTGATCGTATTTTTTCGCTGTACCCTTAGCTTTTTCAACGGGGTATTTTTCGCCGTTTCGCTTAATCTTCTCAAGCACAATCTCAAAAACATCCAGGTTATGTTTCTCTGCCAGCAGGAAAGCAAAAGTCAGCACATCAGCCAGTTCTTCCTTAACTTGTTCAGGGCCCATCTGTTCCACTTCTTCTGCATTCTTCCATAAAAACCGTTCGTTCAATTCGGCAGCTTCAATTGAAATGGCCAGAGCCAGATCTTTTGAGTTGTGGAATTGTTTCCAGTCGCGTTGATCTCTGAATTCAATGAGTTTATTAATGACTTCCCGATAGCGGTCCATAGTGAAAATGCTAATTACCAATCAAAGTTATTAAAAAGTCGTGGTTTGAGCGTGCAGATTGGATTGCGTTGGCTATAAATTTTAAAAAGCTAGCTAAAAACATAACTTATACTGGTATATGCAGTACTGGACTAACGTTCCGTTGCCTGTAAAATAAAAAATTGCAGCTAAAAACATAACTCGCTGCGCTCAAACAGGATGTTTTCTTAACGCTGCTTTTTTATTTTACTTACCGGCAACTTCACTAAGGTCTGCGTACTGCATATACCAGTAATAAGAGGTTACACACCAGAATATCCACATCCCACATGTCCCACTTGTCTCACATGTCCCACAAATAGCACATGTAGCTCCAACCCTTCATTAATCCTTAAACCGCTTATACCACTCATTAATGTTTTAAGCACACCAGAATGGTTTATC
>CAZXQT010000047.1:0-12847 GCA_964643225.1 uncultured Lentimicrobium sp. | reverse complement strand
TGGCTTCTTAAATTTCTTACCTTAGTAAGCTATATGCAGTTTAGCGAATGCTTACTTTGGGACAAGTCATATTTTAATGAAAAGGATTTCAAAGTTGTTGAACCCGAACCATTTAATGAGGAACAGACGTTAGAGTTTTTCAATAAGAGTTTCAATAATGATGCTGCAAAAGCAAGAAAAGCCCTAAAAATTTCAAATGAATTCACTTTTCCTGGAGCAAAAAATAATCATTTATACCATCCATACGTACTTGACATTATTCGTTCAATTATTGATAATGAAAAACAAACTCTTGAGATTGATTTATCAGAATTTAGTTCTCACTATTTAAGAAATGATTTAAAAAATGACTACATCATTTATCGAGTTTGTGATAGAGAAATTAAACGTGTTGGTCAAATAGAAGTAGATGATCAGATTAAGTTTTTTATTAACTTCGCTGTTGATCTTAGAGGTATCTGTTCTAATGATGGGTTCAAGAATCACATCGAGTCTGTTATTGGCACTCATGTTGATAGTGTTAATGTCGAAGCTTTTAAATCACATCCATTCCTAAAGAAAGATGATCAAAACTTTCTCTTTAAATATGATTTTCTAGGAGACATCTTTAGAAGCATTTTCATGGCTTCAATTTTCGATTTTAGCAGTGAAAAATCTCCTATCAATCAAAGTCTCTTGACATTACTTAAAGAAAATTGTTGGTTTGGATCTCCGCTCAATCAAGAAATTGTTCATCGTGTCCCACATTTTGATGATGATGATATATTATTTATTTCACAGATTATAGAGGAGATATACGACTTTCCTGATGTTAAAGAAGAGAAGAAGAGAAAGGCCGTTGCTAACGTCTTCAATTTGAGTCTTTCTATTATGCACAAATTAAAAGAAAACAATATTGAGAACAATACACAGTTACTTCTACAATTATTCGGTAAGAATCTAAAAACAGTGAATAGAGTATCGATAATAAATATTCATTCAGATCAGAATATTAAATTTGATTTTTCCAATCTTGAAATTCATGATTCTTATTTTGAAAATTATAGTTCTTTTTGGGATTGTAAATTTAATGGTCATACAAGATTTATTAATACTCATCTACTAAGCTTAAGAAGTAAAAGAAATTACTCATTATCAAAGAATAATTTTATTGATTGTACTTATGATAGTGAAGTAGAATCATCTATTTCAAGAATTGAAGAGACTAGGCACAACAGAGTGGGCCAAATGAAATTATTTGTTAACCAATTTTTTCACATGTTTCTTAGCAATGGTCGTCTTGGAAGACAGTGGGAAGAAAAGATTATTTTACCAAGATATTCAGGAATTAACAAAGTTAACATTGATTATAAAAAGCTTATGAGAGTGTTAAAGCAAAATGATTACATTGAAATTTCACAAGAATTAAATAAGAATAAACTTTCTATACCGGATGTCTATAAAGAAGAAGTTGGAAAATTTATTAAAGATGGTACTGTTTCCGATAAGATTGGAAAAATCATTAAAGAGCTTTCCGAGATTTCTTAAAAAAGGCTGAGTCAATGCTCAGCCTTGTCTACATACTTGGATAATGAATCAATCCAGGACCAGGTAGTTTTCTAAACCTGTCCAAATATTTTTCCGTAATTCCAATTGCTGAATGTCTGAAATGTAGCTGAAGGTCTCGCATAGGAACTCCATTGTCAGCTGCCATACCGGCTGCAGTGTGTTTCAGATCATAAATGTTTCTGGTTATACCGTTTTTCTTGGCCCATATGCGCCAGTATCCGGCGATATGAGTAGGTGCTGCTTCTTTTGGACCAGGTTTTAAGTGCCTTGCAAAAATGAAGAAATCTTTTGGATAAGATTCCCAGCTCATAGTCTTTAAAACAGCTAGAAATTCCTTATTTGCAATATTTACCCATCCTGCTTTCTTATTTTTAGATTGACCACCAGAAATGTGAATTAATCCTTCATCAAGAAACAAGTCACCAATCTTAAGCCTCATTATTTCTGCAGGTCGAAGCGCACAGTAAAAAATAAGACCGGCACAGCAATACAAATAAACATCATCAGCTCTTAACTTCTCTCTTACTTTTGAAAGTTCATCCTGTTTGAAAGCTACTATACTAGTCTCTTCAACTTGAAGTTTTTTAATGATCGAGAAGGGATTCATGTCAACCTGAGCACGACGAACCATTTCATTAAAGAAACCTCCCATGTGCATGCGATAGTAATTGTAAGCCCTATTTTGAATGCCTAAAGTCGTTTTTGTCCAATCCATGAATTCCTGAGCTATAGCAGTATTCATATCATCGAGGCGCAGGTTCTCCATTCCACTTTCTGCCAAAAATTGCAAGAAAATTTTAATAACATGCTTATAAGTATGGTAACTACGAGGTCTGCAGTTAGTCTTTTTTATAGCCAAAATATTCTCTAATGCGGCTTTAACTGTCTTCTCTTTTGCAGTTTCAGCATCATATGGAGTGCCACCGGATTTCAACCATAGATTAATGGAACGACAAAGCTTAACAGCTTTTTCACGCCTTGCGCTTGCAGTGAGAAGCTTATTAGAAATGTACTTTCTAAATCTTACCCACTCTTTCGTTTCCGGATGTTGGAAATGGTATTCAATATACCATTGCTTTGTGAGATCGTTTGAACGATCATTTAGTTGAGCTAATTTGTACTTTACCATTTGATGGTTTTACCTCCCCAGGTCAACCAGTCAATTAGGGTATTCACAAAACTTACTCGATAAGCCATTGAAGAAGGAAAGCTTTAAAGCCTCAATTGGGAGTCTCTAAAGCTTTCCATTTTTGTGTCGAAAATTGCTTTCTGTATTAATTGTATTAAAAGCACTCGACTCAATTTCGCTAAAGAACTGATAATCTAATTCTTACAGCGTTTTACGTAGCGAGGACGAGAATTGAACTCGTGACCTCCGGGTTATGAATCCGACGCTCTAACCAACTGAGCTACCTCGCCGGGTGTTTTCCATTGCCGGTCCGCGACTAACAAGCTTGTTAGTGCAGCCATCCCGGCTTTGGGTTTGCAAAAGTAGAAAATATTTTTTGAAATACCATAGGTCGCAACTACTTTTTTTGCTCTCTATTTGCTGACGCTCATTTTTGTGAACCGTTTCCAGAAATAAGGCATCTGTGAAATCATAATTCCGCCGATCACCAGTATGATACCGATAACTTTTTGCATTGTAATAGTTTCACCTACAATGAAATACGCAAAGATAGCTGTAAATACAGGTATCAGGTTGGTAAATATGTTAGCCTTAACCATGCCCAGTTTAGCCACCACAATAATAAAAAGCCAGAATGCCAGACTCGAAGCAAAAACAGATAGCTGCACAATAGCAAGCAGCGATTCACCCGTAAAACTATTGCTTAATACCCTTTGCAGATCGAAGACGATAAATAACGGCAGAAAATAAACCGACCCGATGATGTTTTGCCAGGTAAGTATGGTGATTGCCTTATACTTATGCGCCAGTTTACGGATGAAAAACGTGTAGGCAACCGCAGAGAAAACAGCCAGAAAGATCAGAAGTATTCCCTTTAAACTGGCATTGAGAGTCAGGTCTTTGTTTACCAGCATGTAGATAATTCCCGAAAAGGAAATAATGATCCCTAATACGGTTGTTTTATCAATTTTTTCTTTTAGCAGGATGTATGCCACAAGGGGGGTCATAAGCGGTATAGTTGCTATTATAGCACTGGTTACCGCCGGCGAAACAAACTGGAGCCCGAAGTTCTCGCCCAGAAAATAAAAGAAAGGTTCGGCAAGGGCAAGCAACATGAACCATTTACGGTCGGGCTTTTCTATTCTTTCATAGTTGCCCGATAACTTTATAATGAATAGCAGGAAAAGGGAAGAAAGTACCAGGCGAAAGAAAATAATGGTAATGGGCTCAAAACTCTTCAGCGCAAGACTGGTCCATATGAACGACAAGCCCCAGAATAGCATGGAGAGAATGATGTATACGTAATATTTTAGTAATGAATCGGTAGATTTGACCATAGCCGGAAATAAAGTGCAAAGGTACGCTTATCTTCATTGGCAATGCGACCGGGATCTATGAAATTACCGGCTACTTATCTTTAGATAGAATTCCTGTTCAGAAATAATGGGAACATTCAGGGCGGTAGCTTTCTTATACTTTTCCGGCCCCATCTTTTCGCCCGCAATAACAAAGGATGTTTTTGAAGTTATACTGCCGGCAACGGTTCCACCGTGCATTTCGATGGTGTTCTTTAAATCGTCTCTTGATACGGTGAATTTGCCGCTGACAACAATGCTCAACCCCTCCAGGATATTGCTGGTCCGTTCGGTGTTTCCCTGTATGTAGAACAATAGTCCGTGCTGCTTAAGCCGCTCTATTATCTGTACATTATCAGGATCACTGAAATGCTCTGTTACCGCACCGGCAATTCGTGGCCCAATTTCCTCTACTTCCGTTAGCTGTTCAGCGGTAGCTCTTTCGAGGGCTTCAATACTTTTAAAGGAGCGGGCCAGCTTTTTGGCAATAGTTTCGCCAATGTATTTTATGCCCAGTGCAAAAAGCACACGTTCAAAGGGTACTTCCTTCGATTTTTCGAGACCATTTAAAATGTTCTCAATCGATTTTTCTTTAAAGAACGACCGGTTTTTAATGCTAAGCCCTTTATCTGTGAGCAGTTTGCTGATGCTTTTGAGCTTTTCCTCCGTAAGGTCATATAAATCGGCCTGATTGTGTATCAGTCCGGCATCGTAGAGCATCTCAATCTTACCTTCACCCAGACTTTCAATATTCATTGCCTTTCGGCTGATGAAATGCACCAGCCGCCCTTTTATCTGAGGAGGGCATGCTTTACTGTTGGGGCATACCCAGGATGCCTCACCTTCCTGGCGCTGAAGAGGAGTACCGCATTCAGGACAAACTGTGATAAATTCGGTCTGGAAAAGTTCAGGTGGCCTCTTCGACATATCGACCCGGGTAATTTTGGGTATGATATCGCCACCTTTTTCTACATATACGGTATCGCCAATTCGAACGTCGAGTGCTGCCATTATATCGGCATTATGCAGCGATGCTCTTTTAACGGTGGTGCCTGCAAGCAGTACCGGTTTCAGGTTGGCCACCGGGGTTACAGCGCCGGTTCTGCCAACCTGAAAATCAATGGACAGCAGGGTAGTGGCTGCTTCTTCCGGTTTATACTTATACGCAATGGCCCACCGGGGCGATTTTGCCGTATAGCCCAAAAGCTGCTGCTGTTTAATACTGTTAATTTTTATAACAACACCATCAATTTCGAATGATAGTTTTGAGCGCTCTTCGCCAATCTCTTTTATAAACTCAATTACCTGATCTATGGAATTACATTTAACCCGGATATTCGATATGTTGAATCCCCATGCCTTTAACAGGTTTAGACGCTCAAAGTGGGTATCAACGGCCATACTGTCATCGAGCAAATAATAGATGAAGGCATCGAGAGGTCTTTTGGCAACTTCTGCAGAGTCCTGGGTCTTCAGGGTACCGGCGGTTGCATTGCGCGGATTGGCAAACAGGGCTTCACCCGATTCAGCCCTGAGCTGGTTCATCTTCTGAAATCCGGCTTTGGGCATAAATATCTCTCCCCGTACTTCAAATTCATCAGGAATTTCTGTGTGGTGAATTTTGAGCGGAATGTGTTTAATGGTTTTAATATTGTTTGTTACATCATCGCCCGAAACGCCATCACCGCGTGTGACTGCGGTATCCAGCTCCCCGTTTTTATAGTGCAGACTTATAGAAACACCATCTATTTTCAGTTCACACACATATTCGTAGGGCTGGTCAAGACTTCTTTGTACCCGTTTATCGAACTCACGCAATTCAGCTTCCGAATAGGTATTATCAAGCGAAAGCATGGGCGATTTATGCTTAACAGTAGCGAATTCTTTGGTAATAACGCCGCCCACTCTTTGCGAAGGACTGTTAGGATCAAGAAATTGTGGATATTGTTTTTCGAGCTCAATAAGTTCCTGCAAGAGCTGATCAAATGCATAGTCACTTATTTCGGGCTGTGCTAAGTGGTAGTATTGATGATTATGATGGTTGATCTCCCTGGTAAGTTGCAGAATTCTTTCGCGGGGGTCTGTAGCATTCATGTTTTATTTGTTTAAACGGGCTTTATTGAAGAACTGTTGAATTTCAGCAAGGTTCATATTTTTGCGGTCATTTCTCAGCAACCGTGCCGATTTAGTAAAATAACGGTGGTTTTTAAGAAACTCCATCTGCAGCCTGTACCATTCAAACAACGAAATTTTATTGCCTATAAGCTCCCACTCCAGTCGTAATTTCTGCCCGATAACGAAAAAATCTATCCTGCCAAGGTAATCAAGATCGGCATCGCACAGTATTTTCTCGTTCATACTATTGGCAACCTGAGGAAGTTTGGTTGCCAGGATCATATTGACGATTTGCCTGATTTCGTCACTGTTGAATCCAAACTGTGGTAAACATTCGGCAGCTATTTCGGCCGAAATCTCTTCGTGTTCTTCAAATTTAACGGTGATGCCTGAATCGTGCAATAATGCAGCTGCGCGGATTAGTTTTGTATTGTATTCGTCAATGTTTTCCAGTTCAGCTAGCCTCACCACAGCGGCATGAACATCGTGGGTATGATCTATACCGTGATATATTACGAAATGGGGCAGGCCCTGCTCAATACGCTTTGAAATATAATCCTGAAGTCCTTTTAGATCCATCGGGTTACGCAGTTAGCACCGACAATATTATTAAAAAAAAGCTCCGGCATACACCGGAGCATAAGGTGCAATACGGTTATTACAATCCAAGAACTTCGTAGTTGAATTTTCTTGGGTTTACACACATTACAGGGATCTGCGACGGGTTGAAGATCATATCTTCATCATAGCGACCCAGTATATACGAAGTAAAGCTCTTATCAGGATCGGTCATGATCAAGATCATGTCGGCGTTATTTGCCGTAGCATAATCGATAACCTGTTTTGAAAAATTGGTGTTTCGTTCAGCAGACCTTTCAACAAAATTGATGTTGTTTTTTGTGAAGAATTCAGCAATGTGCTTTACGGCTTTATAGACATCATCCGAAGCATCGGCAGTTCTGAATATATGTATGGTAGCATTAAACTTTTTAGCAATGAAAACAGCCCATTTTGTTTTGTCATGGGGGCCGGCTTCACTGGTAATAGGCAAAACAATCTTCTTATAACCATTGGTGAATGGGCGTTTCTGGACAACGACCACAGGTGCTTCAGATGCAGTGATTACCTTTAGAGCAAAGCTTCCGGTTATGTGTTGCAGACCTACTTTGCCATGTGTTCCAAGGTAAACCATGCTAACATTCATTTCCTTAACAGCATCAGCAATTTCAGTAAAGATGCTTCCTTCACGGGTAATATAACTAACTTCAATTCCATAAGTTGATGCCAGAGTTGTTGCTAAAGCCTGTAATTTGTCATCAACTGCTGAGACCGGTAAATTTTCGCTTTTTAGCCAGGATTTAGTTTCGTTATTTATGACATGTAGCAGCACTACCTTCGAATTTAACCACTTAGCAGCTTCAGAAGCCTGGTTAGCAGCGTTCTCGCAAACCTCTGAAAAATCGGTAGGAACCAGAATGATGTCAATTTGTGAATTATCCATACGGAATATAGTTTAAGTTTAATTGATGTTGTTTGTAGCACAAAAATAGGAAGTTTTTCAGCCATATCAAAATATTTTGTCAAAGCTTTTTATGGTTGAAGGAGCAAAAAGAACACCTGCAGGATAAAATTGTTTGGTAAAAACTATTTTGTGATGTTTTTCATAATAAGAAACTTCAATATTTTAGAGTAATTGAAAAACACATCAATAGTTGTTGTATTTTTGAAGTTTGAAACAATGGGGGTATGCAATTTGAGATTAGCGTCATTACAATATTGTTATTTATTGGCTTCCTGCTTAATAGTCATCTGGCACTTTACAGCTATTTAAAAGGCTATCTGAAAGGGCAGAAGTTCTTCACCCTGGCAATGGTTTCTGCTGCAATATTCGGATTGTCGGCTATGATTGAGTCGGGCGTGGTAACAATGGCTCAGAAAATATTCTGGTCAAAAATGGAATACGTTGGAGTACTCTTTTCAACCGTTTTATTGTTCCACTTTTTGTTCATTCAGTTTCCGGTTGCCGCCTTTAAGAAAAGTATCAACTGGATATATCTGCTGCCGACTTTAATATTGTTTTGTGTCTGGACAAATGATTATCATTATCTAACCTGGCGTGACTTTTCGTGGAGCCCCGACGGTAATAATATTTTAACGTATCATCATGGTCCGGTATACTATATTGCCGCCGGTTATGGTATTCTTACAATGCTTGCCTCCATATATCTGGTTCTGAAAAACATAAATAAATATCCTCAGGTTCTGCGTCGTCAGTTCATAACAATGGCTGTTGGTGTATCCATACCCTTGCTGTTTACTATTATTCAGGTATTAGGTATGACTCCGTTAGATGGTCTTGATCTGACAAGTATGAGTCTTCCGTTTTTAGGAATAATATTCCTGATTGGGATTTTCAGGTTTGGTTTGTTTAAAATGCTACCATCCGTCAGCACCCAGATACCTAACATTATGCAGGACGGTCTGGTAGTTGTTGATAACAACAACGAAATAGTCTATTTTAACAGGGCCGCAACTAATCTGTTCGGAATGGAGGAAGGCGAATTCTCTTACGACAAAGTAAAGCAGATCAACTGGCTGTATCAGCTCACTCAACTGGGCGATAAGAAGGTTAAAGAAACAGAGTTTATTATAGGTCACGATCCGGAGAGATGGATTGAGATCACGGTAAATGCTATCAAAGAAGAAGGCCAGGACTTTAAAGGTAATTTAATTCTGCTGCATGACATCACCAAAAGGAAAAGGCTGGAGCATCAAACGCATAATCTGCTTGATGAGTTGAATATTTCGCATGAGCAAATAAAAGATGCCATTGGTCAAAAAGATAAAATAATTTCCATTATCGGACATGATCTTCGTACTACATTTCATCAGGTTATTAACCTATCGGGCATTATACTCGAAGTATACGATGATTTGAGCCCAGATCAGGTTAAAGAGTACCTTAATGATCTTTTAAAAGCATCGCAACAGGGCTTTGAAATACTGGAGGAACTTTTATCGTGGGCAAAAAGCCAGAAGGGTTCTGCCCAGAAATATGAGGATATAGCAGTAGCACGGTCGGTTGAGCAGGTAATTGCCAGCATGGCGCTTACACTGCAGAGCAAAAACCTCACGGTAAATATTGAAGGTAATACCGAAATGGTTATCAAAAATGATCAGAACATTTTGAACCTCGTACTACGTAATCTGCTCATTAATGCGGTTAAGTTCTCGCATAAAGGAAGTGAAGTGAAAGTGCGGCTTGAATCGGAAAACGGATACAATGCCATTAAAGTCATTGACCACGGCATAGGTATCGCAAAAGATGATCTTCAGAAAATATTTAACTCCAGATTGCGGTTCAGTCGCACTGGTACAGACGGTGAAACAGGAACCGGCCTTGGACTACTGCTTTGCAAGGAAATGGTAGAAAGAAACCATGGTACAATAGAGGTTGACAGTGAAGAAGGCAAAGGCAGCACCTTCACTATAAAGTTTAATAAACATAAGGTTGCCTCCTGATTATCGTTACATTTATATCCTTATTGTCTTTACAATTATATACTGAGTATCTTTACAATCTCCTTTATTTCTTTGTTATTAGGTTATAAATTCACTTGCTATGAAATTAAAGCTACTGGCTCTGCTATTACTGTTTGGCGTAAACTACTCATTTGCTCAATTAATAACCACTGACCCGGTGTTTCCTGTTGAAGAGGAGACTTTGAAGGTTACCTTTAATGCCACAGCCGGTAATGGTGGACTGGAAGGGTACACAGGAGATGTTTATGCTCACACAGGCGTAATAACCAATAAAAGTTCCGGGCCTTCGGACTGGAAATACGTTAAAACCAACTGGGGACAGAACACCGCGGAGACTAAGCTTACACGACTTGCCGCAGATCTTTATCAGTTTTCTACCGGTGTGAAATCAATAAGGGAGTTCTATAACGTTCCGGCAAACGAAGAAATTCTGCAGGTGGCATTTGTATTCAGGAGTGCTGCTGAAGTCGGCGGAAGCTATCTGGAAGGAAAAACCGAAACAGGAGGTGATATTTTTGTTGATGTATACTCTTCAGGGTTGTTTGTAAAGTTTACCAACCCATTAGAATATGGTAATCTGATGCAGCCGGGCAGTAACCTGCTGATCAATGCGGCTGCCAGTCAGGCTGATTCTATGATACTGCTTATCAATAATGTAAGAGTGAGTTCCACACCGGATAATTCAATAAGTTATGCTCACACCATACCTTCAACCGGTAAGCATTATATGAAGATCAGGGCATACTATAACGGCCAGCAGGTAGAAGATTCAGCGTATTATTATGTGCTGAGCGGTACACCCCAGTTGCCGTTGCCTGCAGGTATGCGCGATGGGATAAATTATTTAAATGACAGCACTGCAGTGCTGGTTCTGTATGCACCCGGCAAGCAAAACTGCTTTGTGCTGGGCGACTTTAATAACTGGGAGTATTCAGATGAAGGTTTTATGAACTATCAGAATGGCAGGTTCTGGAAACAAATAACCGGGCTGGTGCCTCAGAAAGAATATGTTTATCAGTATAAGGTAGATGCAGAGATCGTTGTTGCAGATCCGTATGCTGAAAAAATACTGGACCCCTGGAACGATAAATTCATTCCGGCTGTTACCTATCCTGACCTGATTGAATACCCGCAAAACAAAGCCAGCAGCTATGCTTCTGTACTGCAGACCGCTCAAGCCGATTATAACTGGATTGTGCCGGAATTTCAACGCCCGGAGAAGAATGACCTGGTAATATATGAGTTACTGGTCAGGGATTTTATTGCCAGGCACGATTACCAGACCCTGATGGATACCTTATCGTATTTAAAAAGGCTTGGCATAAATGCTGTTGAGCTGATGCCGGTTTATGAGTTCGAGGGTAACTCGAGCTGGGGTTACAATACTGCATTTCATTTTGCACCGGATAAATACTATGGTACGAAGGATGACCTGAAAGCATTTATTGATCTCTGTCATCAGAATGGTATTGCGGTTATAATGGACATGGTGCTGAACCATGTTTTCGGAGCATCACCGTTTGCCCGGCTATACTGGGATGCGGCCAACAACCGGCCGGCAGCAAACAATCCGTGGCTCAATCCGGTAGCCAAACACGATTTTAATGTTGGCTACGACTTCAACCACGAAAGTCAGGCAACAAAAGACCTGGTTACCAGAGTGGTAAAATTCTGGATAGAGGAGTATAATATAGATGGATATCGTTTTGACCTTTCAAAAGGATTTACGCAAAAGAATACGCTGGGTAATACTTCGGCCTGGGGTCAATACGATGCTTCGAGAGTTGCCATCTGGAAGGGTATTGCCGATAAGATCTGGACGACCGACGATAAAGCTTATGTAATACTGGAACATTTTGCTGACAACAGCGAAGAGAAAGTGCTGGCTAACTATGGTATGATGCTGTGGGGAAATCACAACCATGCCTACAGGCAGTTGGCTATGGGCTGGAGTGAAAACAGCGATATTTCAAGTATTTCGTATAAAGTTCGCGGCTGGAACAATCCTCATCTGGTAGGTTATATGGAGAGCCATGATGAGGAACGTATGATGTATTCCATTAATGAGTGGGGCAATACCGGAAATGCAGAATATCCTATTAAGAATATTGATGTAGCTATTAACAGGCTGGCAGCTGCGGCAGCTATATTCTATACTATTCCGGGGCCTAAGATGCTCTGGCAGTTTGGTGAGCTTGCGTATGATTACTCCATTGACTATAACGGACGGGTAGGCGAAAAGCCCATTAAATGGGATTACGCCGATAACTGGGCACGAAAGGCGTTATACAACGTTACGGCTGCTTTGATCAAACTGAAGCAGGAATACGATGTTTTTGAAACTTCTGATTTTACGCTTAGTTCTGGCTCGGGATTAACAAAAACACTGATACTCAGAAGCAATGAGATGTCGGTTTCGGTGCTGGCCAATTTCGATATCGTGGAAAAGGAAATAACGGCAAACTTTAACTCCACCGGTTTCTGGTACGATTACTTTGCAGGCGATTCAATCAATGTAACTGCGGTAAATCAAAAGATCACACTGCAGCCGGGTGAATTCAGGCTTTATTCATCGAAGAAACTGACTAAACCGGAAACCGGGCTATCAATTCCCGAAAAGGCTCAGTATAACAATATAATGCTAAAAAATGTGTTCCCTAATCCTGCAAAAGACTATATAAATGTTCAGGTTGATCCCGGCAGACCAGGTCATGTTACCATGGAATTGATTGATGTTCTGGGAAGAAAATCCCTGTTATTATTTGATGGTAAGCTCGATAATGGAGACAATGTGCTAAGTTTTAAGCTTGATTCTATCCCGGGAGGGATGTACATTCTCAAAATGGCTACCAGCTACCGGACGGAGACCCTAAAAGTGTACAAAGAACAGGTAACACCCTGAAAGAACAGGCAACATCCTGAAGATGATATAAATACGTGAAAATACCCATGTGCGGGCCTCGGAAACCTGCTTTAAGAGAAGTATATTTACTATGCGAAACAGGGCTCTGTGGAACGCATTTAATGAAGGAGTTTACGTATTGATCGTTAATAACTTACACTTCTTAGCTGTTTTGAGGGCGAAAAAAGTTTCATTTTTTTTCAAAAAACATTTGGAGATAATGAAAAAGGGTGTACTTTTGCAATCCCAATTCAC
>CAZXQT010000046.1:0-13006 GCA_964643225.1 uncultured Lentimicrobium sp. | reverse complement strand
ATATGAAGGGCTTGTCTTTCTTTTGGCGCCTCTTGTCGTAGGCTCTCTGCGGTACGGACGGGACTCGAACCCGCGACCCCGTGCGTGACAGGCACGTATTCTAACCAACTGAACTACCGAACCAATTTCAATTGAGGCTGCAAAGATATAACCTTTTTCTTTCCCTCCAAATGTTTCAGACAATTTTTGATAATTTTTTTTTACTTTTTTTTACAACTCCTGACAACGAGCCCTCTAAACCGGCGAAGCCGTCTAAACCGCAACGCATCGCGTTGCGTCTAAACCGCTCAGCAAAGCGGAGCGTCTAAACCGGCGAAACAAAGCGAGCCGTCTGAACTATTTCACAATCTTCATCTCCGCTTTCCGGCCATCTGCCGTTCTGTATACCAGCACATAAACGCCCGGTGCCAGTCCTGTCATGTCGAGTTTGTAATGACTGTTTCCATTGGCCAGTGCAATGTTCCTTACCTGCATGCCCATGATATCAGTTAGTGACAGCTGATCAAAGGCTGAAACCCGGATGCCGCCAATGGTTATCATGCTTTGGGTTTTTACAGGATTTGGAGAAACAGTAAGTGCTATCTTTTCTGATGGCATCGGATTATCCTGTGCTTTGACAAGGATGCTGTTCAGTCGTCCCGGAGTGCCATGTAAGGGAGAGGCAACCCAGTTCTCACCCAGTGCATTGTCAAGACTTGGTCTGCGAAGCTCAAGGGTGGGACCGTTACCATCGGGTTCAGTTGGCCAGGGTGCAGCATCGTCGTAGGTTACGGGATCGATCAGTGTGCCCTGCGCATTGTAAACACGTATGAGCTCTCCTCCACCTGCAAGTCCGAATCCGGTGTCTCCAATGTAGTTTTTGACATCGGGAAACAGGGAGGCAAATGCAGCACTGTTGGTGCAGATGACCAGATAACCCAGAGAGTCGATGATGGTTCCCGCCGGGAAAATAAACTGGTGTGCATCGTCTTCGTCGCGGAACTGCCATCCTGTAATATCCAGATCGTACGGTTGCGGGTTGTACACTTCTACCCAGTCGCCCGGATCGAATGACGGTGCAGAGTTGTAGTTAATTTCATTGATAACCAGACTATCGGCATAGGTTTTTAACCGGAAATGGGCTGTTATGAAGTCGTTGGTTGTGGGGTTTAGCTGTACTTCGGGCGAAAGTATTCCAGGAGTAACGATGTGTGCCGGGATATCCCAATGATCGAACTCAAGCGTCGGATCGGCAGGTACTGCTTTGAGATTTATTGGCAATCCATTAAAATAGGTTCCCTGCCATGGGAAATCAGCTCCCGATAACTGCAGGGAGTTCAGCTCCACACTGCCTGTACCTGCCGGCTGAACATTTACCGTGAAGTTGTATCCCGTACCCAGCTGAAAACACTCTTCGAGTCCCTGAGGCAGATAAGTATACCGGGTATTTATGAAATTGCGTATCTTCTGCACATTGTTTTGCCATTGGTTCATGTTGCCTCCCCAGCGCTGAATTTGCTTTGGCATTTCAGGGGCCATTTTACCTGCTATTTCATCCAGGTAACTGATCATTCTTTCCGTTTTGAATGCCGTGTTGTACAGATCGATGTATCTCGACATGTAGTATTGGTTAAATCCCGGATTTTCACGCAGCCGGTTGAATAAGGCTATGTGTTGTTCCGGATCGTTCGAGATAAAATGCGTAAAGCATGGACTCACATCAGGCAGGGTGTTCGGAATGCCGGTGTAATTAATATAGTGGTTAAATGTTGCATCCTCGTCCCACAGTATGTAACCCCATTTCAGATGGCTACCCTCGGGATTGGTGCCTCGCCACCAGCCAACATTATAGTTGATCCAGTCGCTGCATACAACAAAAGAATTGATTATAATATAATCGGCCAGACTGCGGTAGTCAAGCTTTCTGTCTACATACGCCCAGACGGCTGAATCGGCCATATTGTTGCTCATAACATAGTTATGCAGCGCATTCCAGTCATTCCATGCCTCCTGGTCACCATACTCGGCCCAGCTCCAGCCCCATAGCATGAGATAGTATAAATGGTATTTATCCTGTCCGTAATAGTAATCGGTAAAGTCGTGGTCACTGACTTTTTCACGAATTCCGTAAATACCCCAGAATTGCCCGTTAACATAAAGCAGACACTTTTCGCCTTTGCGGACATCGAGGTGCATATTGTTTATATCAGCTGTATTCTGCACAAACATATCCCGCATAAGCGCGCTCGAATCTATGCCCGGATAGTTATCATCACCCGCAGCTCTCAGAATGATGCGCTGAAATTCGTTACGATCGGTAATGGGTATAATGGTGTCACGGATAGCATAATTATATCCGCATTCATCACGGGTAATGTAGTCAATGCTCCTTTGCGGATGAACCCACGAATCCTGACCGTGTTCGTTGAATTCGCCATACCCTGCCGTTGTACGCACCCCTTCTTTGTTGAAATACTCAAAGGTACCGAAAGGAACCAGCGACTGATTTCCATTGAGCAGTTCGTCGAGTTGCTGCGCAGATATCGAAATAACCGGCAATGTAGAAGGTGCATTGATAAAGTAGGTTCGGAAAGCAAGCCATCCCGGCAATATATCCTCAGAAAGACTGTAGCACCGTGCAATAACAATGGATGTCTGGTTAACAATTATGGGAGTGGAGTAAACCGGAGAAGTAGATGTTGGTTCTGATCCGTCGGTGGTGTACCGGATAATTGCATTGGGATCGGGTGAAGTGATTTGCAGGGTGATACCACTGCTATAAAAACCTGCCGGAACACTCAGGGTTGGTTTTGCAGCGTATTCGGTGTAACCGTTAGCAGAATTAGCTGAACCGGGTGTAGGGGCACTATATAACAGCCAGTTATTTATGTTTTGCGGATGCCTGCCTCTGGAGTGACCATTCATGGTTTTGATAAGCTGTACCTGATCAAGCACTGTCCCTTTAGGCGATGCTGCTATGATGAACTCAGGCACATCCTTGGTCTGGGTGAGTTTGAAGCTGGCATGCAGATGCCCGATGTTGAATAAGCCATCGCGACCTGAAGTCCAGATACGCAGATACCCGTTCGGTGCAATAACCACGCCCTGAGGTATAACAAACTTCATAGGCTGGCTAAGGTCATCGCTCAAACCATACCCGCCTAAATCTACCAGGGTATCGGTAACATTCTTAAGCTCGAACCAGTCTTCGTATTTACCAAAATCATCAGCAAAAGAAGATAGATTGGATGCTGAATATTCGTTTATGATTACCTGACTGCTGAGCGGTGAGGCAAACGCTATACTGACTATAAAGCACAGAAGGTGCAATTTAGCAGCATCTGCTAAGGTTTTAAGGGGGTTCATGTGAAGAGGATTTAGCCTATAAAGATATGTATAATATAAGCCGTATGCAACGTCCCAGTCCGTTTATTTCAGATCTTCATTTGCAGGAGGATACTGGTCAGGATACTCCAGCTGCCTGATGCGTTGCTGCCAGGTTTCGCCGGTTTGCTTTCTGGTGATGGTTACAGGTACCTGATAGTAATCACGTACGGAAAACAGTAACGCTTCACCCAAGTTGCGAAGATTGTCGGGAGTCACCCATTCGGGGGCATACCCTGCCCTGCCGTAGGTCATTTCCATGGTTATGGCAACTACATTATCTCTGTAGTTGGCCCACCACCAGCTTTCGGGGTAGGTTTTAGGGACAAACGATGACCCTCCCTCAGCGGGAACCGGTTCCAGCTTGTCGAAGCCATAGTATAAACCGACCTTATCAATCAAATGTAGTTGTTTATTCCATAGCGATTCTTCTTCGGCTGAATAACCAAAAGATGCAGGTCCGAAATGTGGGTAGAAGAATGTGCGCAGGTCCTTTTCACCGTTCGAGGCATGCAGATTAAGCGCCATGGTTACCGGCGGGCCTCCGTCGTTCATCAGATTCACTACTGTGTTGTGTATTGCAGTTACCTCGGGCGGTGCATTGATAAGCTGAAGCGGATTGCCGGGATTAAAAGCCCACATCATTTCCAGGTTTTCTGACAATGGAGTAGTCCGGTAGTTTCCAACCACTACCCCATCCACATTCTGCATAGGGAAAATGTAAAATTCAAAATTTTGCAGCAGTTCATTTGCATCTGCCGAACCCGACAAAAGGTAATCGATCATTCCTTCCAGAACGAACGAGGGAGGTGTTTCTGCAGGATGGGTCCTTGCATGCATAACTATGCGCTTTTTACCGGAAACCGGATTATCGCCCGTTATTTTTATCAGATAAACAGGTCTGCCCTGCCGGGAATAGCCGGGTGTTTGAACCGTCATTGCCGGATGTCCCTGATGTTTGGCAATAAAATTTTCGAGATCAGTGAGTGTATAGGGATAAAACATGGCTACCAGCACCGATTTTTGCTGAAATCTTTTTTGAATAGTAAGCGCATTGCCTGCAGTCTGTACCTCACTTTCGTCAAACCGGTACCAGGTATCGCCATCGTATGAGTATACAGGCAGATAGTAATAAGACCAGCCGGAGTTACGGATGGTTATGCGGGTTGAAGATGTGGTAACAGCGTTCTGAATGCGGACATACCACCAACTCCTGAAACTGTCGGGCAGATCCGCATTGTTGTTATCATCGCCAATGGTCAGTTCCCATAAGGTATCGCTGATCTTTGTTATGGAGGCCATGTTGCCCGATTCGATGGAATCGCAAATGGTTGTTGGCAGTGGCACTTCGGGGACTACCGGGTTTTCGTTCTCTTCTTTTTCGCACGAAGCATGCAGAAAGGCAAATAACAGAACCGAAAAGAATTTAAAAAAAGTGTTTTGTGAGATCATGCGTGAACGTTTAGGCACGTGTCCGTTGCCGCACTGCTTCAAATACGAGAACAGCCGTTGATACGGAAACATTGAGTGAATCTATGCTACCTGCCATGGGAATGATAATGCGGTGCTGGCAGTAATTTATCCATGTATCAGTAAGTCCGTCGGCTTCGGTTCCCATTACAAAGGCAACGCTGCCGGTATAGTCGTATGTATGGTAGACCGAAGATGCTTTTAATTCTGCTGCATACGGGGTGATCTTATGCTCTGTAAGCCATTGCTGAGCCTCCTGTGTGCTGCATGCAACCACCTGGCGCGAAAATACGCATCCGATAGACGATCTTATTACATTAGGATTATAAATATCGGTCAATGGATCGCAAATAATTACTGCATCGGCATCGGCTGCATCGGCCGTACGCAGAATAGCACCTAGATTGCCGGGCTTTTCGACGGACTCCAGCACAATGACGAGCGGATCTGGGCGCAGTTTTACCTGACTGAGCGACAGTTCCTTCTGCTCAAACAGTGCAATGAAGCCGTCAGAACCTTCGCGGTAAGCAAGTTTTTCGAATACCGGTCTGCTAATGCTAATAATCGGTTGTCCGCTGAGGTCCGAAATATCGGCATTACCAATTTCTTCACAGAAATAGGCTTCTTTCAGAATAAATCCCGCACCAAGGGCGATAGTGCTTTCGCGGATACCTTCTACAACAACCAGATGCTGACGCCTGCGTTCGCGCGATTTTTGCTGCAGTGCCAGCAGGTTCTTTATTCGGGGATTTTGTAGACTGGTTATAGTTTCCATCACGCACAAAGATAAGTAAATATCGACTTTTCGGCGTATTTTTGCCGAATGATTGAATTACTCGCACCTGCCAAAAATCCCGAAATAGGAAAAGCTGCCATATTGAGTGGTGCAGATGCAGTTTACATTGGTGCGGATAAGTTCGGCGCCAGGGTTGCGGCCGGTAACCGTGCAGAAGACATCAGGCAACTGGCAGATTTTGCACACGCCTACTTTGCGAAGGTTTATATTACCGTTAACACGCTTTTTTATGACCATGAACTGGCAGAAGTGGAAGAACTCTGCTACCGTCTGTACGAAGCAGGTGCAGATGCGTTTATAATACAGGATCCGGCATTACTGCGTTTGAATTTGCCGCCTGTTGCACTGCATGCAAGTACCCAGATGCACAACCATACTGCCGGACGAATCAACTTTCTGCATCAGGCAGGTATAGAACGGGTGGTACTGGCAAGAGAACTGACCATAGAACAGATAAAGTCCATTAAACAGGCAACACGGGTAGAGTTGGAAGCTTTTATTCACGGTTCACTGTGTGTTTGCTACAGCGGAAGGTGCTTTATGAGTGAAGCGATTGGTGGCAGAAGTGCCAACAGGGGTGAGTGCGCACAGCCATGCCGCAAAAAGTACGCACTTACCAATGAAAAGGGCAATGTGCTGGTTAGTAACCGGCACCTGTTGTCGTTGCGTGATTTAAACCAGACCGATAATATTGGCCGGCTCCTTGATGCAGGAGTATCGTCGTTTAAAATAGAGGGGCGGCTAAAAGATATCGATTATGTTAAAAATATAACCGCATGGTACCGGCAGGTCATTGACCGTGAATTAGCAGAAAGGCCCCTGCTGAAACGTGCTTCATCGGGCAAAACTACCCTGGGCTTCAGGCCCGATCCGTATAAATCATTTAACCGGGGTTACACTTCGTACTTTTCGGAGGGACGACAGGAAAAGATTACAAACCACGCAAGTCCAAAATCGCTGGGTAAACCTGCAGTAACAGTTACAGGCATCTCCGGAAGGAAAATTCAGCTGGCGACCTATACCAGAACTACAGACGAAATGAAATATACTACTGCCGATGAGTCTGAACTTTCGTTTGCCAACGGCGATGGTCTTTGCTGGTACGACAATGCAGGCAACCTGCATGGATCGTACATAAATAATGTGCAGGGTCTTTTGCTTTCGCTGGATGAAGTGGATGGTTTGAAACCCGGAACCGTTGTTATGCGCAACTTTGATAAGAGATTTGCAGAACAATTGCTGCGACCTGATTCGGCTGCAAGAAAGATTGACCTGCAGGTTGTTCTGGATGAAACCGGCGAAGGCATTCTGCTTTCGGCAATGGATGAGGACGGCGTAACAACGGAGGTTTCGGCAAACATTTCAAAGATACCTGCAACCAGTCCCCGTGCCCGGGAAACAATGAAGGAACAGATAAGCAAATCGGGAGGCACCATATTTAACATCGTTAAGGTAGAGCTTCGGTTGACTCAGGATTTATTCATGCAGGCAGCTTTTCTGAATAACCTGCGAAGGGAATTGCTGGATAAAGCTCTTTCGAACCGGCTCGCGCATTATCAACGATCCTTTCAGTGCGGAGGTAAACACGATAACAAATCACAAACTGCCTTCGGAAGCAATGCTGCCACTACTATACAATCCGCTCAAGCGGACTGGCAGCCCGATCAGCTGACTGGTATAGAGAATATTACAAATGCTGAATCGGCTGCATTCTACCAGGCGCACGGAATGGATGAAAAAGCGCTGAATGAATATGCGGGTATGGATTTCAGAAGGAACGGAGTTTCAGCCGAAAACTATCCGCTGATGACTACAAAAATGTGCGTTAAGTATGAACTCGGCAAGTGCAGGGTGCTTCAGAAAACGGAGGACACGCTGCCGGGTAAATTGTTTCTTGACAGCGACGATGGGCGATTCAGGCTCGAATTTGACTGCAAAGCCTGTGTTATGAGGATATTTAAAGATAACTAATACCGATAGTAAAAGGCATGATAAAAACCATTAAACCGGTACACTGGGAAGATTACGAGCTGATTGACTCGGGCAACTTTTACAAGCTCGAACGGTTTGGCAGTCAAACGCTTATCCGTCCGGAACCTCAGGCCGTATGGGACAGCTCTCTGGAACCCGGAGAGTGGGAGAAAATGAGCACAGCTATATTCAGTTTCGATAAAAACGATCCCGAAAAGGGCTTCTGGAAAAAAGGACCGCGCAGTAAAGAGCAGTGGTTTATTAATTACCGGTACAGCGGAATGGAACTGCAATTGAGGCTGGGGTTGACCGGTTTCAGACATGTAGGCGTTTTTCCGGAGCAGGCTGATAACTGGAACTTTATTTATGACCGGGTTAAAAAACATGCAGCAACTACCGGAACAGATAGGCCAAAAGTGCTCAACCTTTTTGCCTACACAGGAGGTGCCTCGCTGGCCGCGGCAGCTGCAGGTGCAATTGTATCGCACGTTGATTCGGTAAAGCCGGTAATTAGCTGGGCGCGTGAAAATATGGAAGCCAGTAAACTGGATAATATACGATGGATACTGGAGGATGCGCTGAAGTTTGTTAAACGTGAAGTACGCCGGGGAGCAAAATATCAGGGTATAATGCTCGATCCACCTGCCTATGGCCGTGGTGCCAACGGTGAAAAATGGGTTCTCGAAGAACACATTAATACCATGATTAAAGCGTGTGCCGAAATTCTTGATAAGGACGGTTTTTTCATACTGAGCATGTATTCTATGGGTTTATCGGCTCTCATTGGCGAAAACCTGGTGCACAGTGCGTTTGGTAAAGACATGAAAACCGAAGCCGGTGAACTGTTTATTGAAGACCGGTACGGTAAAAAACTGCCCCTGGGGACGATAGTGCGGTTTTAATTAAAACCCCGCTCCTTCTTGATCTGGTTGTAGGCGTTGTTGAGTTCCTGAAATTTCTCTTTTGCCGACTGTTGTACATCGTTTCCTAAATGGGTCACCTTGTCGGGATGGTATTTAAGCGCCATTTTACGGTAGGCTTTCTTAATCTCTTCCTCCGTTGCGGTGGGCTCAATTTCGAGTATTTTATAGGCACTGTTGGGTTCCTTTACAAACATCGCACTCAGCGAATCAAAGTCGCGAGGGCGAATTCCCATACGCAGACAAATGTGTTTAAGTACGTTTGCCTCCTGAGCACCCATATGTCCATCAGCGGAAGCTACGCCAAAAAGCAGGTACACAAGTTCCAGTCGTGAAGGATACTCCATGTTTTCCTGAATTTGTTCGCAGATCTCATCCACATCAAGGTCCTGACCAAGTATTTCTTTTAGCAGAGAGAGCAATCGTTCGGCTTCCTGCTCACCGAACCTGCCAAGTAAAAAGCGCTTTACGAAATCGAGCTCTGAGCGCATGATCTTACCATCGGCTTTCATGATGGCAGCTATCATCACCAGCAGACTTACCTTGAAGTCGCCTTCTTGGGTAGGTGTGAAACCCTTATACTCGTAAGTCCCTTTTTGAATAGAATCGTACATCGATCCGAAAACAAATCCCAGTACTGCACCGATAGGGCCTCCGAGTGCCCATCCAACGCCTCCGCCTATCCATTTTCCGAATGAACTCAGGGATAGGTTTTTGGTGAAAAAGTCAGGTAAAGTTGCCATTTAAAGATATTTTACGGCAAAATTAGGAAATTGTATCCTGCCCTTCTACAGTAGAAACAAGTATTTCCTCGGTTAATTTAATACCTTCTTTTTCAAGTTCCTGCAAAATAGGTTCATAGATTTCGCGCATGAAAGGCCGCAACAATCCTTTAGCCTGAATGCCACCGGTTGCCAGCATATGCACTGCAATGGCTGCCGGGAGGGCAACAGTGAGTGCAATGGCTGTGTCGCCGTTCTCTGAGCCATATTGCAGCAGACGCGAAAAGATTCGCTCTTCTCTGTCGCCCGGGTAGCGAACCAGCAACTCATGCTGCATTACTACCATATCTTTATCGCTTTCGCTGGCCATCATTTTCGCGAACATAAGATCGCACGTAATATTGAACGGCGAGTCGGATGCCCGGCCAATAGTATCGTTGGAGAAGAAGCCTAACCATGCAAGCGACTTAATGGCAACCGAGGATTCTTTTACTCCCAGAAATTTAGCGATCTGGCATTCGTACTCAGGATAGAGGGTGCCAACTTTCCGTTCGAGCAGATTAAAATACGTCATGTTCTCCATGTTGAAGGTGCTGGTATCGAGCAGGCCAAGGAGCTTCATGGCATCGAGAGTTTCGCACCAGCCCGTGAAACGCAGGGTGCCGCGCATCATGGTTTTCACCTCCGGTATACTATAATCCGTTATATAAGAGATAGAATCACGGTTGGGATATACCTCGAGCATGCCGACTTCAGGGAAATTGAGTCGGTAAGGCGCATGAAACAGCTTATCGGCTGTTATTACGGTCTCTTCGCCTTTTGTGAGGAAATGTGCATCGTTCTGTCCGGCCAGCATTACACCCCGGGGGCTCCAGGTGAATTTGTAGCCCATGGGATTTTCAGCAGCTACCTCAGGCGATGGCAGAGCACCGCATAAAGAGAAGAATTCAACAATGTAGCCTTGCTTTGCATGCACTCTGTCGATGATTTGCCGTGCCGACATATGGTCAATACCGGGATCGAGCCCGATCTCATTAAGCACGGTTATGCCGCTTTCTTCTATCTGTGTTTTAAGCTCACTCATCCCGGCGCTCTGGTATGAAGTAGTTACCATTGACTTTTTGTGCTTAATACAAAAGCGCACTACCAGCAAATGCATGGTATAGGGCAGCAGGCTTACGACGATATCGTGAGCAGCAACAAGAGACTCGAGCTCTTCTTCGTTTTTTACATCGAGCAGAACAGTAGTTGCGTTTGGATGACCGGCGGTTACATTGTCGGCCTTCGATTTGTCCATATCGGCAACCGTTAACAGGTAATTTTTATGGAGCAGCCAGGTAACCAGCGGTTTGGAGACCATGCCGGCACCGAGGACTAAAATGCGGTTCATGCGGTTGTTTCTTTTAAAGGTGTGTTATTGGTTTGTTTAAGGTATGCATTTATATGATCGTGCAGGTATTCATATTCGGGCGTAAGCCTGCCTCTGTGCAGAATGAGGGCCTTCTTTATGGGTTTGGGCAAAGCGAGATCGGTAAAACTTTCATCGAAATCGCAATCAACAATTGGTTTAATAAAATGCACCAGGGCATCGGAGAAACTTTCGGACGATTCGCGCGGCAGCTCACTGGGCAGTATGTGCACTGCCATAACAAGGATACCTTTACCTGTATGACCCATGGTTTGTGTTGCGGTATCGGGATTATATACAAACAGAGGGTCTTCAATTTCAGTACCCATGTGGGTGATCTCCACACTACCATCCGGGTCGCAGGTGATATCGCCAATTACCTGTAGTTTTGGCAACAATGGGTTGTACCCTTCGGTGCTTTCGGTCAGCAGGGTTACAGCATTTTCGTCAAAAAGGCGGGCAACCGCATCTTTGGTAACAATGCGCGGGAATCTGGGTTCCCAGTACATACAGTTCATCAGAACAGTAAGTGCAGGTAAATAGTCTTCGAAAAGGCTTTCATAATTATGCGGATGGGCATAGTAGTCGTGTTTTTCGAAGGGGTGACCTTCCTTATGTCGCGAAATATGTTCCTGATGGAAGACTACTTTATACAAAAGGTTTTTGGGTGAACATTTGCGGTTCTTTAGCTTGAGCAAACGGGCCGGATCAATTTCCTTAACCGGAAGCAGTCCGAGAATATCCTGCGCTCCTTTCGACACATGGCCATAACCAGTGAAACCGACGGTTAATGGCAGAATGGCATCGGGAAGGCCCTCTTCGGCGATTATATTCCCTACTTCTGAAATTTCCTGCTGAGCATCGGCAAGGGTACGGTATTTATGCGACTGTTTAATGCGGAGGAAGGGGGTTTCGTAGCCGTGCTCCTTCAGGCGTAAGCCAAGTGCCCACAGACTGTTGATCATTCCGGCCAGTCCTGCATGGTAACCAAAGAAAATCATGCGGTGACCCAGGTCGTCGGTGATCTTTTCATAGTCGATCAGATTACAGCCAAGATCCATCATACGCTTAAGTTTAGGCATATTGTAGGGTTGCCCTTTCACAACATGGCTAAAATGAACATAGGTTTTGTCTGCTTTATAATCTTCTTCAGGTACCTCTTTAACGCCGAGGATAATGTTGCACTTTTCAAGGTCGGGAGCTATCACGGCTCCGGCTTTTCTGTATTCCTCATCCGTAAAGACCCTTTTAGGCGAAGATTGAACAACGAGATCCAGTGCTTTTTTCCTGACAAGGAACTCCACATGTTCAGGGATCAGGGGCGCCCTGCGCTCGGTAGGATAAAGAACTTCGTGACGGATACCGATAAATTTACTCATAGCATGCATTGTTTTGTGGTTAAAAAAACCACAGGTATTTTTAAAAAAATCAGAATTTCATTAGGTTTGCAAAAATTTCGCCGGTACATATGCCTGTCAAAAAAGGAATAGTGAAGAAAGCTTTCTCTCTCTTCCGGTTTATCATCTTCTTTTTCATAATTTCTACCGTTTTTACAACGATTTTATACAGGTTTGTACCTCCTCCCGTTACGCCTCTGATGGTAATTAGGTTAGCCGAACAAGTTTCGGACGGACAGAGTATGAAGCTGCGCAAGGATTGGGAACCATTAAACCAAATATCACCCCATATGGTTCAGGCCGTAGTTGCTTCTGAGGACAATAATTTCTTAAAACACTTCGGCATTGATTTCGATGCGGTACGTAAAGCGCACGAACTGAATAAGAAAGGCCGCCGTTTGCGTGGCGCCAGCACTATTTCACAGCAAACTGCAAAAAACGTTTATCTGTGGCCCGACCGTACCTGGTTCAGGAAAGGACTGGAAGTATATTTTACCGGGCTTATTGAAATATTCTGGGGGAAGGAGCGGATTATGGAGGTTTATCTCAATGTTATTGAAATGGGCGACGGCATTTACGGCATTGAAGCAGCATCGCAGTATTACTTTAAAAAACCGGCGGCCGATCTTAACCGCAGCGAAGCAGCACTCATTGCTGCAATATTACCTAATCCACGGATTTACAATGCTAAAAACCCGTCTTCCTTCATTTTAAAAAAGCAAGGAAGGATTTTACGGGCCATGAACAGACTCGAAAAAGTTACATTCAATTAGCCATTTTTTTGTAATTTTGCGCTCTCAAATTTTTGAGACAAATTGCGTTTAATAGCTAATGAACTAATAACAAGAACAAAACCTTATACAATGGGAAAAGAGAAAACCAGAAAAGCGGTTTATACTTTTGGCAACAAAAAGGCCGAAGGTGATGCCAGCATGAAAAACCTGCTTGGTGGTAAGGGA
>CAZXQT010000045.1:0-13127 GCA_964643225.1 uncultured Lentimicrobium sp. | reverse complement strand
TTTTGATTAAAACCAACTCAACATGGCTCAACTGTAGTCAAATCCACCAAAACAGCTCCATTTTTTTGAAATTTGGAATAGCATTCGATAGAATACCCTAAATTAGATGTGATTAATCGGATGCTTACAGATATTTAAGTTTTCTTAAAAACAAACAAACCTGTTGTAGGAAGCCTTACCATAGTTCCTCTACCTTTGTATGTTCCTTTAGGAAGCATATACAGGCTTTCTTTCCAGGATATTGCATTATCTTTTCTAACTCTGTATAGCTTGATATGCTCCTGGACAATATAATCTGTAAATGGCCTTACTGGATATTACGGTGCTCCGGAATATTATTTTGAATGTTACCTCAATTCAATAATTCAATAGTCAAAGGGGTCAACAAACATGCTCAAGAATATTCAAATTTTAAGGGGGTCAGCATCTGCCGGAATGTCAGTAATAAAATTCTGTTTTTTGATTTAATTTATTCTGGTGCAAGGTGACAGCAGCATGCTCAAGATTATCCATTTACCGATTACAGTATAGCTCACTCTTATTAATTGTTACATACGCTACTTTCCCAGATGAAGGAATTTCTATGTCGTCATAATTATTTGTTGCATAAAGTTATCGAAACAATCTTTAAGAAATTATTAACCAAAATGATCCACCATGTCTTTCAACATTATTTAAATTAGGATGGTTCCATAATGGATTTAAAATTGCACTCAATTCTTTATCTTCAGAAATAAAATAATTTGGCAAAATAGGGCGATACCTATCACTATTTCCTAGTAAAAATATTGCTAATCCATATTGTTCAGAATAAAACCTATCACACATAAATTGAGGATAATCAAAAGGCAAATATATGTCATGAATATGGACTATTACTCCTTTAGCAAGCTTTGGTAGAACCTCTAAATAGAATACCATCGAATCTGAATTTGGTAATATCCTATGTGAATTATCGATAAATAATATATCGTTCTCTTTTAGTGAAAAGATAATATCCAGATTAATATTTTCGAAGGGCTCTCTTATGATTTTGCTGGCTAATTCATCTATTTCTGCTCTTGGATGAGGATCAATTGATATCAATTCAGTTATTAAATTATTCTGCTTGATTGACTTATATGCAATTTTTGTGGAATTACCTGAACCAACTTCAATATAGGTGTTAGGTTTATATTTTTGAATTATGGTATAGATGCCAAAAATATCTAAACCTGGTAAAAAGCCACTATTATAAACAGGATTATATTTATCTTTTTCAAATTTTTTATCTTTAATACCTTGAAAGATTTCTATGTTCCTTACTATATCATTTAATAAATTGGCATAATCAATCCGGTGGTTATTAATTATTTCATATAGCAAGGTATGGGCTGGTAAACCATGCCCATATCTTGGTTTGAAATTCACCTTATAGTCCAAGAATAAATTCTGCCATGTTGGAGATAAAAAGTGATAAAGAGATTTGATCATAATTAATCTATTATGTTTAATTTTTGGGTGTAACTTGTATTGTTACCTTGCAAACTTATAAAATACAATCCATTTAACAAAACAGATTGGTCAAGTTCAAATATATTTGAACCTTTGGTTACGTTTTTAAAGGTATTTGATACACAAACGCCAATTTCATTATAGATATAAATACTAATTTGATCATCTACTGGGGAAATTACTTCAATTCTAAAAATTCCATTTGTCGGATTGGGGTATAGTTTTACATTATCTGTGCTTTGGTTAACATCCTCGCTTTTCAAATTTGATATGACATCTTCTTCAGCCATTGAAGATTTTAACGCAATGGTTTTTCCTTGTATGAGATTGTTCATTGAATACAAATTTGCACCATAATTATTACCTAATTTCTCTATATTACACAAATAATCAGGCCCTTCTTTTAACATCTTTATAAAAAAACAGTTCGCATTTCGATTTACTGCCCAATCAGATAATTTAGCCTTATCGCCTGTACTCCAGCTCCAACCAAATTGATCATGGCTGAAATCAAATTTTGTAGCCCATGTATAAATGCCCAAGATTTCATCTTGTCCATCAGTATCAAAATTCCCGACAACTAATTTATCCCTATATGGATAAATACCATAAGAATTGTCGCCATTATTACTCCATTGCCGTGACCACTTTCCATTAAAACGAAGAGAAGTCATCGAATCGCTTACTCCTCCGGTCGATTGTACACAAAAAAGTTCTTTTCTATTATCACCATCAAAATCACCAATATAGTATTTATCTGATGCTCTGATATTCCATTCACCTATATAACCATTTCCTCCATTTGTCCAATTATAACTCCAGCTACCATTACTGAAATTATACATATTCGCAAATCCATTATTATAAGACTGGATACACATCAATTCGTCAAGTCCATCACCATCAAAGTCTCCTGGATAAAACTTATCACCATTTCGAATATACCACCCACAAAGCCAACCATCTCCATGATTTGACCAAATAGTATCCCATTGCCCATTAATAAAACTATATAATTCAGCCTTACTACCATCAATTGATTGAAGGCGCAGTATCTCATCTGTATCATCTCCATTAAAATCACCAACAAAGAATTTATCGTAACTACTTAGTAACCATTCTCCGAATAACCCAGTGTTGCTATTAGACCATTTGTAAGACCATTCCCCATTATCAAAGTTATACATGTTAGCCCATCCTTTATTAGCAATTTGAATACATAAAAGCTCATCTTTCCCATCACCATCAAAGTCTCCATTGTAAAATTTATCAATATCTCTTAAATGCCAGCCACAAAGAGTTGAATTATTATCATTTGTCCACATTTTCATCCAGTTATTATAATTTATGGATTGGATACTATATGTTGAATTAGAAAGAGGGTTGTTGATCTTTAACGCAGTATGTCCCAAATGTGAAATCCATATTTGATTTATTATCTTATCTGGGTGGTCTGCATAAAGATTGAAATTACCATCATCATCTGAAAAAGTAAAATACATTCTGTTTTGGCCATTGCCAATGTCCTTCCAGCCAACAATAACAGCATCCCTTAAAGGACTACCACTATTATCTACAACTGTTCCCATTAATGATATATTTGTAAAATCACCTCTATTGTAATAGTTAGAAGGTTTAACACAATTATTTGTATTAACTACAAGATTATTATAATTGCTGAAAGAGCTAACAGCTAGTTTATCAACTTCGATAGGATATCTGGTTATCAAACCTAAATGATTTTCCCAAAATTCAGGATTCTGTGTTGAACGCCAGTCCAATTCTTGATATTGCCACCAAGCATAACCTTTACTTCCGCAATCAAGGTTTCTTTGAATATTAAATGTAGCAAAATCTTTTTGCTGTTGATCAGTACCAGTAGTATAATCTTGCTCGCTTGTTATGTCGGTCCCGCTAAAACCAGTTTCTCCCATTACCCATATGTCTTTATAATTAGCCGAAATCCATTTTGAATAAGATGCAATGTTATTGTTAGAACTCTCCAAATCATTGCTCCAGTTATAAAAGTGAAATGACATAAAATCGCTTGTCATATAACCAGGATCCCAATTTATAACAGTTTCTGGATGTTGCAAACCATAAGTAATTAATTGATTTGGGGCATTTTTTTTCATAATATAATACCATTCGCGGGACCAATTGGCAATTAAAAGTTTATCATTTTTTGTTAGCTTTTGCCATGTATAAAAAGGCTCAGCATAGAGTACATATGCCATAATTGTTTTATTATCTTTAAAATAGCTACTTATATTATCCAGGAAGGCTTTGAATTGCTCGTTATATTTATAACTATTGGTGCTGGCATTCAAGACAAACACAGCACGGAGATTGTTATCTGCTAATTGATTAAATAAATCATTCATTAAACTAAGATATGTATTCTTATTGCCAGTTGGATATACTATATTCCCATTTGACCAGTTTATTCCTGATGCTATCCTTACCACATTAAAACCCATTGATTTTATTCTAATAAAATCACTAGCTAATTTTGCTGCACTTGCATTTCTATCATCTGTAAGGCTAAAACAATACCTACCCTCTCCACCAGTATTTGGGTAACCCCATAATGTACTATAATTCCATTCTGGTGAAATAAAGTAATCATTTTTAGTTTGATCAATCGTGACTCTGATAACATAATTAAGGAATAGAGGTTTAAATTCAGAACTTCCATCCATAAATTTATTGTCAGAGACTGTTATGAAATTGTCAAATTGAGCATTGCTTGAAAAAGCAAATATAAATAATACCATAAAAAAAAATAATTTTTTCATTATCTTGAATTTTGTAAATAAAACAACTATTGTTAACTCATTTCAAATATACTCTCATAAAGAAGGAATGGATTAAGAGTACGCCTCCGATAGGTAGACCATCTCATTTGGCTGGTAGTGTTTGCTTTCTGAATCTGATATTCGAAATCTGTCAGCTAATTTTTGTTGATTCATGTTGACTAATACAGAGAAATAGCAAGTGGTTTTTTGTTTGTGAAGAAATAACGGACTACAGTTTTATCAATAGCAAAACTACAAAGAGAAATTTTAAAATAAAAATTAATTTGTACTTTTAGCAGCTTTTTTTACACCCCGTATCAGATGAATGAGATTACCTATTCCCTCAAAAGAGACTGCGAAAATTCTGATGCTTACTACAGCCATATCAGAGCATTTACCGCAACAGTACTGGAGCGGGGTGCTATCTTTTTACCTCTGATAAGCGAATTTAAAGACTGGCTAACAAAGCGGGATGTAGAGAAACCACGCGAAAATGAAGAGTATCTGCTTGAGTTGCTCAGCTTCGGCATACTGTGGCAAACCTATGGCCATATTGCTTTAAGGGTGAGGCTCGCTCCTTTTCGAATTATGGCGGCACTGGCCGAATGGCGAAAGAAACACCCCGGGCTAAAGCCATACATTGATGCGCTAAGAGGCATACTTGTTACCATTTTCTTGTTTCCAGTGCGTGAATCTAAACAAATACCGGCACCTCCCCCCACCATGAAACAGCTCCGTCATGTTTACAAATGGTTTATGGCCACCGGCGAGTTTCGCGAACAGGCGCTGCGATTCATCAACTGGCAACGGTTCTGGAGTGAGAAGCCTTCAGCCGAAGTGCTTTCCATCTTTACCGGTATTGAGTCGTTTACCCTATGGTTCAGGGATATTGCTGCCGCTGAACTTGGACCATATACCGCCAACGTACAAGAATTCCTGCAAAAGGCACATAATAATTACCGCTGGAAGGAAGACCGCATACAGTGTATGCGCCGTGAATCTGAATACCACCTGAATATGGTTGGCGCCGAAATGATGAATAGGTCGTTATGCACAGAATTTAAACTTACTGCCGGCAAAGCGGTGCTGCTCCCCGGTTGTATGCGAAAGTTGCCTGCAAATGAGTGTAAGGCAGTGCGCGTGCCGGGAGGATTGAAATGCACAGGCTGTACTACCAACTGTAAAGTGAATAGTATTCGCCAGACCGGCAAAACAGATAATTACGCCGTGTATGTGATACCGCATGCTTCTGACCTATCGCAATGGTCGCCTGCAAAACGAAAGGAGAGCCTTGGGGTGGTTGCTTCAGCCTGCCTTACCACCCTGGTGGAGGGAGGATGGGAGCTGAAACGTTATAACGTGCCGGCTCAATGTGTGGTGCTCGACTACTGCGGGTGTAAAAAACACTGGCATCCCGAAGGTATTGAGACAGAAATTAATACCTCTGAGTTGAAAAGGATATTAAACTGAACCGCTTCAGTTTTATGTCGTATTTTTACAATTTTCCTTGCAGACTGCACGGTAGTTTTGCATCGTCAAAAAAAAAGAGGTGAGCTACTATTTTGCCAAACCAGCCTGGCCCTTGTCGCTGTTCGTGAAACAATACTGGGCACTCGAAAACTGCCTGCCCGAAGGGCAGGAGCATATTCAGCGCATTGTGCCTACCGGTTTAACAGAGCTCACCTTTTATTTTGCCGGTAAACCAAAATCACTTGACGCACACAGGGATATCCCTGAAAACACCATACTGAGCGGACATTTGAAAGGGTACTACGATATTGCGGTAACCGACCGCCTGTCTATGTTTTCTGTTTCGCTGCTGCCCCTGGGGCTGCGGATCTTTAGCAAAATACCCGCCGGCGAGTTTTATGATGTAAATGTTCCTTTCCGTTACGTGGTTTCTGAATTATCCGACCGCCTGGAAGATGCATTATTTGAAGCTGTATCTTTTGAGGAAAAAGTAAAAATTACCGAACGTTTCCTTACTGATCTGCTTTCGCAGCAATCCGGCAGCTATGAAGTAAAGAGAATTAACAAATGCCTCGGGCTCATAAAGGAAACAAAAGGTTCGGTACAGGTCGACTTTTTATCGGATGCAGCCTGCCTGAGCAGAAAGCAGTTTGAACGTGTCTTTTTCGATTATATAGGCACCTCTCCGAAACAGTTTCTTAAAACCATACGATTCCAGAGTTCCATTCACCTGAAACACTACAGCCCTTCGCTATCTCTTACCGAACTGGCCTATAGCAGCGGATATTACGATCAGGCCCACATGATCAATGACTACAGGACTCTGTCGGGCATTACTCCGGGACAGTACTTTAAAGACTGTGAACCGGTATCTGATTTTTTTAGCGAGTGAACCGCTAATATTTTTTTATTTTTTTTCTTCCGGTATATTGTAATTCTGAAAAAACGAAATACATTTGCACGATATAATACTTTGAAGTGGTATTTAAAGGTGTACAGGTGAGTACTCTCTTTTTTTGCTTTTTAAATACTACTTATTAATGGCATATTACCGTTTAACCTAACAATTAGTTATGAAACAAACATTACTTGACAAATTTATGAGCAGAAAGGGGCTGTATACAGCATTCTGGATCATCGCCCTTATCATGGTAACCATGCTCATTTATTACACTGCAAACCTGCAGAAAGAAGTACCTCCTATCCCAAAAGAGGTTAAATCTGTTAGCGGAGAGGTTCTGTACACCTACGATGACGTGGTTGCGGGTAAAGGTTACTTCCAGCAATTTGACCTGATGGACTGGGGCACCATGCTGGGTATGGGTGCTTATATGGGTCCTGATTTCTCAACCGACTTTTTACATTACAGGGCAGAATTTCTGTACGATCATTATGCCACAGAGATTTACGGAAAGAAAAACAAGGAACTTACTGAAGTAGAGCGTGGTGCAGTAAAAGAAAGAGTAAAGCAGGATTTTCGCAAGCAGACTCAACTGCTTGAAAACACTACCGTTTATACGGATGCTTCCGCTGCAGCGTACAAAAGCAACGTTGCATACCTCAGCAAACTCCTCGTGGAAGGTGATCCCGAAAGGGCATTTACCGGAGGAATAATTCGTCATGACGAAGCAGTTAAAATTGCCGCTTTTGTTGACTGGGCACAGCTGGTAGCTTCGTCGTACCGCACAGGTACCGATAGAACATGGTCGAATAACTGGCCACCGGAACCTCTTATTGACCAGGATCTTACTTTCCTGTCGCACAAGATCTCCCTGTGGGAATTCCTCGTGCTGTGGACTTTAACCATTGTGGTAATATTTCTTGCCTATGAGTTCCTCTTTAAGAAAGAAGAAAACGACCACCTCGAAGAACCCCTTAAGATTACCAAAATGTTCCGTTCGCAGAAAAAGCTGCTCAAATACATTCCAATCGTCGGAGCATTGTTTGTTGTTCAGCTGTTTATTGGCGGTTATCTTGCACATCTTTACACAGAGCCGACGAAGGATTTCATTTTTTCACAGGATCTGCTTCCATTCAACGTTTTACGCTCTATTCATACACAGCTTGCTATTTTATGGGTTGCTGTTGGATGGCTGGTAGGTGGTTTGCTTATTGCACCGTGGGTAGCCAACCGCGACCACAAATACCCCTGGCTTGTTGATGTTTTATGGTTAGCACTGCTTGTTGTGGCAGTAGGCTCGATCATTGGTCTGTACATGGGGGCCACCGGTCAGATGAGAGACACCTGGTTCTGGCTGGGCAACGAAGGCCGTGAACTTGTAAACCTGGGAAGGTTATGGGATATAGGCCTTGTTGTAGGTCTTGTTTTCTGGTTCCTGCTCATTATTTCACTCATCCGTAAAGCAGCTACAAACAATCCGATTGTCAGCACCATTATCTGGTCGTCGTTTGCCATTGCAACCCTTTATATTGCCGGTATGATGCCCGTGCATAAAATCATGCCCAATTACACCGTAGATGATTACTATCGCTGGTGGGTTATCCATCTCTGGGTTGAGCTGACCTTCGAACTGTTCGCAGCCGGTGTTATAGCATTCTTTACCGTGTCGCTGGGTCTGATTTCGCACAAAACCGCCGTAAGGGTCATGTTCTTTGAACTGTTCCTCATCTCTCTGAGCGGAACACTCGGTGTTGGACATCATTACTTCTGGCAGGGACTCGATGAATACTGGATAGCTATCGGGGGTATATTCTCAGCACTGGAACCATTGCCACTGGCACTTATGATTGTGGAAGCATGGAAGAATAAAAGAGAAAAACTGCATTCGGGTGAAAAGTTTGACTTTGGTGTGCCATTTATGTGGATTGCAGGTTCGGCTGTACTCAACTGGATTGGCGCAGGTTTCTTCGGTATGGTGATCAACACTCCTACCATAAGCTACTATTCGCACGGAACCTATCTGATCATGCCTCACGGACATGTTGCCCTTTTGGGAGCTTTCGGTTACATATCCATTGCATTCCTGTACATGACCTCACGTGCCAATGCCCTGGCAAATAACCTGGAGTGGAGCGATAAACTGAGTACCATAGGTTTCTGGATTTTAACCATCGGTGCGCTGCTTTTCGCCATACCAACCTACATTATTGGTATGCACCAGACCGAAATGGCCATGGAAATGGGCTATTTCTATACAAGAACCCGCGAAGCTATTGAATCTATGAGTGGATGGATGTGGGCACGTACCGTACCCGATGCCATGATGATTCTCGGTGGATTGATCATTCTGTACGATTTGGTTCAGAAAACATTCCTCGCAAAAAGAAAAAGCATTAACCAATAAGTGCTTTTGATTCTGATTTAATTATTTTAGGCAATTAATTTTTCATTGGATTACCGAAAAACCACTTACAAGTCTGTAGGTGGTTTTTTTATTTCTGCTGAGTACATTCTGTACTTTTTAACAGGCCTGGCTCCCAGCTTTTTCATTATAGAGTGCATTACGGTATTATTTTCCAGAACATAACAAGCCTCGCCCGAATAAATGCGGTGCCCGGCAAGGTTTTCCTGAATCTTTTTATATAGTACCAGATCAATTCCTGTTCTGCGAAGGCTGTCTTTTACACCCAGTATCAGTATGCGCGCCCGGTTTATCCTTTGCTTGTATACCAGAAACTTCAAAAATCCAAAGGGTAACATCCTTCCGGAGGGTATATGCCGGAATACCTGGTTCAGGTCGGGCAGTGCAACTATAAAACCCACCACCTCTTCCTCTTTCACTGCCAGTATCATCAGATCGTTCGGGACGAACTGGCGGAATTGCTGACCGGTATGAATGAATTCCTCCTCGGTAAGCGGAATGAAACCCCAGTTATCTTTGTTAGATTCGTTGTGTATGGGGCATACCGATCTTAATTCCCTCTCGTAATTATTGAAATCTACGTTACGAAAAGTAATACCCTTCAGCGAAAGCTTCGTAAGGAGCCTGTCGCTTAGCTCTTTAGTCCGAAGAGAACCCAGCCTGCTATCATCAATGAAATAAGAAAACAGGTCAATTACTTTACGGAAGCCATTGGCAGTAAGATAATCCGCATAGTACGCCTTATTGTAGAGCATCATTACCACCGGTGGCGTACCGAATCCTTCTATCAATAATCCTGCAGAGTCGTTGGTGGTGAAACTGGCCGGCCCATATACGCGGCTAAAGCCTGATTTACGGTGATCGGAAATTACTGCATTCAGCAATGCACCCGCAACCTGTACATCGTCAATGCATTCAAAGAAACCAAAGAACCCACACTGTTCGTTATACTTTTTGTTGTGGGCTGTATTAATAATAGATGCTATACGGCCAACTACGTCTCCCCGACGCAATGCAAGATAATACCGTGCCGACGAATGGGTAAAGAAGGGATTTTTAGCAGACAGGAACTCCCGCTGAAGGTTGAATGGTTCAAACACAAAACCGGCATCGTTACGGTACAGCTTACGCGGAAAATCAATAAATAAGCGAAGGTCGTGCCTGCTTTTTACTTCGCGGATCTCAGAATATGTTGGGTCCATCTCCATTTTTAATAAAACGCCTGTAGGTGAGGTTCACTATGAATGCATAAAAGTACAGCAGCGGATTTTTAAAAAATGCCTGTTAAGAAGCGTTCGGTATATAATATTCGGGATTGTGTACACCTTACGGTATAGCCACCAGAACAACCGGTCCAGCTCATCAGGAGTCATTTTGGCCGGTTTAAATACACAGTTGGTTGCCGTGTACTTACTGTAATCTTCATGAAGCAGCCTGTTTTCCTTACGGAACTGTTGATACAGTTCTGAGCCGGGCATGGGGGTGAGTATATAAAACTTAGGAATTGGAATCTGCATATCCCGCACAAACCGGTAAGTTTCACGAATACTGTCAGGGGTGTCATTGTCTGTTCCGATTATCATTTCTGTTGCAGGCAGTATACCGGCTTTTGAAATACGCTCCAGCAATTTCTTATGGTCTTTGGTAATGACCCAGGTCTTTTTGAGCTTATCAAGACCCTCCTGACTCAAACTCTCTATTCCCAGGCTCAGAATTTTACATCCGGAAGAGGCAACAGTGTGCAACAGGTCGGTATTTCGTGCCAGATTGAGCGAACACTGGCTGGCCCATTTCATTTTAAGTGGCTTGATCCGGGCACACAGTTCTCTCAAAAAATCAGGATTACTCACAATGTTATCGTCAAGCAGATAAAAATACCGGTATCCCAGCTCTTTGATCCTGTTAATGTCGTTCATTACATCCCCTACCGGGCGGGCAAGGTATTTCCCTCTATAAACACATGCAATGGAGCAATAATTGCACAAGTGCGGGCAACCTCTGCCGGCTTGTACCGGAAGCATGAAACCTGTTTTTTGCCTGGAGAACATCTCGTATTTCGGCACCGGCATTCCTTTCAGGTCAGAGAGCGGGTTATCATACCGCCTTTTTATGGTTCCGGTATTTTCGAAATCCTGCAGCAGCAAAGGCAGAGACAATTCGGCATCACCAATGATCACACCATCGCAATAATCATCGACAAAACCGGGCAGAATAGAAGGCATGTAACCACCCATGAATACTGTCTTGCCTCGTTTTTTGAATTCTGCAGCTATATCGCGGGCACGGAATATGGCATATCCCATGGCACCAATGCCCACTATGCCGGCATCGGTATCAAAGTTTATTTCGTCTACCACCTCAAGGTTAACTTCCATAGTCCAGCCGGGCGGTAAATACCCGGCAAGCAATGGAAAAGCCAGACCGGGCAGATAAAGCCGTTTCTGTTTGCAAGGCTTTCCGCTTATAGCGCTGTACTGCGTTGATTGTATAAGTAGTACTTTAGGCATGTTCGGCCTGCATAATTCTTTCTTTGTATTGCTTCATTACCTTTCGTAAACCCTTTATCATTCTTATCTGCATTGCAACAGGGTATCTGAATGTGCTTATAATGTTGGGCGGATAATACAGAATGCGCAGATACAGTTTAAGCACCTGCCTGTAATATTCGGCCACAGTCATGTGTTCAGGTCTGATGGTAACATGTGCAAGATCCCATTTCGGAAAATCATCTTTACTTACCACGAGATCGCTCTCCTGTACATGCAGCTCAATGCCTTTGAGTGGTGTCAGGGGCTGCAGGTTAACAAATTTTATTCCCAGGTCGATGAGTATATCTCCCGTCTTTTTGAAATCGCTTTTGGTCCATAACGGTGAGAGAATGATCCCTGCATAGCAGTTAATGTTATACTTGTTCATTACATTCATAGCCAGACGGTTCGTATTAACGTCTGTCTGCTTATGGAAATCGGACAGTTCATCGTTGCTGAATGATTCAAGACCAACAATAATCGTTCTTAAACCTGCTTTTTTGAAGTCGCGCATCAGGTCAGGATTGTTGTCAATGAAGTCTGCCCTGCCATATATCAGATACCTTTTCTTTATTCTGCGCTCGTTCAGGAGCCGGATAAACTCCCTGACTCTTTCAGTGCTTACCAGGAAATCGTCGTCGACCAGGTAAATTTCTTTTTCGTGTATACTCTCTATTTCTTCCACAATTTCCTTTACAGGACGCGCAAAGTATCTGTGGCCGGTTATTTCACGACAGTAGCAGAATTTACATTGATACGGACAGCCAAAGGAGCCCTTAACAAGGGCTACCCGGTTATGAAAAACATAGAAGTACTTTTTGCGGTATTTCCGCGTAAGCGATCTGTCAGGGACCACTGTGAAGAAGTCGTAGTCAGGCAGTATGCACGAATCAACCGCAGCATCTTTCGATAACACACCCTGCGGGTATACATCCTTACCCCCGAAAAAGTCAATAAGTTGCGGAAATGCTCTTGTTGCATTCCGTATAACCCTGTAATCAACACTCGGGTGCGCTATATCGTCGGGGAATTTTTCTATATGCACCCCTCCTGTTACCGTTATAATGTTGTTGTCAAAGCGTTTCGCTTCTTCGCAATATCGTATCATAACAGGTATGTGGGTAATATACCCTGTAATACAAACCACCTGCGGCATAAAAGATTGCAGAATGTCAGCGAAACTTCTCTTCTCGGGAATCATATCGGCTATGAGCACATCGTGCCTGTCTTTTACCAGTGTAGCAAGTATTTCAAGCTCCAGTGGTTCAACCACCATTAAATGCTGCAGGCCGATAGTATCGGGTGAAGGTTCAGGTCTTACAAATAATATCCTCATACACAGATGCTTTAAAAACCGTGGCCACCGGTTGTTCTGCCGAATAGGTGATAAAATTTCTGAAAGTATTCAGAAGCAAGTGAATGAGTGGATTTTTATGATACATAAACATTCTTCGCTCCTGAGGAAGAGCACCCACACGCATCTTGGCAACCTCCGCCGTCTGACCAAGGTCGAC
>CAZXQT010000044.1:0-13292 GCA_964643225.1 uncultured Lentimicrobium sp. | reverse complement strand
GAACAGCAATACCCGTGTCTGTACTGCAGACATGGGTTGCTGCTCCGTTATTTTTAATTATTATACTTTATTATAAATTCCCGGCAGGCATGGAGTACAGTTTCTTCTGCATCTCTGTGTGGAGTATGCGAAGCATTGCTGACTATTAGTTTTACCGACGATCCGGTGGTTTTGCTAGTTATCGATTCAACCTGCCTGAGAGTGCCAAATTCATCTGATTCGCTCTGAATTATAAGGTTTCTGCATAAAACTCCGGGAAGGAAATGTTCTATATTCCAGTTTCTGAAAGCATCTGAAAGCCATATGCCGGTCCATGCACGAAAAACAATCTCTGTGTTTTTACCGTGGTACTTTGACAAACGTTTCTTCAGATCCTGTTTTTCATATGCGTTCATAGCCTCTTTTATGCCCTGAAGGGTAATATCTTCAACAAAAACATGCGCACCTTCTGTTATGATGGCTTTAATTTTTTCAGGGTATTTTGCTGCAGCAATAAGGGCAATAGTTCCACCATCGCTATGACCGAATAAAATGGGACGTTCAATCTTTAATTCATCGAGAATATCCAAAAGCACGGAGGCTTCTTTCTCCATATAGTCGTTTGTTCTGTCAGCGGATTCAAGCGACTGCGATTTACCGTACCCCTGGCGGTCGTATACAAGAACATTGCAATCTGTTACCTCGCTTGTCTTGTTTGGAAAATCTCTCCAGGTTTCAACACAACCCAGCGAATCGTGAAGAAAAACAATCCAGGGTTTATCTTCTTTTACAGAGATGATATGCAGGTAATACCGGATACTTTTAACGTCGAGATATAACTCTTTCATTTACTTCAATATCGATTATTTCTGGTACATTAAGCTTTCGGGATAACAATTTATACGTCAGGTAGAAATAAATGAGAATACAGGGTATGGCCTTGATATAGTAAGGTACAAAGAATCCGGTACGCCAGACCTTCGGAAACAAGTCGGTAGTTGAAAGACTGGTGAAAAGTAATGCCAGAATAAATAATACGGTATCTGTTGTGCTGGCTTTACCTGATACGATCCACAGAGCTATTCCCGCAAAGGCAATAATGAAAGTAGGAGATTCGGCCTTGTGATTAAATATTACCAGCCATATAAGCAGTGCAGCGAATGTAATAGATCTGTAATAAAAGTCTGTTTGGTTCTGTAATGCAGGAGAGGATGTATTGGTTGATTTCGCAGCGATATGACTATAAATAACCCTGATGAAAGGTATGGAGAGTAAAACAAATCCTGCAAAAAGCACCAGATTTTTATCGGGATTCAGGTGAAACCAGGTGTGCAATACGCCGAGCACGGAAAAACCATACGATATTGCTTTATCCATGTTGAGCATTACGGTGTAATTGTGTATTTGTGTCGTATAGTCCCCGAAAGGGATTACAGCAAGAGGTAGCACGAAAAGGACTGCAAACCAAAGGAGGCTGTATAGGGCTGACTTCCATTTCTGAGGATAAAAGAGAAACATTATGAGTGCAATGATGCCAAAAAGCTTAATATACGCGGTCGCCATTATGGCGAAAGCAGCAAGAGCATAGTTTTTCTTTTCCATCATTGCAAAAGACAGCACCAGCAAACCGGCGATCAAACCGTTTGATTGCTGATTCTGAAGGGATGTCATGAGCTCGATGGTTAAGATAAGCAACATTATTCCTTTTTTTCTATTGCTCAGGTTTGGTAAGCAATAAATGGAAACCAGCAGCACCAGCGCATTCAATAGATCCCATGCAATTAATCCTGCCAGGTCGGGCAGGTAATAGAAAAGGCCAAAAAACAGGGAGAAGGTTGGGGTGTATTTATATAAATCCCAGTGCTGTTCAGGGTATTCAATGTATAGATTCTGGTTTTGCGTTAAGTGCTCAAAGGAACTTTTGAAGATCACATAGTTATTGTACCGGTTATAACTGATGCCGCCATCAACCATGGGTGCTTTATCGTGCGAGTACGACTGAACGGCTGCAATGACGGCCAGCAGAATGTAGATAAGCAGAAGGAAATATTTTTTCTCAATTAAAGAAAGGATGCGTTGTTTCATGCGGGTGAATAATCGCTCAAAGTTAATGAAATTGTATTAAGCGGTACGCCATTAACCCTATCATAAGGGAAGGCTAACGTTTATTTTACTAATTTTGCACTCCAAAAAACAGAGGCAAAATACATGGAAATACCTGCAAAATACGATCCGACCGGAATTGAGGATAAATGGTACAAACACTGGCTGAATAAAGGTTACTTTAAATCAGTTCCTGATAACCGGGAACCTTATGTGATTGTAATACCACCTCCAAATGTTACCGGTGTTCTGCATATGGGTCATATGCTTAACAACACCATACAGGATGTTTTGGTGCGGCGTGCAAGAATGCAGGGCAAGAATGCGTGCTGGCTGCCGGGCACTGATCATGCTTCTATTGCTACAGAGGCAAAAGTTGTAGCAAAGCTGAAAGAGCAGGGTATTGACAAGAGTTCATTAAGCCGTGAGGACTTCCTTAAGCATGCCTGGGAGTGGAAAGAAAAGCACGGAGGAATAATCCTGGAGCAGCTTAAAAAGCTTGGGGCTTCCTGCGACTGGGACCGCACTAAATTCACCATGGATCCTTCCATGTATGAGTCGGTAATTGATGTTTTTATTGATCTTTACGATAAGGGATTGATATACCGTGGAGTTAGAATGGTAAACTGGGATCCCAGGGCACTGACTGCACTCTCGGATGAGGAAGTAATTTACAGGGAAGAAAAGTCAAAGCTATATTATTTACGGTATAAGGTTGAAGGTACGGATGATGAATGGGTGACCATCGCAACTACCCGTCCTGAAACAATTCTGGGCGATACTGCTGTTTGTTTTCATCCGGAAGATGACCGGTTTAAGCACCTTGCAGGAAAGAGAGTACTGGTTCCTTTGATCAACCGGTCTATCCCGCTTATTCAGGACGAATATGTTGACAGGGAATTTGGTACAGGTTGCTTAAAGATAACTCCGGCGCACGATATAAACGATTATAAAATCGGGATCAAGCACAATCTGGAGTCGATTGACATTTTCAATGACAATGGGACATTAAGTGAAAAGGCTCAGCTTTATGTTGGTAAGGATCGTTTTGATGTTAGAAAGGAAATTATCGGAGATCTGGAACAGCAGGGACATGTTGTAAAAATTGAAGATTACACGAATAATGTTGGCCGTTCAGAGCGCACAGATGAAGTGATTGAGCCTAAACTTTCATTGCAGTGGTTCATGAAAATGGATCAGATGGCTTCGAAGGCACTTAAGGTTGTAATGGACGATACGATAAAGTTTCATCCTGAAAAGTTTAAGAACACTTACCGTCATTGGATGGAGAACGTACGTGACTGGTGTATTAGCCGCCAGTTATGGTGGGGCCAGCGAATTCCGGCTTATTATATGGCGGATGGGCGGTATGTTGTTGCCCGGACTATAGAAGAAGCCGTTGAGAAAGCACGTATATTATCAGGAAACAATAACCTTAAAGCTGACGATTTAAAACAGGATGAAGATGTACTCGATACATGGTTCTCATCGTGGCTATGGCCTATTTCGGTTTTTGATGGTATACGAAATCCGGATAACGAAGACATAAAATACTACTATCCGACCAACGATCTGATTACTGCACCTGAAATACTATTTTTCTGGGTTGCACGTATGATAATGGCCGGATTGGAATACAGACAGGAGATACCCTTTAAGAATGTATACCTCACCGGTATTGTTCGCGATAAGCTTGGCAGGAAAATGTCAAAATCACTGGGCAATTCACCCGATCCGCTCGATCTGATTGCTACTTTCGGTGCCGATGGGGTACGTGTAGGTATGCTGTTGACTTCGCCGGCAGGTAATGACTTGCCTTTTGATGAAAGTTTATGCGAACAGGGCAGGAACTTCAGCAATAAGATCTGGAATGCTTTACGACTGGTAAAAGGCTGGGAGGTTGACAATGAAATACCGCAACCCGAATATGCAAAGAAAGCCACTTCATGGTTTACTGCACGCTTTAATGAAGCGATAGCCGAGATCGATGATAACTTTAACAAGTACAAGTTATCCGAAGCGTTAATGAACGTTTATAAACTCATTTGGGATGATTTCTGCTCCTGGTATCTTGAAATGATTAAACCGGCATATCTTCAACCCATTGACAGGCTGACGTTTACTGAAGCTGTTTTGGCATTCGAAAAACTGATGAAAGTACTCCATCCGTTCATGCCGTTTATAACAGAAGAAATCTGGCATTTACTTTCTGACAGAGCGGAAAACGAGAGTTTGATGATCACTCAGGTTGATGAAAGGGAGCAATTTAACGAACAGATTCTTAAAGACTTTAGCACAGCTGCAAGGATAATTCAGGAAATAAGAAATATAAGAAAGGATAAATCTATTCCTCAGCGCGATTCGATAGAATTGCACATTCTGATCGATTCAGGTTATTCGAGGGCATTTGATGAAATCATTTCGAAGTTATGCAACATCAGTGCTATCAATTATGTATACGAAAAACCGGATGCTTCTATTGGTTTCATAGTTGATACAGTGGAACTTTTTATTCCGTTAGGGGATAAAGTTGATGTGGCTGCTGAGATCAGCAAACTGGAGAAAGAACTGGAATATACAGAGGGTTTTTTGCTTTCAGTTATGAAGAAGCTCGGAAATGAAAGGTTCATGGCAAATGCCAAACCTGATATTATTGAATCAGAACAAAAGAAAAGGGCTGATGCTGAGTCGAAAATAGCATTGATAAAGCAGCGAATGGAGTCTTTTAGGAAGAATTAATGCAAATATTTGACAACTTTTAGCAACTTTTGCTATTTTTTCAAACATTTTCGCACTAAAAAGTGTTATCGAGTGGAAAATAAATTTACATTTGCGCTTATTTAATTTTTTTAATTGATTATGAAAACAGGAAAAGTAAAATTCTTCAATGAATCAAAAGGTTATGGATTTATCTTAGACGACGAAACCGGTAAAGAATATTTCGTTCATGCAACTGGCCTGGTCGATCGTATTAATGAAGGTGACGCAGTAACTTACGAACTTCAGGAAGGTAAAAAAGGCTTAAACGCTGTCAAGGTTAAACTTGCATAACTAATAGATATAGTTATTCATGTGATCTTTAACCTCGCTTTCCGGCGAGGTTTTTTCATTATTATTGTTTTTAGTGCACTAAATAGTAAACATTATACAACGTTCCTGAGTTTTTATGTAATATGGGTTAAAATAAACCCTACATTTGCTCACTATTTATTTTTGTTAATTAATATGAAAACAGGAAAAGTTAAATTCTTTAATGAATCAAAAGGTTACGGTTTCATCATTGACGATGACTCTAACAAGGAGTATTTTGTTCACATTACTAACATCCAGGATCGTGTAAATGAAGGCGACAGCGTTTCATTTGACCTTGAAGAAGGACGTAAAGGTTTGAATGCGGTAAAAGTTAAACAACTATAGGAACTTCTTAATTTAAAGAATAGAGCTCCTGTATAGGAGCTTTTTTTTTAGGGGCTATTTGTTAAAGACGTACTGAATAATATTGGCACCCATCTGAAGAGCTTTTAATCTTGTCTGTTCAGAATCATTATGTACATGCGGATCTTCCCATCCATCGCCAAGATCAGTCTCATAGGTGTAAAAGCAAAGCAGTCTGCCATCGAGAATTAACCCGTAACCTTTGGGCGGCTTGTTGTCGTGTTCATGAATCTTAGGCAAGCCGTTAGCAAAGTTATATTGCTGGTGATAAATGGGGTGGGAGAATGGTAATTCAACAAATTCAAGTTCAGGAAACACTTTCTTCATTTGCGGACGGATGTATTCATCAAGACCATAGTTATCGTCTATATGGATGAAGCCACCGGCTAACAGATATTGCCTCAGATTCCTTGCTTCCTGGTCATCAAAAACAATATTCCCATGTCCGGTTACATGTATAAACGGATAGTTGAAGATCGTACTGCTGCCTGCTTCAACTGTAGCATATTCGGGATGAATGTTGGTACGGATATTCTTATTACAGAATGAAATAAGATTAGTGAGGGAAGTAGGGTTTGCATACCAGTCTCCACCTCCCCGGTATTTTAATAATGCAATCTGCAGTGTACTTTGCGCAAGTGTATTAAGGCTCGCGAATGAAGCACAAAGCAGTATGGTTGCGAAAATTATTCTTCTGGTGCTTTTCATAGTATCCTGCTTTACCCTTCGTCGGTATTCAATGGATAGGGAACATAGTCTGGTTCATTAAGGACATTAACAATTAAACATGCAGCAAGTGCTGCAGTTTCTGTTCTTAATCTGGATTTACCCAAAGATACCGGTATAAATCCTTTAGCTTTAGCCAGTAAAACTTCAGGAGCTGAAAAATCACCCTCGGGACCAATTAACACTGTTACAGGTTCATTTGCTTTACATACAACTTTTAGATGCTGTTGTTCAGTCTCCTTATCCAGCCAGGCAATAAACTTTTGGCTGTAGACAGGTTGTTCTTCGATAAAACCAGTTAAACTGGAAGGAGGATTCAATTTGGGCAAATAGGTTTTTAAACTTTGCTTCATTGCTGAAATAAGCACTTTGTTTAAACGGTCATTACGAAGTGTTGCTCGCTCTGAATGTTCACTAATGAAAGGCGTTATCTCATCTATTCCAATTTCGGTTGCTTTTTCGAGAAACCACTCAAACCTGGCAATATTCTTTGGTGGCGCTATTGCTATGTGAAGTTTATGTGAAGGCTGCCCGCTTGTTTTAACATCAAGTAATCGGATGGTATTGGATTTTGAAGATGAATCAATGATTTCAGCTTTAGAAAGATTCCCAATACCATCCGTTAACAATAGTTTGTCGCCGCTTCTGAGTCGCATAACCTTCAGGTGATTGGCTTCATCGCCGGTAAGGCTGACAAGATGATTGCCTGAATTGAAATGGTTTAGCAGACTGGATGTCTCAAAATAAAAAAGATGCATTTTGCAGCGACAAACGTGTTTACTTTATTATTAATTTTTCGTCCCAGGCGCCATTTTCACTGATAACTCTTAACATATACACTCCTCTGGACAGTCCGCCCGGATTGATTGCCCAATGATTTCCGGTTGCCAACTTTTCATGGAATACGAGTTTGCCACTGAAATTGAAGATCTTTACTTCAGGTTCACTGATTGATTTCTGCGATTGAAGAGTGAAAATCCTGTTAGCCGGATTTGGATAAATTGTCAGTTCTTGCGAAATATCAGTCGAAATACTGGTGGTTGAGATTGTTGGTGTTATGTATATGTTATCGATGAAAAGATTGTTACCTCTTTTATGAAAGGTCTCGAACATGATTTTAATATTGTTCTTACCTGCCCACTGTGAAATATTAATCACATTACAGGCAGGCCCGCCTTCTCCATTACACCAGTCATCCGAAGATTGAGGTACATACTCAACAGTGCTTACCGGAACAGTTTCGAAAGTGCCGGTTCCGTCTTCGCTTAATGTTCTGATACGTGTCCAGGTATTTCCGCAATCATCCGATAAGTAGATAATAAGGGTATCAGAAATCTGTGCATAACGGCGAATGTATGCATGCTCAAATCCCAGGTAAGCGGTAGTAAAGCCATCAAGGTTGATGGGAGGGCTAATCAGTTGATCACGACGACCGGGTGCTACATTATAATTAAAGAAATTCATCCGTGCAGCTTTATTAACGACAGTGTCGTTCTGGATAGAGAAAATATCCCAGGTAATGGTGTTATCCGGATTTACTATGGTCCAGCCGGTTGCCTCCAGATCTGCATTCTCAAAGTCCTCGTTAAAAGGCATTGGCTGTCCTCCGATAACCACGTAGTTTTGTTTAACAACATTTGCTGATCCGTTGGCATTTGTGGCAACCAGAGTGACAGAGTATGGCACACCCAGGTTAAACTGAACAACAGGATTTTGAGAAGAAGCTGTTGTGTTTTCCATAAAGGTAACATCTGCCGGTTCGAAAGACCAGGCCCAGGTTGTTGGACAATAGTCAGACTGGTCATAGAACGAAACAACCGCCTCATCATTAGTGCAGAAGGAACTTAAAGATGAAGTGAACTGTGCAACTGGCAGAAGGGTTCCGCTAGCGTTAATATAAGCCTCTTTAGTAATGGTGTCTGTTCCTGCAGGGTTCTGTACTATGAGTGTTATGGTGTACGTACCTGGCTGGTTCCATACGATACTTGTAGGATTCCTTTCGGTTGATGTAGCAGGAGTACCTCCTTCAAACTGCCATTCCCATTGGAACGGAATGCCAAGCGATTTGTCAGAAAAGTTTACACCACAACCCAATGGTACCAGTACCTGATCTGCCTCAAAATCGGCAAACGGAACAGAGTAATGCAATGAACTTTCCCACAATCCGCGGCCATAAGTAGCTGCACGCAGTAGGTCGAACTGAGGTCCTGCAGGGTCATAATATATTTCAAGTTCAGTGATTTTGGCTGCAGCCGGCAAACCATCAGAATAATGAATCCAGGCTTCATTCGATGCATCGCGGTAGAATACGCCTATATTGGTACCCAGATATAATCCTTCTGGGCTGTTTTTATAGTAAACAAGGGTATTCATCTGTACATCGGGCAGGTTGGTGGTAATTTCTGTCCAGCTCATTCCTTTTGTAGAAGATTTGAAAACCCGGTTCTGCTGTACAATATAAACAACGTTTTCATCGACAGGGCTGGTTTCAATAGCGGTGATAGTGTTTCCTGTAGGTAACAGTCCGGTTAGATTTCCCCATGTTACACTGCTTGCTTTCACATTATCTGACCTATAGAGGGAATTTCCTTTAGAAGTATAGATAATATTGGTATTGGCATACGATTGTCTTACAATGTCAAGGTCGTTCACGTTAATTTCCGAAATTTTATCCCATTTAACACTGTTAGGATTAGAAGCTTTAATATTGGTACTTCTCCAGATATTATCGTAACCGATAAACATGGTATTTCCATCGTAATGATCAATGATAAAGGGCGTTACCCAGGCTCCGCTTTCAGTAATTCCATTTACACCCTGACCGGCGATACCGGCCTGACCATTATGATTATAATTTCTTGTAATACTGCCGTAATATACTGTAGAATAGCTGTATAGATCATCTGTTGGATCGTAAGCGCATTCCATTCCGTCGCCGCCACCTACACTTACCCATGAAGTACCAGTGTAGGAAGATGTGCCATTATCCTGATAACCATTAATTACGTAGTTTTTATTGGTAGCGCTCTGGCCAATCTTATATGCCTGGCTGATGACCATACCATTACTGATTTCTGTCCACGACTGTCCACCGTTGGCTGTCCAGTACAAACCTCCGTCGTTACCTGCATACAATCTGTTGTTTAAAGGATTATATTCCAGAACGTGGAGATCGGCATGAACAGAAGGTACACCACAACCACCATACCAATGCGAATTGATAGCCCAAGTGGAGCCTCCGTTTATGGATTTAAAGCAATTGACACCGCCTCCATAAAGGATGTCAGCATTGGTTGGGTCAACAGCAACATCCAGATCATACCAGGCCTGACCACCACTGCCACCATTGCAATCCCAGGCCATAATGTTTGGAGATGTTGACATTACGGAGAAACTTAAACCACTGTCATTTGAGCGGTACAAACCTTTAAAACTATCCTGGTTAGTTACAAAAAGGTACACTACTTCAGGATTTGCAGGAGAAACTCCTATTGCAGAACGGGCACCGCCAGGTAACCCATTAGTTACCTGAGTGAATGACACTCCATTGTTTGTTGATCTGTAAAAATTGCCTGCCGTTGCTGCGTAGACTATATTATGATCGCCTGGTTTAAAAACGATGTCTTTAAAATTGCCGTTCATAATTTTTGTCCATGAAGCACCTGCATTTGTTGTTCTGTAAATTCCACCACCGGTGGCGGCAATGAGTATGTTATTATCTGTAGGGTGGATTATAAGCTTACCCACAGTGCTTTCTTCCATCCCTGTATTTGAAGGCTGGAAAGTAACTCCACCATCGAGACTTTTCCATACACCAAGGCCGGGAGCATCTCCTGCATCACGGTCACCGGTTCCCAAATAGATTATGTCTGGGTTAATGTAATCAACAACTATAGAGGATACACCTAGGGTAGGCATAATGTCGGTATGAGAAACCCAGGTAGCCCCGTCATCGTACGTTATCCATAAACCTCCGGCAGGTGCACCTGCAAAAACTGTATTCGGGTCGGTAGGGTGGAAGGCAACAGCATTAATTCGGCCAAGGCCTCTATAACCATTGTATCCTGATGGAACATTGTTGGGGCCAAGAGATACCCAGCTACCGGCTCTGGTTCCGGTACTGTTTTTTGTTTTCAGACTTTGCATTGCATGAATGTCGCGGTAAGCTGATGGCTTTGTTCCATCGGGTGAAACTTGCTTAGACATCCAGTATTCCCACCTTTTAAAGACTTTGTAACCATTACCCTTTATTATTTCTTTTCCTTCCCAATATTGGTTAAAGGCTTTTTGAGTTTCAAAGAAATTGGCATCAGGGTCCTGCATCATATCAACCCAGTAAGGATAGGTGCTATAATCCTTTTCCTGTGCCATGGTTGTTTTTATGCAGAAAACCAGGATAATTGAAAGAATGAGAGTAATAAGAGTAATTTTCTTCATGAGGTTAGGGATGTTAATGTAACCATTTAGTAATTAATGTAATAATATGCTGAGCCGCAAAAATAGAATTTTTAGAAACATCATTGATGTTTGAACGCTTAGGATTGTTATTAAAACACTCATCTTTAAGAAAAGAAAAGAACAAGAAGGAAGAAAAAAAGGGAAGAAAGAAAAAAAGGAAGAAGAAAAAAAAAGGAAGAAGAAAAAAAAAGAAGAGAATGTAATCTCTTCTTTTAAAACTCAGCACTTTAATTTACCGTTCTTTACGGATTTTTGTCTTTAAGAACAGGATCATTATTTATTTGCTCGTCGAACTTCTTAATTAAATAGAGAGCCAGATAATAAGACAGTATTATCGATGCAGGCCAGCTTAATAACCAAAGGATTTTATCAATGTACATAGTGAGTAAGTTCTTTTTTGTTAATAAACGTGATTGTTGTCTTCATTTAAATCTTCGGCAGTCATTTGCTTCTTATTCATCGCAGACCATGCCCAGTATATATAGGCAATTACAACCGGAATGAATAGTGAAACGTAGCTCATGGCTGTTAGCGTGTAATGGCTTGATGAACTATTTTGAATGGTTAATGAATGCTGAAGATCATAGGTTGAAGGATAGTATGCTGTGTTATTAAATCCTGCAACAAGGAATAATGCAAATACTGTAAGAATTGTTCCCGGACCTACCAGCCAGATGGCTTTTCTTTTCTTCATAAATAAGAATCTGATCAATCCGAAAAGAACAAGTACTACACCTGCTAACAGGAATACAAGCACTAACGGCATAGCGAGCAGGTTATTGAGGTACTTAAACGGTTCCATGTATACCATTCCGGTTTCAGGATTGTAAGCGAATCCATCCTTTAATAGCAATCCACCTAGAAAAGCAAGGAAGAAAACAAGAAATGGTACTGCATTAAACCACATTTGCCTGATGCTCCTGTTAAAGATATTCTCATTATCAACATTAATTGCAATGAACAAAATGCCTAGAACTCTGGAGAGAAAGAATACCGACAGACCCAGAGCAACGTTATGCCAGTTTAATACTGCTTCCAGGCCATGGGTTGGCATCATCCACCTGGAGATTGCAGAGTCGTAGATATTGGCAATATTTGCTTTTTCTACACTGAACAAGCTACCATTAAAGAAAGTGCCAACAGCCGTTCCGATTAATATAGTACCTAAGGCACCATTAATGAAAAGCATAACCTCAAAGGTTCTCTTACCCAGTACGTTGGCGGGTTTGGTACGATATTCATAAGAGACGGCCTGAATCACGAAAGAAAACAGTATGGCCATCCAAACCCAGTAAGCACCACCAAAGCTTGTGGAATAGAACAACGGAAATGATGCAAAAAAAGCACCACCAAAGGTAACTAACGTGGTAAATGTGAGTTCCCACTTATGACCAAGAATATTTACAATCAGGCTTCTCTCCTTTTCGTTTTTGCCAAGCGTATATATTAAAGTTTGGCCACCTTGTACAAACATTAAGAATACCAGGGCGCTGGCAAGGATTGATATAATTACCCACCAGTACTGCTGAAGGGCTAATAGTGATAAATTTTCAAACATGAGTATTGTCCCTCCTTATTATTTATTGAATTTATCGTTATCAGTAACATTTGCCAGTTCTGCTTCATGCACGGGTATTCCCTGCCCCTCGCTAATTGGTTTAGGTCCGGATTTAATCGTCTTGAACATAATGCTTAGTTCAGCAATAAGCAAGGTTGTAAAGATTACAGCAAATAAAATGAAAGTAGTTATTACAGCATTGGCATCAAGCTTTGAAACAGCGGTCATTGTAGGCATCAGATCCTGAATTACCCATGGCTGGCGACCCATTTCTGCAGTTACCCAACCTGACTGTGTGGCCAGGTAGGCGAGAGGTATATTTATGATACTTAATGACAACCAGAACCTAGATCCTGTAATTCGGTTCTTGTAAACCAGCAATAATACAATTGCGAAGAATAGAATGAACCATGAGCCAAGAACAACCATAATTCTGAAACTATAGAATGTTAATGGAACACTTGGAACCAAATCCTGCGGATTATTAATAAAATATCCGTATCCGAAATACTTAAAATTCTCATCAAGTATTGCCTTAGCCTCAGACATTTTTGCCTGGTCGTTCAATTCCTTGGCTTCTTTATATGCAGCAAGTGCATCGATAGCCATTTTGCCTTTAGCTATTTTTTCAGTGGCGGGGATAATTCCTTCTTCCGGATTGCCTTCCATTAAATCTTTGATACCGGGTATATATGCATCAAAGTTTGAAAACGCCATGTAAGAAAGGAAATTGGGTATCTCAATTTTAAATTTGGTGTCATCGTAATTTTCATAACCTGCTTCTTCAACAGTAGTTTGAGCAATCCCAATTGCAATAAGTCCGGCTCCGCGTTGTCCAACGTTAAGGCTTTCCATTGCTGCAAATTTCATGGGCTGATGCTTAGCTACCACTTTAGCGCTAAAATCACCGGTAATTAATGTCATTACAGAGGTAATGAGCCCAAAAACAGCTGCAACTACAATGCTTCTTTTAGCAAAAACCACATGTCTTTTCTTAAGCAGAAACCAGGCACTTATACCAATTACTACGAGC
>CAZXQT010000043.1:0-13450 GCA_964643225.1 uncultured Lentimicrobium sp. | reverse complement strand
ATGCAGATTGGCTTAGTATCTGTGTAATAAATTTTCAAATGAACTCGAAAAATATTACATTTGTGATAAAAATATCGAGTATGGAAGATTATTTTGCAGCTTTAAGCAAATTTAATTTTTGGAAAAATGAGCCACATAACCTTGGTTATTTTCGGAAAGATTATACTGAAAAGATACTTGGCTATACCGGAAATAATCTGGTAAAAGTACTTGTCGGACAACGCAGAGTGGGTAAAAGCTTCATTTTACGACAGGTATTAAAATCTCTCATTGATAGTGGTATTGATCCTGTTAATACCTTTTATGTCAATAAAGAGTTTACGGAGTTTGACTTTATTGCTGATTATAAAGCGTTGGAAAGACTGATAAATCTTTACCGTGAAAGAGTTAGACCAAAAGGCAAGGTATGGCTGTTTATTGATGAAATCCAGAATATCTTTGGATGGGAGCATCTGATAAACTCTCTTTCTCAAAACTTTATCGATAACTATGAAATATTTATAAGCGGGTCAAACTCCAGGATGTTATCGGGTGAATTAGCAACCCTGCTCTCAGGCCGTTATGTGAATTTTCATATTTTCCCATTCAGTTTCAGCGAATTCTTAGGTATCCATCAAAAGGAGCAAGGCAAACAAAGTTTTATAGAATACATGGAAAGTGGAGGCTTGCCTGAATTATTCCGGTTAAATAATGATGAATCAAGACGAAATTATATAAGTGCAATAAAAGACACAGTTTTATTACGCGATATCATACAACGACATAATATAAAAGATCCCAGACTTTTAGAAGATATTTTTGCTTATCTGGTAAATAACGCTTCCAATCTAATATCCATTAATAACATTGTAAATTACTTCAAAAGTAAAGGACGCAAAACAACGTACGACACGTTGTCAAATTACATCCTGTATATAGAGGAGGCATTTTTGATACATCGTGCTGAAAGATATAATATTCGCGGTAAGGAAATAATTTCAGGCACATGTAAGTATTATATCAACGACCTTTCTTTTAATAACTACTTATTTCGTGGTTTTGGATATGGAATTGGCTATAAACTGGAAAATCTGGTTTATCTTGAACTATGTCGTTCCGGCTATACAGTGTATGTTGGCATCACCAGAGAAAAAGAAATTGATTTTGTTGCAATAAAAGCTGAAAGGATGATATACCTTCAATGTGCCTATCTTTTAGCCGACGAAGGCACTGTTAAACGTGAATACGATCCGCTTGAAAGAATAAGGGATAATTACGAAAAAATCGTTGTATCTCTCGATGACATTGCATACCCTTCAAAAGAAGGCATCACTCATGTTCAGGCCTGGAGGCTGCATGAGATCATTTAATTTGAAGTTATACTTTCACACAATCAAACCATGAACCTGTATGGAACCCCGCAAACGCACACCCGTAAAAGAAGAACGCCCCATTCTTGAAATGGAGCTTAAGCTCACCGACCGGCTTCTCGAAGCATTTACCATCCTCTGCATATTGTTCATCTGGGGCATTGCGCTTGTTAACTACAATACCTTACCGCACACTATTCCGTCGCATGTAAATGCTGCTGGTGAAATAGACGGTTTCAGCAATAAAGCAATGCTGTTCTTTATTCCGGCGGTTATAACTATTATGAGCATAGGCATGCTGATGCTGAGCAGGTTTCCGCATAAATTCAATTATCCCCTAAAGGTAACCCTTGAAACCGCTCCCAGGGTATACACCTTTTCGTCGAGGATGGTACGGGTACTGGCGATAGGCTCTGCAGTGCTGTTCACAATTATTGAAGTGCTGATTATCAGCATGGCTAAAGGCAAAACCAGCGGCAGTCTGTTTGCCGTTCTTATTACCCTCATTCTGGTTCTAACAATTTTTTACCTCATCTACAGTATATCGAAACTGTTCCAGCTTGGCAAAACGCAGTAGGCACTTTTTTTTCTTTTCGCGGGCAACCATTGCAAAAAAGCGGGTTTAACCTGATATATGCACATGCACGAAGACGCACTAATAGCAGGTATAATCAAGGGCGACCGAAAAGCTATGGAGCACTTATACGACCAGTACGCTCCGTTGTTGCTGGGTGTTGCCATGAGGTATTGTCACCGGGTGGATGTTGCCGAAGATCAGGTGCACGAATCGTTACTAAAGATCCTGGGTAATGTCAAAAACTTCAAGCCTTCGTTTGCAGGTGCTTTCGAAGCCTGGATGAAACGCATTACAGTAAACCAGTGTCTGAAAATGTTGCGGCAACAGAAAGACTTCCGTTTTACCGATGCAATACCAGAGCAAAGCACCGATGCTGCAGAGGAGCATGGAGGGGACCTGTCAGAGGAGCTGATCTTTTCGCTAAAAGCGGATGAGCTTGCCGCTATGATGCAGGAGCTTCCGGTGGGTTACCGCACCGTGTTAAACCTGTATGTTTTTGAGCAGATGACGCATAAGGAGATCGCTGAAGAGTTGCAGATAAGCGAGGGTACTTCCAAGACACAGCTCATGAAAGCGCGATTGGCCATGAAGCACAAGCTTCTGTGCATTTTAAAGTTAAAGGAGGTTATTTAAATGAGATCGACGGACGACAGTATAGATAAAATACTTCGCGACAAGCTTGAGGGTTTCCGGCCGGAACCTTCCGATGCATCGCGCAGGAGGTTTCTCGATGCGGCAACGGGCAGTATTTCCGAAAAGGAAACAAGAGTAAAACCTGTCATAAACGGCAGCCGTACCTCATTAAACATCAGTTCTTCCATGCTCGGCTTACTGCTGATATCGTTACTTATGGCTGTAGCTGTTAATCTGAGCACGGATTCCCTTGTTACAGTTGCCGGATCGAATAGCAGAAGTCGGTCAGTGACTAAACCTACAACCGCAGTAAAATCCGAAGCCTTAAGAGCACCAAAGTCTGAAGCATCGAAAGAACTTGAAAATAAGACAGTAGCTGAATCTAAGGAAGCAGTTGAACCAATATCCGCAGCAGAGCCATCCGCAGCAGCGGAATCCTTACTATCGGTAGCCGAACCGGAGCCTGTCGGCAAAAGCATTAATAACACAACCGAACCGGGACCCATCAGCGAAAGCATGGATACTGCATCCGATAAACCTGAACCACCGCTACGTTCGCGGTTGCATCAGCAGGCTCTTTTCGTGTATTATGAGCCGGAGGTTATCAAAAACATCATAGGCAACGATAAGTTGATGCAGGGGTTTGGTGTTGGTTGGCAGAAACGGATCTTTAACGGGCGTTATGTGATCGGCACGGGAGCTGGGCTGGTGAAATCGCGCGGGTACTACCAGTATGCCGTGCAGTATAACGAGCACCTGGGGGCATACCACAAACTCGATTCTATCAGTTTCCGGTTTAATGCCGCTGAGTACTCGATGGAGCAAACAAGGCATACGTCGGTTCAGCAGGTCTATGATACCGGCATTACCACCGAATATCCGAAGGTATACCGCAACTTCACCTACCTGCAGATCCCGCTAACGCTGGGATACGATTTCTACAGATCGGATGTGTTCACTGCAGGACTGCGGTTTGCCCCGGTGCTTTCGGTTATGTTGTCGGGCAAAGCCGAAGAACTCCGGTACGACAGCGGAGAAAACCGGCTAATCAACATCAACCGTATCACTGCCGACCGGGTACATACCAACTGGCAGCTGCGAGCCGGTTTAAGTATAACACGCAACCTAAAACACAATCTTTATATCGGAATAGAACCTCAATTCATTTATTATTTCAACTCAGTGTACGAAAAAGCAGAGAGTAACACCTCACCGTATGGCGCCTCGGTGCGAATTACCCTCGGCATCAATTATTAATTAAAAACCGAACTAACATGAAAAGGCTTATACCCACTAATCACCCAGCCACGCGGCATATCCTGGTGAATGCCCTTTGCACTATACTGCTCTTCGCCTTCACCATCCCTGCTTTCGCGCAGGTACCCATTATGACCGTATCGGTTACCGGCAAAGTTATGATTGCCGGAACCACCGTACCGGTACCGAACCACCCTGTTAAACTCACGGCGTATTCCAGCGACAGCACAGGTGGCTATCTGCAACTTGATGCCTACACTGACCAGAACGGAGAGTTTGCTATAACCGGCACACTTCCCGGTGAACAGGGTTATGCGGTTCTCGAGACCACCGTTTGCAATGAAATACAGTCAGTTACCTTCAACATCACTGCCACAACTACCTCCTACTTTAACCACGACTTTTATGAATGCGACAATACGACGAACTGTATGGCAGGGTTTTCGTGGATGCCAGAGCAGGCAATGACCGTGCAGTTCATGAACCAATCGCAGGGGGAAAACCTGGCATATCATTGGGATTTTGGCGACAACACCTACTCTTACGAAGAAAATCCCCTAAAAACCTATACTCAGCCGGCTCTGTATCTTGTTACCCTTACCATAGCCAACCCCGATTCATCGTGCTACACTTCCTTTGTTGATTTCATTCAAATAGGCGACAGCATACCACCGTGCATGGCTTATTTCGAACCTTCCACTGATCCGGGACCGGGAGGGCTTACCGTTAATTTTCTTGACATGTCGTCGGGCAATATAGGCGCATGGTTCTGGGACTTCGGTGACGGAACCACTGCCGGGGGACAGCACCAGATACACACCTACGCCAATCCGGGGCTTTATACTGTTTGCCTCACCATTTCGTCACCCGACAGCTCCTGCTATGCCATTTATTGCGATGATGTTGCGGTTACCGACGATACCATCTGCCAGGCTCATTTTACCTACCATCCGGCCGATTCGCTGCTCACCCCCAATACCGTGCAGTTCGTTGATTTCTCCACCGGGAGTATTACCTCTTATCTGTGGGAGTTTGGCGACGGAACATCCGGCTCAGGCTACAATCAAGTCCATACCTATGGTTCGCCCGGTACCTATCAGGTATGCCTCACCATCTCCGGTCCTGAATGCCAGAGCAAATGGTGCGACGACGTTTATGTATACGACACCCTTTTTCCGTGTTCAAACTATTTCACTTACAGCAATGCCCAGAACAACGTAACCTTCAGGGGATATGCCAGTCCGCAGCCGGCTGTCTGGCAGTGGAATTTCGGTGATGGCAGTACAGCAACGGGCAACAACGTAACCCACCAATATCAGACAACAGGAGTATATACCGTAATCCTTCTTACCACCTCTGCCGATGGTTGTACCTTCACATCCACACAGCAAGTCATAGTCGGTGACAGTATTGAATACGCACAGGTGTACGGTCAGGTATTCGAAGGCAACTGGCCGTTAAGCCAGGGATTCGTATTCATCTTTTCAAACAGCACCAATCCATCAGGTGGTTACTCCTGGTTCAACATGACCACCATCGACACATCGGGCGTATATGTATTTCCCATGGTCCCTTACGGGGAATATAACGTACTGGCAGTTCCGGCCGACGGCAGTAATTACCTGCCAACATACTACCAGAGCACCCAGTTCTGGCAGGAGGCCACTACAGTAACTGCCGGTACAACACCTAATCCGGTCAACATACAGTTGGTAGAGGCAAGTCCGTTAACTTTCCAGGGCAACTGCACCATTACAGGGCACATTTCTGCCGCTTCCGCGAAAGCAGGAAAATCGGGCACCGGCATACTGGATTACATCAGCGAGATAGTTGTCTATCTGACCGACCAAAACTTTAAGATCTTATCCTTCACCAGACCTGATCCATCGGGCAGCTTCAGCTTCGACAACCTCCCATACGGAAAGTACTACATACGGCCCGAATTGTCGGGTATCAGCAGCGACTACCTGTTTGTTGAGCTTACACAGTCTGTATCGGCTGTGAACCTCAGCATGACTGTTGAAGGGTATGCCATTCTGGGTAATGACGAAGCTCCGGAAGCTGCGGCTGTGCGGATTTATCCGAACCCTGCCACCGAAACGGTGCGTATAAGCATACACAGCGGGCTAAACGGACAAGCTATGCTTACCGTTAACGACCTTCGCGGGAAGCTGCTCCTGCAACAGCCGATCAGTATCAGCTATGCTAAGGCAGTTGCCGACATTCCGGTTACCGCTCTCAGGCCGGGCATCTACCTGGTAAAGGTTCAGTTGCCGGATGACAGTATTGTAACGGAGAAACTTATTAAGAAATAGTTCAGACGGCTTTTACGGTTTAGACGGCGCGCTGGTTCAGACGGCTTGCTTTGCTACGCCGGTTTAGACGCTTCGCTTCGCTTTGCGGTTCAGACGCAACGCGAAGCGTTGCGGTTTTAGACGGTAAGAAGTAGCCACCATTGTAACTTTTAAAGTATCACCGATTTTTTTATCTTTGTCATTATGTATAAACATACTAAATGAACTCAGACAAGGTAAAATCTTTTATTAATAGTCGTCGCAGCCTATTCTGGTATATTCCTGAAGAAAAAAAGGAAGAGTTGAGTCATGAATTGTTAGTTGAAACCATTTTTAATTACGGTAGCCTTAATGATATAGTGGAACTCATCAATATTTTAGGAATTGAGAAATTATCTGAAGTATACTATAGTGTCAAAGGCAGAAAAAAAATGAATTATTATCCTGAGATCTATAATTTGTTTTCACTTGTCATCAAAAAATATGCACAGCGAAATACTCAATAAAAACCAATTGCAACTTTTGCCTTTAATTAAGCAATTTAGCAGAGAATATTATCTTGCCGGAGGTACAGCAGTCGCATTACATATAGGTCACAGAAGATCTATCGATTTTGATCTCTTTAAATATTCCACAATTAAGCCAAAAAGTATCCTAAATAAAGTAACATCTCTTGGATTTACCTATACTGTGACCAGAAGTGTCACTGAGCAACTAAATCTGACTATTGATAATGTTAAAATGACATTTTTTCAATATCCCTTCAGACTAAACGCATCTGAAAAATACAGCGACATTATTAAGTTGCCTTCTCTAATTGATCTGGCTGCAATGAAAGCTTATGCGTTAGGACGACGATCTAAATGGAAGGATTATGTTGATCTTTATTTTTTGCTCAAGCAATTCTCAATACGGGAAATTTCGCATAATGCAAGTGGGATTTTTGGTGAGTTATTCTCTGAAAAGCTGTTTAGAGCACAATTAAGCTATTTTGATGACATTGATTACACTGAGCAGGTTGATTATTTAAAAGACGAAATTCCACCTGAGGCAGTGAAGGACTTTTTGACAGCCAAAGCAACAGATTTTATTTCTCTGGATTAAGTTTCGTTTTTGTCTTCATTTTGAACTGTTCTTCTCCTTCTACCTCACCACCATCACCGTCCCCTTCAAGTCAAACGCCTTCCCGATTCTGTTCTCATAGGTAATAACCCACACATACGCTCCGGGTAAGGCATCTTTGCCATCCCAGCCTTCTGAAGCATCGGATGTTTCGTACTGAAGCTGTCCCCATCTGTTGTAGATGACCATATGAAAGCTTCTTACCAGTTCTCTATCCACTACCGGGCTGAAGGCATCGTTTAAGCCGTCGCCGTTGGGGGTAAAGGCATTGGGTACCTGTATGGGCACCAGGGCATTGAGCATAGTAACGGACTCTTCACTTCGGCAACCCTGATCGGTGCTGATGATTACGCTGTAGAGGCCATCGTCGGACACGGTGATGTAGTATCTGGTATCGCCGGTATTCCAGCTGTAACTTGCATAGCCTGGATTAGCTTCTAGCAGGTAACTGTTTTCAAACCAGATGGTGTCGTTCACTGCAGCAGTAAAACCGGCATTGGGCAGAGGGTGCACCTGTACTTGTATTCTGGCAGTGTCCACGCAGTGAAAGCGGTCGCGGGTGACAAAGGAGTAAAGACCTGCATCACCTAAAGCGGCATTTTCAATTGGGATACCGGCGACCGTCTGCAGTCCGGCAGGAGTGATCCAGTGGTATTCCACCGGATCTGTGCCTCCGGATACCGTTCCGCTCAGCAGGGAGTTGTCGCCTTCACACAGCAGATTTTGGCCTGTAATGTGCGCCTGGGGTATTTCGTGCACCTGAATGCTGCCGGGAATGAGTACCGGCTGAATGGTATCGCCGGTTTCGCTCAGGAACCATGTTACCGAACTGTTGTCGTTCCAGTTTATGTCGGCATTTCCAAAGGCGAGGGTTTCAAAGATCAGCGAGCCCATAAGCAGGGTATCGGTAGTGGAAAGTGCTGTGGCACCGTTCCATTCAATTTCCACACGCGGGGGTGAGGAGTAGAGTATGGCATTGGCATCGGCGAACAGGGCATCGTTGGAGTTAAAACTGTTGCACCGTACCACATTATCGTTATAGTAGAGCACGGCTTTCAACTGTTTTAAACCGTTTACGCGCGATATCCTGATGTTGGAACTGGCCGGTCTGTACAGGCATTTTCTGTCTTCCCCGGCCATGGCCACCAGCAGGGAACCCTGGATACTTTCCACAACTACGGTATCCCGGGCAATGCAACCGTATTCATCGGTTACTGTCACGAAATATGTTGCAGCCACCAGACCGCTAAAGGTGCTGGCAGTCTGTGCAGGATAGCCTTCGAGCTGATAGGTGAGGTTACTTCCCGAAGAGATCACCGTGATGCTTCCGTCGGCAGCAGAGCCGGAAGCAGGTGCAGGGATGCACAAAATGTCGGGACCGGGCAAATCGGTTATGGTATCGTAAGCCACGGCACTGATACAGCCGGCCTGGTTTTTCAGGGTAACGGCATACGGACCCGAAGGCAGGTTTTCGAACAAGCCTGCGTTGTTAACATAGCCGGCTCCATTGATACTGTACAGGTAATCGGAGGCAGTGCCGGTTTCAGGGACAATCAGCAGAGAACCCAGCGACTGACCGCAATGATCATCCTGCGCAATAACCTCAGCGATCTGAACGGCCCCGTTATCGCTGATGGGGAAAGGACCGAACGGCTCGCTGCATCCGCTGCCAAAGGTAACCGTTGCCGTGTAACTGCCGGCAGGTATGCCGGTAAGGTCAGCGCCTGTACCCACAGGGGTCCCCAAGGCATTGGTCCATGCGATGGTGAAAGGGGGCTGTGCATCAAAGACAATGCCGGTGATAGCCCCGTCACTCTGGTTACAGTTGCTGTTCCTGCGTGTATAGCTGCCGGTGTCGGCCGTGGCAGCGGGATATCTGGAGACGAGGATGGCATCTGTTCCAATGCAGCCGTGGCTGTTAACGCGCACCCAGTAGGTTCCGGTATCGGATACAGCAAAGGTGCTGTTGCCGGGAGTAAGACTGCCGTTCCAGTAAAACTTTTCGCCGGGGCCGGCATCCAGGATGAGGCTGATGGGGTCGTTGGGACAGAAGGTGGTATCGTTCGGGAGTTCAGGGTGGGGAGTCGGATAAATGATCACAGTATCTGTAACCGTCTTATCAATGAGTCCTGAATGAACAGTGAGCGAAACAAAGAAAGTATCGGCAGCGGAGAACTGATAAAGGGGTGCAAACAGGGTTGAAGTATCGTTGGGTGCATTACCGGGGTCATTGAACTTCCACTCAACGGAGTCAATTCCGTTCAGGTTTGTAATATTGAATTGCGTCGGCTGACCTGAGCAGTGCGGGTTAACGGAGAACTCAGGGTCGTTCAGGTAAGATTGAATAAACGAAGGGAACCCCCAGTAACACAAATTACCACCCAGGTAAAGGGCATTGTCAACAAAACCACAGCTAAATCCCCGCTTGTTCGGATCATTAATGACGGCCAGATAGCGATTATCAGTGCCTGCCATATAAATCTTCCCGTCCGGGCCCAGCTGAAGCGCTGACATCTCAACATCTGTCAAAGTAACCCTGCATTGTGAGTCGAGAATTTTCTGGGCATTGCCTGCTTTCAGATCATACTGATAAAATTCATCAAGATTACCTAATACATAAAACTTTGAATTATCCGGAGAAAATTCACACCCATAACACGTGTTAAGCGGAGTATTCACCATTAAATCTTCTGAAACCTGACCGCTTACCGGGTTTAACGACAATAAATTGAAAAAATAGTTTCCAGTCCCAAAACTTACTAAACCCAGAAAATGTCCGTCAGGGGATATTTTCATATACCCACCATGAGCGTTCATAATGCTTCCGGCATAGCTTTTGACCGGGATTGTGCAGAGGCTGTCGGAGGTAACCTTATAGGCAAGAAAACAGTTTGTGAATCGTTCATGGCAGATCACCCAGATACTGTTGTCACTGGCGGACCTGACAGCACTTAGGTGGCTGGAAGTATTGTGATGAAGCAGAATCCTTTTCTTCCCGGGTATAACACTGCCCATACCATCGGACATATCCACTACTGAGTACTGAAAATCCAGTAAATTACCGGGAACAAATGCGAAATTGAAATAGTAGAATTGGTTGCTATTACCCGGGTCAGGCACAATGATAGCACCCTGCGTTGTTAGCGTGCCCATGCTGCTTCCATTATCCATCGGAATATGCAGCTTGTTCCATATTTTATTGCCGTCACCATAAAACAGAAGGTTGCCGGAGGAATCCGAAATGCAGGCAACACCCGAACCATAAAGATTTGCATAAGTAATTTTTTCTACCTGCTAACAACAAATTTACTATTAACCACACCGGTTGCCGAAACCAGCTCTATTAAATAAACTCCTTCTGATAATGCACTTACATTGATCGGTGTAGTGTTACCGCTAACAGAACCGGTGGTAATTACGCTGCCTTGCAGGTTACATATCGTGTATGTGCTGTGCGGATGGGGCACTTGAATGGTTACCCATGTTGATGACGGGTTTGGATATATTTTAACCGGTACCGCAGCCTTTTCCGGAATATTTGTTGTGCAGTCATCATACCGGTTGCAAAGGTGTATGTTATCGATACACCAGCTTAAAATGTTTTCAGTGGATGTGCCTTCCGCTCTGAATCTGATCTTAAATTCGGTTTCTTCAGCAATGCCTGAAATTTCGGTTGACCAGTTCTCCCAGTCACTGCTTTCATCGTTAGTAAACTCCATGACCTGACGCCAATCCGATCCATCGAAAGCATCCACATAAAGAAACTCGGTTGCAGAGGGATTAACCACAGACTTTTTCAGATCAAAAAAGAGAAAAAATGTACTGTCAGTCAATCCGGTACCACTAAACAACCAGCTTGTCAGCGATCGGCTATAGTCAGTTAAAGGTATGCTGTTTGTAAAGCAGGCGCAGGGCGCCAGGTTACCGGTCTGACTGCTGACATTCCAGCTGGCATCATAACCTGTGCTGTCAGGCAGCCACTGATTTGTTGCAAATGAGCTGGTGTAAAAATCTTCCAGAAACGGAAGTGTTGGCAAACAGCAAAGCGTTACAAGCACCGGTCCTGCCGAGGCAGATTCACCCGTTTCCTCCGGCAGCCCATAAAAAGAAAGGTCGTAAACCGAGGTCACTTTATAACTATAGGTCAGCATTTGCAATTCGAGGTCGAAATATTCCGTTACCGGGATATCAACAGAGCCGACCAACGCACCATCCCTGTAGATGTTGTATCCAAGTAATCCTGCCGGGGTTTCGCCTGAAAGAGAATCGACGGGTGCATTCCACGTAAGATGCGCATAATCTGTATTACCGGGATTATAACCCTGAAGGTTTGTGGGCGGCATCAGATAGAGTGAATCGCGCGAAGCAAAGCAGGAGGCTCCAATAATAACAAGCAAAACAACCAAAAATGTTTTTTTCATGAGTGAAGGACTTATATATAACAAGACACTTAATTTTATATTTACCCTAAACGTTTATTAAAAAAAACAGTGCTTATGGTTATTTTACCACCCACTTGTTTATCGCATCATTAAACTTGTCGGGGTCGTCTATTTCCGACACTTTCTTCACATTCCAGTCCCGGATGTATTCATTAATCTCTTTTGACGACATTGCCTCTTCCAGCGTAATTTGTTCTTCCAGAGCCGATCTGCGATAAAATTCATTAACAAATGCCTTATCATCAAAAATGCCCGGGATGCCGACCACCAGCTCAAAATTCTCTACAGGTTCATAAAAGACCATGCCATCAAACATGTATTCAAAGCTGACCGTTTCATAGGCGCTTCCGCCGAAGTTATACATATCAAACTTCGTCTTTCCAAAAGGGGTGTCTTTAAAGTCGAACCCAATCTTTTTATTACCGGTTACCCTGAAAGCAGCATCCCACATACCGTTTGCGACCAGCTGTCCGGAGTTTGAAATACCGTTGATTAAAATGCCCTTCGTTGCATCCGGAAATGTCCGGTAAATATATTCGGCCGTACTGTAAACGTACGGCTCGGTCGGGAGTGGTTTATACTTTGGTATCCGGGTATAGCCATGATACGTGTTCATTATTACCAGCGCTTTTTTCTTATTGGGATTCAGGTATCTTTCCCGCAAATATTTCCCGATAAAGTGCTGTGCCATAATGGCGTTTCTGTGAATCACCGGACTAAAATTATTTTGCGGTTCCATCATATCCATAAACATCCGGTATTGCGCATCGCACTGGATAGAATCCCAGGAGAACGCCACATCCAGCGGAAACAGCTGAATTTTTTCATTCAATGGCCTTTGCTGATTGATCCGGTAGATGCTTTCCAGCAGATAGCAGTAATTATAATTCGGCCACAGAGAAAACATATCCAGATTTTTAAAAATGGCCAGCAGATGCTCCTGTATTTCCTTATCTGACAGGTTCTCCTTTAGCAGGAACGCATTGATCTGCATCCCTGAATTAAAAACCCCAATTTCCGTATACACATTTCCGGTAAATCGTTTGTCTTTTAGAACATCAACGATCATTTCGTATTGCGTGAATTCCGGATGCAGCCTTTCGCACAAAACAACAATATCCTTCTCTTCCAGAGATTTCAGCACATACTCATCCGGAGAAAGAAAGGTATTACCCTTCAGAAAATCAACATACGGCCTTATGCTGTCGTTTGGCAGAGCCTGCGCCAGAGCTGCATAACAGCATCCCAATGCAAACAGGATTGTTGTAACGATTTGTTTCATGACGTGAATGATTACCGGTGATTCATTTTCATTTCAGCTCAATGATTCTTTCTTCCACATTCGTTATATTGTCAGAAGTAACAGTTATTGTCTGAACGGAGTAAATAACCCAGCCTGTACCGTGAATTCTCGAGGCTGTCAGGGTTTCGTTCATAAGTTCCTTCAGGTCTTCCCTGGCAGGTGGGTCAACGTTCATATTCTTTGCCATAGTTGTCAGGTAGTCAAACGTAGCATTAGTAAGTTGCATCTTATCAACTTCCTGTGATGTTCTCATTATATAATTATTATCATCTTCATTAATGGTAAACTGTGGCATAAGAGTCGAAAGGTTCTGAACCATAAATATTGGGTACTTTTAACTGCAATTCCAAAACTTCACCTAATTTAAACTGAGCACCGTGAAAGGCGTGAATCCTTTTGCATAACATCCATTGCATTGCGGATATAATCTCTGATTTCTTTCCAGTTCACAACTTCCACAAATATTCCAAGTT
>CAZXQT010000042.1:0-13499 GCA_964643225.1 uncultured Lentimicrobium sp. | reverse complement strand
ATTAAATGTTTCTTTATACATTTGTAGGAACGATGAATAAAACGCTATTACGTTAATGGAAAGTTGGTTTTTTATGGAAACTCATACGACCATGATAAAAAAACTAAAAAAAGAAAGAAATAGTTAATATGCGAATGGTCTACTTGGAAGGGCGATGGCTAAGGTCAATTCACTTGCCTAAGGTGGGAAACGAAGGGGTAGATTCCTGAATACCAGGCACCACCCTAAGCATAATAAAAATTCAATAAAAAAAATGTTCAACAATAGATAATACTAATACTTTTGTTTAACTTTGTCGATCTTTCAAAATTCATGATTGGCTCCGGTTGTTGGTTTCTTCACCGGGGCTTTTTCTTTTTCGCAGTTCGTTAACTGGCCCTGCGTACCGTATATATCAGTACTAATAGGTTTAATACCAGAACATTAAAAGTTAAGGTTTTCGCATAGCTTCAACCGCCTACACCAACTCAACTCTTGATGAGGCCGTTCGTGAGGGCATATTTCATGAGGCCGACTATGGTTTTGGTTTTGGTTTTGATGAAGATGTTGCGACGGTGGGCTTCTACGGTGCGCTCACTTATGAAGAGCTGTTCGGCAATTTGTTCATTGCTGTATTCGCGGGCGACGAGGTTCAGGACTTCGAGCTCTCGTGGGGAGAGAGCGGCCTGACCTTTTTCACGGAGGGTGCTGATATCAGCAGTAGTGCCCAGGTTGTCCATGATGATTTGTTGGGTGTTCACGCTGAGGTAACGCCCCCCGCTGTGTACAGTGCGGATGGCCTCTACTACTTCGTGCATGTGGGTGCGCTTCAGAACAAAGCCTGCAGCACCGGCCTGCACCATGCGGGTGATGATGGAGATATCATCATGCATGGTAAGTGCAACCACCTTAACCAAAGGGTGCAGTTCACGTACTCTGGCAGTTGCTTCAATACCTGAGCCGTTCGGCATGTTTATGTCCATTAATATCACGTCAACCGGATTGGTTTCAAGAATGGAAAGCATAGAATCCATGGAGTTTGCCCCGCCTGCGAATAAAATATCGTCTTCACATTCGAGCAGAGACCGCAGCCCCTCTATCATAAGCTGATGGTCGTCGACAACCAGCACGTTTATTTTCTCGCTTCCTTCCATGAGTTTAGTTTTTTGCAGATTAGTTGGGGTAGTTACAATGGGATAAGGATACTTATGATGGTACCGCGTTTAAGTTGTGAGTCGACAAACATGTTGCCGTGAAGGTTTTCAATGCGCGTTTGCATGTTTGCAAGGCCGTTAGTGCCCGATTCGCGCAGTTCGGCATAATTGAAGCCAAGTCCGTCATCTTCCGCCATGAGCGAAATTTCATTATCACCTCGGGTAATCTGAATGAACAGCCGGCTAGCCCGCGAATGTTTGATGGTGTTGCTGACGATTTCCTGAATAGTTCGGTAGAGTGTATGCTCGATCAGCGTATCCATCTTGGTTTCCAGACCAAACGTGTCGTAGCTCATGGTGAGGCCGGTGGTTTGGTTAACCCGGTCAGCAATACTTTTGAGCGCTCCCTCCAGCCCTCTTTCCGAAAGCAGCGATGGCGCCAGATTGTGCGAAATATTGCGTACTTCGTCGAAAGCATCGTCCACAGTTTTCATAAGCGATTGCAGGATCTCCTCCCGTTTTTCGTCCGATATATCGGTACGTTTTTTCAGCACACTTGTGTGAAGGCCGGCCACCGATAACAGATGCCCCAGGCTGTCGTGCAGTTCGTTGCCGATGCGCTTGCGTTCTTCGATCTCAGCCTGCAAAGCAGCTTTTGCTTTTTTCCCGGTGAGTTCAATGATGGTTTCCTGTAGCCGCACCTTCTGACGATGCCGGTGGTTCAGGTACAATAAGTACATCCCTACGGACAAAAGCACAAAAGTCACCGAAACTAATATCAGCATGCTGTTTTTCTTGCTCACCTTCACGTTGGTGCGTTCTAGCTCCAGCTGTTGCATGAGATTCTGCCGGCTCAGTGTAGACAGCTCCACATCGTAAATCTGATGTATGATAGTCTGATTAACAATGTCTTCTTTAACTCTGATATGTTCCTTTAAATGATGCAGACTGGCTTTATACTCACCTTTACGGGCATAAAGATCCGAAAGCAGACTATGCGCTTCACTACTCAGTATCAGGCTCTTCTGATCATCGGCCATTTTTTTCACTTCATCGGCCATAATTGTTGCTTCCTCAAGCTGGCCTTTATCAATCAAAACCTGCGTTAAGCCAACTTTTGCCTGCGCCAGCTGGTTCGAGAGATTATTATCGCGGGCAATCTCCACACTTTTCTCATATGCCTGAAGTGATTGGTCAACCATGCCCGTTTTTCGGTAAACACTACCTCTCAGCTGGTACGAAATGCAAAGCCCATATCGGTTATCCACCTTTTCAGAAAGCGCAACCGCCTTATCCAAATACTCCAGCGCTCGCTTAGCATTTTCCTGCGAATTATACGCCAAAGCGATATTATTCAGCACCGATACAACCAGAATAGTGTCTGAACCCTTCTGCGCAAGCGCTTTTTCAAAAAACTGCAGCGCCTTATCGTAGTTTTTCAGGTTCAGAAAAGTAATGCCGATATTATTATACGCTGCAACCCGACGCACCGTATTTCCGGCCAGCTCGTAATTGCTAATAGCCTCGGCCAGATTAGAGTAGGCCAGTTTATAATTCCCCAGTTCATTATGAATAACCCCGATATTGTTCTTTAGATGTGCCACTTCCGTGAACAAATGCATTGCTTCGGCCAGAGCCAGGGCCCGGTTATAATAATTCAGGGCTTCAGAATAATTCGTCTCAAACACATACGACGAACCCATATGCTTCAGCAAAACTACCTGCGAAACAGTATCTGTTACATCGGGCGACGACAACAGCTTCAATGCATCTTCCCTTGCTGCCGCAGGATTAACATAAATCATCCGGTGAATTCCCGCATACTTCCTTGCCACCTCTTCTGCCCGTTCAGTCAGTGCATGTTGCTTATCCGGTGTTTTTACATCGCTTTTGCAGGAAACAAGACCTACTGCTGGCAATAACAGAGCGCAAACCAGGAGCAGCCGTGAAAAGTTCAGGAAAGGTGCAGCTTTCCGCGAAAGCGAAAGGAACGGTAAGGAGATCCGCGAAAGCGAGAAGAATGGAAACTCCATCCGCGCAAGCGAGAAGATAGGAAACGCATGCCGCGAAAGCGGGAAAAACGGTAAGGAGATTCGCGAGGGCGAAACGACCTGAGAAGCCATCCGCGAAAGCGAACTATAACCAAATGAACTGGAGCGCTTCATGGTTGCGGGAATTTGCACTTTTGACCGCAAAGTTACATTAACGGAGCGGCAAATGAAAGTGCCGGTGGCTGATAATGAATAAAATACGGGTTGCCACGGGGCGGCGCTAAGTGCCAGCACGGATAGGTTGCTATTAACGTAGTATAAGCATACTCAGACATCGTGGTATAAGCATACTCAGACTGGATTGCGTTGCCTGTAAATTTTAAAAAGCTAGCTAAAAACATAACTCGCTGCGCTCGGACAAGATGTTTTCTTAACGCTGCTTTTTAAAATTTACTTAACGGCAACTTCATCCTAGGTCTTCGTATTGCTTATACCACTCAATAATGTTTGAGCACACTAGAATGGTTTATACGGTATACAGTACTGAACTAACGTTAGGTTGCCTGTAAGCATTTGCCAGTATTAAGAGGTTGTACACCAGTTTAAGTTAAGTATTTATTAATAGTAATAAGCATTGGCTTAACAATTATGAGGTGTTTGTTAACCCATTATATATGGGTTAAGCAACGATTAAGTAACGGTTAAGCAACGGTTAAGTAATGATACAGGTATACTCAGACTGGGTTACATTGCCTGTAAATTTTAAAAAGCTGAGTAAAAAACTACTTTAAAAGCCTGGCCCACACTCGTCGCACAAGTCTCACAAGTCCCACTCGTCGCACCAAACCACCATAGTACTGCTTATACCACTCAATGAGTAACGAGCACAATTGAATACTTTAACAGCTCAAATCCCACACGTCGCACCAAACCCCACTCGTCGCACAAGTCCCACAAGCCCCACTTGCCCAACAAACCTGCCCACTCCCGGCATTAGCGTCTAAACTCTAAGTGCCAGCACCTATAACCGTTGATTAAAAAATAGCGGGCAGCACCAATTGATATGCGGGTTTTAATGTTTTTATTTTGTAATCGGTTAAAATGAACCTTTAAATGTTCGCAAACGAACCGCAAGCGAAGCGTAAACGAACCAAACTGTATTACAAACCAACCCGTCAAAACCATGAAAAACCGCTACCTGTTACTAACCCTGCTTCTGGCATGCGTTATGCCGCTGCTGCCGATGCTTTCAAAGGCACAGGCACTTTACACTGAATCCTTTAACTATCCTGCCGGGCAGATTCCTCCTGACTGGGTGCTGGAGGCCGAACAAACTCCGCCATGGAAAGTGAATGAATCGAACATGGCCGGTGGCGAATCGCCCGAACTCTATCTTGGCTACAGCTTTGCAGCAGGTTTCAGTCGCCTCATTTCGCCGGTTATCGACATCACAGGGCAGCAAAATCTGCACCTGCAATACAAACAGTACCTTATTAACTATGAAATGGATTACGGCGAAATCATCGGTATGGACGTTACGTTCGACGGTGGCGAAACATGGCAGGTAATCTGGCAGCAACCGCTTGGAACACTCAACATCATAAAGGATGTGTACCACTACTACGTTCAGGCTCCCGAAGGTGCAACCGGCATGCAGTTTGCATTCCGCTACGAAGGGAACAGCTACGCCATAAACCTATGGCTCATTGACGATATAGTTATAGAGCCGGCTCTCAGCAACGACCTGCTTGCACTTTCCTTAACGGGAAGCATTACACCCATTGCCGAAAAAGATAACCTGTATACTGCACGCTTAGTTAATACAGGCAGCCAGGCACAGGACGACTATACCGTTACTGTGAAAAATACGGCCGATCAGTCGGTAATTGCCTCCATTGATGGTGAGCCACTACAGTTTGGCGATACAGCTACCTATACCTTTACATGGAAACCCGACGGTGCACAAACGGGTAGCACCGGCATCTTTATGTTCGTTGAGTCAGCTAACGACGAAAATTTTGGTAACAACGCCATCGATGTACCTAATATTACCATTCAGCCAGAAAGCATGGTAGAAGTAGAGATCGGTGATGGTTATACTCCTGTAAAATTTGTCCCGTACAACTTCTTTAATCTTTACAGCTTTACCCAAACGCTATATTTCCCCGATGAGATCGGGCAGACAGGCAAGCCTATAATCGGCATCCGGTACACCGCTCAGTTCGACGAAGATGAGCAGGATGTTCATATTCAGCTTTCACTCGGCGAAACCACCCGTACCGATCTCGTTGATGAATGGGTCGATCCGTCAACCCTGAAACCGGTATTTGACGGAATGGTGAGCTTCAGACGTGGCATCAACGATTTCTTCCTTCCGTTCGATGAGGCCTATACTTACAACGGTGGCAACCTCGTGGTGCAGTCACTTAAAGGATACAGCGAACAATACCTTATTGTTTCGTTCATAAACACCTTCGACAGCCTGAGTCAGCGTTCCCGTGGTGCAGAACGCGACGACGCTCCGTTCAGCCCGACCGAAGCTCCACCATTCGGCTACACTATCGATGTATATCCCAATATAGGGCTGATCTATTCTACCGATCCCATTGCAGTTAACAACATCAGCCCGTCAGAGGTAAGTCTTTACCCCAACCCGGTCCGCGACCGCCTCTTCCTACAGTCAATTGAACCAATGACAGAAGTGGTGGTAACAAACCTGATCGGACAGGAAGTCCTGCGCATGCCGGTGGGCAAAACAAGCTATGCACTGCCTGCCTCTGGCCTTTCGCAGGGCATGTATATAGTACAGATCTATACAGAAAAGGGTGTCATCGCCCGTAAATTCTACAAACAGGAATAATATAGCATTTTTGTTTTACTTGGATTTCTAGAAACTGCTAATTATAAATAGTGTGGACGAAGCTCCGGTAGTGTTATGCTGCCGGAGCTTTTTGTGGTATTAAATAAGCAGCTATAAAACAAAACTTAAACGGGCATATGCAGTACCGCTTCAAGTGCGCCACAAACGTTCCACCTGTCCCACCTGTCTCACCTGTCTCACCTGTCCCACTAGAAACACTAGAATCACCAAAACACCAAATTACCATAAAAGCACCAAAGACTACTCTGAACTTTTTGTTGATTTTTTCTGATATAAGCTCTATATTTGTGAATGCTGCATTTTGCCGGAAAGTTTTATACAGCACAGACAAAACTATCTTTAACCCTAATGTTTACTAAGCAATGAGAACTGCTGTTATTTTTACAACCCACCACGGAACAACACGTAAGGTAGCTGAAACGCTTCTTAAGATTGCGCAAACCGATGTAACACTCTTCGATTTAAAGCAGGCCGGAGAGATTCCGTTTAACGATTTCGATCAGATAATAATCGGCGGGTCCATTCACGCGGGTCAGATTCAGAAACGGGTGAGGAAGTTTTGTGATGACAATATTATTATACTCGAGTCAAAGCCACTCGGGCTTTTCCTGTGCTGCATGGAAGAAAACGAAAAAGCAACCACGCAGTTCGAACAGGCATTCCCCGAAGTACTGCGTAAACATGCCAAAAGCAGCAAATTAACCGGTGGCGAAATATTGTTTGAGCGCATGAATTTCATCGAAAAGTTTATGATGAAGAAAATTGCCAAAACCACTAAATCTATATCGAAAATCAGAGAAGACAGAATCGTGGAGCTTGCCGCTGAAATGGGATTATGAAGGGCAGATGATCAGTGTAAGTAGCTAAATCCAGCTTAGCAGATAACCCAGGGCAGATCCGCCGATAACAAGCAGGGCACTGTTGATCCGGCGGAAGCCAAATACAACGATCAGGCTCAGAATGGCAATGACAACGGTGCGCCAGTCGGTGATGGAGTCGAGCCCCATTTCATAACTGATTGCCGCGATGAGTGCTATGGATGCGACGTTCACGGCATCGAGGAATATGCGTGTGCGGGGCGATCTGCGTAACTTCCGCACAAGCGGATTCAGGAGTGCAACAAATAGAAACGACGGCAAAAAGATTCCGATGGTTGCTACCACAGCACCGCTAACACCACCGATCTGGTAGCCGATGAATGTGACCGACGAAAACACGGGGCCGGGGGTAAACTGTCCAACGGCAATGGCGTCGATGAGTTGCTGGCGCGAAAGCAAGCCTGTCGCAACAAGTTCGGTGTCGAGAAAGGCAAACAGTACATAACCGCTTCCGTAAAGGATCGATCCGATTTTCAGAAATGACAGGAACAGGCTCCAGTTCGATGTTTGCGCTATTGCGGATGCGGTGACGGGCAATGCAACCGAAAACAGTTTTAGTCCGCGCCGTGGCCCCTTTTTCCTCGAAAGCGAAAGCATCAGTGCCAGAATTCCGGTACCGAAGAGGATCAGTATTTCGTTGATACCAGCCAGTGCGAGGATCAGGGCGAGGAGGCCCAGGAGGCGCAGGCGCGTGGTTTTGAGCGATGTTTTTGCGAGTGGGTAGACGGCGGCAAGGATGACAGCGATGATGGCGGGTTTGATGCCGTAGATGAAACGTTGGGCTTCGGGCAGCTGGCCGTAGGTTTTGTAAAACCAGGCAAATGCGCCTGTGATCAGCACTGCGGGCAATATGAAACACAGGCCTGCCACGACGAGGCCTTTCCAGCCGCCGCGTTCTTTACCGATGTGGATGGCCATTTCGGTGCTGTTGGGGCCGGGAATCAGATTGGTTGCGCTGATGAGATCGAGGAAATGCTGGTCGTCCATCCAGCGGCGCTTTCGCACCACTTCATCCTGCATCATTGCGATGTGGGCAGCGGGCCCGCCGAAGCCGATGGTGCCGAGTTTGAGGAAGAGTTTTGCGATTTCGGTAAGTGAGCTCATAGGGGATTAACAAGTGTAAAGATAATAGTTGTTCGTGGTATAAGCATACTTCGACTGGGTTTCGTTACAATTATCGTGGTATAAGCATACTCAGACTGGATTGCGTTGCCTGTAAATTTTAAAAAGCTAGCTAAAAACATAACTCGCTTCGCTCAGACAACATGTTTTCTTAACGCTGCTTTTTAAAATTTACTTAACGGCAACTTCATCCTAGGTCTTCATATTGCTTATACCACTCAATATTGTTTGAGCACAGCAGAATGGTTAACATTATAGGCCAGTAATGTCCGTGGTTAAGTCTTGGTTCTGCACATCCCAAATGTCCCACTCGCCTCACATGTCCCACAAGTCGCACAAACCAATTGCTTATACCACTCAATAATGAATGAGGCACACCAGAATGGCTAACTACCCACATCCCACATCTCTCACTCGTCTCACATGTCCCACAAGTCCCACAAGAACTTGTGGCTTATTGTTTTGCCTGATTGCCGGTCTATAAGCATTACACTGTATATGCCGGTAGCGAGTGGCTGCAGCGATAATTCCTGCTGAACTGCTCCGTTAAGGGTGAAGCGCTTGCAAACGGAACCGCGGCTGTCAAACACCAAAGCCTCTTCAAAGCTTTCAGCCCCATATAGGTGGAGAATGCCGCTGGAAGACCAGGCGCGAAGGTCTGCGAAACCGGCATCTTCGGGTAAGCCTATGGGCGAGAAGCGCAATTCAAATCTAAGCGGATCGTCTGTTTCTTCCGATGAAAATGTGTACGACTCTTTACTGAGATCGTGCCAGATCTGAACTTTCCTGTCAAAGAGATACGGAACTGCTCCCGAAGTGTTTTCCGAAATACCGATTACAAACCGGTCTGAAGTGTTTTTTACAAAGCCTAGGGTGTAATTTTCCTGGGGATTAAACAGTTCGGGTAATGCGTTGGTCGACAACATTTCGGTGCCACACACAGACCAGAGTTGTGGCGCATATCCCGCAAGGAAACGCGAATCGTATGCCAGATCATAATCGGCTGATGCAAGGGTGTTTTCTTGAAGAATCAAATGCTGTTTTGTTTGTTTCCAGGTGTTCCTCTGACCGGAATTAGCGGTGCCGGGGTTCATCGATCCGGTGGGTGCCTGGTCTGATGCGTACAGCACAATCCGGGCAGGTGTTTCGCTTTTTAACCATGCGGCTGTCTCATGTGTTCTGGCCGACCGGGGAATGGTAAGACTGTTGGTGCCGGAGCTGACCTGAACCATGAAACCCTGAGCCGGAGCAATAATACCACCGGGATTAATGTCGGTGTACGATGCATCTGCTTCCTTCCATACCTTAGCTAACCCCGCTACATTGCTGAGGTTCCAGCCGGTGGTATTCCAGGTAAGGCCAGAAGGGTAAGGGTTGCCAAGCAGGTGCCAGCCTGTAAAGTCGTCACCGGAATGCGAAAGATTGGTTAGAGTGACATCGCTGTCTGTAAGCCCTCCCGAAAAGGTTTTAGTCTGCGTTTGTTCGTAGGATACAAAATAGCCTCTTCCGGGTTTAAAATCGCTGCCGCTGTTCCAGGTGCTGAAATCTGCGGCCTTCTGATTCATCCAAAGCCCGGATACCTCTTTCCATCCATAGAAATCGTAGTCATTACCCACACCTGATGTGGTAAAAGAGCTTATGGTTTGCCCGATAACTGGAGCACTGAGGAAATGCCATCCGGTGTAGGCAGATTCCCAGCCACCGGTAATGTAGCGCTCCATTTTAATCTTGTTGCCTGTAGCGACTTGTCCGTTAACTATGAGAGAACCTGTACCTGTTGCATCCGATTTTATTGTAAGATAAGGTGTTGAGCCGACACCGGTAATGTCGCCGTTAACCGTAAGTTTACCTGAGGAAGCAATGGTGACCGAAGCTCCATTGGCTACGAGAAGATCCTCCACTGCTCCTGCCGAGGCACTGAGAGTCGGATAATTGCCCGAAGCGGTTACAGGGATCGTAACATAGTCTGTTGCCTGTGGAACACCAGTTGGATCCCAGTTCGATGCTGTGTTCCAGTCGGTCAGGTTTCCGGAAGCTCCTCCAATCCAGTTTTTTAGTCCGGTGTAAACGACTACCGGATTTGTGGCTGCACTGGTGATGTTATCATACCTTGTACCTGGAGCAGTAGTAGAATACACTGCTTTCACAGTATAGGAGTGAGGGCCGTTCCCGGGATTATTGTCGGTGTAGGTATATCCGGTAAGTCCACTGCCCAGCGAAAGGCCGTCGCGAAACAGCTCGTACTGTAGGGAGGCAGAGGATATTATGGTAGCTGGAGCCTTCCCGGCTGAATCGCTCAGATTTTCTGCATTATTCAGAGGAGAACCGTATTCCATTGATTTTGACCGGGCCAAAGATTTATGAATAATGGAATTTGATGGCCGATATTCTTCAGGTTCTGAAGAGGAAGGTCTGTCGTCATCCATCAGAGTATATTTCGTTGCACCCGATGCATTGACGACCTTAAAATCATCAATCATCAGGAAGAAGGACGTATTCGTAATACAGTTTATCGCCAGATATAGCTGCTGCCCATTGTAGGCTGATAAATCGAAGTCATACAATTTCCAATAGGCAGCCGGAGCTTCAAAATAGGTGCCGGTAGGAATAATGGTAAAGTCGGTGGGAGTTGAGACGGTGGCTGATGTTGAAATACCCACTTTAAAACGTTCCGGACTGGGCGATGATGTATAGCTTTTAGCCATAAACTGAAGTCTGTCACCATTGTTGATCTTTATTCGGGGTGTAATCAGCCAGTCGTTGTTAGGGCCGGGAGAAGCAGAGAAGCAGGCTGCATATTTGCTGCCACTGTATGGTTGCATAGCCGAAACTCCGGCCAGAGAAGGTGAAGTTGCAGATGGATTAAAAATAATGAAAGCTCCTGTATAGTATTCGTTGGTAAAATCGTAATTAGAAAATCCGTAGGTAGACATTCCATCTAAATCCCACTGGGTCCAGTTTCTGAAATTGGTGGAGAAGTCAGGATAGCTGTTAAAATTATCTTCCAGCAATGGAGAAGTCCATGAAACTACAACATTTAGATTATCAGATGATTCAGCTGTAATAGAGTTTGGTCGCATATAGGGCACTTCCGAAGTAGTTATCGCGAAAGCATCGAGCCCGTTCGAGTATACCTGATTATTATCATAGGCGAATAACCGGTAATACCATACTTCGCCAGGCTGAAGTAAACTATGGCTGAACGAAGCATTAGTGCCGGTATATAAAACTGCAGCACCGTTTGCCAGCGATTCACCGGCAAGGTATATGGTACCATCGGTTGGTACGTCGGTAATGGGTTGACGTTTAGCAAGTAGAAGTACCTTACCGCTAGCCGGATTGGTTTGCCATTCGAGATCAATTTGGGAAGTACCCGATGCGTTGGCTGTGAAGTTCAGCGGAGCAACAGGGTCAGTAATAATGCCTGTAATAATCAGTGCATAATTCTGGCTTCCGCCGGATAGGGTGCCTGTGTGTGAAATGATTATGGTGTATTGATCACCCGGTTCGGTATCTGCAAGCAGAATTTGTTCTATATTATCTACCTGGTTCACTCCTGTGACGGCTGCTGTTGAAGGACTGTCCGGATTAAGTAGCCATGGGTAATAGGTGTTAGAAACTGCATTGGTTATCTTTACATTCAGATTATTTACCAGCATTGCAGTCCTGTCATTTAACTTCAGGGGACTCAGGGGTGTTCCTGGAGGATCGATCCACGAAAGTGTAACTTTCAAAGGTCCACCATCGGCAACGACCGTAAGAGTAGTAGTCTGGTCCTGCTGCAGATTTGCCTGGATCATATTTACATGACCTGCCGCAGTACTTTCTTTGGTTATTAGATCGGCAGATGCTGCGGAATTCATCATACCATACCCAAACATATAGTCAGGTCCGGGATTAGGGCCGGCCTCATCAGCAGTATGGATAAGCAGTGCTCGCATCATAGCGGATGTACACTCGGAGCCGAAGGTATTAACCCAATGCTGCTGTAGTAAGGCAACCGACCCTGTAACTGAGGGGGAGCTCATGGATGTTCCACTCATGGAACCATACTTTGCATTACCGGTACTTATGGATGAGCGTAAGCCTATTCCATTGGCAACAATTTCTGGTTTAATACGCCCATCGTCCGTTGGCCCCCAGCCGCTGAACGAACTCATTACCACATCCGAAGGCTGTGAATACCCACCGGGGATATCGTTTACGGCTCCCACTGTTAGAATATTTTTTGAGTTAGAGGCACCTGAAGCCAGACAATCGTAGCCGTCAGTTCCACCGTCGTTTTCTGGCAACTCGCCAGGAAAAGTAGCCCATTCATTATTTGTTTCATCCCAGTAAAGCCGGGGCCCGCTTCCAGGAGTATCTCCACGATCGTTTCCGGCCGACTTTACGATCAAATAATATGGAGCATTGTATGCAACCTGATCCCAGAGCTGCTCAGTTGCCTGATAATTCCCAAAGCCCACATCTTCATTCTGGCTAATGTCATAATCTCCATACCAATAACTATTTCCACTCTTACTGTCGTAGTACCATCCCGTAATATAACCATACGAGTGGTTTGATACCTTAAGCCCTGCAGCAGCAGCGGTTGCCATTTCCGATGCATCGTTGTTCCAGTCATAGGCTTTAAGCGAAGCTTCATAGGCCATACCTTTGGCTTCGCCCGAAACTCCCGAAGCAATCATGGTGCCTGCCACATGTGTTGCGTGATCAGATAAATCTGTAATACCATCAATATCGCCATCAGTAACTCTTCCGGTTAGCTCCTGATGTGTGGTAAGCACGTTTCCACCATCCCAGATTCCGAGTAGCCTGCCGGTTCCAGTCAGGTTTAAACCCATAATTCCACCGGGACGGATCTTATCAGTTGAGATCGACTTTGCTGCGACCTGGTTATGGGTTATATAATACACCGGCTTTCCGTTCTCAAAGCGCATCAATTCGATCACACCACCGCCGGACAATTCTGACCGAACCGGCAAATTGTTCTCACGGGCAAACCTTTCTGCTTCCGCCTTTTCCGTCTGAGACTTTACACTCTGCTCTGCAGCGATGCGTAAAAGAGCTGCTGTATCGGTAACCTGTGCCTGTGCCCGCACCGGCAGGGAACTCAGAACCTGTGCCTGCACTACAGTTGAGCCTGCCACAAAAGCCAGCAGCAACAGTGCTTTATTCAGTTTTTTTTTATTTCGCACGCGCTTTACCACCATGTAACCGGATGCAAGAACAAGCATTATACCCAGCCCGCTACCTACGGGTGCCGAACCTCCCTGAGGTGCCGGCTGATTTCCTGTCTGCCCGTGGTCGGGTGGTGCCGGTTGTGCCTGGGTAGGGTTATACCAGTGCAACAAACCAATTATTAACACTATGGTTAGAAAATTTAAAAAATTTCTGAAAGTATTCATGGCTGATATCTAAGTATATATCATGCTAAGATAGTGCATAAAGCGACATATTATTACGGTTAGTCAGAATTTATTGCCACTAATTC
>CAZXQT010000041.1:0-13958 GCA_964643225.1 uncultured Lentimicrobium sp. | reverse complement strand
CCCCTGCACCCCCTCATATCAACAATAAAACTATCTTTGAAGAAATAACTGTCCAGTCACATTAGACCATATCAGTTTGAAAAACTGGTTATAAGCATTACTACTTCAAATGTATAAATATTTGATCAATAGAATGCAAATCGTCAGATAAATAATTACCGCTTGTTGTTTGGTTTTTGTGGCATTCTCGGGTGGACGTGCAAACCTGCTTAAACTTTTCTGAGCAAAAGTACAGTCCCTGCAAGACTGCACAGCCATATAACAGGAATGATTATGATTGCAGGACCTACCGGCACGCCTGTAAGAGACATGCCCACAATCTTTGCAATAAGGGCCAGCATGAGCATCGTTAGAAATACACTGTATACAGGGGCGTATAGAAAACCATCAGGCCTTCGTTTATAAAGTAAATATCCTGTTACAAAGCTGATAGGCAGGGCAAGCGCCAGATCGTTTCCCTGCACTACAAGGGTGGTAAAGTACCTGCCAGGATTAATCTGTTGCGGGATGACGCTTTTCGCGACTTAAAGGCCATCGTTACCAGTAAGGGTATGGCTACCAGCAAAGTGATCACGTCCTGAGCCCTCCCCTGAACAGCTACATCAGCCGGCATATGCCTGTATAAGCCACGTCCGTCAAGCACTACTTCTCTACCATGCATACTGATTATGCGTGTGGTGCTGATGATGGTTTCCCGGCTGAATAAGCCTGCCAGTGTTGCTACGACTGCAATTACAGCTGTTGTAATTGCTAGTATACGAACAGTTCTGTAAAGCATAAGGATGTTTATTCTGTATTTATTCCTTTACTTTATTTATTCCTTTATTCCTTTACTTTTTCAGGAACTTTGCTGTAGTCTATTTCGTTTACGAGCTTACCTTCTTCATCAAAGAAACGCCATATCCCGGTGCGTTCGCCTTTCACAAAGCTGCCTTCGTAGTAAAGCTTGCCATTCTGATGGTACACGGTTCTTTTGCCCTCACTGAGTCCGTCAATGAAGTTTCCTTCACTCCATAACTGCCCGTTCTCATACCAGGAAGCCCAGTAGCCATCGCGCTTGTTATTGCTGTAGTTTCCCTCGATGTATTTCTTTCCGTTGTTATAATAATGCACTTCTTTGACCAGCGTCTTGTTTTCACCCTTGCCTTCGTAAACTTTCTCGGTCTTGAGCTTGCCGTCACCATAGGTTTCCTTTTCAACGGTAGTGTTTGTACATGCAGTAATCAAAGCCAGCATCAGAAAAATTGCAGTTAGCCTTAACATAGTTTTTACGTTGTGTTAGTTATTGAATAAAAGTCGTGAACCGCGGAAGGTTTCATTAAAAGCACCCTGATCGTATACAAGGTTTCCGTTGACAAAAGTATGAGTAATCTTTGATTGGAATGTTGTGCCTTCGAGAGGTGACCACCCACATTTGTAAAGGATATTATCTTTCGATACCGTCCAGGGATTTTCAGGGTCAACCAAAACCAGATCGGCATACCAGCCTTTGCGGATATAGCCTCTGCGGTCTATATTAAAAATACGCGCAGGTGCATGACACATTTTCTCCACTACCAGCTCCTTGCTTATTTCTCCGTTGAATGCCTTTTCCAGCATGGCCGTAAGCGAATGCTGTACGAGCGGCCCACCGGAAGGACAGCCGGTATAGTTGCGGCTTTTCTCTTCTGATGTATGAGGCGCATGATCGGTTGCGATTATATCGATGGTATTATCTTTAATTGCCGCAAGCAGAGCCGACCGGTCAGCTGCTGTCTTTATGGCAGGGTTCCACTTGATAAGGTTGCCCAGTCTGCTGTAGTCCTGATCACTGAACCACAGGTGATGAACACATACTTCGGCGGTTATACGTTTTTGGGAGTCTGATTTCTCATTACTGAAGAGTGCCAGTTCATCGGCCGTGGAAACGTGCAATACGTGCAGCCGCGTATTGTGTCTGCGTGCCAGGTTAACCGCGAATTGAGATGACCTGAAGCATGCTTCGCTGCTGCGGATTGCAGGGTGATATGCTATCGGTATATTATCGCCGTATTGTTCCTTATATTTTTGAAGGTTTTCACGAATTATGGGCTCATATTCGCAGTGTGCTGCGATAAGCATGTGCGATTTTGAAAAAAGGCGCTCCAGGGTTTCGGGATTATCAACCAGCATGTTCCCGGTGGAAGCCCCCAAAAACACTTTAATACCACACACTTTTGCAGGATCGGTTTTTAGCACTTCCTCCAGGTTATCGTTCGAAACGCCCATGTAAAAGGAATAGTTTGCATACGATTTTTCTGCTGCTGCACTGTACTTCTCTTCGAGCAGTTCCTGTGTGAGCGTATTGGGCACCGTATTGGGCATATCCATAAAGGAAGTAACACCCCCGGCTACCGCAGCCCGGCTCTCGGTTGTAAGGTCGGCTTTGTGCGTAAGTCCCGGATCACGAAAGTGCACCTGGTCGTCGATAACTCCGGGAAGCAACAGCTTACCCGTGCCGTCAATTACAGTATAACCGTCTGGTGCGGATGTTTCGGAAGCAACCGGTGATTGCCCTTCGGTTACCTGTTCAATTATTCCGTTGGCAAACTGAACATTGCCAATAAAGGACCTCCCATCATTCACAATGGTGGCGCCTTTAATAATATAATTTAACGACATGGTTTATAGCGTTGTTTAAATCAGTGCCTCGTTATATAGGGCAACTAAACAAGCTGTTTTTGTTTCTTTGCCCGTATTTTCTTGAATCTGAGCTGTATTACGCCAAGTATGGCTTCGCGGAATATGCCACTGCTCATTTTAGACTCACCTTCTGTGCGATCGGTAAAGATAATAGGAACTTCTTTAATAGTATAACCCAGTTTCCAGGCAGTGTATTTCATCTCTATCTGGAATGCGTAACCGGTAAATTTGATCTTTTCGAAGTCAATTGCCTCCAGTAATCGCCTGCGATAGCATTTGAATCCGGCAGTCGTGTCCATGACCTTCATTCCGGTTATGGTGCGAACATAGTACGAGGCGAAGTAGCTCATCAGCACCCTGCCCATTGGCCAGTTCACAACATTTACGCCTTTAATGTACCTGGATCCTATGGCAACATCAGCGCCCTCTACAGCACAGGCATGATATAATTTTAACAGATCGTCAGGATTATGGCTGAAATCGGCATCCATTTCGAAGATATACTGGTATTCACGGCTGAGCGCCCATTTGAATCCGTGTATGTAAGCAGTACCAAGACCCAGTTTGCCTTTGCGTTCTTCTATATGCAGACGACCGGGAAACTCCTGCATCAACTTTTTTACAATGGCAGCAGTGCCATCGGGTGAATTATCTTCTACAATAAGAATATCAAATTCTTTTGTCAGCGAAAACACTTTTCGAATTATCCGTTCGATGTTTTCTTTTTCGTTGAATGTCGGAATGACTACCAGATTTTCCTTCACAAGCCAGGGTGTTGAAACAGCGAAATTATAAAAAATTTATAAATAACAATGAAAACACCGATGTTTATGACTTTTTTATCAGGAATAAATATACCGGGAAGTGATCACTGTACCCGCCTGCGTAGGCGCCTCCGGCAAAGGTTCTGAAGGGGTAACCTCTGTAGGGGCCATCTTCCTGTAAAAGGAAACGGCGGTTGAATACTTTTGCCTGATGAAATTTCCAACCGTTACCCTTTGTGCCGAGCAGCGGTTTAGATATAATGATCTGATCGAAAAGGTTCCATGCATCGCGGTAAGCGAGCGAGCCAATACCGTTCATATGCAGCTTATACATGGGGTTAAACAGGCCGTTTTCCTTAACCTCGTTCTCTTTGCCTTTAGCGCCGAGCACTTTAAGAACACTGGGATCGGTGGGGTCGTCATTCAGGTCGCCCATAATAAAGATTTTGGCATCTTTGTGCACAGCCTGCAGAGAATCGCTCAGCTTGCGCGACAATTCGGCTGCAGCAGCCCTGTATTCAGGACCGGCACCTCTTGAGGGCCAGTGGTTAACAATAACATGTATGAGTTCGCCATCCAGTTCACCGGTAACTACCAGCTGGTCGCGCGAAAACCAGTCAGTCTTTCCAGGCATGGTGAGTCTGTTGGATGTGCTGTTGACTACTTTGAACGCTCCCTTTTTGTAAAGCAGACCTACATCGACACCCCTCTTGTCGGGCGAATCGTAATGTACAATGTCGTAACCCATTCCCTTTAATGGGGGTGTGTTGATAAGATCAACCAATACGTCTTTGTTTTCAATTTCTGATACTCCCAGCAATGTCGGGCCACCTTTTATTACCTCGTCACCAATCTGATTGATCACAAACGCCATATTCTCCAACTTCTTCTGGTATCTTTTCGATGTCCACTTGTTCGTCCCTGACGGGAGAAATTCTACATCGTTGGTATTTGGACTATCGACGGTATCGAAGAGGTTTTCGAGGTTGTAGAATGCAATGCAGGCCACCTTTGTTTTTTCCTGCGCAGACAATGGCGAAGCAAAAAAAGAAGCAAAAAGGAAGGAAACAAAGAGAAATGCTATTGTGAATTTCAATGGATGATTAACCGTTTTCACTTTATATAAAGCCGGACAGATTTGATCGTAATTCATTACCAGTTAGTTTTTTGCGTGCAAAGATAGTGCAATAAAATTTACCTGTAATGCACTGAGAAATGCTATTATTACTACATTTGCAAACTCAGATTTTTAGCAGATTTTTAGCACCTTTTTTATTACCAATCTAATTGATTAACACACTATTAACACACCATTCATGATTAAACGTTACTTAGTGTTATTGCTGGCTGTTTTGCCGGTACTGGGAGTAATGGCCCAAACCGGATCTGTTACCGGGCGAGTTACTGACGCCGAAAAAGGTAACATTTTGCCTGCAGTAACTGTGCGCATTGGCACACAGCAAACTACCAGCCGTTCTGATGGTTCGTTCGAACTCGAAAGAATTGCCACCGGGAATGCTGTTATAGATTTTTCTTTAAATGGCTATGAAGAACTCACTATGCAAATATCGGTCACCGAAAATACCAACATCGGGACTGTTGCATTAAAACTTGCCCCTGCCAGCGATATCAGCGCAGGACTGGCCGAAATAAACCTGGCTGCTCTCGACTCGGATGATGATGCAAGGGCGCAAAACGTTTCGGGCCTGCTGAGTTCATCGAACGACGTATTTGTTTCAACTGCTTCGTATACTTTCAGTTCTGCATATTTCAGGATGAGAGGATACGACGCTGATTTTAACAGCACCTATCTTGCCAACAGTCCTATAAATGACGCCGAGACCGGAAGAACCCTCTGGGCTTTATGGGGAGGCTTAAATGATGCTACACGAAACAAGGTATCTGTTAACGGTCTTGCACCTGCCTCTTTCTCTTTCGGAAACCTTGGCAGCGTGACCAACATTATTACCCGTGCTTCGCAGCAGCGCGCACAGACCAAGTTAACGTACAGCCTCAGTAACAGGCAGTATACCAACAGGCTGATGCTCACCCACTCTACCGGTTTAATGGACAATAACTGGGCTGTTACGCTGAGTGCATCGCGCCGCTGGGGTCAGGAAGGCTATGTAGAAGGAACGTTCTACGATGCCTACGGATGGTTCCTCGGCGTGGAGAAGAAGCTCAACGATAAACACAGCCTGGCGTTCACAGCTCTTGCAGCACCCGTAAAACGTGGAATGCAGGGTGGCTCAACGCAGGAAGCCTATGACCTTACCGGCAATAACTACTACAATCCTAACTGGGGCTGGCAGAATGGCGAAAAGCGTAATGCGCGTGTGCGTAATATGAACCAGCCTATTATGGTATTAAATCACTTTTTTAAGCCAACCGATAATACGCAGATTACTACAACGGCTTCGTTCCTTTTTGGAAAAACATCTACGTCTGCTCTTAACTGGTACAACGCACGCGATCCCAGACCTGATTATTACAGATATTTCCCAAGCTACTTCCCGGTTGATCCGGTAAATCCAACCGATCCGGACGATGGTTTTTACCTGCCTATAGTTCCTGAAATGATGGCTGACAAATGGAAAAACGATCCTTCAGTATCTCAGGTTAACTGGGACAGACTGTACCAGACAAACTATCTGTCGAACAACCAGGGTGAACAGGCCCGTTACATCATCGAAGAACGCCACAACGACCAGCAGCAGATCAATCTGTCGTCGTTCATTAACCACGATCTGAAAGATAACGTTCGTTTAAGCGGCGGTATTGAGCTTTCATCCTATACAGGCAGCTATTACAAAATCCTGAACGATCTGCTCGGCGGTAATTACTGGGTTGACATTGACCAGTTTGCCGAGCGTGATTTTCCGGGTAACGACAGTATTGGCCAGAATGACCTCGATAATCCCAACAAGATCATCTACGAGGGAGATAAATTCGGTTACGACTACAAATTGCATCAGCAATCAGGCAATATCTGGGGTATTGCACAGTTTACCACAACTAATTTTGACTATTTTGTTGGTGGTCAGTTAAGTTACACTTCCTTCTGGAGAGAGGGATTCAAGAGAAATGGCCGCTATCCGCAAAACTCTCTGGGCAAGTCAGAAAAGAACAACTTTCTCGATTATGCTCTGAAAGCCGGAGGTACCTACAAAATTACAGGTCGCCATTTTGTGGAGGCAAATCTGGCATATTTAACCCGCGCCCCATACATGCGCAATGCATTCGTTTCTCCGAGAGTACGTGATGCGGTTGTTCCTGTAATTAACAGCGAGAAAATTTTCAGCACCGAACTCAGCTATCACCTGCGTTCTCCGCTGGTAAAAGCAAGGGTTAGCGTTTACCATACTACCTTCACCGATCAAAGCGAGATATCGGCATTTTATCATGACGAAAGGCAAACATTCGTTAACTATGTGGTTTACGGCATGAATAAAACCCACCAGGGTATTGAGGCTGGTGCCGAAGTTAAACTCAATGCAGCGTTCTCTGCGATACTGGCAGGAAATCTTGGCAACTACAGGTACACCAACCGCCCTTATGCGCTCACATCGTACGAGAATGGTTCTAAACCCGATGCCACTTCACAGATCTACACAAAGTATTTCTATGTTCCGGGAACCCCGCAGACTGCCGGTTCTTTCGGACTTAAATATGCAGGCCCGCGATACTTGTTCATAGAAGCCAATATAAACTATTACGACCAGATGTATCTTGACTTTAATCCTGAACGCAGAACAAGTCTGGCTATTGAAAACCTGGGCCCCGGTGATCCGCTTATCAAACAGATCACAACGCAGGAGAAACTGCCCAGTGGCTACACGGTTGATGCTTCGATTGGCAAATCCATCAGATGGAAACAATATTTTATTAACCTTAATTTCAGCGTAAGCAATCTGCTCGACAACCAGAAGATAGTAACCGGTGGATACGAGCAGAACCGCTTCGATTTCGAAACTCAAAACATTAATAAATTTGTTCCCAAAAAGTTTTATGCCTATGGCAGGACTTATTTCCTGAATCTTGGTTTCCGTTTCTAATAACAAATAGTGAAAATTTAAACAATGAAAAATATAAGATTAAGCATTGCAGTTTTATTCATGGCTTTAACTACAGCCATACTCTCCAGTTGTGTTAAAGGTGAATTTGACGAACCGCCAATCAACATTCCTGAAACTGGTTTACAGGCAACTATGACCATAGCCGAATTTAAGCAGTGGTATCTCGATCAGGCCACCCCACTGGTTCAGATCAACGACAGCATGGTAATAAAGGGAATTGTCACTGCAAACGACAAGAGCGGCAACCTGTACAAGAAAATGGAAATCCAGGATGCCACAGCTGCGATAGAACTGTCTATTGATCAAACCAGCCTGTTTAACGATTACAAGGTTGGCCAGCTGGTGTTTATCAGCCTCAAGGGGTTGTATGTTGGCAACTATAATAACCTTATTCAGGTGGGATTCCTTTACAATGGCAGCATAGGTCGTTTACCTTCCACTATGATCGAGGAACACATATACCGCGACAGTCTGCCGGGCTTACCTCCGGTTCCTGATACAATGACCATTGCAGAACTTGGCGAAGCAGCCATGAACAACATGAATGTCAGCAAACTGATTGCACTCAAAAATGTAACATTTACTGATATAGGCGAAGTTTTTGCTCCACAGGACGTTGATGCCACCGACCGTACGCTGAGCGACATGGCAGGTAAATCTATCATTGTGCGTACCAGCAAGTATTCTGACTTTTCAGGAGACACAATCCCAATTGGGTACGGTACCGTTACCGGTATTCTTTCCCTATACAGGTCAACCTGGCAACTTACCCTGCGCAGTGCAGAAGATGTAGCCAATTTTGTTGACACCATTCCGCCAACTCCGGGTGCCGGAACAGGTACATTTGAAGATCCGTATAATGTATTGAAAGCCATCAGCAACACCAGCAGCAATCCGGTTTGGGTTAAAGGATATATTGTTGGTGTTTATGAAACCGGTGGTACAGATTTCGTTCCAAGCTTCACCGCTCCATTCACCACAGAAACCAACATACTTATTGCTGATTCACCAACCGAAACCAGCATAGGCAACTGTGTACCGGTTCAGCTACCGGCAGGTGAGATCCGCACTACCCTCAATCTGGCACAAAACGCTACAAACCAGTGTAAGGAAGTAATGGTACTTGGCACCCTCGAATCGTATTTCAGCATGCCGGGCGTTAAAAACCTCTCAGGTTACTGGTTTAACGGTAACGGCATTATCCCTGCTACCGGATTCTTTACAGAAGAATTTAATAACGGCGTTGGCGCCTTCACCGCAGTGAACGTATTGGGTGAGCAGGTATGGGTAGGTCAAACCTACGACGGTGGTTGCGTTACCATGTCAGGTTTCGTTAACCCAAACCGCTTTGCCAATGAAGACTGGTTAATCTCTCCTGCTCTTGACCTTACCGGAAAAACAGGTGTTAAGATGATCTTCCGCGAAGCAATGAACTTTGCAGGAAACATCAACGAAGAGGCCAAAGTATTTGTTTCACTGAACTACACCGGCTCAGGCGATCCAAACGATGCCGACTGGACAGAGCTAACCGGCTTTACACGTTCACCCGGCAATTCATGGTCGTTTGTAGACACCAGTCCAATAGACCTTTCAGCCTACGACGGCAAAACCATCTACGTAGGTTTCAAATACATCAGCACAACCTCAGTTGCCGGCACCTGGGAAATCAGCCGGATGCTCCTGACCTCCTCGTCGAAATAACCCATTCTACACATAACCAACAGAAGCTGTACCCACAAGGTGCAGCTTCTGTTGGTTTAAGGGGTTGTGTGTTTGTGTGGGACATGTGAGACTTGTGGGACTGGTGAGACGTGTGAGACATGTGGGACATGTGGACGATGAGTAACGCGTGAGCAACTCCGGATGAGAGGTGAAGTATGTTTGGCACCTCAAGAGGTGCAGTCGCAGCTTGCGAAGCTCGCTGCGGTTTAAACCGCTGACGCGGGCTAGATTACAACACCCTACCCTTCCCTACCCCCTTTGGCAGTAATAAATCCTAACACCCTACCCCTCCCTAGGGAGGGGTAGTTTTCACTTTTTGGCACGTAAGGCACACTTGTTGTCAATGAAACATCGTAAGTGTCATTATGGCAGAAAAAGTATAGCCATGTATAGCTTTGTATAGCCATGTATAGCTTTGTATAGCTTCTGTCAGTTTTTTGTGTCAGTCTTTTTTACTGCCATTTTGGCAATGAAGCTATACATGGCTATACATTTTGGTTTTTACACCTTTTGGTTCAGTAATTGACATTTACAATTAAGGTTGATTAGAGATTGATGAACGATTCATCCCTAATCAGCTTAGTGTGCGAGAGAGCTGAAGATTTAAAAACTCCTCAGCAATCAGGCACGGTACAGTTCTTTGACATGTTGGAAATAGTTATAGGCCGTTAAGTCCACGGCCTGATAAAACATTGCAAATGCTGCAGGCCGGAATTGGCACCCGACCTGTAATTGCAACTCTATATATAGTTTAGTCGCAACGCTATGCGTTGCTGTATAGACGGCTGCGCCGGTTCTGTTGGTAGGAGAATCCTTTCTATTGTACTACCAAAGCCATCAGGCTAAACCCGAATAAAAATAAACGAAGGGGCCACCGTCCCGGTGGCCCCTTTAATAAAAACTCTAATAATAAAACTCGCCGGCTAGCATTAATGCAACCCATCCCACAACCCGGCAAGCCAAAACCCTAACACTGATTAAACGGTGGGGCCACCGTCCCGGTGGCCCCTTTTAAAGAAACTCTTATAAAAAAAACTCACCTGCAGGCCTAAACGCAACCCATCCCACTCGTCCCACAAGTCTCACAAGTCCCACTCGTCTCACTCGGCCCACTAACCACCACCACTACACCATCTCCTCCAACGGCACCAGCGCCTGTATGGCCTTTGAAACTGAGTCTACCTCTCTAAAGGTAAGACTGAGTTTGTCGTTCACTTCCTTCATCCGGACGGTTTGATGAGCAATTTGAATGAACTGAAGGACCGCACTGAAAAGTGGACTTTGGTAGAACGGAGATTCTTTGTTGGTGATAAAGGTGGCGGTCATCAGGTTGTTCTTGAGGGTTATCTTTTCAAAACCCAGTTTCCTTGCCATCCTGCGGAGACGGATGGTGTTGATGAGCTCCTGGGTTTGAGGTGGAACGGGACCAAATCTGTCAATGAGCCGTTCCTGGTATTTCAACAGATCTTCTTCGGCCTCCAGACCATCGAGTTCTTTGTAAAGACTGAGCCGTTCGGTTATGTTGGTAACATACCGGTCGGGCAGCATGATTTCAAGATCGGTTTCAATCTGGCATTCTTTTACATACTCTTTGGCGACCGGTTCTTCGTACAAGCCTGCAAACTCGGTTTCTTTGAGTTCGAGGACAGCTTCGTCGAGGATCTTTTGATACATCTCGAAACCAATTTCGGAAATAAAACCGCTTTGCTCTGCGCCCAGAATGTTGCCGGCTCCACGTATATCAAGGTCGCGCATAGCGATGTTGAATCCGCTGCCGAGTTCTGAAAATTCCTCAATTGCCTTTAGTCGCTTGCGGGCTTCGTCAGTAAGCACGGTAACCGGGGGTGCAAGTAAGTAACAGAATGCCTTTTTATTGGTACGGCCTACCCTTCCGCGAAGCTGATGCAGGTCGCTCAATCCGTAGTTCTGCGCTTCGTTGATGATGATGGTATTGACATTCGGAATATCGAGACCTGATTCGATGATGGTGGTTGCTATCAGCACATCGTAACCGCCATCCACAAAATCAATCATTATCTGCTCCAGTTTATGGCCATCCATCTGACCATGACCAACAGCTATTTTGGCATCAGGCACCAGTCGCTGTATCATCCCGGCAACTTCCATAATGTTTTTGACCCTGTTGTGCACCACGAATACTTGTCCGCCACGCGAAAGCTCATAATGAATGGCATCGCGGATAACTTCCTCTTCAAAGGCATGCAGTTCTGTCTGCACAGGATATCTGTTGGCAGGAGGTGTGTTGAGAATACTCAGATCACGGGCTCCCATCAGTGAGAACTGCAGTGTACGGGGTATGGGTGTTGCAGTTAAGGTAAGTGTGTCAACATTGACCTTCATCTGCTTGAGTTTCTCTTTGGTTGCCACCCCGAATTTTTGCTCTTCATCGATGACCATCAGTCCCAGATCTCTGAACTTAACATCCTTACTAACAATACGGTGCGTTCCGATAAGGATGTCGATTTTGCCATCTTCGAGCAGTTGCAGTGTCTGCTTCTGCTCTTTGGCACTCTTGAAGCGGTTAATGTAATCCACTTTACAGGGAAATTCTTTCAGTCGCTCGCTGAATGTTTTGTAGTGCTGCAGGGCAAGAATGGTGGTGGGTACGAGAACAGCCACCTGTTTATTATCGGCCACAGCCTTAAATGCTGCACGAATGGCGATTTCGGTTTTACCGAAGCCAACATCACCACACACAAGGCGATCCATGGGGTACGATTTTTCAAGATCACGCTTAACATCAGCCGTAGCTTTTACCTGGTCGGGAGTATCTTCATAGATAAACGACGCCTCAAGCTCGTGCTGCATGTAGCTGTCGGGCGAATAGGTGAATCCATCGGCAGCCTTGCGTTCTGCGTAAAGTTTGATAAGGTCTTTGGCGATGTCCTTAACCCGCTGCTTGGTTTTGCTCTTGAGTTTATTCCATGCCTGCGAACCCAGTTTGTTAAGTGAAGGCACCGTACCTTCTTTGCCCACATATTTCGAAATACGATGCAGCGAATGTATGCTGATGTACAGTATATCGTTGTTCTGGTAGATGAGTCGGATGGCTTCCTGCTGTTTGCCGTTGTTCTCAATCTTTTCAAGTCCGTCGAATCGCCCGATGCCGTGATCAATGTGGGTAACATAATCGCCCGGCTGCAGATCGTAAATTTCTTTGAGGGTAATTGCTTCTTTCCCGGCAAACCCATCGCGGATGCGGAACTTGTGATAACGCTCAAATATCTGGTGGTCGGTGTAGCAAGCAAGCCCGGTTTCTTTATCCACGAAGCCTTCGTGCAGCGACAAGTTTACTATATCAAAGTTAAACCCGTCAGGTTTAATGCCTCTGTTAGCTTTGAGGTCATTAATGATGGTTTGGATGCGCTCGGTCTGTTTGGGATTGTCGGAGAGAATCAGGTTCTTTAATCCGCTTTTTGCATTATCATCGAGGTTCCTGAGCAGCAGATCGAAGTTCTTATTGAACGATGGCTGCGGCTGCATATTGAAATGCACTGTCTGCGATTCTTTCAGATAATTGTGCGAGCCAAATTCGATAATACTGTGGTCGAGTATTTCTTTACGGAAGGCTGCCGAGTTATAAAAAAGCTCTTCCGGTTCAGTATGCTGTATTTCGGTGCTCAGTTCAGCGAACGCTTTACGGGCTTTCTCCAGCTCTTTGTCGATCTTGTCGGCCGTAATGTCGAGATCTTTTATCCAGACAACGGTTGCTTCGTCAATGTATTGGATAAATGACTGCCGTGTTTCACGAATAGCCCTATCCTGCACGTTCGGAGTTATGGTGATGTGCGTTAGCTGATCGATCGATAGCTGGGTGGAAGGCTCGAAAGTACGGATGGATTCTACGTCATCACCAAAGAACACAATACGGTAAGGGCGGTCGTTGGTGAAGGAAAACACGTCGACAATACCTCCGCGAATGGAGTACTGCCCGGGTTCTACAACAAAATCCACACGCTGAAAGTTGTACTCATCGAGCAGGTCTATCACGAAATCGATGGTCAGGCTTTCGCCGACACCAAGGCGTAAGGTGTTCTTTTTAAGGTAAGCCCGGGTTACAACCTTCTCGGCAAGTGCCTCGGGATAGGTAACAACGATGGTTTTATCCTGCCGGGTACTCAGCCGCTTCATTACTTCTGTACGGGAAAGTACATTGGTATTATCGGTCTTTTCTACTTCGTAGGGTCGCCGGTAGCTTGTCGGGTAAAAAAGCACTCTTTTCAGGTGAAAGGGCGTTTCCTGTTCCCCCAGCAGATTTTCAATGTCGTTGAAATAATAGGCTGCCTCTTCTTTATCGGTGAGCACTATTAAAAACAGGCGTTCTGTGCTGATAAAGGAAGATGCGGCTATAACCGCAGAGGAGGAACCTGTTAGTCCGCGAAGGTGCAGTCTGGTCTTTTTTTCTGACTTGACAGAAATGTTAACTGCCGCGACAGAGTTATTGTCGCGGTAAAATTCGAGTAAGGGAGCAGCTTTTAACAATGCGTATCCATTAAATAAATAAGAACGCAAAATTACAACTTTAGGATTTTCGTTCGGCTAAAAATCTGTTATAAAGAAGCAGTCCGATAATAGTAACAACCCCAATGAGGCTGAATATGATCCACAGGGTGGCCGGTTGTTGAAGTTTATCGACATAGTGCACGTACAGGCTGGCACCGAGAATGCCTCCGATGCCGCTGCCGATGACTCCGTAAAGGGAGGAGTATCCTAA
>CAZXQT010000040.1:0-14084 GCA_964643225.1 uncultured Lentimicrobium sp. | reverse complement strand
CCTTAAACCGCTTATACCACTCATTAATGTTTTAAGCACACCAGAATGGTTTATCTGCTCAGGCCAGTCATGCCGTTGGTTAGGCCTCGTTCTCCACATCCCACATGTCCCACATGTCCCACTTGTCTCACATGTCCCACAAATAGCACAAGTAGCTCCAAACCGCGAAGCAACTAAACCGGTGATAGCCGTCTAAACTTTTTTACCACAAATGGTATGATTATATAAGTTATTTTTATAAATTGCAGGCATAATAGACCAGAAAAATATTTAATGAAATCTGTTATCTGAATGAAGGCTACCGGAAATACTGTAAAGAATGTACTGGCTGGAAGGCAAATTTCTCTGCTGATAGTTCTATTGCTTCTGCTTTGGGGCAGTTTGGCGTTGTTTTCGTGCAAAAAGGAAGCACCGTTTGAATATGCGGTGATTCAAACCGGTGAGGTTACTGATGTTGACAGCCTGGGGGCAGTTTTTAATGCCAGGGTATCTGAAAAGGGTAGTTTACCTGTTCTGCGTTACGGGTTTGTGTGGAGTACATATAATGAGCCCGTGATCAATAAAGCCGAAATGTATGTGTTAGAAGGGGAGCCATCGGTTGGCAATTTCAGTGTAAAGGTTACAGCGCCATTTATTAAGGATGCAGTGTATTTTGTAAGGGCATTTGTACAGAATGAAAAGTATGTTACGTATGGCAAGGAGGTGTCGTTTAAAAGTATGGGTTTTGCAGGGCCGGTGATTGATGGTTTTTCGCCCGAAAGGGGAAATATTAAAGATACTTTGTGTATACTGGGCAGTAATTTCAGTGCAGTGCTCAAAAATAATCTGGTGAGAGTTGGTGCAAATAATGCAAAAGTGATATATGCTGTGCAAGATTCATTAAAGGTTATTGTTCCGGGTAATCTGAATGTTCCACAGGCAAAAGTGTCTGTTACAGTGTTTGACAAGGTTACTGTTTCAGAGGAAAGTTTTGAACTGATAGCCCCGGTTATCGATGGATCGGACGATATTACCGGTTCTTTTGGTGAACAGGTACGTATTGCCGGCCGGAATTTTGAAGCGAATCCGGGATCGCTGAAAGTTTATCTGGGTGGGTATACAGCTGGTGTAGTGGAGGTTACCGATACATACGCCATGGTTACTGTGCCCGATAGTCTGGATACGCGTAAATGTCGTGTTGAAGTGGTTATGAATAATTTAAGGGATACTTCGGAGTGGTTTTTTAATCTGGAGGAGCAGTTTGTAAACAGCTTCAGTCCGGTTTCGGCTCTCACGGGGGAAAGGGTCACGCTCAGCGGAAGCAATTTTAGTCCGGTTAAAGAACACAATATGGTGTTTGTGGATGGGTTGCGTGCAGAGGTTATAAACGCTTCCGCAAAGGAAATAGAGATTGAAGTGCCTTTGCAGGATAAAGGCATTTATCCGGACCGGCATGCTAATATTCATGTGGATGTTTTAGGGAATTTGAAAACGTTTGGCGGAACGTTGTTTATAGAAGATCCCTGGTTCAGACTTGCCGATTACCCGGGGAGTAAATCGTATGCAGAGTATTTTGTCTCGAACAACCGGATTTATGCAGGGCTCAGCCTTACAAAGGAATTCTGGATGTATACTCCTGAAACAGGCCAATGGACAAGAATGAAAGATTTTCCCGGTATAGAGAGGGATGGTGGTGCGGGATTTTGCTTGAACGATAAGATTTATTTCGGACTTGGAAGCAGATACAACAGTGAGCAATTTTCTGACTTTTGGTGTTATTCCATCCCGACGAATAGCTGGGTACGGTTAAATGATTTGAGCTTTGATAAACGCACAGGCGCAACAGGGTATGGGGTTGGCGGTTATGGATACATTTCGGGAGGGGTGAAAGAATCAGGAACAAGCTACGTACATCCCTATGAAGATACATGGCAATACGATCCGGGCAGCGACACATGGGAAGAGAAACCCAGTTTCGGTGAATTAGAGTGGGGTGCTGTTGATGGATTTGTCGGTGCAGGAGCTGTAGTTGTTGATGATATCGTATATTATGGGCTGGGTTGGAATTATATCTACACCCCTTCGGGATCACAGGAAAGAGTCTTTACTTTCGAGCCGACGAAGAATTACCGGTGGTTGCAAATTTTGAGTTTTCCTGTAAAGAGAACTGGGCGGCCTATATCGTTTGTTTACCAGAACGCCCCGTATTTCAGCACAAACAATGTTATATACGGATACAGCGGAGGTACCTGGAATGTTCTGGAGCACCGTATATTACATGATATTACCGGGGGTATCGGGGCAGGTATAAACGGAAAGGTGTATATTGGTTTGGGTGAAATAAATGCAATGTGGGAATATGACCCTTCTTTATAGATGACATTACCTGGGATAGATGATATTACATGACCAATTAGTTGGTATGAGTTTTATAATGTTAAAATGTAAATAGATGCGGAAGATAGCAATTTTGATTTTTTGTGTTTGTTTGGTTTCGATGGTGGAGGGTCAGCGCATTGATAACCGGATAAATATCGGCTTAAGCCGTTCTCATGGGAACCTTGCTGGTGCGGAAGTATTGAAGGATGGAAATTTTATTGCGCCTTCGTTATTTGGTAACTATAAGGTATTTGCGGGTGCTGCGCTCAAGGGGCTGGTTAAAGTGTCTGCGCATCTGAGCCTCGGTATGCAGTATGACCTGCAAACGGCTACTAACTGGAGTTCGCAGAAATACGATGATTTTAATAACGCTAAAGCGAGGTTGCACAGTATAACTCCGCTGGTTCGCATACACAACCGGTTTAAGTCGCAGGGCTTTGCAAACAAGGTACAGTTATTTATTGAAGCAGGGCCAACTGTTGGATACACGAAGTTAATTCTGGAAGATCCGGTCTTTGAAGTTAAACTCAATAAGCCAAACTGGCGGGGACCTGTTGCCGTGCTTGACCGTAGTATATTTGGAGGATTTAAGGGCTCGGCAGGAGCTGAATACTCCATACATCAAAGCTTCGGTCTTTTTGCACACTATACCTATAGCAGGCAGTGGACCGGGTCAGTGTTTTACATTGACAGAAGCATCGAGTCGTCAATGGTCCATATCGGCCTTACGCTGAAGCTGAATAAGGACAAGCACTTTTATTACTAATAATGATAGGGTACCTGGTACCAACTCCGTATGAATCTACTAACTCCGTATAATTTCAGAAGTAATGTTTAAATACAGTATGAGAAAAGCAGTCCTCGTTGCCGGAATACTGCTTTTTATTGTTTCAGGAATCAGCGCGCAAAAACACTCGAAAATAGTAAGGCTCCCTACTGATGCAAATATTGTTTACGATATCTGTTACACCGCAGGTGGCAGTCTTCTGGCAGTGGCCGACAGTAGCAATGTTAAAGTATTTGGAAGTGCATCGCTCGATTTGCTGAAAACCTTCACAAACGGGCATAAGAAACAGATTCTTTCTATTGATGTGTCCAGAGATAGCAATCTGCTGGTGAGTGGTGGCAAGGACAGCACCGTGGTACTATGGGATTTTAAGGACGGCAGATTACTGAAGAGGCTGCATTACGACGGATTGGTCACTGCGGTGTGTTTGTCGCCCGACAACCGGTTTATGGCGTGGGGCGGTACCGACAACAAGGTTTATGTGTACGACATCGCGCAAAGCACTATTGTTAACACTTTCGCGGAACACACGAACGAAGTGACATCGCTCGCATGGTCGCCCGATGGCAGGTACCTTGCAACGGCCGGTGCGGATAAGTTTATATATCTTTATGCAGATGGAGCATTGCAGTCGCGTTTATGGGGCCATAAAAACTGGATACATGATATGGTCTTCCATGCCGTCAACAGCACACTGGTTTCCTGCGGATATGACGGAAGGATTTTTTTCTGGAGCCTTGCGGATATCAAAAAACCTAAAGTGGCGAGTTTTGACAAATACCGACCGGGCTGGATCATGGGTGTTGATTACCATCAGGATGGTGAAACATGGGTTTTTGCCGATTTCAAGGGAAAGATAGACATCAGGGGTAAAGATGTTAAGTACAGAAAGAACATAGGGGCGCCTGTGCACAAGGTTTTATTCAAGCCTAACGAAGGCGTTTTCATTAAGCTTGCAGTTGCGTCGCGGGGAAAGGGAGTTTTGTTGATTGACGGAGAGGGGTTGAGGTAGCTCTGTTGAATGACGGAGAAGGGTTGAGGTAGCTCAGTTGATTGAGGGAGAGGGGTTGAGGTAGCTCAGTTGATCGACATAGAAGGATTGAGGTAGTGCTGAGGCAAATAAAATTTCAAATTCTTTGATATCGGATTGGTTTCGATATTACATTTGCCGGTTATTTTGCCGAAGGGTTTATATGGTATCATGGTATCATGGAATCATGCCGATACTTTGGCAGGTCAATTATCAGAAGAATGCGATATCACGGAATGGCCGGCGATAGCTTGAGGCGCGACGGCCGTAAGGTTTCGATGGCGGCATTGCTGGTGACACTGGGAATTGTTTTCGGTGACCTGGGCACTTCGCCGCTGTATGTGATGAAAGCGGTAATGGCAAGTGCCGGACCGGGTTTTAACGAGCATTTTGTGCTGGGGGTGCTTTCGTGCATATTCTGGACCATTACCCTCCAAACAACCGTTAAGTATGTATTTATTACCCTTAAGGCGGATAATAAGGGTGAGGGTGGCATTTTTTCGCTGTATGCCCTGATACGCAAGCGAAGCAAGTGGGCATTCCTGTTAGCTATTATAGGCGGCAGTACTCTGCTTGCCGATGGCATTATTACTCCGGCCATTACCGTTACATCGGCTATTGAAGGACTGCACATGCTCAATCCCTCGTTTCCGGTATTACCTGTTGTTTTACTGATAATTACCGTATTGTTCAGCATCCAAAAATTTGGAACAAAGAAGCTGGGAATGGTATTCGGCTCATCAATGTTTGTGTGGTTCAGCATGTTACTAATTCTGGGGTTGTGGCAACTTGCGGCAAACCCGGGTGTAATCAGGGCGCTCAATCCCTGGTATGCAATTGACCTTCTGACGCATCATCCGCGCGCTTTCCTGCTCATGGGTGCGGTTTTTCTGGCCACTACAGGAGCTGAAGCGTTGTACACTGATCTGGGTCATTGCGGCATCCGAAACATCCGTATATCATGGATCTTCGTGAAGACCAGTCTCATAATTAACTATTTAGGACAGGGAGCGTGGTTGCTTGGCAAGGAAGCCCTTTCGGGGATGCATACAGCAGGCATCCCGGAAACGGCACTAAATCCATTCTATGCCATAATGCCATCATGGTTTCTGATCATAGGTGTGGTGATAGCTACAGTGGCTTCGGTAATAGCGAGCCAGGCTCTGATAAGCGGATCGTATTCCATTGTAAGTGAGGCCATTCTGTTAAATTTCTGGCCTAAAATACGTATTCTGTACCCTGCATCGAGCAAGGGGCAGATGTACATACCGAGTATTAACTGGTTGCTGTATGCTGCATGCGCAGGTGTGATCTTATTTTTTGGAAATTCGGGCCGGATGGAAGCTGCATATGGATTATCGATCACCATCACCATGCTGATGACCACCATTCTGCTAACCCGATATTTATATCTGAAGAAGATACCCGTGTACCTGACCGGGCTGTTACTACTGGTGTTTGTGAGCATTGAAGGCGCATTTCTGGTAGCGAACCTGCAAAAATTTGTGCACGGTGGCTGGGTCACCATCCTCATTGCAGGAACGCTTTCAATTGTCATGTACATATGGTATAAAGGCCGGATGATCAAAAACAGGTTTCTCACATTTCACAGAATCAATCAATACAAGGATATCATCACCGATCTGCGTAATGACACTACTATACCATTATTTGCAAGCAACCTTGTTTATTTGACGAGGTCGGACCGGAAAACCGACATAGAATACAAGATAATTTATTCCATACTGCACAAATCCCCGAAGAGGGCGCACACATACTGGTTTATTCATGTGAATATCGTTGATGAGCCATGGCGGCTTGAGTATTCTGTTGAGAAAATTATTCCTGATGTACTGATAAGAGTGGAGTTTAACATTGGTTTCAAGGTGCAGCCGCGGGTTAATCTGCTTTTCAGGCAGGTAACCGAAGATTTGCAGAAGAGTGGCGAATTTGACAGCACAAGTGTTTACCCTTCGCTGAGCAGTCACGGCATACCCGGTGATTTCAGGTATGTTATCATTGACCGCATTCAGAACTATGATTTCGATTTTAAGCCAACGGAGCAATTGATCATGGATTTATATTTTATCCTGAAGCAGCTGGGCATTTCTGACATTAAAGCATACGGTCTTGATACAAGTGCTGTGATTCAGGAGTTTGTACCATTGCAAATGCGGTCGGTGCGAAAAGAGATGAAAAGGGTAGAGTAGTTTGCCGTTTTTTCCTTATATTTATAGCAATAAAACCCTCTCCTTATGAAAAAAATATGGATTATTCTGATAGCCTTGCTGGCAGCGCAAGGAGTTTCTGCGCAGTATTATGTCGGAAACCCGAATTGGAAGTGGGAGACTGTGCTGGCTTACGATGCCCAGAATAAGCCTGTTTACAGGTATATGCAGCAATGCGATCTTAATGGCAATGTGCTGGAGCAACTTATACAGAAACAGGCCTTAAATGCCTGGGCGAACGATACAAGGGTCACTATGACGTATGAAAGCGGCCGTGTGAAAGACGCGATTACAGCGCTGTGGATCTCAGGTGCCTGGGTTGATGTGCAGCGCATTACTCCGGGTTATGATGCCCAGTTTCGCATAATCAGCGAGCTGGTTGACCAGAAAATAAGCGGTGCATGGGATCCCCGCGTGCTTCGGGAGTATTCGTATGGGGTGGGCAGCCGTAAAGAAGAAATGGTGCAAAAGCGCCGCAGCGGAGGGCAATGGCTCATCGATTCAAAGAACATTTACACATACGATGCTAACGGCTACCTGGCCACCATTCTGCACCAGTATTCTGATAACGGTACCGACTGGCTCGACAATTTCCGGCTCGTATATACCTGCAACGCGTCGGGCTATTGGCTCGAAGCCCTGCTCGAAAGCTACGAAACAGGCACCTGGTCGGGCAGCAACAAAATAATTTACGAAACCGATGCCCGCGGCAACATCCTTTCAGAGACTTACGCATCCCTTCCGGAGAAGGGCATTGAGGGGATGCATTCGTTAACTTCCCTTACGGGGATAAGCACTGAGGGGATGCATTCGTTAACTTCCCTTACGTGGAAAAGCACTGAGGGGATGAAAGCGTTACTTTCCCTTTCGGGGATGGGCAATGAGGATATACATTCGTTTGTTTCCTTTACGGGGAAGGGTTCTGATTGTACAGATTCCAATAGTTCCCTTACGGGGAAAGGTTCTGATTGTAAAGATTCCAATAGTTCCCTTACGGGGAAGGAATGGGCAAAGGGATTGGCAAAGGGATGGGTAAATGAATTCAGAAGAATCTTTACTTACGACGAAAACGACAATGCGATAACTGCAAAAACAGAGATTGCCAGCGGCGCCGATTGGCTTCCTACCGAAAGCTCTTCGTACCTGTATTATAAGAACGATTATTTACTGCTTATAAGTCAGGATCACTACCGGTGCGAAGCCTCCTATAAGAATTTCCCGCTCGGAACAGAGGAAATGAAAGAAATTACCGGCAAAGAATACAACAACCTGATAGTATTTCCGAATCCAGTTGCAGGTTCGTTTCGTGTTGCGGGGGTAGAAAACTATCCGGCAAACGTAGAAATCGTGACTGCGGCAGGTGTCGCCGTAAGGCAATTTACTATATCATCGGCCTCTGATATGTATGATATCAAGGGCTTACCTGAAGGGATGTATATTGTGCGGGTCAGTCCGTTTTCAGGAAAGAGTATTCTGACCGGCAAACTGATGAAGTCTAAATAACCTAAAAACCGTTTGCCATGAAAAAGAGGTTTGGTTTTATATTAACGCAGGCCACTGTTTTGGTGCTGCTTGGTGCAGTTCTGCTGCAGGCATGTTCTAAAGACGATTCAGACGATCAGAAACCGGATAACGAGGTGTTGTTTGAAGATGCATTCGACAGTATAGGTACGTTTCCGGAGGTGCATGAAATGATTTTTGTAACGCAGGAAGGCCAGCTGATGCGGTCTGATGTTTTTCCGGGACAGATTATTATCCGGTCAAACGGGGCAACAGCTGATCAGATACGCAACCTGGTGGTAAAGAACGGCGGTCGCATAGGGGCTCAGTTACCGGCAGCCGGTATGTACGTTGTACTGATAGATCCGGCGAAGACCAGCGTATTTTTGAATGTAATGTATGAAAATTCGCTTGTTTCAATGGCTTTCCCGAACAGACCTTCGGTAGCCCGGAAGGCTGAGAGAAGTGCTGTAGTTTTGCAAACGGCAGTTGATGCAGCCATGAAAACAGCTGCGACGAAATCCGTGGGTGTTAGTTTTTCAACGGACGGTGATGCCGGGAGTATTATACAGACTATTGATCTGGAGACCGGTGTTGATTGCGGTTCGGTAACCCATCTGGCCGCAGTAGCTGCTGTAGCCGCAAAGACCGGGGTTAGCGTAAATACCTATGCAGTGCCGGTAAATGCCGACGGATTTTCTGATTTTAACGCGCCGTTCAAAAAGCTGGCGGAGTTAATCAAGTATTCCTATAAAAACAAAAAGCCGATCGTAATTAATATTTCGATGGGTGGTCGCGATACCATCCCGGGTGAGCCAGAGCTTTTTTATCAGTGTGTTTGCGAGACACTTGAACAGTTGGAAATAGACCAGCCCGGCATCCTGGAGAATGCAGTGGTTACAGTTGCACTTACGAATAACCATGTGAATGAAACACAAAGCATTAATACGTTGATAAACATGGACCCTTCCGCTGCTTTCTGGAGGCATCTGTATTTCGTGGGAGGCCAGTCAGGTGCTGCAGGGTGTACCGGTGGAGGTGGCACGGGGTACGCTGCTATGGGTACGACCAGTTACCTTGCCGGACCGTCGTGTGACCAGGACATTCCCGGCACTTCCTGTAATCTGACCGGTAATTCATTTTCCACTCCGGCAGTTTCGGGGACACTGGCAGCGACCTACGAATTGCTCAAGCAGGAAGGTGAGACCGTATTGCTACCCGATATCGCTGAAAAGCTTTTCGAATACCAGAACCTCTACAGTGGTCAGTTGCCCACACCGGAGCAGCTGCGCGATTATGTCAAGGGTATAGTTCCAGCGGGTCTTTACGATGGAACCTGGCACTGCACTTTCTACTATACTGCTTCGGTACCGCAGGAAGAAGGACCTGATCTAATAGTAAACACCAGTTTCACTATCGATTTTACGATTAAATCGGAAGTATCTGTACCAGGATATCCACAGCTTCTCCGGTTTCAGGCGATTACCTGCAGTGATCCACGCTTTGGCGCCATTATGGCGATAACTCCCAATTCACAGCTCAGTATGGCAATTCTGCCTGCAAGTTATGGCAGCCAGAGTGAACCGGGGCAGGGTCTGATTATTGAGTTTCCGAATGGCAGTACTATTATGACTAACAACAATATTGCCGGCGCGTTTACAGTTAATCCGCAGGGCAACGTTATTGCAAGCTCCGCACTGGTTGAAGACGATGCTTATCTGGCAGCAACCAACATAGGCGACTCTAACAATCCGATGAGCGGCCCGGGGCAGTATGCTTATAACTGGTGCACTTTCAGGCAGTGGCGAATGGAGAAAGTTAAGTAAAAGTTAAGAATCCATACACTCATAGGTGTCTCTTTGGTGTTTTTAATTTAAGTTTTAATTTTGTTCTCTAAAATTTTGATAGATTGCATGGACAACAAGGACTTAATCAAGGCCAATGAGAACTTACGGGCTCAGAATGAAGAATTGCAGAATGAAAAGGAGAAACTGACTGAGCAGCTGGAGCAGGAGCGACAGAAACGGAGGAATCTGGAATTGCAGAGTTCTGAGAGCGAAGTTCGCTACGAGCTGGTAGTCGATGCGGTAGATATGGCATGGTGGGCCATGGATTATAAGAGCGGGGCAGTAGAGTTTCATGAAAAAAAGGCTCAGATGCTTGGTTTACCTGCTGAGAACTTTAAGCACTATCAGGATTTTACAGCATTAGTGCATCCGGATGATCATGAAGGGGCAATGAATGCCATGTATGCACTGTTGAGAGGCGAATCGAAACTATATGAAACGGAGTATCGGATCAGGACCGCCGACGGCAGTTACAAATGGTTTTATGATATAGGTGGTTTTGTTGAGAAAGATGGTGTTAAGTCATCGCGCATTGTTGGATTTGTGATGGATGTCGGCAAACGCAAGGAAGCCGAGAAACTGCTGGTGAGCAAAAATTCAGAACTGAACTCGTTGCTTTCGGAAAAGGATAAAGTACTATCGGTAATAAGCCATGATCTGAAAGGTCCTTTGGCAAACATTTCGGAAATCAGCCTGATGTTGCTAGGCAAGAAGGATCGGCTTGATGAGGAGGAAAAGAAAGAGTTTTTAGACATTCTTCACAGTTTGGCGAATGGTGGTGTTCTGCTGCTTGAAAACCTGCTTACCTATGCCAGAAACAGGAATACATTGAGGAGTTATAATCCAAAGCTGATGAACTTATCGGATGTATTGAATGAGTGTTTGCTTCTGTTGCATGGTGCGGTGGTTCTTAAATCGATTTATCTGGATAGTGATGTAAGTAAAGAAATGGGCGTATACGGAGAACGAGAGCAGTTAAAAGCTATATTCAGGAACTTAATTTCCAATGCAATAAAGTTTACCCCCAAGGGAGGCACAGTGTCGATCAAAGGCTCTTCGAGCGATGAAAATACTACCGTGCGCATTACAGATTCTGGGATTGGAATGGATGAGTTTACAAAAGAAAACCTGTTTAATAATAACGAAAAGATAAGAAGGCCTGGCACAGAAGGGGAGCAGAGCTCAGGGCTTGGTTTGCTGATAGTGAAAGATGTAATTGACAGGCACAACGGAACGATAAGAGTGATCTCAACACCCGGTGAGGGAACGACGTTTGAGGTGAGTTTGCCGAAGTAGAGTTTGTGGGGGTGGTGGGACTGGTGGGACTGGTGGGATTGTGGGAGTAGTGGGACTGGTGGGGCTTGTGGGAGTAGTGGGAATGGTGGGACGTGTGGGGCGTGTGGGACGTGTGGGGCTTGTGGGAGTAGTGGGAATGTGGGACAGGTGGGCTTTAGTTTTTAAAGAATTAGTGGATGGATAAGACACTGGTACAGGTTTTACAGGAAGGGGCATCGAGGGATTATTTGCTTGCCTGGATTGAAGCGCATCCGGAAGTTTTTGAGGATGCTTTGAGGCTTGCGGTTTCGGAGGAGAGTGTGGTTGGATGGAGGGCAGCCTGGATTGTTTTTCATCGCATGCATGCAAATGATGCGCGACTGCAGGGTTATCTTGGGGAGATGATAAGAATTATCCCCGGAAGGGAGAGCGGGCATCAGAGAGAATTACTGAAGATTTTGCTTAGGATGGAGCTTGAGGAGGACCTGGAGGGCCGGCTGTTTGACATTTGTATGGAAATATGGGAGCAGGTTGGTAAGAGTTCATCGGTAAGGTCGATAGCGATGCAATATATTTTGCGGGTGCTTAAGCGGTATCCGGAGCTCGCCGGGGAAGTGCGGTTTATTACGGATGAGAGGTTTCTGGAGCCTCTTAGCCCAGGGATAAGAATCATGGTTGAGCGGATGATTGCGGGCCTATAAGGGCAACCGGAAATGAAGGAAATGAAGGAAGTGAAGGAAGTGAAGGAAGTGAAAGAAGTGAGCTACATATAAATGGTAGCAGTGACTCCAATAAGTCTGTTAGATAAACGGAAGCCACTTTTGGTACTTGCGGTGATGTTTGCCAGTCCGTGGGTATATTCAACGGCCAGCTGGATGCGATTTATGGTGGTACCAATTCTCATGGAAAGGCCATAATCAATCCGGCGAAGACCGTAAGAATATTCTTTTAGGTTCCACTTAATTTTTTCTTTTGTATCGATGTAGCGGTTGTTTACATATATGCTTCTTGTTATGTCGCCGAAAAGGCCAATACCTAAATAGGGACCAACAGCGAGATGGATACTGGTACGGGGTGAGACAGGCCGTGTTATAATCAGATTAAGTGGGACATCTATGTTTATGGTGTTGACGCTTGCTTCCTGAAGTTGAGATGCCGGGCTGTTGCTGTTTACTGTGGATGCCGAGGTGGTTAGCGTTTCTTTGAAGCCTTTGGATGTACACAAGAACCCGATTTCGAAGGCAGTGTTATCGCTCACATTTCTCAGTCCAGTGAAACCAAATGTGAAACCGGGTTTCCAGGAAAGCCGGGAGGTGTAGTTCCCGAAGTTGTCTTTCGCATGGTATTTAGCGTAAACGAGGCCGGCTTTCAAGCCATCTTTAAAAATTTCATTCTGCTTTTGTCCGATTGCCGGGAGCGCAAAAAGGATAGTAATAAGCAGAAGGCTGAAGCGATTATACCGAGGGTCAGAATGCAGGTTCATAGTATGGAGCATATGGAGTGTTGGATGATTTCTTTTTTGGGAGTGGTGGGAGTGGTGGGAGTGGTGGGATAGTGGGACGAGTGGGACTGGTGGGAGTGGTGGGACGAGTGGGACTGGTGGGAGTGGTGGGACGAGTGGGACTGGTAGGAGTGGTGGGATGTGGGGCTAGTGGGGTTATTGGGAGTGGTGGGAGAGGTGGGATATTGGGACGAGTGGGACTGGGGTGAAATGGTTGAATTATTCATATTTTATTTATTTATGCCAGGGTTTGCTAATAGAGGCACGAATATATAAAAAAATATAAGGTTTAACAAAATATTTTTTGTAAATGGGGGTTTCGTGGAATTAAAGTTTGTGTGCCCGGGCCTTGAAGTCTTTGATGAGGGTGTCGTGCTCATCGGAAATCATCAGTAGGATGTCGCGGTCGTGCAGGACGGTTTTGCCGGTGGGGACAAAATAGTGGTTGTCTCGCTTAACGAGTACAGCGAGGGTATTGTCGGGTATGGGCATGTTCATCAGATACCGGCCGTGGCGAAGGTGGGCAGGAGTGAGGTAAATTTCGAAAAGTTTGGATTTAATATCATCCGAGAAATCGACATCGAAATTTATAGGCTTATTTATACTTTCAGGTTTAGCGATGAGACCAAGCCATTTAGCCATAACTGAAAGAGTTGTTCCCTGTAGGATAAGCGAGATGAGTGTACAAAAGAAGACAATGTTGAAGATGAGGCGGGCATGGGGTATGTTTTCGGCCAGAGGGATGATGGCAAAAATGATGGGCACTGCACCACGCAGGCCGACCCAGGAGACGTATGTTTTATCGGCAATGGGCATTTTGCGGAAAGGCAGCAGAGTGAGGAATACGGTGAGCGGACGTGTAAGGAAGATCATAGCGAGACTAATAATAAGCGCGGGGGCAGCTACAGGCAGCAGTTCGCGAGGATTAACAAGGAGACCAAGGGTGAGGAACATGAGGAGTTGGCTCATCCAGGCAAGCCCGTCGAAAAAATTCAGAGAAGTTCGTTTGTGGGTAAACTTGGCGTTTCCGACGGTGAGGCCGGCCAGGTAAACGGCCAGGTAGCTGTTACCCTTAAGCAGCCAGGTGAAGGAGAATATCATTAAGCAGACTGTGAGTACCATTACCGGATAAAGCGATTGGTTATCGATCTTCATATGGTTAATTACATGCACAGCAAGCCGGCCGCCTCCAATCCCGATAGCGGTACCGATTCCGAGTTGCAGAAGCAGTTGCAGTGCGGTCATCAGGTAGTTTGGTTCAGCATCCATCCCGATAAGGCTAATAAAAGTAATGACAAGGATGTAAGCCATAGGATCGTTGCTTCCGCTCTCGAGTTCGAGCATTGGGCGGAGGTTGTTTTTAAGGTGCAGTCCTTTGGAGCGCAGTATTGAGAATACTGATGCAGAGTCTGTTGACGACATTGTGGCGGCGAGCAGAAGGGCAGTCAGAATACCGATGCGGGCAGAAGGCATAGTGATGCCAAGCACATACCAGGCAACGAAGCCGGTGAGTATGGCTGTTAGCAATACACCGATTGTTGCAAGGATGATACCTTGT
>CAZXQT010000039.1:5968-14428 GCA_964643225.1 uncultured Lentimicrobium sp. | reverse complement strand
CAGCATATTCCCATTGCTTTAACGTTCGGAGTAAGAGATATATACGAGGCGTATAAATCAGCCAGAACAGTTGTGATGTACACCGGTTCCTGTGTTATTATTATTGGTATCTGAGGGTTGTAAGTCAGATCTACGTAGCCTTCGGCTGTTTCATTAACATAAAAGGCGGCATTTCCGGCGAACCAGGAAGAGCCACCGCCTCCATAATTAGAAATCAGATTCAGTGCATTAGAGCCATTGCCGCCGGTGTAACCACCACCGCCACCGGCACCTGATCCTGAAGTTGAGTCGGCACCGGCGCCACCACCAAAACCTCCGGGAACAGAGCCCAGACCACCGGTATTGCTTTCCGCGATAAGTGCATTTCCACCAAAGTTACCTTCGCCGGCAGCGGTAAGTGCACCGCCTCCGGAGCCTTTCCATTTACCGGTTGTACCGGCAAAACCACCTCCTGTTGATATGGTAAGATTGTTGGAACCCGCATGAGCATCTTCACCGGTGTTACCGGCTGCATTACCCTGGCTAATCACATATTTACCCTTGCCGGCACCACCACCGGCAACAGCTAATGGAACAGCAGAGAGAAATGATGCACCATGCAGTACTGCCGATGCACCGCCTCCACTGCAAAACTTCCCCGAAATATCTGTTGAGCCGGGTTGACCAACAATTATATACAAAATATCACCGGCAGTCAGTGTCACATCGCCTTCCAGATACGCACCTCTAACGGTATCAGTATCGGTACTGGTGCCGCCGCGGGCACCGCATGCTTTAATACGCCAGGTACCCATTTAAATACTAATTACAGATTGGTATTTTAGCATAAATAAATTTTTCCATATACATTTGCAGACCGATTAATTAATACATTTGCAGTCCGGAATCACGCCTTCGCAACCGGTATAAAGCATCGTATGAAACAGATGAAAATGCACTCATATAATAAAATATTACCATTATGTATATCTTTTCGGAGACTGCATCTTCGACAAAGCGAAGGCACCTTGATGCAGAAGAAATAAGGGAACGACTGGAATTTCAGATGCATCAGAAGAAGCGGTTTGTTGATGCCGCACTTACCATTGATTTACTGGCAATGGATATCGGCTGTTCGCGAACTGCCCTTTCTAAGCACATCAATCAACACCAGTGCCGCAATTTCAATCAGTATCTGAATTATTACCGCATTACCGAATTTCTGCGACTATACCGGGTCAACCAAAAGAAACTTACGATTGAGACTATAGCACAGATGTCGGGTTTCAGAAACCGCAGCACATTTTACAAATCGTTCCGGCGCGAAATGGGTGTTAATCCTGTTGACTACTTAAACCGGAAAATTTAAGGTGCTTATTCTTGCTTACTCTACTGCCACAGTCCAAGCAGAATGGCTATCATTAGGGAACCGGCAATCCTTTCCGAGGCATCGATAAGAAAAAGCTTCCATTTGCCACCGAAGAACAGCGTTCCGGAGTTCATAGGGATTATGAAGAAAAGGCTGAAAACCAGGGCGATATGAATGCAGTCTGAAACATCTTTTGCGCCGAGGGCACTGAAGAGAATGGCAAGGCCGAACGTATAGAGTGCGGTTGACAGGAACTGGCCGATGAGTGCAACGGCTATCGGTTTACTGCCTTCGGGCTTTACATGGCCTGTTTCTGCGACCCAGGTTTTCCGGAAGAAAACTGAATACCAAAGAAATCCGATAAAGAAATAAAGTACCGAAGCAATGATTGCTGCAGGGTAATTGAGGGTGATTTCGGGATGAAAAGGCATGACGGTCGATTTTGCAAAGTTAAAATATTTTTACATGCAATTTTTCGATGTAATCAGGTTAGTTTAATAGATAATTCTGGAAACCACCCCATCAAACAAGCGCGAGAAACTGCAGGGGAGTGTGCGTATTATGGGGCGAATAATGGAGGTGAGGATGTTTTTCTGATGCGAAGGCAGTGCTGAAGATAGATCAGACCGGACGTGCCCGACTGACCCGGCTTTTCCATTAGTATTAACAAACAGCGGCACATCGGTGGGACGGTACTGCTGCTTGTAGCGGTGCACAGGGGAGTTGGGGGTGCTGCGGCCGAATGAATAGGTGGTAGCGTGCAAGGCCGATATGGCGTAGTGCATCATGGCGTAGTGCAAGGCGTAGGAAGGGTAAAACGAGTTGTAGGCATGACTGGTGGCGAAGGCGCTGTTTTCCGCAAAGGAAACTGAGAAAGCTGATGGATCGGATAGAACAGATGAACCTGAAGCCAGCAGCAGGGCGCTTCCGATGGGAGTGTTGTTCAGGTATGCCACGAATAGGCAGCTGCCGGGGTGGTCGCTGAGAAGGGCTGCAATGCCTTTCCGCGTAAGCGCGAACGATCCGTGCCTGTGGATGCTGCTGCGGTATATAGGGTAAAAATCGTTCAGGAGTTCGGTGGTACCGTGCTTCACGACGATGCCGTTGCGTGCGCTTTTGCGGATTTTGCGGCGTACATCGGCAGGGAGCACCTGTGGGAGAAAGCCGGTTGGCGTAGGGTGTTCACTCAGCAGTTGGTCGGGGTGACCGGGCAGATGCAGCAGAGATACTACTTTGCTGCAGGTGCGGCTGGTGAGGAGCGGCACGATGCTTCGGATGGTGATGCCCGGCATGGGTGGTGAACCGAGCAGCGACTGCACGAGGGTTTCGTCGTCGAGGGGCAGGCTGATGGAAGAACTGTTGGTGCCGGGTGAACTGTTGGTGCCGGGTGAACTGATGGTGCCGGAAGAACTGCTGCTGCCGGATGCTAATCCATACAGTGCCTTGCGGCTGATGATCTTGTTGATCAGTTCTGTGGTGGGCAGGGGGTGCGCCAGAGACTGCGTCAGCGGATCATCGGGCAGAAATCCCAGGGCATCGGTGTGGGGCAGGGCAAAGTATTTTTTGCGCAGGCGACCAAAGAGTGCAGGTGCTTCGGAATACTGGTAGGTGGCCACGGGCTTCCCGGAGAGCGTGAAGGTGATCTTAACCGTTCTGCGGGCGCTGCCTGTCATGGTACCTGTATGTGCTGCAGTGACTGGTTTGCGTATACGGCTGCGGCTTCGCCCAGGGTGGTAAAGTGGTGCCGGCTCAGCAGCGACGACAGTTTCGGCAGGGTGGTTGTTGTGTTCACCCGGTTCATCCAGTTACGCAGGGTGCTCAGTGCGGGATCCTGAGGGGGGGCCGGATCGAAATCGCGGGGGTGAAAATAGGTCATGTGGTATTTGCTTTCGCTGAAAAGCGACTTAAGCACAAACAGCGGTGTTATCCTGAACAATCCGCTTCCGCTGGAAGGAAGGGGCAGAGAAAGTTTTCCTGAACGGTGTTTTTCAGAGGGTTCGTCCGTTACATGTCTTTCCAGTGGCAGCCGGAGGCGGTTAAGCGGCATCTCCAGAACGGCGCCATAGGGTGTTGCAATATTTACGGGTTCGTTTTTAATGACCACACCGTTGATTACCCGAAATGCTTTCACCGAACTGCTTACGCGGATGCCGTTGCGTGCCAGAATAGGGTATATGAACGAAGAAGAGCAGTTTACCGAAAAGTTGGGCGCCCTGAAATACCGTACCGGGCTTTTGGTGATCTGTCGGATAAGATCAATGCCTTTTAAAAGGTCTTCTTCAAACGACTGTGCTGTAAAATTTTCGGCCAGGGTGTGGTAATACGAGTGGTAACCGATCTCATGACCACTGTTGTGAATCTTTTTTACCAGGCTGGGGTATTTTTCGGCCACCCAGCCAAGAACAAAAAAGGTAGCTGTTATCTGATGTACTGCAAGCACTTCCAGTATATCGGCAATATTACTTTCTACCCGCGCGGGCAGATTTTCCCAGTGCTGGTAACCAATCCAATCGGCATTGTCAATAATATACCAGTCCTCTATATCGAACGTTAAAATATTCATCTACTCAAGATGCTTCCCCAAAAGCAATTAACTGAGACCTTTCCCGTAAGGCGATTGCCTAAAGCATCAGAATCTCCTTCAGGTACAACGGTCACAAAGATATTATATTGTAACTAATGTTTAAGTCTGTTAACGATAAAGACTGCAAAAAAGCAATATTTTAGTACATTTACCATACGAAAAAAAATTACTACCAACATCTTAAGATTAAAACAACTGTTCCCTATGGATAAAAATGTTTTGACTTATAGGATCACACCAGCTTTTCGTGCCTTGTTTTTTATTTCCCTTACCATAGGATTGATCGGGTGGTTTCCCGGTTCCTCCTACGGGCAGATTCAAAGTGATTTCTTTATGGGAAGGCTTTCAGAGTCAAGATATGCTGACTCGCCCACCTATGCGTGCGTGAACGACACCCTTTATGCGTTGAATGGAACCGAATGGACGGCAAAAGGCTATCTGCCGTCTGAAGGGCTGAGCGATCTCAAGGTTGATCAAAAAGGGTATATCTATGCGGTGGGCTCCAATCGTATCCGCATATCACAGGATGGAGGTGTGTCGTGGCAAACTATAACCAAACCAGCAGGCATTGTTAAGATGGAGGTGACCGAAAACTTCATCTTCGGGAGTTCGTCATACGAATTATTCCGCAAAGGCATAAATCCGTCAACCAACTGGAAAAAAGTATATTCAGGGCAGTTCGAAGATTTCACAATTATGGCCGACAGTCTCCTGTACCTGTCAATTTATGAATTCAGGATATACAAAAGTGCCGAAACGCCGATTTTACCAAACTTTCAGATTTGGTGATTGAGCACCTGTACTACGATCCGTTGTCAGAAAAACTGCACTTCTTCAACCCCGAAGGCACCGCCCATACCACAGTCGAAGAACTGGAAGAAGAGCTGCTTTCGCTCCCCTCAACCTCTTGCAAACCCGGATTAACCATCAGCCCAAATCCTGTAAAGGGTCAGGCACACTTAACGCTTCCCGAAGGCCCGGTTAGGTATGCTGCATTAACCAGCACCACGGGTAATAGCATGCCTGTCAACCTCAAAGATCATCTGCTCAATGTGCAGGGGTTTCAACCGGGAGTATATGTGTTGGAGGTTTTAGTTGGGGATGAAAGAGTGAGGGGTAAGGTTGTGGTGTATTACATTCAAGGGTAATTTAGCTTGTTTTAACTGGGCGGTTGTTACATTTAAGTATCCTTGTATCTTATGCTTTTTATGACATTGAGGGCACTCAATGTTAATTTCGACACCTTCAATATTTGTTTGATTCGCATGTGGTAAGGAAGGAAGATTGAAGTTCTTTTGAATTTCCGGGTTCGTTGAAAATACTTTACCAAGTTTAAAATTATCAAGATAATAAATTTTATATATAGTTGATATTTCGAATAATAGACGGATTACCACCTTAATTCTATATACAATATCAGATAAAACAGGATCATTATCAATTCTTTCAATGAGAAGCAGTTCTTTAAGATCTTCAATTTTTAATGATCTACCATGAGTCCTCCATTCAGTATGATTACATAATAGATCTGCAACTTCTTTAGCTCTTTCTCTTTTCTTTTTCTCATCAACTTTTTCTTTTTTATGCTGGGTAATTTCCCAGTTCTTAAACTTATACTTGGCTAACCAATTAGAAACTAAATCTTTAGCAAATTCTAAGGAATTTATTATCCCACCTATTTCTCCTGGAGAAATCTGACCAGCTCTCGGAACAAAATGTCTGTTATCTATGGGTTGAAGAGGGTATTTTCAGTCCGGATCAATTTATTATTTATGTACTTGTTGCCTTATAATTGCCCCGACTTGTAAATATGGCAGTTCGTATAAGTATTTACCTTTTCACACACTTCCTCGTAACCACATCATCACCCGCACAAACACGGTAAAAATACACACCCGGACTGAACGTATGTGCATCCAGAGTTACAGTATAGCTGCCCGCAGACTGATGGGAGTTGACCAGGGTGGTGACCTTTCGGCCGAGGTGGTCGAATACTTCCAGAGTAACATATTGCTGGTCTGGTGAGCTGGCGGGTATGCGGCCGGTCAGGTGGTAGGTAATTTCGGTTGAGGAGGTGAAAGGGTTGGGGTGGTTTTGGTCAAGGATCAATTGGGCACTGGGCGAGGCGGGGAAGGGGATAGGCTCGTCTGTGCCGAGGAGGTTGGTGAGTTCGTTGATGGCGTATTGGAGTTCTACGTCGATGCCGTCGTTGTGGAGGAGGTGGAGGGTGGAGTCGTTGAGGGGCACGCGGGTGTCGGGGATTACACCGCCGGTCATGGTGGAGTCGCTGTCGAGCTGTATGCGCATGTTGCTGTCGGTGGCTACGCCATAAGGGTACCTGAAGTAGAGATCATCGTTGGGGAAAAGGTAGTGCTCATATCCGACAAGGGCAAAAGAACCGTTACTTCCGTAGAAGCTTTGCACTTTGCAGCGGTCCAGCTTCTGAAGCATCATGGGGATGCCTTCGCCCGAACTGATAGCGCGGGGGCCGGTCATCACAATAAGGGGGTTGGCGAAGTATACACCCTGGGGTTCTACGAACAGCGATCCGTTGGGATAGTTGGGGTTGGTGTAGAAGCTGAGGGTGGTTGGGCTGAAATGGTCTACGGGCACGGGCACCGGTTCGAGGGTGCCGGTTTCAGGATTTAGCCATACCTGGTTTTCGTACAGGGTTGTGTGGTCATAAAAGAAACCCGAAATGGCAGCGGCAAGGGCATCGTATCCTCCCATATTCACACGCAGGTCGAGAATGAGGGCTGGCACGTTGTGGTCAGTAAAGCGGGTGATGGCATCGCGGCAGTCGGTGTATATTTTTACCGTCGCCGCCGAATCCCCGTAAAGGGAATTGATCTTAAGATATCCAATGCCCGAGGGTTCCAGTATTTTCGCCACCACTGCCGAATCCTGGTCTACGGGCGACAGCGTTGTCTGCCAATAGGTTGCATAACCATCATCCACGGCAGTGAGATTAGCAATAACGGGATTAGCAGAGCCGGGGTTCAGGAACTTTACCTGCGTTATTTTGCCTACGGGGCCCCGGCCAATAAAGCGGCACCGGTTAAGCATCAGGCTCTCGTGGGTGGTTGGCATTATCTCGGCCCAAAGCACAGTCACCGTTTCGAGTGCTTCTTCCACCGGAAGGTTGTCTACTTCAAGAATGGTTGCGCCAAACTGCATTCCGGCCGTCTGAGCCGGTGAGGCTGTGGTAACGAGGCTTGCAACAATGCGACCGTCGTCGAGGCGGGTGGTTGCGAAGCCGTAACTACCGCCTACCTGCCTGTAAATGGCTGCTGCTCTTATGCTGCTCCAGCCGTTACGCACATTCACATGACCGTCGTGCATCAGCATTGCGTATTCCTGCAGCGCGGTATAAAAATCTATGCTATCGCCTTGTGTATCAGCAGCAACCACTTTCGGGCGTATTGCTGCATTTATGGCATCCCAGTCGAGCGCTTTCCATTGCGTCATCGGATAGGTAGCCGTAACCGTTTGGTGCAGCGAGTCGTATGCCCTTGTAAAACCGGTTGTCTGGGCAGATGCTGTTACCATTAGAAAGAGGCAAATAGTGCATAGTAGAGCTTTTTTCATAGAAGCGTTTATTAGAGTGCCTTACGGCGATGCGTAATGTATCAGCAAATTTAATAAAAACCTTCCTATCCGGAATACTTCAGCTACATGAGATGGGTTGAATTTTAATCATAAAAAATTTAAATTCTTATTTGATTGCGGACAAATTAATTTAGTACATTTACAATACGAAAAAAAATTCAGACTGTAAAAAGTCAGTGCTTACAATTAAAAACAAACTCTATAATGGCAACAATAGATAATAAAGGGTTCCTTCATGGGCGTCTTGGCGATTACGTGTACTATGTGATGAGAAAGAAACAGATAAGAAAATACATGCCGAAGTGGATTTTACTGAATCTTGAGGAACCTTTGTACCTGATCAATGAATCGAAGAACGTTGTTATAAGAACAGAAATGGATGACAAACAAGAACCCAGGGCGTACATCAAACCCAAAGGAAAAGCAGAAGCCGAGGTAGATCAGTCAGTCATCATACTCGAGAAATTTTTCGCAGAACAGCGTCTCTCTTTCATCTCAAAGGAAGAGTATGATGTGTACTAGCTAGCAGGATGGAGTAAGTACAATCAAAATGTTACCAGGTCAAAGAAGGCTGATAAAATTCTTGTGGTTTTCTATTTATACAAGGTCTGGGAAATGGAAGTATCTTCTCATTCCCTGAAATACCCAAGCGCATCTTATAGTTGGATTCAGTTTTAAAAGCATTCTCTATATTACGGTTAAGATCAACGATATTCCTTTTTATCAAACGGTTTAGGTGGTGATTCACATCCTTCAACTATTTCAAGGATTTCCAAAATAGGATTGGTTCAGCCTGAAACATTCAACAGCGTCGACTACGATAAGACCATTTCTATGGTAAATACCTACAATGCTATCTGTGAAATGTCGTCAAACAGATATCTTTCATCCTATGCGTTAACCGACCGTAACATTACTG
>CAZXQT010000039.1:0-5868 GCA_964643225.1 uncultured Lentimicrobium sp. | reverse complement strand
AACTAAAATGAAAGCCCTGCTCATACCAGGGATAAAATGGTAATAGTAGTTGTACCTTTTAAATGGCACCTTCAAATCCAATAGATGAATTGCAAGACATTGAGGAACTGGAAACCTATCTTGATGATGCAGGAGAACTCCCATCTGGTGATATTGTTTCTTATAACGAGCTCCGTTCTTGTGCAGATTTGGTTAGAATGTATGAAAGTGAACAACTGATTATAAGACTGAGAAGAGGCATGTAATTGATGAACTTCAGAGGATTGCAAGTATTATTAAATTCATATCTGGATCTATCCAAAACATTTCGGAATTAGCTTTCCGGAAAATTGTGCAGAAATAACAGTTAAATGACCAACCAATTTTTTACTTACATGGATACCGACACTGAAATTAAAACCACCAAAAGACAAGACACCAGAAAAGAATCAGAGGGTGCCGAATTTCTTGTTCTAGGAATGTTGCTAATTAGGGGATTACCTGCATTTAAAGACTATAGGAATACTCCGGGCTATGATTTGATTGTTGCTAAACCCCAAGTTCCAGCAATAACAATACAGGTTAAAAGCAGATGGCGTACAAATGCCAATGGTTTTATCATTAATCGATTTGACTGCGATTTTGTAGTTGTATGCTTATTAAACCGTGGGAACAAATCAGGAAAAGGAAAAGAAAAAGCTCCTGAATTTTTTGTATTTCCGTCAGAAATCCTGAAGGAAGTGAAACGAAGTGATACGTTTGGAAAAGTTAATTTTTCAAGTATCCCAAATCTTGAAGATTACCGTGATGGATGGGATTTGATAAAAGATAAACTCGAAGAAGCTTCAGCTCGCTAACCTAGTTCTTTATATCAAGGGCTTTGTCGGCAAGATGGATGATCACATCTGCTTCAGACTGGGTACCGTTGTCGATATCACGCCAGCTAGATAAATGGATTTATCTGAAATTTTGCTGTTGAGTGGATAATCTTGAGCATGCTGACCCCCATTGCCAGAATAAAATAATCCTATAATTGGAACTTTAGCATCCAACCACTTAGAACAAATAATTTAACCTGGTCTATGGTTTGGTTGCCTGGTATAAGGTTAAAATGGCCTTTTCACCCCCTCACCCCATTAAACCTCTCATTCCACACCATCCACAGCCCGAAAATTACGGCGTAGTAGAAGGGGCGCATGATCCATTCGTGCCAGAAATCCCAGTGGGCGGGGAGGTGCTGCAGGATGAGGGTGAGCACCACTATGCGGAAGATGTTGGTAAAGTGCATCACCACGAAGGAGGCTGGGATGTACCAGAGTTTGTGTTTCCAGGGGCCGGGGTAGAGCAGGAAGAGGCCCAGCAGCTGGTAGTCCTGTTTGAAGCCGGAACAGCCTTCGTTAACGTTTATATAACCAACGATTTGTCGGAGGGGGTCAGTGAACGGCGCCAGGGTATCTGTTATTGCGGCAGCGCCTGTTGGGTTGAGCGCGCCTGTTGGGTTGGGCGCTGTTGCGGAAGGGTTGAGGAGGTAAAGGGTGTTGGTGGCGTAGTCGAGGGTCATGTCAATGCCCAGTATGTGCTCGTTTAACCATACGGCGGCTACGAAGACCTGGTGGGCCATCCAGGCCATGGTGCTCTGGGCCGCGGGCGACTGGTGGATGACGGAGGATAGGAAGCTCCAGTAGAACCAGTGCAGGAAAACGGTTATTATCGCGAAAAGCGAAACATCCAACAGGGATTTGTATTTTGATGCTTTTAAAGTCTTGTACAGTTTCAGGAGTTTGTCCATATTCGTTTATTTGTTTTTATTGCGCTTCCGCGGAAGGGTTCTGTTGGGCTTGAAGTTTGTAATGTTTTTCATGATGAGTGCGGTTGGGTGTGGTGCTTATACTGCTTTTCATGATGAGAGCGATTGGGCGTGGAGTTTATAGTACTTTTTCATGAAGAGCAGCCAGGCGATGGTGAGGGCGATGACGATGAGGGCGAAGTAGAGGTGTTTGTTGAGGGGGAGGAGGAGGTAGCCGGCGTTGATGAGGAGCTGGATGGCGCCGTAAATGGAGGCGACGAGGGGGTGGGGCAGGTGGAGTTCGTTGGCCATTATCTGGTAGGCGTGTTCACGGTGGGCGGCTTCTATTACGTCCTGCTTCCGCGTTAAGCGATGAAGGATGGTAAGGAAACTGTCGGCGCCGTAAACGGTGAGGAAAACGAGGTAGGTGTAATCGGATGTGAAGTAGATCAGCCTTCCCGCAAGGAAAGCGATGATGAAAGCCATAGAGATGGCACCTACGTCGCCGGCGAAGCAGCGGGCGCCGGTGCGGAAGTTGAAGAAGGCGAACACGAGGAGGGCTATGCCGGAGGCAAGGATGAGGCCCATATCGGCAAACGGATAGAAAAAGAAATTCACCCAGGCGAGGGTGCCCAGCGTTACCAGGCTGTAGACGGCGGTGATGCCGTTTATGCCGTCCATGAAATTATAGATGTTGATGAAGCCCGTGCAGAGAACCAGCACCACCAGGCTGTAGCCCATGGGCAGGGCAGAGAAGCTGTGCCAATCGTAGAGCATGCAGGTAAGGCCCACCACCTGCAGCAGCAGGCGGGTAATCACGGGTGCTTTGCCGAGGTCGTCCCAGAAGCTAACGGCGGTCACCACGGTGAGGCCCATTAGGAACCACGGGTAGGGCAGGCCTTCGTATACGCTCCACAGCAGCACCCCCATATAAAAAACAATGCCGGCACCCCTGATCACCACCCCTTTGTGGGAGCTGCGCTCAGAAGGCCGGTCAACTATGTTGAATTTCCGGGCAATGCTAAAGTAAATACCTATACATGCAACCAGTGCAAGGGCAAGAACTACGACCATAACCGCTTCACATAAACTTCGGGCGAATGTTTATGCAAATATAGCAGGTTAGGCTACACGAATACCTTGTCGAGCACAGCTATGATCCTTGTCCAGTCTTCTTCGGTCATATTGCTGCCGCTGGGCATGCACAGACCATCGTTAAAGAGCTTTTCGCTGAGTCCGGAGCCAAAGTAGGGCGCATGACTGAAAACGGGTTGCAGGTGCATTGGTTTCCAGAGCGGGCGACTTTCAATGTTCTCTGCAAGCAATGCAAGTCGCAGATCTTCGCGGGTAACCCCTTTATTTTTGGATGGATTTATTATTATTGCCGTTAACCACCTGTTCGAGAAATATCCCTCTAGTCCTTCACCCTGAAACTCCACGGTATACCCTCTTGAAGCAATCGAAGCAAAATATTCCCTGTACCGTTCGTAATTACGTCTGCGTATACCCATGTGCTTATCCAGCACCATGAGTTGTCCGCGACCAATACCGGCAACTACGTTGCTCATGCGGTAGTTATAACCAATGTTCGTATGCTGATAATGCGGGGCGTTATCGCGTGCCTGTGTAGCAAGAAAATGTGCCCTGTCAACAAGTGCTTTTTCGTCTGAGAGAAGTGCCCCGCCACCGCTGGTGGTAATGATCTTATTCCCGTTAAAACTCAGAATACCCAGCTTGCCAAACGTGCCGCATCTTTTGCCGTTTATCGAGGAGCCCAGTGCTTCCGCTGCATCTTCCACAACCGGAAGGGCATATTGGTTTGCTATTCGTAGTATCTCCTCCATTTTAGCCGGCATCCCGTAAAGGTGCACCGGTATAATAGCTTTAGGTTTCACCGGTTTACCGGTAACCTGTCCTTTCATACATGCCGATATAGCCTGCTTCAAAGCCTTCGGATCCATATTCCATGTGCCGGGTTCACTATCCACAAAAACGGGGGTAGCTCCCTGGTATGTAATAGGATTCGCTGTAGCAGCAAATGTAAAACTCTGACAAATAACCACATCACCGGCTTTAACCCCCAGCATAATCAGTGATAAATGGATGGCTGCAGTCCCCGAACCAAGCAATGTAATATGACCGGCACCGGTATATTTTTGCAGGTCTGCTTCAAAATTATCCATATTGGCACCCAGAGAAGATACCCAGTTGGTGTCAAAGGCTTCCTTAACAAATTGTTGTTCCAGACCGCCCATGTGGGGAGAGGAGAGATATATGCGTGATTTAGTCATTTCAGTGGAAGTTCTGTTTTGCGGTACGAAATTAGTTAATTTTTCCAGCGTTCCATTCCCCACCAGGCAAAGAGTTTAATCCATTCACTCATAACAATTTGAATATCCTCTTTGCGTGTATACCAATGCTTTGGGTTAAAATCATTATAGACAGAAGGGCTTGTCATGATATACACTGGCTTGTAATTTTCTCCTTTATTGAGCACGTGATCAATGATAAGTCCTGCGCGGCGGGTATGATGCGAGGAGGTTACTACGATGAGTGTATCGATTTCAGGATGCAATTTTATGTAGCTTTTGATTATCTGTGCTTCCATTAAGGTACTGCGAGCATTGCCGGGTAGAACTGTTATGGAAGTACAGTCTATACCCAATTGCATAAGTGCATTACGACACTGACTGCTGTTGGAGATAATAGTAACTCCTCTGTTTATGTCAAATTGCAATATAATTGGTTCTTCGTCAAATTAGGTGAATCATCCAGCACTGCTGAGCACAACTTTTTTCCTTAAAAGTTCAAATCCGGCCCTGCCATACATTTGTCTCTTTATACTTTTTAATCTATTGACTTGTCCTTCTACCTGCCCATTACTCCATTTCGATATTATTGCGTTTTTAACAGCCTCCATATCTATTTTAAGTCCCCGTACAAAAGTTCTCAGCTGTGACTTGCCTATAGCATACGTCTCCTGCATCCAATCATTCAGCAGCGATAAATCTTTATCAATGAATAATTTCTTAAATCCAAGTATCTGATTTCTAAGCTGAGACAATAACTTACTTTTATTGAGAAGTTCAATCATTGTCTTTCGTTCAAGGCTGTCATTTATTTCAGTAAGGTCTGAGAACCTAATGTACAAATTTTGCGGGGAGAAATCATTCGGTATTTAATGATGGGTATCGGTTTATAATCCTGAATGTTGATTGATGACTGGCCTCTGATATATTCATAGAAACTTGAGAGTGAACCATTAAATCCTAATTCCTTTACAAACTCAAATGTTTCCTTAATTGAAGCTCCATTTGAAATCTTGCTAATTATAAAATGTTGATACTGTGTATAGTTGTTCTTCACAGGTATACTCTTACCCAGATATCTTTCCATGCTTGCATACCTGCGTACACTGTTTCTTGACATTTTTAGAAGCTTTGCAATATTGCGTAAAGAATATCCATCCTCAATCATTTTTTTTACCTTATCAAATCTGCTCTCAAAATGATTGCTCGTACTCTTGTTTTCAGCAGACAGACTAAATAATGGAATGTCTGCCCTGCATTCTTGAATCGTCACTTCTTCGCAAAGAGAATTAGAAAGATTTCTGTATTCCGATCTAATCACTTCATAAGCACAGTCTGATAAATTCTTATATAAATGAAATCTATCCGCTATTTGAACCGTATCAGGCAAAACATCCGTAACTGCTTTGGAAAATGAACTGGCACGATCCCTGGTAACTACTTTGATTTCAGGATGATTCTTGAGCCATTTCTTTAGTAAGTTTCCGTCTCTTCCTTCTAAGATATCAATGACTCTTTTCGTTTCATTATCAACCAGAATTGTACCGTACGTGGATCCCTTTCTCATAGCCCAATCATCAATACCAAGTACATTTACACTTTTACTCAAAGGCATAGGCATTTGATCAACCAACCTCAATGCTGTAGAAGAACTAATCTTCAAATTTACCTTACTGGCAATATAAGCTCCTTTTTGTGCAGAGACTTCTATTAGAATATCTTGCAATCTTTTTATCGCCCTGTTTGTCATTCTTGCGTATGCACTAATTTCTGTACCTGGTTGTTCGGAAAAGA
>CAZXQT010000038.1:8839-15294 GCA_964643225.1 uncultured Lentimicrobium sp. | reverse complement strand
TTAAGTGGGTCAATTTATCTGCAATTTGCCGGGTCAATTATATTGCAATTTGACAATTCTTTGAGAACAAGGATAATTCTTACTTTATAATTCATAAAAACTCGTTACCGTTGATGCTAAATGCAGCTATTGTTTTCTTTGAAACGAATGAAATTTATGACAAGGAAATTCAATTGTTTTACACTGTCAGCTTATTAAAATTCTTTAATAGCGAAAATGGTTATTTGATAAATGAAAAATATTTATCCCGAGATTGGCATAAATGATATTAACTAAAGCTGAAAATAGGGTAATGATGGTTCAGTGTTTGGCATCTTACAAGTTAACGCATATTATCCTTTTGGAATTAGGCATACGCACCCTTTCATCAAACAGTACTAACACCGTTCACAGAAATGAGTAAGGTTATGGGTTTAAACTGGTATGATTACGGGGCAGGGATTTATGACCCGCAGATAGGAAGATTTACTGGTGTGGACACTTTACAGTTAACGAGAAAACCGGAGATGTTAAGCTTATAAAAGAGAAAGATGGCCCTGACAGAATTCATAACGATATAAATAGGAGTTATTATACTCCATATTGAAATGAAAAAACGATACTTAAATATAAGATTTATTAAATTGCCTAGATTGATTGAATTCTTACTTCAATTAATACTTTTTATTAGTACTTAATATTCTACACTATCTTAATATCGATGATATCTTTGATTCTACCTTTGAAACCACGGATCCGTATAATCAATCATCCTGAAAAGGGCTTGTTTGTCTAGTTTTTCCTGTTGTTCAAATATGAGATTGAACAACCGGTTCTTGAATTCAAGATAGTTCACTTTATTTCTATTTTGCAGCAAAAATAGTGCATTTTGGAAATAAAGTCAAGAATACCGTTCCGGGATGGCATCAGCTGGTCTTAGTGCCGGCCTGTTTTAGTGCGTGTATTGTTGCTATAGGATCGTCGGAAGCAAAAACAGTATTGCCCGCTACCAGTACATCGGCTCCGGCTGTTACCAACAGCGATGCATTCAGCAGATCAACACCACCGTCTATTTCAATTAATGCCTTTGAACCCGTTGATTCTATGAGCTTACGCAGTTTGATTATGCGATTGTAGGTGTTTTCAATGAACTTCTGACCTCCAAAACCTGGATTTACCGACATAAGTAATACAAGATCAACGTCTTTGATTATATCCTCGAGCAGGCTTATCTGGGTGTGCGGATTAAGTACCACGCCCGCTTTCATGCCAAGATCGTGTATCTGCTGTATTGCGCGGTGAAGATGAGGCACCGCTTCGTAATGTATGCTGAGCAGATTGGCACCGCAGTCGCGGAAAACTTCGAAGTATCGCTCGGGCTTTACAATCATCAAATGCACATCGAGCGGCTTGCGCGCATGTTTGCTGATGGCTTTAATAACCGGCATGCCAAACGAAATATTGGGAACAAATTCGCCATCCATCACATCTACATGAAACCAGTCGGCTGAACTGTTGTTGATCATTTCAATGTCTCTTCCCAGATTGGCAAAATCGGCCGAAAGTAATGAAGGAGCAACCAGGTGATGAATCATGACAATGGGTTGTTTGTTGAATTATCGGACAAATTTACAACAATAAGTCTTAATTTTGAACGCATGAAAAGCGACGAGGTAACCCGGTATATTGAAAAGTTCCCTGAGGATGTAAGGGAAATTCTTACAACAATCAGAAATATAATTAAAACGGTTGCCCCGGATGCGGCTGAAAGTATAGCCTACGGCATGCCTGCCTATAAATTTAAAAGCAGACCCCTCGTGTATTTTGCCGGCTATAAGAGCCATATTGGTTTTTATGCTACACCGTCCGGCCACGAGAAGTTTGCTGCTGAACTTTCGGCATATAAGCAGGGTAAGGGATCGGTGCAAATTCCGCTTGACGAACCAATACCATACGATCTTATTAGACGAATAACCCTGTTTAGATTGAATGAAAGGTAGATTTTTAGTACCTTTGCTAGAATCATATTTTAACTGCTTCGTATAAACGCACAGAAACTCAAACACGTATTCTACATGACCAACGTATTGAAAAATCTTGAACCTGCACGGGTTTACCACTATTTTGAAGAAATCTGTCAGATTCCCCGCCCATCAAAAAAAGAAGAGAAAATTGCGGATTACTTAATGGCATTCGGCAAAAAGCACAACCTGGAGACTTTCAGGGACGAAACCGGCAATGTCTTTATCAGGAAACCTGCCTTTAAAGGTCTTGAACACCTAAAGTCGGTGGTGCTGCAGAGCCACATCGATATGGTTTGTGAAAAGAACAGCGACACGCAGCACGACTTTGATAAGGATGCTATTCAACCGTTCATTACCGATGGATGGATCAAGGCGAAAGGTACTACGCTTGGCGCGGATGATGGAATTGGCATTGCTGCCCAGCTTGCAATCCTGGAGGCGGAAGATATTCAGCACGGCCCTATTGAATGTTTGTTTACTGTGGATGAGGAAACAGGACTTACCGGTGCTTTCGGTTTGCAGTCAGACGTATTGAAAAGTACCATTCTGCTGAACCTGGACTCGGAGGATGAAGGAGAGATCTTTATTGGATGTGCCGGTGGTATTGATACCGTTATAACACTGCCTCTCACGTTGGAACCGAATACGGATGGTGGAAAAGGATTTCTGGTTAAAGTGAGCGGACTGAAAGGCGGGCACTCCGGTGACGATATTAATAAGGGACTCGGAAATGCAAATAAGATACTCAACAGGGCATTGTGGAACGGTGTAAAGAAATTTAACATAAAACTGGCTTCATTTAATGCAGGCAATCTGCGCAATGCCATTGCAAGAGAGGGCGAAGCACTGATTTCGGTTGCATCGGAATATGCTGATGCATTCAGGAGTTTTGTTTCGGAGTACAACAATACGGTAAGAAATGAATTCAGGATTACAGAACCTGATCTTAAAGTGGAACTTTTGGAGGCAGAAAATCCGGTGGTGGTAATGGAAAATGCAACCCGCGATAATTTGCTGAATGCACTGTATGCCTGCCCTCATGGAGTTATTGCCATGTCGCAAAGTATACCCAACTTTGTTGAAACTTCAACAAACCTGGCGGCTGTTAAGACCAGGGAAGATCACATAGAAATTACTACCAGTCAGCGTAGTTCGGTTGAATCGGCAAAATTTGATACCGCAAACATGGTAGCCTCGGTATTTACCCTGGCAGGTGGCAAGGCAGTACATGGTGAAGGTTATCCGGGATGGACTCCCAATCCCGATTCTGAAATTCTGGAAATAGCGAAGGCCCGGTACGAAGCTTTATTTGGTAATTCACCCAAAGTGCTGGCCATACATGCCGGTCTGGAATGCGGTCTCATTGGTGAAAAATACCCTGGTATGGATATGATTTCGTACGGTCCAACCATCAAGGGCGCTCACTCACCGGATGAACGACTCAATATAGAGACTGTACAAAAATTCTGGGACCTGACACTGGAAATCCTCAAAAACATTCCTGCGAAATAAAGATCACGCAATTGCTTTATCCAGTGAATACCTTCCGGCTCCGGTAATGAGCAGGGTGATAAATGTTGTGAGAAACATCAGCGGAAGCTCTATTGCCCCAAGACCTTCGTGCCAGTGGACTATAAATATAACCACCGACATGGCAACTATTAATGGTATTGCGGCAAAACGGGTTGCCAGACCGAGTATTACCAGTATACTGCATACAGCTTCGGCAAACAGCACCAGGAAAAAGGAGGCTGTGGTGCCAAGCCCGATTGGGTCGGCAAATTCGTAGGGCGCTCCTGCTATGAGTTTCTGAACTTTGGGATAACCATGCAGTGCGAGCATTAGCCCGCCCGATACAATACGAAGCAGTAATAGAACAAAGTCGGTACCCGCACGATGTTTGCCGGGATTAAAGAGCAGTTTAGCCATAATGTTTAAACGATTTAAGCAAAGTTATGGAAAAAATGTTTTGCCGGTTTCTTTTTATCTTTACTGCCGGTTTAATCCGATTTTTTTTAAAGCAACCTTTTTTTAATAATTGCCTGGTATGTTAAAAGCCTTTTTAGCACTGCTTGCGGTGCTGTTTTTTATACCCGTCGCTGCGCAGGAGTTTAGTCTTGTACACAATAAGAAATCTGACGCCACTATAGTTATTCAGAAAGACCAGCACCTGGAGGAGGTTGCCGGTCTGTTTAATACCTGGCAGCAAAAGCTTACAGGGGTTACACACAGGATCTCTGGCCGCAGCAAAGGCAATGGGAAAAGTATAGTCTTCAGTCTGAATCAGGACATGGAAGAGAATGCATACAGGATTCGGGCCATGGAAAAGAGTCTGCTCTTTGAAGCTTCTTCAGTAAAAGGGTTGAAATATGCCATATACGGGTTTTTCGAGAAATACGGGGGCATACGATACTTTGCGAAGGATGCAGTGAAGGTTCCTGTTAAGGAGAGTTTTAGTGTTCCATATATGGATTGGACTGATAAGCCTGCTTTTTCGTTCAGGGTGCCTTACTACTCGGAGGCAGGAAATCAGGAGTATATTGACTGGCACAGGCTTTCGGCTGCACCTCAGTCGTCTGTTGGTGAGTCGTGGCCGGTCTCGAATGAATGGGGTCTGTGGGTACATACGCTGCATACGCTATTGCTTCCGGAACAGTATTATGAGGCGCATCCGGAGTATTTTGCCCTCAGAAACGGGATCAGAATGAAGGATCAGCTTTGCCTGTCGAATGAGGATGTTTTAAGGATTGTGACAGACAATCTGAGAAAGAAAATGGCAGAAAATCCCTCGGCCCGGTACTGGTCGGTTAGTCAGATGGATAATTTTAATTACTGTACCTGCGATGCTTGCCGGCATACGGATTCGATAGAGGGCTCGCAAGCTGGTACGATGCTGACCTTTGTTAACCGCATTGCGGCAAGTTTCCCTGAAAAGGTAATTTCAACGCTTGCCTATCAGTATACACGTAAAGCTCCGCTGCACGTTAAGCCTGCGGATAATGTTAACATTATGCTGTGCACCATTGAAGTGAACAGGAATGAACCGATAGAAAACGATACAACTACAGGGAGCTTTTACTACGATATGAAATCGTGGGCTGCTTTGACACATAATATTCTGATCTGGGATTATGTGATAAACTTTTCTCATTTGCTGATGCCATTCCCTAATCTGCATGTGCTGGCGCCAAACCTACAGTTCTTTGATAAATCAGGTGCCGGAATGATCTTTGAACAGGGATTGCGGGGGTGTAAAGGCGGTGAGTTGAATGAATTGCGCTGCTATGTACTCTCGAAACTTATGTGGAATCCGTATCAGTCGGCGGACAGTCTGGTGAAGGAATTTGTAACAGGCTATTACGGAGAACCGGCAGCCCCTTTCATACTGGAATATATTGCACGCACGGAACAGGAACTGATCAGTTCGGGCAACCGGCTTACTCTGTATGAACCACCTTTTACACATGCAGTCGGGTATTTGTCGCCGGAGAATCTGACGTATTATTTTGAACTGCTTGAAAAGGCGGCGAAGGCTTCAGGTACGGATGCTGTTGCTCTGCACAGGATTGACATGATACGACAGTCGCTGCGTTATGCCTGGCTGGAAGTCACTAAATCAATGCCCTTTACAAGGGACTGGATTTTTACCGCGGAGCCTCCTCATACGCTTAAACCGGAAGCTGTGCAGATGCTGGATGATCTGGTTTCTACGGCATTGCAGTACGGGCCGGAGCTGTTCCACGAGATTAGCCTGCCGCCGTCGGTATACCGGGAGCGCATGATACAGTATTTTGATGAGGCAATTACTGAACACAGGGCCGTGCATGCGAAAGTGCGGTATAATGTTAAGTTCAATGACAGGTATGCGGCTAATGGCAGTTCAACGCTCACCGATGGTGTAAAAGGCACAGATGCCTATCAGATGCTGTGGCAGGGATGGTGGGGGAAGGACCTGGATGTGACCATTGAGCTCGATACCATTCAGCAGCTAACCGCTGTGAAGGCCGGTTTTCTGGAGGATAACCAGAGCTGGATCTTAGGTCCATCGTATATGGAAGTGAGTGTTTCGGATGACGGTGTTTCTTTTGCAAAGGTTGCCAAAGGTGTAAATTTTAAAGCCTGGCAGCGCCTGGATAAGGGGGTACAGGTACTTTTGGCCCAACTGCCTGAGGGTACACATGGTCGATACATTCGTGTAATGATGAAGAATGTTGGGGATCTGCCTTTATGGCGTGGTGTTGCCGGTAAGGCATGGTTATTCTGTGACGAAATAGAGATTTATTAGGTAACCTGAGCTGAAGTGTGCAGATGCCGGATCATGCAGCTGCCGGCTCATGCAAAGATCCATGCATTATTAACGTAGCTGCTGATAAGATAGGTTGTCCAGATGATGTTCAGTCCGAAATTGGCAAACATTATAGTCCTGTAGAGAACCGTTTTATCGAATTCCCT
>CAZXQT010000038.1:0-8739 GCA_964643225.1 uncultured Lentimicrobium sp. | reverse complement strand
CTATTCCGGCAAGGGTTAAAGCAGCAAAAAGGACCAGTTTAAACCTGACTTTTATACGGGACACATATGCCGGGATGCTTAGGGCCACAACAAAGAAGAAGGGAGTGCAGATGGTGAACCGGAAGAAACAATGCAAGCTGCCGCCTCTGTAAAGTAAAACAAATAAGGTGGTGCCAATCAGGTACATAACCGATACAAGCCTTACCCACGACCTGGGAGTCAACCGGCCCGATAAAAGGAAGTTTTTTTCAGTTCCGGCTGTCTTTACTGTCATTGGGCGAAGAAGATTTCTGATTCGGATAAAAGTTGCGGTGAGGATGAAAATCAGCAGCGGAAGGAAGATCATAGCCAGAACACCGCTGTTAATACCAAAGCCTTCGTGTGACCAGTCCTTTATAGTATTTGGTAGCGCAAATACATGATCCCAGTATTTCTGAACCTCGACAAATTTGAAGAAGCTGCCACTGCCCTGGCTTAATTGATAGAGCGATACCAGTATGGTGCCGGTTAGCAGGGGAGCAGTCTTTAGCAGTAGATTTCGGGCAAATTGCCTGTAATATTGCTTGTCGATAAGCAGAAACAGCTCAGAACAAATAATAGCCAGGGTTAGAATGGTAAAGGTTGGTCGGGTAATGGCCGCCAGCAGGAAACCAAGGAAGTATAGCAGATATTTTTTACGGACATGTCCGTAAATTCCCAGGGCAACAACGGCAAAGAAAGTAGCTTCGGTGTAGGGTATAAGGAATACTGCCAGACCGGGAACCGATAATGCAATGATGGTGTTTGTCAGGAAACTGCCTGAGGAAAAGATCTTAAGCAGAACAAACAGCCCGATAGCGAACAAAAGATAATTGAAAAACAACATGGCGGTATTAGGCAGGTTGGTAATGCGCCAGATTGTCGGATACAAGGGAAAAAATGCATAGATATAGTCGCCGCCGGCCGAAAAGGAATCGTAACCGGCTTTTTTAATGATGTGATAGTAACGCGCATCCCAGTGTATGAAGTTGTCGTTGGTAATTTCAGCATAGGGTGCATCGTGGCTGGTGCGGTTCCCTCTGACATTAATATAGGTGTCAGCGACCCTTGATAATGAAGCCTTATATACTGATTCTCTGGTGAATAGATGGTAAACGAGCAGAATTAACAAAATACATATAAATGCAGCGATAGTGAATGTAATTAACTTCATAGGGAAAAATTATGATATAAGTTTAACGCAAAAATACGGTAATGTATTGCCTTATATCAAAAAAAATCCGCAAAAGTTATCTGCCAATAAGAATGCCCATACGGATGATGGGATTATCGTAGGGGGAGTTGCTGTCCTGTACCAGATCCCAGAGGCCCATCAGGAAAAAGTAGGAGCTGTTACTGATGCGCTGCTTAAGGCCTCCACCAACAAACAGGCTGTTAATGTTATAATGGATGGGATTGCTGATGACCTGTCCGCCCGAAATGTATAATTCCTGGGTATTGACTCTCAACCGCTCAAACTCGGCATGGAGGAAAATGTTTTCGAAAATATGGTAACGGGTGTAAACGCTGCCGCCGATCATATGGCTTTTGAGATCGTCTTTTAATCCGGTTACAGGATCGAAATAAAAATCTTTGTAGCTGTAGTATTTGTAGGAAAAACCAACACCTGCCTCGAGGCGCTCGGTGAGCCTGTAACCAACTACCGGCGAAATATCAATGAAGGTAAGTGTGCCGAATTGCAGTCCAAGCCCTCCGCCAAACAATAAGCGGTCGGTAAATTTGCTTTCCCTTAACGGTGCATCCTCCTGCGCATACAAAGTAGATCCGGTTAGAATCAGTAGTAGTAATATGAGAGCCTTCTTTTGCATAGCGCGTGGAGATTACTGTTGGTTATCAGTACAAAGTTAAACAAAAAAAGCGGAAAATATTCCGCTCTGTTTGTGTTTAGTGTTGCTGCATTAATCTTCCTGACGCATGTTATGAAACACATTGGTGACGTCTTCATCGTTCTCAATGCGTTCGATGAGTTTGTCTACTTCTGCCTGCTGATCGGGTGTAAGGGTTTTAATATCGTTGGGAATGCGCTCGAAGGCAAACGACTTGATCTCGAAGTTGTTCTCTTCGAGGTATTTCTGAATTGGGCCAAAGGAGGTGAAATCGGCGTATATCATAAGCTCGCCTTCGTCAACAAACACTTCTTCCACACCATAGTCTATGAGTTCGAGTTCAAGGTCTTCCACGCTTACTCCATCTTTCATGGTGACTTTAAAAGAGCACTTACGTTCGAAAAGGAAGTCGAGCATACCCATAGTGCCCAGGCTACCTCCATTGTGGTTAAAGTAGGAGCGGATATTTGCAACAGTACGTGTTGGGTTATCGGTTGCTGTTTCTACCAGTACGGCTATTCCATGCGGGCCATACCCTTCGTAGGCAACCTCTTTATAATCGGCCGAATCTTTGGAAACCGCTCTTTTAATTGCCCTTTCAACATTGTCTTTGGGCATGTTCTCGTTCTTGGCATTTTGAATAAGAAGCCTGAGTTTTGGATTGCTTGTCGGATCAGGGCCACCGGCTTTAACGGCTATTTCAATGTCTTTGCCTAAACGGGTAAACACCCTTGCCATGTTACCCCATCGTTTTAGCTTACGTGCTTTGCGAAATTCAAATGCTCTTCCCATGATTGCGGTTTTTTTGAATGGAGTGCAAAGGTAAAAAAGTTGTTTAAATCTGCGCCTGATTTTATAATTCGGGCTCTATTTGTTCTTTGTATAGTTTGTAAAAGCTGTTTTTGATCTGGTCACGAACTCTGTAAAAATTGCTGAGTATAAACTCTTCTGAACCCTGTACTTTCGAAGGATCGTCAAAACCCATATGTAAACGGTGCTTTACCTTGCCGGGGAAATAGGGACAGTTCTCATGGGCTTCACCGCAAACGGTGATAACGAAATCCCAGTCTGTATATAGATAATTCTCAACATTTTGGGGTGTGTGACGGCTGATATCAATTCCTGCCTCTTTCATTACTGCGACGGCTGTTTGATTGATCTTACCCACGGGGTCTGTGCCTGCTGAAAAGACCTTCAGGTGTTCGTTAAAAGACTTCAGAAAGCCATGTGCCATCTGGCTGCGACAACTGTTTCCGGTACAGAGTATTAATATTTTCATCTTTTACGGATTTGGTGTTCTATTAGAACATGGAACCGTAGATAATTCCTGTTATAGTTGACATTATTATTACAAGACTGACAAAAACGACTGTTTTTCGGGTTCCCATGATACCCCTTATCACGATCATGTTGGGCAGGGAGAGGGAAGGGCCTGCGAGCAGAAGTGCCAGTGCCGGACCTTTGCCCATGCCTGATGCAAGTAACCCCTGTATGATGGGCACCTCAGTAAGTGTGGCAAAGTACATAAATGCACCAACTACTGATGCAAAAAAGTTCGACATAACGGAATTGCCTCCAACAGTGGCTGCAATCCAGGAGTTTGGTATTACTCCCGGAATGGAAACACTGTCGTGTGTTGACCCTAACAGAAATCCGGCAATTACAACTCCCATGGCAAGTAAGGGCACTATCTGTTTTGTGAAACCCCAGGAAGCAAAGATCCACTCTCTGTTTTCGGTATTTTTTTTATCGAGAAGCGAAATTGTACTGATTGCAGTGATGCCGATTACCATAGTGATCATGGGACTACCGGTAATGTATGCAGAAAGTGCGGTTACTGCAGTACCTGCAAGAACGTACCCGGTTTGCAGGTTAAGTATCCGGATCATAGAATACACCAGTATCAGGGCAAATGCTCCGGTTATATACCATTTGTAGCTCCATATATAAAACCAGACACTTGCTGTATCATTGCCTGCAGGTGCCCCCCAGTTTGCAAACACCAGAATAAAAACCAGCGTGAAAAAATGAAGTGCCGTTTGCCAAAGGGGGCGTTCGGTCGGTATGTCTTCGAAGTTCATCTGTTCCTCAGCCTTTGCTTTTTCTTCCTTGCGGAATATGAATGCCATGATCAGTCCAATGATCACACTGAAGGATACAGCTCCGATTGTTCGCGCTATTCCCATCTCAAAACCGAGTATACGGGCAGTAAGTATGATGGCTAAAATATTGATGGCAGGACCGGAGTATAGAAATGCAATAGCGGGCCCTAATCCGGCACCACGTTTATGAATGCTGGAGAAAAGGGGCAGTATGGTGCAGGAGCATACCGCCAGCACTGTGCCGGAAACGGCAGCAACGGAATATGCCAGCCATTGTTTGGCATTTGCACCGAAGTACTTAATAATGGACGCCTGACTTACAAATACGGAAATTACCCCGGCAATAAGGAATGCAGGCAACAGGCACATTACTACATGCTCGCGTGCATACCATTTGCTGAGGTCGAGAGCAGCATCAAGTGCGGTATTAAAAGCCGGCTTTTCGATCGGGAGAAAGTACACCCCCATAAAGATCACTACCATCCACCATAGTGTCTTAATTTCCTGATTAATTTTCATTGGTTATGGATTAACTGAACAATGCGAGATTTACTTTCAGGATGTAATATATCCCTACCAGCACGAAAAGCAGAGATATGACCCGGCGAAAATAGAATTCGAAGACCTTCACTTTATTGTAGGCATTGCCAATGCCCGAAACAGCATAGGCTAGTATCCATGCAAACAGGATTACCGGAATACCAGTTGCAATTGCGAAGATCACCGGAAGATATAGTCCTGAAGCACTGGCAACGGTCATTGGAATGAGCATGCCGAAGTACAGGACTCCGCTGTAAGGGCAAAAGGCCAGTGCAAACAGTATTCCAAGAAGCAGTACATGCAGATAGCTCCACGATTTCCTGTTCTCCATTACCGAAGTGAGTTTACTGACGGAGGGGAGGTTGAGCTTTATGATATCAAGCATAAAGAGGCCGATGATGATAAGCATAGGGCCAAGGAATTTCTCGCCATACCGCTGAATAAATCCCGAAAGGTGAAACTGATCAGCTCCCAGCCAGATGATGAGTGCCACGACTACATAGGTGATTGCCCTGCCCAGTGTATAGACCAAACCATTGATAAATACCCGCTGCTTTTGCTCAATGTCTTTGCTAATGAACCCGATAGCTGTGATGTTGGTAGCCATGGGGCACGGACTTATTGCAGTCATGAGGCCCAGTACTAAGGCCGAAAGCCAGGGCATGGTACTGTTCTCAAGGATGTTCGTGAAGATTTCCATCGTCTTTTAATCTTCCTTTGTTTGTATTTTAACCGCCCTATAAAAGAGTGTCAATTTTTTCTTTCAGTACGCTCTTGAATTTTTCAGGGTTCGCCACCGCATACATAAATCCCTCGTTGGTGACATCAATTCGGGTGTCGCCTTTAACGATGAGTAAAGTCTGGCTGTTGATCTGCAGTTTTTCGGTAAGAGTGGCATTGGTTTCCTCTTCTATATTAACGGAGTAAAAAGGTACCTTATCACCATAAAGTGCTACCAGGTCGCTCTTTACTTCTGCTTCAATGGCTTTGCATGTTGCGCAACGGGAGGTAAGATGGAAGTAATAGACCTGCACGTAGGTAGCACTAATCTGCTGAACAGATAAACTATCTGCTGACTGTTGTGCAGTTGCCTTTTCTGTGCGCTGGTTGCCGCATGCGCTGAAGCCTGCTGAAAGTGTAAGGAGGGAAATAATAAGTATCAGGTTTTTCATGGTTGCCGGTTTTGGGTTGCTATGTTTTTTGGAGTTGATGTGTTTTGGTTAGTATTTCATTAAGATCTGCTTTATTTCCTCGACGGATGGCACACGTCCCTTAATTTCCACTTTGCCGTTCACAACCAGGGCAGGAGTAGTCATGACGTTGTATTTCATGATCTCGACAATGTCTTCTACTTTGGTGACAGTGGCATCTAAACCGATCTGTTCGACCAGTTCGCGGGTGGTGTTTTCTAATCTTTTGCAGTTTGGGCAATTGGTGCCTAAAATTTTAATGTCCATGGGTGGTGTTTTTATGGTTATGTTTATGGTGTTGATTATGGTGTTGATTATGGTGTTGGTGTAGGAGAGGGTGAACAGATTACCTGTTAAAAAAAGCCGAGAGCAGCTGTTTTGCTTCCTGCCATTTTTCCTGATTGATGCAGTACTTAATAAAGGGTGGTTTAATCTCACCTTGTATCAATCCGGCTTTCTTTAATTCTTTGAGATGTTCGGAAAGGGTGGAACGGGCAATGGGCAATTCTTCGGCCATGTCGCCGCTGTAACAGCATTTGTTTAGGTTATTGGCCAGAAAATCAAGTATAAAGACCCTGGTTGGATTGGATAGTGCTTTTGCATACAGGGCTACTTTTTCCTGTTCATTCGTGTAATACTGTTTGCTGATCTCCATTTCGTATTTCGACTAAAGACGAAACAAAAGTACCTATTTCTTTATAAATTTGTAGTGAAGTGAAAAATTAAAGATTTATGAGCGTATTTAAAAATTATCGATTTCAGCAGGCTGTTTACACAGTACTCCTGTTGGTCTTTATGCAGGGTACCCATTCCGCGAAAGCGCAAAACAGCCAGCCGCTGCAGCAGCCGGGAAGTTATACGGGAACCATTACAAAGACTGTAAGCATGGATTATCTTATTTACCTCCCCGAAGGATATGCACCCGAATCAAGAGAGCTGTGGCCAATGCTGGTTTTTCTTCACGGATCGGGTGAACGGGGTGCCAACAAGGAGTTGCTTAAAGTGCATGGTCCTCCGAAGCTGATTGAGCAGGGTAGGAAATTGCCATTTATTGTGGTTTCACCGCAGTGTCCTGAAAAAGTGGATTTTGATACGGAATCGGTATTCGCACTAATCGATAACCTGGCGAATACCTACAATGTTGACCACAGCCGCATATATGTGACAGGGCTGAGCATGGGAGGTGCGGCCACATGGGATCTTGCAATGGCTTACCCGGGGTACTTTGCTGCTATTGCCCCGGTATGCGGTTATGTGAACAGGAATTACCCTATGCGTGCCGGTGAGATAAAAGATTTACCGGTGTGGGCTTTTCATGGTGCGAATGATGATCTGGTACCGGTGCAGCGGCAGGCTGTTATGGTATCGGCACTGAAGAATCTGGGCAGTGATGTGAAGTTTACTATATATCCTACAGCTAACCACGATGCATGGACGGAGACGTACAATAATGACGAACTCTATACCTGGTTTTTGAGTCAGAGTAAGAACAAATAATAGAATAATTAAATCATACCCGCAATGAAATACCGACTGCTAATAGCACTGTTTTTCTTAATTAATACATCTTTTGCACAACTCCTGACCCCGGCACATTCAATAACTGCGGAGCAACCCACCACCCCCGATAAGATGGAATGGTTTAAAGGGGCGCGGCTGGGCATTTTCATCCACTGGGGAATTTATGCTGTTGACGGGGTTTCCGAATCGTGGTCGTTTCATAATAAGCGCGTTCCGCACGATGTGTATATGAAACAGATAGAGCGCTTTACAGCCTCGAAATACGATCCGGCACAGTGGGTTAGCCTTATTAAAGAGAGTGGAGCCAGATATGCGGTCCTGACATCGAAGCACCACGATGGTGTGGCGCTGTGGAATACCGGCGAGAACGATCTCAGCATCCCGAAAGGGTCGCCTGCCCGCAGGGATGTATTGTCGCCTTTTTATGCTGAATTGCGAAAGGCCGGGATAAAAGCAGGCATGTATTATTCGCTGATTGACTGGACTCATGCAGATTATCCAGGCTTTTTGCGCGATCAGAACAAGTACAGCATCAGCGATGATCCACAGAAGTGGGAAAAGTTCCTGCGGTTTAACGGTAATCAGATCACAGAATTGCTTGATCTGATCAACCCTGATCTGTGGTGGTTTGACGGCGACTGGGAGCACTCGGCGGAGGAATGGAAGGCATCGGAAATTCGGAAAACTATACTGATGCACAATCCTACAGCAATTATTAACGGCAGACTGGCAGGTTTTGGTGATTATGAAACGCCTGAACAAAATATTCCCATCCATGCAACACCAGGGAAACCCTGGGAGTTGTGCCTTACCTCAAACACCAGCTGGGGCTATCAGCCTGACGATAATGACTACAAGACACCGGGTGAACTGATCACCATACTGGCAGAGATAACGGGCAAGGGTGGCAATTTACTGCTCGACATAGGGCCACGCGAGGATGGCACCATTCCGGAAGAACAGGTGCGCATACTTAAAGAGATTGGCAAATGGACAAAAAAGCACTGGGAGGCGGTTTTTGATACCAGACAGGGAATTCCGGAAGGGCATTTTCACGGGCCAACTTCGCTGTCAGCCGACTCAACGGTGCTGTATCTTTTTACGGACGACCGGACCGACTTGCTCGTAAAAGGCCTGGTGAATACTATTAAGAAAGCGACGGTACTGGGCACAGACAAAGAGTTGCCCGTTAAAGTGGTTGGCAAAATATCGTGGAGTGAAGTGCCGGGTCTGGTCTTTATGGAAGTGCCGGCAGAAGCTCAGGATGCTTATTTGACTGTCGTTAAGCTGGAGCTTGAAGGAAAGGTTAAACTTTACCGGGGTAAGGGCGGGTTCTATGAATAGCTTCTGTGCGCAAGCGGGCTGTTGGGGCTGATTTTTGGGAAGGATCATAAAATTTTTTCGTGGGAAAAATGCTGAGAATCAGATATTCTGAAGGAGAATGCCTTTAGTGCCTGAAAAAAAAATCAAAAAACATTTGGAGATAATGAAAAAGGGTGTACTTTTGCAATCCCAATTCAC
>CAZXQT010000037.1:0-16851 GCA_964643225.1 uncultured Lentimicrobium sp. | reverse complement strand
TGTCGTTGGATCAAGTCCTCAATCTGCTTCTTATCCTGATAATTCAGGTCCTTTTTATTTAGCAGGTTTTCGTTAACTTTCCTGATTTCACGCTGGATGGATCTGGCATCGTTCATTGTTTTTTCAAAGTCACTTTTCAATTCATCCTGATGGTTTTTTACCATATCATTCACCTCCGCCAGGGTTGGCAGCCTATAGGTCATTTCTTGCGATCTGGTTGATTTACTGCCGTTTACACCATCGTTATCATAGATTTCGAAGTAATAAGATATGTTTTGTCCAGGTTCCAATCCTATACTTAGCAAATCAAAATAGTAAACGAAATCTTGTTCTGTTACATTTTTCTCGATAGGGATATTCATTACCATTTCAGCACCTCTCCGATCGTCGGTTAAGCGTACTAATTTGAATTCAAGATTCTTAAATCCATAATCATCTCTTACTAATCCTCTGAAATATAGTTTGTTATCGTAAACACTATCTTTAAATTGTTCAATACTAATGGTAGGATAAGTATCAGGGATAACATTTGCATAAAACACGAGGGAATCTTTATTATTCATGTACTCGTTACTACTGTTTACGCTTATCTGCAAAGGCGATAAAAGCCTGTGAGAAGTATTAAAAGTATTCGATAGCCCGGATGTTAGTTCCCGTATTTCATTACCCACTCTGAAGATTACTTGTTGTGCATCACGAGTATAGAAATTCCATGATAATGTAGTGCCCTGTGGTACATTGATATCGCCGATATTAGAAATTGTTTCATTTTCTTTATTAATATAATCAGGGTAATTAAGCTCAATATCGTAATTCAGGATAATCGGCTTAGGCAAGACCTTTACTACATATTCCTTACTTAAGCTGCCCGAAGCGAGCAACTGAAATTCCTGGTTCTTTTGAATTTTCTTAAAAGTGTATGAAAAATGAAGTTTATCAAGCTGTTGCATTCTGTATTCATTTCCATCCAACACCATGAAGATCTCTGCAGGTAACTCTTCTCCTTTAACGGAAACATTCAAAATAAAATCTTCCTGTTGAACTGCCGTAAGGTCTTCATTATCAACCATAAGAGTAAACGGCAGCGGTCTCTCGAAAGCAATGGTGTGATTTATTAACCGATTTCCAGGTTCGAGAAGCAAGCTAGGGGAAGCTATGAGTAATGTGCTGATAATCAATAATGGAGGCAGAGCGTAATAAAGGTATCGTTTATTGGAACTGTAACTGACTGCTGATTTAAAAGGAACGCTGATCAACTTTGCTGACTTAGCATGGATACTGGCAAGGATAAGATCATTATTTGCGGTTACTTCATTTGAAAGTCTTTGTAACTGCAAGGTATTATGCAGTGTATCTTTTACTTCTGAAAAATGTCTGCCCACTACTTCTGCAGCCATTTCGTGTGTAAGTCTGGATCCGATCTTATTGAGCCTGAGCAAGGGAATAATAATAAACTTTACCAGGATGGCTAAACCAGAAAGAACATAAGTATAAAAAAGTATGGATCGAACTGTGGTAGAGAACCATGCAACTGATTCAAAGAGAGTAATGATCAGGAAAAAAGTACCAAGCAAAGCGATGCTATACAATACTCCTTTAATCAGAAGATTGGTATAATACTTTCGGATGAAAGCATCGAGATTATCAATCAATATTTCGTAATTATCTTTCATAATTGAAAATGTCCTTCATCAGTGAAAATGTCCTTCATCAGTAAGAATTGCCGACAATGGTTTTAATTTTCATCATCGGTAAAAAATGCAGCTATTTCTTAATGTCCCTGACCAGTAAGTATTGATATTAGTTTAAACGTAATTTTAAGGTGATTAGTATTATAATTCAACTACTTAGCATCGAAGACCTCAATTCCGCTCCAGTCATCAGGGAGCTGTTTGCCGGTAATGTTTCTGCATCTGTTTATATAAAAAGCTGCTGCCCCATCGGAGGGGTTATACTTAACCACTTCTGAAAAGAGTTCAATTGCTTCCTGGAACTTTCTATTCTTATATGCTTCAATGCCTTTACCAAATATTTGTCGGGTTTCGGTCTTTAATTCTCTAACATCTTCCGGTTCACCATCCAGGACCTCGAAAATGTAGACTGCTTCTTTCTTCCCTTTAACCCTTGCTATGTCTAGAAACCTGAAATTAAACTGTTCGGGATTATGCAGTTTAATGAGGGTATCTTCACTAATGATTATGGAAGTTTTATATATTTTTGTCAGTCCCTCAAGTCTGGAGGCAAGGTTTACAGCATCAGAAATCACTGTACCATCAATACGGCCCTCCCCTCCTACTACACCAAGCATCAGGTTACCGGTATGTATACCAATACCCGAATCGACAGGTAGACCTCCAGTACTTTTTCTGTCTTCATTAAACTGATGTAGTGTTTTCCTCATTTCTATTGCGGCTCTGATTGCATCATCAACTGACTCATGAAACAATGCCATGATAGAGTCACCAATAAACTTATCGATGAACCCATTATTCCTTCGAATAACCGGTTCCATGTAACCGAGATAATGATTGATGAAATCGAAGTTTTCTTTGGGGCTCATACCTTCTGAAAGTTCTGTGAAACCCCTTATATCGCTGAAGAGAACAGACATTTCTTTCTGCACCTGATCGCCAAGATGAATATCTACAAAATCCTGCTTTCCAAGGAATTCGAGAAACTGGTTAGGGACAAAACGCGAATAGGCTTCATTCATTCTGCTTATCTTAAAGATATATTCCCGAAGACGGGTGGTCATCATATTATAGCCTTCCGACATTATGCCGATTTCATCGTTTGTTCGTACAATGGTGTAGTTGTCGAGGTTGCCTTCGCTCGTAAGCCGCATATTACGAACCAACTCGCCTACCGGTCGTACGATATCTGCAGTTGACCAGCTCACAAAGAAAAGAATATAAATGAAGGCAACAAGTATACCACTGGCTATCCCGAAAAGCATTAAAATGTTGTCAAGTGCGCTGATGTAGTATAGCCCGGAGTCTTTAAATTCTTCCGTCAAATTAACATCGGGTCCCATGGTATCGACCAGGCGGCCCATCATGATTCTTAGCTCTCCTTCGGTAACGGCTCCCATCTCCTTAATTGGGGTAAGGCTAAGCATTAGATACAAGAGGACAATTGTTAATGGAAGGAGTGTTGTCATTGCACTTGCAATGTACAGCCGGTTTCTGATCTTGCCGGTGTTCTTACTGAAAATTCGTTTCTGCAGTTCTTCTTTAGAGAAAACAAATTCGATATAGCAAATATGAACAAGGTGCTTTTGCCAGAAGAATATGAATAAAATACTCAAAAGAGATGCTACCAGCGAGATCATCAGATAGTTAGAGTAGAGCCTGTGACCCGTTTCATCTTCAAAAACGTTGGGGTTGTTAAGATTCACAAGCATTACAATATGCATTATTGTAAATGCAGCAAACACAATGCCCGCATTAATTATTGGTGTGCGTAGAAGAAATTTCCGGCAGTACATGTATAATCCTTTTAATACAGTCTGCCCTTTCCTTTTTCGTTTAAAATATCTCTTAAACGGGTAATTAAAAGCAATTCCCAGAACGAGACTGGATATAAAGACCAGCCGGAACATCAAAGACATGGTATTCGAAAATGCAGAAGATGCAGATCTTTTACCTTCGGAGGGTGCAATTGTTTTCTTTACGGTACTATCCCCTTCAGGGTATTCCAGTGTTAAGCCGCTCGTGGAATTTCTATTCAAATCAATGGATAGTCCGGAATTCTTTTCAACGGCGGGCTGCTCATCCTGATTCATTATTTTCAGTCGTCCCTTGTCTTTTAACGAAGGGAAACTTTTAAGCAGCATAAAACCTAGAATCGGAAATACCAGCAAAAGATAAAGCATAAGCGGAAAAACAAAGATCCTGCCTGCTTTATATCTGGGAACAGTAAACTTAATTTTATCATTACGCCCCATGTACCTGAATTTTAAGATGAAAGTGAATTGTTACCGTAATCTGGCTAACATGCAAAATTACTTAATAAAGAAATTATATGGGTAAACTAACCTTTTACTTTAACAAGTGTTTGCAAAGAAAAGATTCTAAATCACTTTTTTTGTTTTCTATCTTTGCAGGATATATTTATGTATGAAAGAAATAAGAGTCAGATTTGCACCAAGTCCTACGGGGCCACTTCATATCGGAGGAGTAAGAACAGCATTGTATAACTACCTTTTTGCCAAAAAGCACAACGGGAAGTTTCTTTTGCGGATTGAAGATACCGATCAGAACAGGTATGTACCGGGAGCTGAACAATATATTATTGAGGCTCTTAACTGGTGCGGTATTAAATACGATGAAGGCGTTGGTGTTGGCGGTCCGCACGAACCTTACCGACAGAGTGAGCGTAAAGAACTCTATTTCAGCTATGCAAAGCAACTGCTGGATGAAGGTAAGGCATATTATGCTTTTGACACAGCAGAAGAGCTGGAAGCCATGCGCGAAAGGTTGACTGCAAAAGGCGTTGCAACACCCCAGTACGACCACCTTTCACGCAAAGAAATGAAGAACTCCCTTGTTCTTACCAATGACGAAGTTACCTCCCGCATAGCATCAGGGGAACCTTATGTGATCAGAATACTCATTCCGGAAGATAAAGAGATTATTGTTAATGACCTTATACGAGGCGAGGTAAGTGTTCATTCGTCACGGCTTGATGATAAAGTGCTCTATAAATCAGACGGTATGCCCACATATCATCTGGCCAACATTGTTGATGACCATTTAATGGAAATAACTCACGTTATACGGGGCGAAGAATGGTTACCTTCAGCACCACTGCACGTTCTGCTTTATGAATATTTTGGATGGCAACCACCGGCGTTTGCACATCTGCCGTTATTGCTCAAACCAGATGGCAACGGGAAACTAAGTAAGCGTGATGGTGACCGACTGGGGTTTCCGGTGTTCCCACTGAAATGGGTTGACCCTAAATCCGGTGAAGTGTCGTCCGGTTACAGAGAATCAGGCTATCTGCCGGAGGCATTCGTAAACATGCTTGCACTGCTTGGCTGGAATCCGGGAACCGAACAAGAGCTATTCACTATGGACGAACTTACAGAGGCCTTCACTCTGGAAAGGGTTGGTAAACACGGCTCCAAATTTGATCCTGAAAAGGCAAAATGGTTCAATCATCAGTATCTTTCGTCAAAAAGCGACCTGGAAATTGCCCACATGCTGCAAAACATTCTTGCAGGTAAAGGAATTGATTATGATTTTCAAAAGCTTTTCCGCATAGCCGGGCTTATAAAAGAGCGTGCTGTTTTAATTTCTGATCTTTGGGCGCAATCGTATTATTTTTATGATGCTCCGGATGGTTATGATGAGAAGCTTAAAAATAAAGTTTGGCGCCCGGAATCTGCTGAAATGCTTCAGGCGGTAAAAGAATTCCTTCGTGAGATGCCCGATTGGGATGCGGTTGCCCTGGAAGCGGCTTTAAAAGACTACATCCATACCATGGGCTACAATATGGGTCAGATAATGAATACGCTGAGGCTTGCATTGGTTGGTTCGGCATTTGGACCCGGGGTTGCTTCCATAATAAGTATTCTGGGGAAAGACGAAACCCTGATGCGCATTCAATATCTGATTGATTTATAAGATGATTGGCGACCAGCTGGTATACGAAGAACTTAATGCGTTGAATATACCGTTTGAGTATTTCGGGCACCCTCCTGCCCCAACGATAGAAATTGCTGTTCAATACTGGAAAGATATTGCAGAGACAACACACTGCAAGAATCTATTCTTCAGAAATCATAAAGGCAACAAGCACTATCTCGTAATCTTTGATCACAGAAAAGAACTGGGGATCCATGATCTTGAGAAGTATCTTAAACAGGGTAAACTGTCGTTTGCATCGGAACAAAGGATGGAAAAATACCTTCGGTTAAAACCCGGATCGGTATCCCCTTTCGGGCTGGTACATGATCATGAGCAACACGTATACCTGATTCTTGATAAGGACCTTGATAAACAGCCAAAGATCAGTTTTCATCCCAACGATAACCGGGCATCGCTGGTAATCAGCTATTCAGATTTCCTGAAGTTCCTAAAGCACAGGGGCAACAGGTATGAATTCTTTTAGGAGGAGTTTTTTAACAAGCGGTTGTTGAAAAGTTATTTAGAACGAGTATAAATTTTTCTAAAAGTTTACAATCCATCAGGTGCCTTGTAATTTGTTTATTAATAATGCTGACTTTTGTACTGCCAAATTAGGCATTTTGCAAGCTCATAATCAGACATTTTGCAAGCTCCTAATAAGGCATTTTGCAAACTTCTATTTGCAAGCTACTATTTGATAAACAATTAATTAGTGCATCAGTGAAGTCAATGACCAGGGTAAAGATCAATGTACACAAAGGATTTCTGATCCTTTGGTCACTTGCCATCTTCTGGTTCTATCTTGGCAATCTGATTAATTTCCATCAAAATCGTATCTGGGGTAAAATACTCATACCTGCTTGCTTTACCCATTCTTCAGCCAACACTAAAGATTTTGCATCCCTGCAAATGGCTGATGATGATTTTGATACCAGCATTTCCAATGACAACTTTATTGCAGTTAATGACAGTCAGGTCTTGTGTGTGTTTCCTGAAGTACTTGAACTGCATATTGTTTATTATCCGGCAGATAATACCCTGATACCAACCCCGGTATCAAACCCCAATCTATTACGGGGACCCCCGACAGCCTGACAGCGTAATATCTAGCAAGTTTACCTAAGTTTCTGAATTTTAGACCTATCGCTTTGCGCGAAGATCTATGCATTCATCTGCATATATGCATGCAGAAAAACAAACAAATTCACCCAAACAAATTACATTTTCAAAAATGAATAAAAAGATATTATTCCTTTTGTCAGGCTGTCTTTTATTATTTTCTAATAACTTTTCAGCAAAAGCTCAATACCACGCACCACTTTACGATTCAGCAGAAGTAAAAACAATAGATCTGAATGAAATAGTGGTAAAATCATCGCGCGAAAGCAGTGTGATGATCAAGAACCTGCCTGCATCTATTTCGATGTTAAAATCAAAAACTATCGAAGACCAAAATATAGCATCATTAAAAGACCTTGTAGGATTCGTTCCTAATTTCTTTATGCCCGACTACGGTTCGCGATTAACTTCACCCGTATACATAAGAGGTATTGGCTCAAGAATCAACAGCCCCTCCATTGGACTTTATGTAGATAATGTTCCGTATTTTGAGAAGGCCGCCTTTGATTTCGAATTCAGCGATATTGACCGACTAGAGGTACTGAGAGGTCCCCAAGGAACTTCATACGGCCGCAACACAATGGGCGGACTAATCAAGGTTTACACCAAAGAACCAACAGAAACCCGTTCATCTAAAGTCTCCATTTCAGGCGGTAACTACAGCTTTTTAAGAGCTGATGCTTCCCACGCTCAAGCACTCGGTGAGAACACAACGGCATCAGTAGCAGCTTTCCTTGGCCACAGCGGAGGTTATTTTGATAATATCCTGCTCGACAGCAAAGTTGATGAAGATGATTATTATGGAGCAAGAGTAAAGCTGAACCATAATGCAACCGACAGACTGAAATTTCAGTTTACTTCCAGTTACGAGCACAGTAAGCAGGGCGGATATCCTTATGCGCAGATAGATCTTGAAACCGGTGAGGTCTCCCCTGTTAATTACGACTTCTACAGCTCCTACAAAAGAGATATTATGTCGAATGCCCTTGTAATTGACTATTCTACACAAGACCTTATATTCCAGTCGGTAACCAGCCATCAGTACCTGAAAGATGATCAGAACATTGATCAGGACTTTACGGAGCAGGCATTAGTGTTTGTTAACCAGAATACTTACCAGAACAGTTTTTCACAGGAGTTCACATTAAAGAACAAACCCGGACATAAATTTTCATGGATATTTGGTTCATTTAGCTTCCTGCAGTATGTTCAGGATAATGTAACCGTGACCTACAGCAACGATGCTGCAGTTATGAAGAAAAAGCCGGGTGAGCAATCGGTAAAGAACTACGACAATGCGATTATAGGGGCAGCCATTTTTGGAGAAACCAGTGTAAATAATCTGTTTACCAAAGGGTTAACACTCACCGCAGGTTTACGCCTTGATTATGAACAAGCCATTCAGGATTATCTGTACAATACTTACCTGCCCGTTGACAATGGAGGCCTTGTACAGAAACAACTGGATGATTCGCGCGGTCTGGTAAATTACAAAGAGTTAATGCCCAAAACATCACTGGCCTACAATATAAACAGCAACATTTCAACTTACGTTACTCTAGCAAAAGGATACAAAACCGGAGGCTTCAATACCACATTCGAACGTGAGGAAGACCGCAGTTTTAAACCTGAATCAAGCTGGAACTACGAAGCAGGGGTAAAGACCATTTTCTTCAACAAAGCCCTGCTTACCAATGTTAGTGCATTCTATATCGACTGGAGAAACCAACAGATTTATCAGCAGGTTCCGAGCGGACGCGGTTCCATGCTAAAGAACGCAGGCCACTCTGTTAGCAAAGGTATTGAAGTGGAGCTTATTACCCGTCCGTTCGAAAACGTATCGCTCTATGCAAGCTATGGATTTACCGAAGCCAAATTCCTTGATTACCAGCGTAAAGACACGGTAAATTACAGAGGTAATTATATTCCTTACGCACCCGGAAATACTATTCAAATAGGTGGCGACTACACCATCAGATTGCAGAAGAACTATCTCGACAAGATCATTATCTTTGCTAATTATCAGGGTCAGGGAAAGATCTATTGGAACGAAGAAAACACTGCTTCACAGGATTTCTATAATATGGTCAACGCCAAGGTATCCTTTATATCAGGAAACATCCGTTTCGATCTCTGGGCCAAGAATATACTAAATGAAGATTACAACTCGTTTTTCTTTACATCACTCAATAAATACTTTGTTCAGGTTGGCAAACCTGCTTTATTTGGCGCCAATCTGACGGTTAAATTTTAATGAAGAAGTACCCGACTTTATTAAGCCTTTATCTGGCTCAATCCATACCAATGAGTTTTTTCTCTACCATTGTGCCTGTCATAATGCGTCAGGAGAAATACTCATTGGCCATGATTGGCCTGCTGCAACTCATTAAACTGCCCTGGATATTTAAATTCCTGTGGGCACCTATAGTTGACAGATACAGCACATCCATTAGCAGCTACAAGCGGTGGATTCTGGGTGCAGAGCTTTTTTATGCCGCTGTTATACTGTCCATAGGATTCCTTGATCTCAGGTTCGACTTCCAGATGATAATAGCTCTGGTAGTAATTGCAATAACCGCATCGGCTACCCAGGATATTGCAACCGATGCCTTCGCAATCAAAATTCTCGAAAAAGAAGAACGCAGCATTGGTAACAGTATGCAGTCGGCCGGTTCTTTTTTAGGTACCATGACCGGTAGCGGTGTTTTGCTCGTTCTTTATCATTACTATGGATGGCGGGGCATGATGATCTGCCTTGCCCTGTTTGTTCTTATAGCACTCATACCGCTGTACTTCTATAAGCACAAAAAGCGGGAAAAGATCATCCGGGATGGGCTTGCCGCGATATCAACCGATGCATCAACCGATGATGCAGAACGCAGAATCAAAAAAGCATCCCTGAAGGATATCGGCCTGTTCTTCAAACAAAAAGGCATTTACCGGAGAATTATCCTCCTGTTTTTCTTCTATTCAGGAATTATCGGCATCCTTTCCCTTATGAAGCCCTTCCTTGTCGACCATGGGTTCACAACCAAACAGATCGGCATACTTTCGGGAATTTGCGGAACAGCCAGCGGCGCTCTCAGTGCAATACTGGGAGGCGTGATCATAAACAAAATAGGCCGGCGCAGAAGCTTATATGCCTTTTCAGCATTCAGCCTCGCAGTTACCCTGCTTTTCGTATTCCTTATGCAGGGCGAAATGTCGTTTATGTTATTGTACACTTCCGTTGTGTTACTGTGGATAAGCTATGGCATGTCGTCGGTTGCTATTTATACCATTTCCATGGATATAGTGAGGCCGGGCAGAGAAGGAACTGACTTTACCCTGCAAATAGTATTCACCCATTTAAGCGGTCTGCTGGTCACCATTGCCAGTGGCAAGCTTGCCGATGTGTTAGGTTTTCAGGGGCTGTTTATCATCGAAAGCATCGTTGCCGCCCTCGTTCTTATAAGCATTCGTTTCCTTTACAGAGAACCGGTAAAGCACCCTGTGAGGCAAGAAATATCCGTTGATTAACATCACATAATACACCAATACAAATAATCATCCTACCGTACACCGAATTAAAATACAAAGCATGATACCAAGAGAACTTCTTGAAAAATACAACCAATCCTTACCCCGCTATACCAGTTATCCTCCGGCAAATTATTTTAATGACGACATGAGCAGCAACACCTATTCAGAGTTGCTGAAAGCATCAAACGGCGCCGAACCTGATAACATCTCCTTGTATGTCCACATACCGTTTTGCAAGAAAATCTGCTTCTATTGCGGATGCAATTCCGTGCGATTCCCCAAAGGCAATCAGGTAGATGACTACATCGATGCCCTGCTCAAAGAAATTAAAATGGTAAGGCAGCACCTCGATAAGAACCGTAAAGTATCGCAGCTGCATTATGGGGGAGGTACACCCAATGCTCTTGAAGCCAATTACATAGAACAGATAAACAAGCTTATTTTTGAGGAATTTGATTTCATCGAAGACCCGGAAATAGCCATTGAATGCCACCCCGCGCACCTAACCGTTGAATACCTCGAGCGCCTCGTGAAGGCCGGATTTAACCGCTTTAGTCTTGGTATTCAGGATTTCAACCTGCAGGTACTTAAAACAGCCAACCGCCTGCCCAGTGCAATGCCCATTGAAACCATCATGAGCACTTTACAGGGATTGAATCCGAAGATCAAGATCAACTTCGATTTCATTTACGGACTGCCGCACCAGACTGCTGAGAGTTTTTCTGACACCATCAGGCAGGCCCTCACCTACTCGCCCGACCGCATTGTTACCTTCTCCTATGCCCACGTACCCTGGTTCAAGAAACACCAGGTTGCTCTTGAAAAAGCCGGTTTGCCCGATGCAGAATCAAAGCTTCAGATATTCGAAGCCGCATTCAAAATACTGGTCGAAAACGGATACAACGACATAGGCATGGATCATTATGCCAAGGGCGATGATGAACTGGTACTGGCTCTTCAGCATAACGAACTGCACCGCAACTTCCAGGGATACTGCACACGCCGCACTACCGGCCAGGTATATGCTTTCGGAGTTTCTTCCATCAGCCAGCTGCATGATTCCTATATTCAGAATACCAAAAACATCGGCGAATACATCAGCAAAATAAACCAGGGTGAATTCCCTGTCGAAAAAGGTTACAGGCTGAATTTTAACGAAGTAATAGTCCGTGAGGTAATTAACCACATCATGTGCAACCGGCATATGGAGTGGCACATCATTGCCCAACGATACGGAATTGATGCCGGCACATTAAAACAAATCGTTAACTTTGAACTTTCGAGAGTTCAGGAGCTGATCAACGATGATCTGTTGCTGGTTAACGATAATGGAGTAACCATAACAGACCGCGGACGATTCTTTATACGGAACATTGCAGTAGCTTTTGACCCTGCCATGGCAGTTCCTAACGACAAGAAATTCTCCAAATCCATATAATTGAATGAAAAAGCTTGAAAAACAGGTAGTAGTTATTGGGGCCGGGCTCACAGGACTTACCGTTGCCTATTACCTGAAAAAAAGAGGTATTGATTTTATAATGCTTGAGAAAGAAGATCACGCAGGGGGCGTTATTTCTACCAGGCATGAAGACGGCTTTACATTTGAGACCGGCCCGAATACCGGAGTATTGTCGCAGCCGCAAACAAAAGAACTTAGCAGTGAACTCGAAGGGCTGTGTTCTCTTGAGATTGCCAACGAACAGGCCAAAAAGCGCTGGATATGGAAAGGCAATGCATGGCAACCTTTGCCGTCAGGTTTAATGGCTGCTATCAAAACACCGCTGTTCTCCGTAAAAGACAAATTCGGCATTCTGGGCGAACCCTTCCGCAAAAAAGGCACCAATCCAAACGAAAGCCTTGCCGATCTGGTACTCAGAAGAATGGGCCGCAGTTTCCTTGATTATGCAGTTGACCCCTTTATAATTGGCATTTATTCAGGCGACCCGTCGTACCTGATACCCAGATATGCCCTGCCTAAACTCTACAACCTCGAACAAAACTACGGCAGCTTTATCGGGGGCGCCATAAAAAAGGGCTTCGAGAAAAAAGATGAACGGCAAAAGCTTGCCACCGGTGAGGTCTTTTCCATACAGGGAGGGCTCTCCAACCTGATCAGTGCACTGGTTACAAAAGCAGGTGCAGAGAACATGCTGCTTAACTGTAAAGAAATAAACGTAAATCCAATTAAAGACGGTTTAAAGAGGTTTAACTCCTCCGATGGTAAAAACTACCGAACCACCGGCCAAATAGCAGGGGAGGAGCTTGAAATTACCTCCTCGTACGTAATAACCACTACCGGTTCACATGAACTCCCTCAAATGCTTCCGTTCCTCACCCCGAGCGAATCTGCCCAAGTCAACAACCTGCTTTACGCAAAAGTGCTGCAGGCGAGCATTGGCTTTAAGAAATGGCAAGGCATGAAACTGGATGCTTTTGGCGGATTGGTTCCTTTCAGGGAAAACAGGGACATACTGGGGATCCTTTTCTTATCGTCTTTCCTTTCGGGAAGAGCGCCTGAAGGTGGAGCCTTAATGTCAGTGTTCATGGGTGGCGTACGCAAACCACACCTTTCGGAGTTAACCGATGTGGAAGCTAAATCCATACTGGCAAGAGAAGTAGCGCAAATGACCGGACTGCAGGAGTTTGAGCCTGATCTGCTTAAGATTACCCGCTATCAGCATGCCATACCACAATATGGCTTAAGTTCCGGTGAACGGTTCGAAACAGTTGACCAGCTTCAAAAACAATATCCGGGTTTGCTTATCGGAGGCAATCTGCGCGGCGGCATAGGCATGAGCGACCGTATTAAGCAAGGCAGAGAATTGGCTGAAAGCGTTTTGGCCGGTTAACCTGTAACTATTCGTTTCATTGTTTCAACCCAGAGTGGGTCGTTGTTCAGGCTGTCAATCAATACCAGCTTTTCACCGCCTGCCTCTCTGAACAAATGATCGTACTCTACCCCGAGCTCGTGAATGGTCTCCAGGCAGTCGGCAACAAAAGCGGGACTCAGAATAAGCATCTTACGTGCGCCTTCGGCTGCCTTCTGTTTAATTACTTCTTCTGTGTAAGGCTTAAGCCAGTTAAATCCCAGCCGTGACTGAAACGATACCGTGTAACTACCCTCTTTAAGCCCTGCGGCCTTTGCAAGCAATCTCACCGTTGCATAACACGATGCATTGTAGCACCATTTATTGTGTTCGCTGTATTCGTGCCGGCAGTTAGCCTGCTCACACGTCATCCCCTTGTGCATACGTTCGGTCTGCTTAACCGGCAGTCCGTGAAACGAAAAAATCACATGATCAAACTGCTCCGCATCAGCCTTTCTTATCTTTTCAGCGAAAGTATTAATAAAACCGGCATCTTCAAAGAAGGCGTCAACTATTCTGAAAGGTATGCTGATCTTATGCGAAGCTCTTAACCTTTTAAACTCTGCAATGATCGTTCCACTCGTAGAGTCAGCATACTGAGGATACATCGGCACCAGCACGATCTCTTTGTACGTTGCGGCTTCAGTAGCAATTTTAGCGATTGCACTCTTCATCGAAGGGTTCTGATACCGCATCGTGTTATATACATCGAAATCGTTGCCAAGCGCAGTCTGTAAAGCATTCGAAAACTTAAAGGAGTTCACCAGCAGGGGAGACCCTTCGCTAGTCCAGATTGCCCTGTACAGTTTAGCCGATTTAGGCCCGCGAATGGGAGCAATGATCAGGTTAACCAGCATTTTTCTGAAAAGCCAGGGCATATTGATCACTTTCGGATCGCCCAGAAATTCACGTAAGTACCTGCGAACATCTTTAACTTCAGGACTATCGGGTGTGCCGGTGTTCACCAGTAATACGGCTGTTTTGGTGTTTGCCAAACGAATGTGTTTTAAAACTTGTTAATTCCTTTAAAGTTAAGCTGCGCCAGAGAACTGGTGAGGAAAGACTCTAAAAAAGGCTTCTTGGTCTTAACCCAAACCTTATGCATAACGCAGGGATTCTCATCGCTGCAGTGATCAAAGCCCATTATACAGCCCAGGTACTTATTAACGCCTTCTACGGCATCTATAATTTCAGAAATATAAATTTCAGAAATATCTCTTGTAAAGGCATATCCACCTTCGCGCCCCTGAATACTGTATATAAGACCCTTCTTAGTAAGGCTGGTCATAAGCTGACGAAGGTACTTGTCTGATATATGCAATGTTTCGACCAAATGCTTTGCAGTGTATGTTTTTGACGGCTGCTTGGCCATATAGGCGAGAATCCGCAAAGCATATTCTGATGTGTTGCTAAGTTTCATGAATGCAGAAATTGTGAATTTACAAAAATATAACACATTTCAATTGTTACATTTATTGTTAATAACTTGGCAAAATAAAATATGTAACACATGAAATCTTTCAACCATTTGAAAACAAGTCTGTTAGCAACCATTCTCCTGTTGTTTGCCGTACAGACATTGTCAGGTCAGAAGTATAATTTACCCACCAAAAGGGAAATACGGGTCACCAAAAATAAAATAATCATGAATCCTGAAATCTTAGCGGATAAAAAAATTGTATTTATGGGCAACTCCATTACAGAGGGATGGAGTATTTTTGATAAAGCCTTCTTCAAAGATATGCCTTATATAAACAAGGGCGTGAGCGGACAAACTACCGGTGAAATGCTTGCCCGCTTCCAGCGCGATGTAACAGACCTGCAGCCTTCTATGGTCGTTATTCTGGCAGGTATAAACGATATTGCCGAAAATCAGGGATATGTGCCGCTCGAAAGGATATTCGGAAATATTGTTGCCATGGCTGAACAGGCAAAAGAGCTTAACATTAAAGTAATCCTCTCCTCTGTTTTGCCTGCACTTGATTTCCCGTGGCGGCCCGGTATGCAGCCAAAAGATAAAATCATTGCATTGAACGCTATGATAAGCAAATATGCCGCAGCCAACGGTATTACCTATGTTGATTACTACAGCGTAATGGTTGATGAAAATAAGGCACTTAACGATGCCTATACATACGATGGCGTACATCCGAATAAAAGGGGCTACAGAGTTATGGGGCCGCTACTCGAAGATGCCATTTTAAAAACCCTGGAGCAATAGAAATAAAGCCATACAGCATTTAAAAAAGTCCCCTCAGGGCGTTATACGATACATGAAAACAACACTATTAACCGGTATCATGGCAGTGTCTGCGTTTGTGGCTATGAGTCAGCAGGCATTATATCAGTCAGAAGCTTTCACTGTTTATCCCGATAAAGTACAGCAGGGAAAGTACCAGGCACAGGCAGTTTCGGCAACCCATCTCACCAGCAATTACATCAGTCCCTCCAATCAGTACCAGTCTCCGGTAATAGAGTTTAAGTTTGCTATAAACGGCAAAGACAACGAAATGGCCTATGGTATAAACCACAAATACACGGTAAACGATAAAGGCGCGGCAGATGAAACTCCTGTTATAACCTTTGGCAAACCGCTTGCCATTGTCAGAGAGACCGGGAGTGCTACACTCATGCCGGGTACCATGTTAAAGATACGGCTCGATATGCGCGAAATGCACAAACAATTTGCAGCGCAGGGATTCTACACAACCTTTAACGGAACACAAATCTACCGGCAGGATTTCAAAGGTGTTTATGTTGCCGGATCTGTTGCTCCCATGACCTGGGATTTTGATAACCTGGTAAATAATCCGAGACTGCAACTGCACGATGCTGACGCCGATGGTATTTACGAACTCACGCTGGAACTGAATAAGCCGGCCGATAAAAAACAAACAGCCAGTGAATGGAAACTGAGCAGAGACATTGGCAGCTACCCACAGTTATCTAGTGGTTATCTTCTGGCCGATGCTGTTTATAACCTTTCGCTCGAAGAAATGCTCAGGGCAATTGAAGCCGACAGCACCTTCCGCACAGGGGAGGAGTGGGGTGGCGTTTGGACCCGTGATATCAGCTACAGCATTATTCTGTCTATGGCCCATATGCAGCCTGCTGTTGCTGTTAACAGCCTTATGCGTAAAGTTAATCCGCGAAAGCGCATAATACAGGACACCGGTACAGGGGGAGCCTGGCCGGTAAGTACCGACAGAATGGTGTGGGCCACTGCGGCCTGGGAAGTGTATAAGGTTACCGGAAGCCGCGCCTGGCTTGAGCAGGCATACGAGATCATTAAGAACTCCATTGAGGATGATCTTGCTAACATTTATGATGAAAAGACCGGCCTCTTTAAAGGAGAATCGTCGTTCCTTGACTGGCGCGACCAAACGTATCCAAAGTGGATGCAGCCTGCCGATATATTCGAAAGCCTTACCTTAGGCACCAATGCAGTGCACTATCAGGCCAACAACATTCTCTCGCAGATGGCCGTTATTCTTGGCCATAAAGAGGTTGCTGTCCGCCACAGCAATATAGCCGCCGGCATTAAAGAAGCAATCAACACCCATCTGTGGCTTCCCGAAAAGAAGTACTATGCTCAATATATCTATGGCCGCAATTTCCATACCGTATCCCCCAAAGCCGAAGCACTCGGTGAAGCCCTCTGTGTACTGTTTGATATTGCTGACGCAGAAAGGATAAAAGAGGTGGTGCAG
>CAZXQT010000036.1:15178-17658 GCA_964643225.1 uncultured Lentimicrobium sp. | reverse complement strand
GCAACAACAATTTCGCCGGTACCCATTGGAGCATAAGTCGGCCATCCTGTGCGGACGGATTCAATTCGTGCTGTTGGTTTAGTCCCCCAGTCGGCACCGTTGAAATAATTATAACCTGTTCCACGGTCAGCATAACCTGCAGTATTTATACCCCTGGTCCATACAGCACCCATAGTACCATCAGCATATCTGTAAAACCTGTTTGCAGGTGCTGAAGTATTGGACTGCAGATCATAAAAAGTGGTTCCAAGTTCAAATTCAGCTACAGCCTTACCTGAATGAACATAAGGATTAACGATTTGAGATAAGGGTATGGCTCCTTCACGTACAGCACTTTTATTGGGTATGGCAATATTCTTGATATTCCCCGGAACTCTAACCGGCTGTTGAGCGGATAAGAGTAGTCCAAAAGAAAGTAATAATGATAAAATGTAGATTCTTTTCATAGACGTTGTTTTATTGGTTTTTAAATAATAGCTCAAAAGTATTAAACAATTCAATTATATCAAAGTTACAGAGGTTCAAATTATAAATCGTGTAAATGGTAAAGATATGAAAAAACTATAAACAAAAAGAGGCAAGTACATTCGCACCTGCCTCTTTTTAGTAATATTAAATCAGCGTTACGCCGTATGATTAAAGAACATTGATTCTGGCAGTTGATGACTGATCACCGGCTTTTACCTTAACAATGTATAAACCTGAACCAAGATCACTTGCATTGATGTCAAGTTTAAACATACCTGCAGGCTTAACACCATAACTCTGCTCCATAACTTTTTGACCAGTTATGTTATACACTTCAACAGAAACATTTGATTTCTGGTATGTAGTAACATCAATGGAAGTATTTCCGGAGAACGGGTTTGGATAAGCAGCAGAAATCTGCATCTCTTTTATAGGTAACGGATTATTTCCTGCACCAACAGTTGGTTTGGTGATCTCGGTGAAGTAGAAATAATTATCGGTTGGTGTGTCTTCATCACCACGAATAGCAAGACCCGGCTCTGTATCGGCCTGGTAGAGAACATAGAGTTTCTCGCTCCATGGGCCATTTTCACGAGCCATAGATGGGAATACGCACTCATCAAACATATGTACCAGGTCGGCAGATACATGTACAGGTTCAGCCCATTCAGCGCCGGCATTGGTGGTATGACGCAACCATAGATGTCTGTATTGCTGTGCACCGTTGTCAAAGGTTTCAGTAATTCCGGAATAAACAACAAAGATGTCGTTATTGTCATCCACTATGATCTGCGGCATACTTGATGGGGAAACATAGTACAAACCCAAGTTAGCAATCTCAAATCCAATCATGTCGAGCTGATCGTTACCATTCAGGTCGAACATAAAACCTATCAGATTTCCTGATTCGAAGAGTAGGTCAGGATTAAGAACATCTGCCTGATCAGCACCGCCAACCCATGGTTCCATATCCTCATTCCAGTATGCTAAACCGTCAACCCATGGGAACCATGATGGAGCGGTTTCGCCTTCTTCAAATAAACCACGGTTAACACCGAAAGCAACATGCAGTTTGCCGTCACGATCAAATGTAGCATGGCCTGATCCATCGGGACAATAAATAGTGTCGATTGAAGGGGTGTTATTCCATAATGGAATAGGGTGTTCCCAGATAATGATTTGTTCCCATGTTGCACCATCGTCATGAGAAACCATTGCAAACATATCCATCCAGTTGTCGGTGATCAGCAGAACAATGTTTGAGCCAACAGCTTCGAGGGAATAAGAGTCCCCACCAAAAGCAACATAGAAATCAGGACCCATTTCGTCGAAACGGATAGGGGTTTCCCAGGTTTCACCGGCATCTGTTGAGCGGATATAAACTATAGCACCATCCTGACCTTCATAAACAGCTCCACCGTTTGCTACCGGCGCTGTCAAAGCAATGACGTGCAGGATTTCATTATTTGCACCGGAAGAGGTCATACGCGGCCATAACAAACCGGTAGCCCCTGACGGAGGAGCTACAGTAGTTGCAACCCAATCGCCTGTACCTTTCACTTCACGTTTATAAAAATTAAGACCGGTGGTTCCTGAAATGTGAGAAACAAATGCTTCGCCGGTTGGACCGCAGGCGGCATATGCCGGCCATCCTGATCTTGCTGCTTCTACCCGGTTAGTAGGAGCCGGACCCCAGGCTGCACCATCAAAGTAATTGTATCCCGTACCACGGTCAGCATACGCTGCAGGACCGGTACCACGAGTCCATGTTGCACCTATAGTACCATCGCTGAATACTTCCATGCGGTTAGTTGGAGTACTTCCATTTGATTGCAGGTCATACACAGTCTGACCAATTTCGATTTCATTCTGAATGAGATCGCGGCTTGCAACATACGGATTGACTGTTGTTTGCATGTTTGTAATCTCATCCATTGCCTTCGGTTTCTGAACAGCAATGTTTCTAGCCCAGGATGGAGCTGTAGCTCTCTGGAACTGTGCACTGGCGCCTA
>CAZXQT010000036.1:0-15078 GCA_964643225.1 uncultured Lentimicrobium sp. | reverse complement strand
TTATTCTTCAGATATTTTCCATCTTAAAGTACCGAGTGAATAAGTACCACAGGAAAACCGAGTTGTAATTAGAGGACACTCTACGTCTTGGGCTTTTATACCACAACTAAGAGAAAAGTTTGGACATGCTGTCTGAGGATAAGAGTCAATTTCATCAAAATAATATGTTGCTTGTCCGGCAACAAATGGTTTGGAGTATACAGTTCCATTCACATTGACAGTAACTGTACCTGTACATCCTGCTGGTATGTCTGCGACATCAGCAATCGTAACCTTGTACAACCTTACGCATTCCTTCTGAGCAAAGGAACTAGAAGGAATTAAAAATAAAGCACAAAAAAATAAAAGAAGTGCGATTCCGATTTTTCCTACATTTTTTTCATAATAGCTGATTTTAAGGATTAATAATTTAGCAAAGATATAAAAAAGCGTCCCGTAAAATATTACGAGACGCTTTTTCAACTAAATATTATATAACTGCTATTGCATTCGATTATTTAACAGTCATTTTTCTGGTTACGCGTTCTCCGTTGGCGATAACAGAATATGTGTAAACACCTGTTGAGAGCTGACCAGCATTGATGGTAAGTGTATGGTTTCCGGCTTCGAGGTTACGCGGTGCAACTGCAAATACTTTCTGACCAACAAGGTTATACACTTCAATGCTTACAGAAGCTTTCTTATTTAATGTGAGTTTTACTTCTGTAGAGTTGCTGAACGGGTTTGGATAGTTCTGAGAAACAGTCGCGTTTGACGGAGTTTCGACAATATTAACACCCTGAATAACAAAGTCAGCTTGGGTAAAACCAATACCACCCACATAGAAATGATCCATCGGATTATCCTGTGTTCCACCAGTGTTTGTGGAAGCAGAAGTAGTTAATGGAATCCAGTAGTTTTCGTCCTGTGGTAACACTTTATCACCTGCATGCAGCCAAAGGTTATCGCCCCAGTAGTTGCCCATAGTTGTCTGGTTAACAGCAAGGGTGTGTTTGCGGGTCTGAAGGTCATATGCCCAGGTGTAGATATCAGGTTGTATGTTGGTTGTAATACTTCCACCCCATGCTGTCGGATCGGTATCTGCCCAGCTAACAAATACTTTTGAACCGTCATCGGTACGACTCATAGAAATGCGCTGATCCCAGCCCATACCAAATGGATTAGTTTCATCTACTACTTCGCTGCGTACGGTATCAATGAAACTTGCATCCCAGGAACCATCGCCATTCATAAATACATCGAACATAAGAACTGGTTCTGCAGTATAGAAATAGTTGAGAGAGTCTGGGTCAATAGAATTGGTACTTCTGATAATTCCTGCAATATGGAGGTTTCCATTCATATCGACAGTAGCACCATTATTGCGGTTTCCACCTATCCATTTGTTATACCATCTTGGGCAAACAAAATCAAGGTTAGCAATGGTTGGATAAAGCATTTCGTTGAAAATACCAATGGTTGAGAAGTCGAAAGGCTCAATTTTTTCCCAGGTAATGCCATGGTCAGTTGTTTTGTAAACTACCGGCCATTCTACTCCGTAAAGATTGTACATTTCATCGTTATCGATACCGGTACCAAGCAGATAACCTACTGAACCATCGGGTGAGAAAACCAGGCTGTTAGCATCAATACGATTTTCATCTGCCAGGTCGGTAATAACTTTGGTTCGGGGTAAATCCCAATCAACTACATTGGTTGAAGTGTTGAAAGTACCGTGTAAAACTTCCCATCCTTCACTGGTATAGGCAGCTTCATTACCGTTAAGCCGGTTGGATGCAACAGTTACATGTCCTTCGGAGGTAACATTGAGACCAATGTTTATATGGTTTATGTATACGTTTGATTCATTTGGCTCAAATGTTATGTTTTTATCGGTTTCACCACCGAATTTAACACTGCCAAAGAACTGACCTTCCCAACCTGAAGCGTTGGTATAGGGACCACTGAAGATAGCATACATGTTTTCCGGATTGGTGTTACCCTGAGGATTATAGGTAGCAACACTGGGATAACGGAAATTCTTGTTGGCAACACCAGGAGTAATCAGGAAATTAGTCCAGGTCGCACCAAGATCAGTAGAATAAACAACTTTCAGGTCATTGCCTGTACCACCCATGTCACCACCAGCACGATTCGCGAAAGTAACCATATTAATTTCGGGTTGTGCTGTCAGAACGGTCTGTTCCATTGAGAAGATACCATAAACGTTTGATGAAGTGGCAATCTTTGTTTTTACAATTTCGCCACTTCTGTTAGATAATCCTCCAAAATCATCACCACCCTGCTGGTTTGTGATCATCTCGGGATTGTTCCGGTTGAAATCTGCAGGACGTACTTGTGCTTTGTACACCCCTGTCAGATTGCGTTGCTGAGCTCCGGCCATCAGGCACAAACTCAATGCAGCTCCTAAGAGTAAGGTTTTTTTCATGTAATTGATTAATTATAAGAGTTAAAAATAGCTACTTGTTAGTTGGATGGGAACAAAAGTATAGCAGACTTTTTGAAATTCCAAATTTAGGAAACAACTTTTTCTTTAGTGTCCATTGGAATTGCCGTTGCTTTTTGTGACTGGCCCGGTGCATAGAACAGGTAACGGTATGTAATATGCCTTTTAGCGAAATGCCCTCCTACTGATTCATGCAACTGACGCATCTTAGGATTGAAATCGCCCACCCATGACAATTCAATTTCTGTAATGTTTGGCTGTTTAACCATTACTTTATCCATATGCCAGAAAATCGCAGATTCAATGCCTGATTTCTGAAATTTGGGTCTGATGCCCATTACCGTGATCCGGCAACGGGTAAAAATGTTCTTCTTCAGCAGGTATAATACTTTTAGTTTGCCAAACAACCCAATTTTTCCGTTAAAGTGCTTCAGAAGTTCGTTGGCATCGGGCAGCATTATCAGAAAAGCGATCGGCTCACCGTTATGATAAGCAAACCAGGAGTATCGCTCATCGGCAATGGTTTTCATTTCATGCATTTGCTCGCGCAAGAATTTCTTGTCGATGGGAGTGAAATTCTCATGAAACTGCCAGGCGTCGTCGTAAATAGTCTTGAAATCGCTGATGAATTTTTCGGATTCTTTCCAGCTGATATGCCTGAAAGAATATCCGGGTCTCTGACGAACCCAGTCTGCAATTTTCCAGAACCTTTCGGGGAATGGCTTTGTAAGGTCGAGATGATTGGTTACCTGCTCAAAATAGGGGCGAAAGCCATACTCTTCAAAAAAATCCTTGTAGTACGGAAAATTGTAATTCATGCCAAAACTTGGAGGCATAAATCCTTCGACCAGCAGCCCCCAGAAATTATCGTTCTCGCCAAAATTGACAGGGCCATCCATTGCTTCCATACCATTATTTAAAAGCCATTCTTTACAGGTATCGAAAATGTAGAAGGCGTAATCTTTATTGTTTACGCATTCAAAGAAACCCATTCCACCTGTTGGTTGCTGAAAATTATATGCTTTTTTTTCGTTTATAAAAGCTGCAGCACGGCCAAACTGCACTCCGTTATCAGTAAAAATCCATCGTATTACACGTCCATGATGGAAGAAAGGATTTCGACGGGGATCAAAAACTGCTTCGATAGTACTATCGAGAGGGGCTATCCAGTTGGGATCGTCTTTATAGAGTTTCTTCGGAAAGTCAAGAAATGCCCTGACAGTTTTCTTATTTTTTACTTCTATAATTTCCATGGGGTCCTCCTCCTTAAACAGGCAGGCAAATCTAAGAAAAGAAAACTGTATTTTTGCACAAAATTAGCTGTTGTGAAAAAACTATACTGGTTAGTGCTCCGCTCCTATCTGGGGCCACTGGTGCTAACATTCTTTATTTCATTGTTTATTCTGGTAATGAACTTCGTATGGAAGTACATAGACGACCTGGTAGGCAAAGGACTGGAATGGCATGTGATTGCCCGGTTATTGTTTTATGCTTCCACGACCTTTGTACCACTGGCTTTGCCCCTTGCTATTTTACTTTCGTCACTAATGACCTTCGGCAATTTTGGCGAAAGGTATGAACTGGTTGCAGCAAAATCTGCAGGCATTTCGCTGAGTACTGTAATGCGTCCGCTGATCGTTTTATCGGTCCTTATAAGTATCGGGGCATTTTTCTTCTCGAACAATATACTTCCGCTTACCAATCTTAAATTTAAATCGATATTATACGATGTAAAGCAGCAGAAGCTTGCGCTGAACATACGGGAAGGCATTTTTTATAACGATATTGAGGGATTTGTAATTAGAATAGGGAAAAAAGAAAGCGATGGTTCAACCATAAGAGATGTGGTTATCTACGACCACACCAGCCGATCCGGAAACACCAATGTTACCAAGGCCTCCTGGGGAAAAATGACACAGAGTGATAACGGCAATTTTCTTGACCTAACGTTGTATGACGGATATAATTATGATGAAAAAGTAGACCGCCGTAATCAGGTGAAGCGTCCTTTTCAGCGAACCTTCTTTACTGAACAGTACCGGAGGTTTGATTTATCTGATTTTAAAATGATCCGCACTGACGAAGATCTTTTTAAGAACCACTACCAGATGCTTAACCTCAAACAACTGGAAGAATCGACAGATTCACTTGAAAATGAAATGCAGAACAGAACAGATGCCTTTGTCAAGTCATCGCTTACCAGCTATACTTTTATGGAACGGGCTGACTCTGTTATTCCATTGGACAGCGGAATAGTAGTGAAGGAGCGGCTTGCACTTCTGAGCAAAATGAGTAAGAATGAAAAAGTACAGACACTTGAAAAAGCACTCAACAACGCACGAAATGCAAAGGGGACCATTGAATATCAGCGCAATGAGATGCTCGAGAGGGCAGAACTTATCAGAAAACATGATGTGGAATGGCATTTGAAATTTACCCTTTCGTTTGCTTGTCTGGTATTGTTTTTTATTGGAGCTCCATTTGGTGCAATCATAAGAAAAGGTGGTCTGGGTTTACCTCTGGTTATTTCGGTGGTACTTTTTGTGATATACCATGTAATTTCGATGATAGGCAAGAAATCGGTCATTGCCGGCTCCATGGACGCCCTTACCGGGATGTGGTTATCGAGCGTTGTTCTGTTGCCCCTTGGCATTCTGCTGACTTACAAGGCAACCAACGATTCTCCGCTGTTCGATGTAGATATGTGGGTAATAAAAGTAAATAATTTTCTTAAAAACAGCCTTAAACTCAAGTAACTTAACCAGCCCAATGAATGTATTGCTGATCTGCAACAAATCGCCATGGCCTGCACGGGAAGGAGGTCCGATAGCCATGAATGCTATGGTAGAAGGTCTGCTCAATGCTGGGCACCGGGTAAAGGTTATTGCCATCAACAGCTATAAATACCACGTTGACATAAAAACCATCCCTTCGGAGTACAGGCAAAAAACTGGTATAGAGCTGGTATTTATTGATCTGAGGATACGGTTATTACCGGCATTGCAAAGTTTCCTGGCCAACAAATCATACCATGTGCAACGTTTTATTGATAAAAAGTTGTCAACCACAATTGAAAAGGTACTTAAAGAGGAGAAATTCGACGTTATACAGCTCGAATCGTTGTTCATAGCTCCCTATCTTGATCTTATCAGAAAAAACTCCGATGCACCTGTGGTATTACGCGCGCACAATATTGAACATTTGATCTGGTTCAGGCTGGCCGAAGGAACACGAAATCCCCTTAAGAAGTTTTATCTCAAACATCTTGCCCGGACCCTTAAAGAATTCGAAATACAGGCAATAAAGGCGGTTGACGGTATTGCTGCAATTACAGAGGAGGATGCATTTTTTTTTGAAAATTATATACCGGCAGACAAGATTATCAGCATCCCATTCGGAATAGACTCCGGGCTATTGGATAAATACAGACGCAGGGACAAAGACGCAGGCAAGGGAACTTCCCTGCAAAATCAAAATGCAATATTTCACCTGGGATCGATGAACTGGATACCAAATCAGGAAGGTATACAATGGTTTTTAGATAAAGTTTGGCCGGCACTTAAACAAAAAAATGCAGCAATAACGTTGCATCTGGCGGGACGTGAAATGCCGGAGTGGCTGTTAAAACAGGAAATGCCCGGAGTAGTTATTGACGGTGAGGTACCTGATGCGATAGAATACATGCATAAATTCCGTATTATGGTGGTACCCCTGCTTTCAGGAAGTGGCATCCGTATTAAAATTATTGAAGGCATGATGGCCGGGTGTGCAATTGTAACCACAAGCATTGGCGCAGAAGGGATAAATTGTAAAGATAAAGAACATTTGGCCATTGCAGATACACCTGAAGAGTTTGCAGAGGCCATTGAGAGATTTGTTCTTAATCCTGCCATTACCCATGAAACAGGATTAAAAGCAATGCAGTTTATTGTAGAAAATCATAATAATGCCGTATTGATAAACCGGCTGGAAAGTTTTTACCGTAAATTATTGCATATATCAAATTAGCTATCTTTGTATCGCAGGGTTAGCATTGAACTAAAGAACCCCTGTTTGATTGAATGAAGCTTTTGATTATACTGCCAAGATTCCCCTACCCTACTGAAAAAGGCGATAAACTAAGGGCGTTCAATCAAATTAAAGAGTTGTCGAAGCAGTTCGAGATTGTGTTGTTTGCTTTAAACCACAGTAATGTTAAGCCGTCGCACATGGATGCTGTTAAACCATACTGCAGTTCGATCTACGTTCATAAAATCCATCCGGTAACAGTGCTGGTAAATCTGCTCCTTGCACTGTTTAAAAGGTGGCCCTTTCAGGCAGGCTACTATTACAGCAATGCAGCAAAGAAAGCTGTTAATCAGATCATTAAAGTCCATAAACCGGAGCATATATATTGTCAGTTACTACGAACAGCAGCTTACGCAACTGACTGTAAAATACCAAAGACTCTCGATTATCAGGACGTGTTTTCGAAAGGAATGGAACGGAGGATACCAAAAGCAAATTTCTTAATGAGACCGGTATTCCGGTTAGAGTATAACCGGTTGCTGCGGTATGAGCGCTTTGTCTTTGATCTATTCGACAACAAGACCATCATATCCATACCTGACCGGAATTTTATACCCCATCACGCAAAGGAAGAGATTGTGATCATACCTAACGGTGTAGATCAGAACTACTTCAAACCGATGGAAGCTAAAATCAGGTCAGAACTGGTATTTACGGGCAACATGGGATATCCTCCTAATATAGATTGCGCAGAATACCTTGTAAATGAGGTGCTACCGCTGATTCACAGGAAGTTTCCAGATACGCGGATCATACTGGCCGGAGCATCGCCACATGCAAGGGTGCGTGAATTGGCATCAGAAAAGGTACTGGTTACCGGTTGGGTTGACGATATAAGACCGTACTATGCAGGAGCGAGAATCTTTATGGCACCTATGCAACTTGGGACAGGTTTGCAGAATAAGCTGCTGGAAGCAATGGCCATGAAACTTCCGTGCATAACTTCTGATCTATGCAATTCAGCCCTTGGAGCCACGGAAGAAGTGGAAATACTTGTTGGCAACACTGCAAGGCAGGTTGCAGACCAGGCTATACGGTTACTTGAAAACAAGAATTTTGCCGATTCTATAGCAAGGAGCGGATACTTGTTCGTAAGAAAGAATTATACCTGGGAGGGGGCAACTGCTAAATTAGCCCTTCTGATAACAGAAAAAACAATTAATAAAGTTTCCTGTTAACAGGGGTTACAAACCGACATTTTTTAGATTAAGAAATAAACGTAAAAAGCCTGAATAACCAAGAATTTTAAAAATTTAGAATGTTCAAAGTAACCCCGCTGCTTCCCAATTTTCAGCGATGCAAGATAGTGCTTTTGCTACTATTGTCATTTCTCGCGCATTCAGCACCGGCAAGTAACAAGGAGCAACTGACTGAAATGGCCAGAAGGGCCTCAGAAATGCGCGATAAATCGCCTGAACAGGCAGTTACGCTTTTAAAAAGTGTACTTGAAGAGACCGAACCTGACAAGTATCCGGAAATCAGGGCACTTGCATTGAAAACAATGGGACTTGCCCAAAGCCAGTTAAAGAATTACAGGCAAAGTATGGAATATTATGAACTGGCACTTTCGTTATACAGGGAACTGGATGACCTGGATGGAATTGCAAGTATTCTCAATAACATGGGTGTTCTTTTTGAACGAAAAGGAGAGTTGGATAAAGCACTGAAAAAATACAGCGAGGCTTCAGATCTGTTTTCAAAAAATGAAGACAGCAAAGCTAAACTTACCATTGCCCTTTCAAACATGGGAATTATTTACTATAACCTGGGAAGAATGGACCTGGCACTCGATTATCTCAGCCAGGCACTCAAAAACTCAGAAGCTCTAAAAGACAGTGCAGGCATTGCACCTTCATTAAACAACATCGGCAATATATACCTGAGTTTAAAGGATTATAAAACCGCTCTTACATTCTATGAAAGGGCAGCTGCAATAAACAAGATACTTCTTAATACGTACGATCTGACAGCTGTTTACAATAATATAGGTGATGTTAAACTAAATATGGGCAACATTAAGGAGGCTCTGCATTATAATCAGCTTTCGCTGGAGCTGGCCACCAAAAATGAAGACTCTGACGGAATGATCTCAAGCTTGCTGAACATGGGGAAGATATTCATAAAGATAAAAGAATACCAGCAGGCTAGCGACAATTTTACAGAGGCACTCAGAATATCTAATCTGAACTTTAATAAATTTTTGCATGCAAGTGTGCTTGCTGAACTGGGAGAGCTAGCTGTTATTCAGAATGATGCCGACAAGGCTATATACCATTACAGAGAAGCATTGTCGCTAATTGAAAAAAGCGGATTTGAAATGCTGAATGAGGCAATTTATGCCGGACTGGCTGAAGCATGGAGCATTAAGGGTAACTACAATAAAGCATACGAATACCTTCAGAAAAAATCAACTCTTGCCGATAGCATGTATAATAAAGAAAACATGAACAGGCTGAATAATCTCAGGGCAGGTTTTGAACTGGAGCAAGCGGAAAAGGCAAACCAGATGTTAAAACAGCAAAACATCTACAACGAAGATGCACTTACCCGTCAGCGCACTATACGTAACCTGCTCATTGCCATAGTATCCATCGTGATCATGTTTCTTAGTTTTGTGGTTTATCAGTACATCTCAAAGAAAAAGAAAAATGACCTGCTTGCGGAAAGCAACGAGAAAATACTGAAACAAAAAGCAGAACTTGATAAGTTGTATCTGGAACAATATAAGCTGAATGAGACAAAAAACAGGTTCTTCAGTATCATTGCACACGACCTTAAATCGCCGTTTCAGTCACTGCTGGGGTTCTCTGAGCTATTAAATACTGAATATGAGAACTTCTCTGATCTGCAGCGAAAAGACGCTATTAACAATGTGTACAAAGTGACAGGTGACACATACAAGCTAATTGAAAATTTGCTTGAATGGGGACGTATACAAACCGGCAATGCCAATCCGATAATGAAAGTATTTTATGTTAAAGATCTGGTTGACTCCGTATTGCCTATTTATGAACCTCAGCTTAAGAACAAAAAACTAACGGTTTCCATTGAGATACCGGCTTTGCTCATGGCACATGCTGATCAGCACATGATGAGTGCAACACTGCGAAACCTGATTTCGAATGCAATTAAATTTTCATACGAGGGCAGCACCCTATATATAAAGGGAAGCCTGTCTAACAACCAGGTAAAGCTTGCTGTAAGCGACAGCGGTATGGGAATTGCCCCGGAACTGATCAATAAACTGTTCAGCTTCAATGCGAAGATAAGAAAAACCGGAACGCAGGGGGAAACAGGTACAGGGATGGGGCTCGGACTGTGCATGGAGTTGATGCAGCTGAACAATGGTACTATTATGGTATCAAGCAAAAAAGGAGAAGGCAGCACCTTTACCATGGTTATGCAGCCTGCTGCTCTCAGCAATGTACCTCTCGAACATAGTGCAAAGGCACAGGAGAGTTAGATTGACTGATGCCGTTAAATTGCGTAAGTTTGCCGAAATATTCAGAATATGGCAGACGACAAAATTATATTCAGCATGGTTGGTGTTGGTAAGGTAATTCCACCCAACAGGCAGATTCTAAAAGACATTTACTTATCGTTTTTTCTGGGGGCAAAAATTGGAATCATTGGTCTGAATGGTTCAGGTAAGTCTACTCTGTTAAAAATTATAGCCGGTCTCGATATCAGTTATTCAGGTGAAGTAGTGTATTCACCGGGGTATACCGTGGGCATACTTTTACAGGAACCGGAACTGGATAATAACAAAACGGTGCGCGAAATCGTAGAAGAAGGTGCAGCCGAAACAGTAAAACTGCTGAAAGATTTTGAAACAGTTAACAACAGGTTTTCAGAGCCGTTAAGCGATGAAGAAATGAATGACCTGATTGAAGAGCAGGGCCGTCTGACTGAATTAATTGACCAGCATAACGGATGGGATCTGGATGCCCGTCTTGAAAGAGCCATGGACGCCCTTCGCTGTCCGGAGCCGGAGAGTCCGGTCAAAAACCTTTCAGGTGGTGAACGACGCAGAATAGCATTATGCCGGTTACTCTTGCAGGAACCGGATATTCTCTTACTCGATGAGCCGACCAACCACCTCGATGCAGAAAGTATTGAATGGCTCGAACAGCATCTGAAACAATATAAAGGAACCGTAATAGCGGTAACCCACGACAGGTATTTTCTCGATAACGTTGCAGGATGGATTCTGGAACTTGACCGGGGAGAAGGCATTCCGTGGAAAGGAAACTATTCTTCATGGCTGGAACAGAAATCGAACCGGCTGGCCATGGAAGAAAAGAGTGAAAGCAAGCGACGCAAAACTCTGGAACGCGAACTGGAATGGGTACGAATGTCACCAAAAGCACGCCATGCTAAATCAAAGGCCCGTTTAGCAGCCTATGAACGCCTCATGAGCGAAGATACCCGACAAAAGGAAGAAAAACTGGAAATATTTATCCCCAATGGTCCCAGGCTGGGTAACCAGGTTATCGAAGCACTAGGCATATCTAAAGCCTACGGCAACAAGCTACTGTTTGAAAACCTCAGTTTTTCATTGCCACCTGCTGGTATAGTGGGAATTATAGGGCCTAACGGAGCAGGTAAAACTACCCTTTTCAGAATGATCATGGGACTTGAGACACCAGATAGCGGAAGTTTCAGGATAGGTGATACGGTTAAGCTGGGTTATATTGATCAGGCTCATACGGCTATCGATCCCGAGAAATCGGTATGGGAAGTAATTTCGGAAGGTAATGAAAACATACAGCTCGGGGGTAAATTATTCAACTCGAGAGCGTATGTTGCCCGTTTTAACTTTAATGGTGCCGACCAGGGTAAAAAAGCAGGGGTACTCTCAGGTGGTGAACGCAACAGGATGCACCTTGCACTTACTTTGCGTTCGGAGGCCAATGTGCTTCTGCTCGACGAACCTACCAACGATATTGATGTAAACACATTACGTGCCCTGGAAGAGGGTTTGGAAAATTTTGCGGGATGTGCCGTTGTGATATCACATGACCGATGGTTCCTTGATCGTATTGCTACCCATATACTGGCTTTTGAAGGCGACTCACAGGTTGTATTCTTTGAGGGCGGTTATACTGATTACGAAGAAAACCGCAAAAAAAGAACAGGTACCGATACACCACACCGTATCAGATACAAAAAACTGCAATAAGCTTAAGAGACATTCTTAAAAACCAGGCACTTACTAATCAGGCACAGCACATGGCAATCCAAAAACCTTCTATTCCTAAAGGGACCCGCGACTTTTCGCCGGTTGAAATGAATAGGCGCAATTATATTTTCAACACCATACGCAAAGTATTTGAACAGCATGGTTATCAACCGGTTGAAACCCCTGCTATGGAAAATCTCAGCACCCTCCTGGGCAAATACGGTGAGGAAGGAGACAAACTCCTTTTCAAAATACTTAATTCAGGTGACTTCATGGCTGGTGCAGACAGTGCCCTGCTTGGATCATCTCAAAAGCTTTCAACACATATCAGCGAAAAAGGTCTGCGATATGATCTGACTGTACCTTTTGCACGCTATGTAGTACAGCACCGCAACGAAATTACTTTTCCGTTTAAACGGTATCAGCTTCAACCGGTTTGGAGAGCAGACAAGCCTCAGAAAGGAAGGTACCGCGAATTTTATCAGTGTGATGCAGATGTTATTGGTTCTGATGCTCTGGTAAACGAAGCAGAATTACTGAGTATGGCCGATCACATCTTCAGGAAACTGAATATTGATGTTGTTATAAAACTTAACAACAGAAAGATTCTGGCGGGTATTGCCGCTGTAATCGGATATCCTGACAAGATCATTGACCTTACGGTTGCCATAGACAAGCTGGATAAGATTGGTATTGAAAAAGTAAATATAGAACTGGCCGAGCGAGGGTTCTCGCAGGAAGCAGTTGAAAAGCTTCAGCCGATCATGCACCTCAGCGGCTCAAACAGCGAGAAACTGGAGCAAATTAAAGTTGTGCTGATTGAAAGCGAAGAAGGATTAAAAGGAATTGAGGAAGTTCAGGAAATACTTTCACTGGTATCGGTGATGGATATTGACAGCGAGATTGAGCTCGACCTTACACTTGCACGTGGTTTGAATTACTATACCGGAGCTATTATTGAAGTAAAGGCAAGGGATGCTCAGATAGGTAGTATTTGCGGAGGTGGAAGGTATGACAATCTGACCGGTATTTTCGGACTTCCAGGCATTTCAGGGGTAGGTATTTCGTTTGGTGCCGATCGCATTTACGATGTGCTTCTTGAAAAGGATAAGTTTCCGGATTACACTGCAGCTTCAACTGAGGTGTTGCTGGTTAATTTCGGTGGCATGGAGCAGTTGTATTGCCTGCAGCTTTCGCTGGAACTGAGAAGGCAGGGTATTAATACTGAACTTTATCCGGACAACGCAAAATTAAAAAAACAATTTGGCTATGCCGACAGCAATAAAATCCCCTGGGTAGTTATTGCGGGGGAAGAAGAAATAGCCCAAAACACCCTGCAATTAAAAAATATGAAGACGGGTGAACAACAAAAAATATCGAAAGAACAGCTAATGCAAATAATGAACTCAAAAGCCTAAAACCAATGAATACCTTTTTAATCAGCCCTGAAAAACTAAATCTGGATACCATTCAATCTATACTTGCGGAAGAAAAAAAACTGGCATTATCTGAAGAGTCTGTTAAAAGAATACAGTTATGCAGGGACTATCTTGACGACAAGCTGCAAAAACACAGTGAACCACTGTATGGTATTACAACGGGATTCGGATCATTGTGCAACATAAGCATATCTGAAAAGGATCTGACCAGATTGCAGGAAAACCTGATCATGTCGCATACGTGTGGTACCGGTGATGAGGTGGATCCTGAAATTGTTAAGATAATGCTGCTCTTAAAGGTTCATGCGCTATCGTTAGGCAATTCGGGGGTTCAGGCAGAGACCGTGCAGCGGCTGATTGATTTCTTTAATAACGACGTTTTTCCGGTAGTTTATGAGCAGGGATCGCTGGGGGCATCAGGAGACCTTGCACCTTTGGCACACCTTTGTCTGCCATTGCTGGGACTAGGGGAAATGCGGGCAGATGGTAAAATTATCAGCGCAAAAAGGGTGCTGAAAGAATTCGGCTGGAGTCCTATAAACCTTATGTCGAAAGAAGGACTTGCCCTGCTGAACGGAACACAGTTCATGAGTGCTCATGCAGTACATATCCTGCTAAAGGCGAAACGACTTTCTGAACTGGCTGATATTACCGGAGCCATTTCTTTGGAAGCATACAACGGAAAGCCCGACCCATTTAATGAAAACCTACACATAATCAGACCTCATAAAGGTCAGATGCTGACTGCAGCTAATATGCGAAACCTCCTGAAAGGCAGTAAAATAATTGAAATGCCCGGTAAAAAGGTACAGGATCCGTATTCGTTCAGATGCATTCCGCAGGTACATGGGGCCGTGAAAGATACCATTGCCTATGCAGAATCGGTTGTGTTGACGGAAATAAATGCAGTTACCGACAATCCAACCATATTCCCCGAACAGGATCTTGTTCTTTCAGGTGGCAATTTTCATGGGGAACCACTGGCGTTTGTGCTGGATTTTCTCTCTATAGCCATGGCTGAGCTGGGAAACATTTCGGAGCGCAGAATTTACCGGCTTATTTCAGGTCAAAGAGAACTGCCTGAATTTCTTGTTGCCAATCCAGGTCTGAACTCGGGGTTTATGATACCTCAGTACACTGCTGCAAGTATAGTGAGCCAGAATAAACAGCTTGCCACTCCGAGTTCCATCGATTCTATTCCTTCGTCAAACGAGCAGGAAGATCATGTAAGTATGGGTGCAAACGGGGCAACAAAGGCATTACGTATAATAAAGAACCTGGAAATAATTCTGGCTATCGAGCTATTTACCGGTGCCCAGGCTCTGGAATTCAGAGGCTTGCAAAACACTTCACCGTTCCTCCAGGCATTTATTTCTGAATACCGAAGTGCGGTTCCCTTTGTGCAGGACGATAAAATTATGCACACAGAGATAGCACGGTCGCTGGAATTTGTTCAAAGTGTCACTTATGACTTCCCCGGATAATATGGAACAGGATATGGATCAGAAGGCAGTCTCCGAAAAAAAATCAAACATAAGGACTCCGGGACTCACGTTTACATGCATACTGACCTTTATAGGCAGCGGAGCTTCCGCATTCTCCTTTCTTGTGCTATATCTGATGTATGAACAACTGCCTCTTCTGATGGAGATATCACCATTTCCGGATGAAGCTCAGCAACTTCTGGGGGTTATAACCGGCTCATCAAAGAACTTCTTTCTTATAATGCCTGTGCTGTACCTTGTTTCGCTGTTTGGGGCTATTGCTATGTGGAAGCTCAGAAAAACCGGCTTCCATATGTACACCTCCTCACAATTACTGATGTTGCTTGTGCCATTTTTCATGGTCCCCGGATACACCGTTCCACTCTCAGGCGCTCTGCTCACTGCAGCCTTTATCGGCTCCTATGGTATCAATTTGCCCAAAATGCGTTAGACCGCAGT
>CAZXQT010000035.1:0-18082 GCA_964643225.1 uncultured Lentimicrobium sp. | reverse complement strand
ATAAACGGGAACTGGTCGAAGCCTCAAAACCTTATGTCGCCGTTCAATTCCTCCTACGACGATTTCTCTATTGCGATAGCGTCTGATCTGAAAAATGGATTTTTTAGCAGTAACAGGCGGGGCGGTAAGGGGAACGACGATATTTATGCTTTCAAAAGAGGTCAGGCTCCTGCAGAACAGCTGTTGGCTGCGCAGGAAAGCGGCATCCGGTTTACGGGAGTTGTCCGCGATAAAACAAATGGTCAGCCTCTGAAAGATGCTTACGTTTTTGTGCTTAACACCAGAACCAACAAGGTGACAACCCTTTTATCCGACAGCGAAGGCAGGTATGGAATGCCGGCCGAAAAAGGAGTCCTTTATGTGAGTAAGGCGGTTAAGAGCCCGTATATCGATGACTGTCTTAATTTCAGAATTCCCGGTGAAGAGAAAGGACCGCAGTATACCATACCACGCGACCTGTTGCTAGACAAGCTGGAAGTTAACAAGTCATTTGTGGTGGAGAATATCTACTATGATCTTGACGAATGGTTCATCCGCGAAGACGCAAAGCCGGCGCTCGATAATCTGGCCTATATCATGCGAAATAATCCTATAAGGGCAGAGTTATCATCACACACCGACTCCAGGGCCTCTCATGGTTATAATGAAGAGCTTTCGCAGAAAAGGGCTGAGGCTGCCATCAGGTACCTCATTTTGCAGGGCATTGACCCATCACGACTTATTGCAAAAGGATATGGTGAAACCCGTCTGATAAACAACTGTGCCGATGGGGTGGATTGTTCCGAAAGTCAGCACCAGCTCAACCGCCGGACAGAATTTAAGGTTATTGCCATGGAAAGCCAAAAGCAGACTGTAAGATTCGATCCCTCCGTCTTCCGCGTAGGCGAGCAAATAGATGTTTACATGTTCGATCCTGACTTCTTCCGTCAGTGCTTCCTCACGGTCCCCCAACAATCCGAACCAACTGCAGCAATATCTTCCGAAAGGAAACAGAGTGAGCCCATAGCCAGTATTAACCCAATGGCTGTATTACCTTCGGAACAGACGAATATTAAGACCGGTTATGGGGTTCAGATCATGTCGAAAGGAAGTCAGGCTACCCCCGACAACAAATTGTTCGCTAACCTGACCAATGTTAAGGTAGATGAATATCTGGTCGGCAATGTATACAAATACGTTGTTGGTTGCGAAGGCTCCCGTAAAAAGGCTGAAGAGCTCAGACAGGAGCTGATAAAACTCGGTTTCCGTAATCCATTTATCGTTAAAATAGAAAACGGGCAATATAAAGTGCCCGGAATCCGCTGAGACATCTTCTTATCAGGCCGTCTCAGGCGGCCAATAATTTACCCCTCTTTACCCCCTTTCTGCCGTTTTTGCCAGTAAAAAAGACTGACAAGAGAATTGACAGGGGTGGGTAAGGAGGGGTAATGTAACTGCCACAAAGGGGTATGGAAGGGTAGGAGTTCGCGCCCTACATCTTCAGCATACTTCCTTGCTTATCTACCATAACCGGTTCACCTAAACCGGCTTCCTTAATTCTGGCAAATTGTGTTCTTGCATCGCCCACAATAACGTAGATCATTTTTTCGGGCTGTATGTATTTGCTGTAGATGTTTTTTACCTGTTCTACAGTCATCTGTTCGGCAACCTGCTCTTCTTTCTTTACAAAGTCAAGCGGTAATTCGTAGGTGCTGATTTCATGCAGCATGCTCATCTGGTTGCCAATGGTCTCAAACCTTCCGGCATTGGCACGAATCATAGCATTGCGGGTAGTTTCCAGATCCTGCTCATTGTATTCCTTGCCGTACGAAGCAATAATATCATGGAACAGCTTAACCGACTCGAGAGTATACATGGACTGCACATTGGAGCTTGCAATAAAGGAACCTTCACTTATTCGCGGACTTACGTAGGAGTATGCTCCATAGGTGTAGCCTTTTTCGAGACGTAGCACCTGGAACAGGCGTGCTCCTGATCCGTCACCCAGTTTGTAGTTTGCAAAACTTACAGGGAAAAAGTCGGCATTTTTACGGGCTACAGTCAATCCGCCTATCATGATAACAGACTGCTTGGCGTCAGGCACATCAACAAAGTATATTGCCGGTTTATCTGATGCTTTGGGAGCAGTATACTGTGGGAATTTCACTTCATGGGCTGCAAACTTTTTCTCCAGATTACGGAGCGATTTGAGGGTGGAAGCTTCTGAAACGTCACCCGCAATATGGAAAGTGGCTACACTTGCAGAAAATGCTTTAGCATAATACTTCTTCAGGTCGTCGAGTGTAATGTTTGCGATGGTAGCAGCAGTGCCCGTTACAGGCATACCCAGTATATGGCTGTCACCATAGAGCATACGCGAAAAAACATTACCGGCAACAGCTCCCGGATTGGCATCGCGCTGAACCACATTGCTGATGGCTGCCTGCTTTAGTCTGTCGAATTCGCGCTCATCCCAGCGGGGCTCCAGTAGCATTTTTTCTACCAGGGTTAAAAGAGCTGCATAGTTTCTTGACAGGCAGTTTGCTGTAATGGTGATAGTTTCGGAGTTTGCACTTATGTTTACACGAGCTCCCAGTTGTCCGATGGCCTCTTCCAGTTCTTCCGGTGTCATGTCTTTCGTGCCTTCCATCATCATCTCAGCCAGAAGTTTCGATAAACCGGCCTTCTCCTTCTCTTCGAGCAGCTGTCCGCCTTTAAGGCGAATGCTGAACTGAACCAAAGGAAGTTCACTGCTTTCTATTCCGTAAACCTGCATCTTATTGCTGAGTCGGGCAGTGTATACTTTAGGTGTTGGTAACAGCGGTTTGGCGCCGAGAGGAGGCTCCTTGCTACGGTCGAACGTAGTGGGTGTTTTAGTGTATTCTTCTACAAGTTCTGTTTCTTCACTTGATTCTGAACCTGCTGTTTCAATCGATTCTTCCACCACACTGGCTTTTTCTGATCCTTTTAATATCAGCTCAGACTGGCCTTTCGGAACAAAACTGGTGGCAACAAAGTGTTTACCCTTTATATACTTCGCATAAACACGCATAATGTCATCGCTGGTAACTGCATTGAGCAGTTTTACCTCTTCCATCATACGGCCGGGATCGCCACCGAATACATTACTCTGAACCAGCTGGAACGATTTGCCCAACAGGCTGGATATGCTGTTATAAAACGCTGTTTCGCGGATGTTTTTGATGCGCTGAAGGTCTGATTCACTGAAGCCGTTCTTTTCGAAAAGTTCGTAACCGGTATTAATGGCATCCATAACACTGTCGAGGCTGATACCTTCAAAGGCTTTTACACCGATGTTGAATTTACCTGCAAGTTCACTGCTCTGATTATATACCTGGATGCCCGGAGCCAGTTTACGTTTTTCAACAACCTCTTTGTACAGAGGTGCTTTTTTACCATCTGCAAGCAGATCTGCCAGTATATCCAGTGCATACGAATCCGGATGATACAGTTCAACCGTAGGTATTACCATATTCAGTTCTGGCAGCTTTGCAAAGTTGTCTTCATGGTATAGCTTGCGCGAAGTTGTCAGTACAGCAGGCATCGGACGCAGCTGTTCCGGTTTTTGCCTTGGTTTGAATTCACTGAAGTATTTCTCTACCAGTTTCTTTACCTCTTTGGTATCGAAATCGCCGGCAATGACCATGGTGGCGTTGTTTACACCATAGTATTTATCGTAGAATTCTTTTACATCGTCGAGGGTGGCGCTTCTGAGGTCATCCATCGATCCGATTACCTGCCACGAATAGGGGTGACCTGCGGGATACAGGTTTTGGTCAAGCACGTAATCGGTGTGTCCGTACGGCTGATTATCCACGCGCTGGCGCTTTTCGTTTATAACGATGTCTTTTTCTCTGTCAAGAGCACCCTGGGTAACGGTATTGATGAGGAAACCCATACGATCGCTTTCCATCCAGAGAATTTTCTCGAGGGCGTCTTTCGGAACTACTTCGTAATAAACGGTTCCGTCTGTCCACGTGCCTCCGTTAAAGGTACCGCCCAGATCATCAATTTTCTTGAAGAATTCACCTTTACCTACGTTTTCGGAGCTTTGAAACAGCATGTGTTCAAAAAAGTGTGCAAACCCGGTCTTGCCCGGCTTTTCACGACCCGATCCAACATGATACAGTATAGCAACCGAAACGATAGGGTTGGAGGCATCTTTATGCAGCACAACTTCCAGACCGTTGTCGAGACTATATTTTTCGAAATCTACCTTAAAGTCTGTGCCTGCAGTTGTCTGGGCAGCAGCGTTTGGCAGATTATGTAAAAGTGAACCTAACAGGATTCCCATAGTTAAAATTTTAAGTAGTTTTATCATAAAATGGAGGTTTTGGGGATTTCATTTATAATGTTACCAGTCGATTTTTGCGCGGCTCACAGGCATTGTCATACAACGGCAACCTCCACCCCCGCGCGATAGTTCTGATCCTTCGATGGTAATTACGCATTTTTTGTGATTTTCGATGGTGTCTTTGCCGCTTACAAGATCCATTGCGGGTATTACATCAAAGCCACCGTTATTTAATGCTTCAATCGTGTTTATGTTTCTTCCGTAACCAATAATTTTTCCGGGTTCTAAAGCAAAAAAGTTAGCACCGCTGTGCCATTGCTCACGTTCCTGCGTAACGATATCCCTGTTTCCTCCGCAATTTATTGTCTTTACCTCCATACCAAGACGCCCCAGCGTATTCACCAGATTGTCCTCTTCAAATATCTTTACCCTGCCGTTTTCAATAGCAATGTGTATAGTGAGGAATCTGCTCGAGTGCAGTATAAGGGGCTCGTATATCATCACCTGGTCTTTGTCAAGGAAGGTAAATACCATGTCGAGATGAATAAACGACTCCGGCTCATACGGAAGCTCCTGCACCAGAATGTGTATGGTCTCTTTTTTATTTTTGTAATGATCTATAAAGAAGTCTATTCCCTTCGGGGTAGTTCTCAATCCGGTTCCAATTAGCAGAATGTCTTCTCTTGCTACCAGAAAATCGCCTCCTTCGAAACTGAAATCCTTTAAAATATTTTTACTGGATAAAGGATTTACGGTCTGTGTGTCGAATAAAGGGTGATAATCAAAAATAGCCTCCATTACCATCGATTCCCTGTCGCGAATCTTACTGGCCATTTTGCTGATGAATATTTCATTGCCAATAGCGATGGATGCATCGCGGGTGAAAAAGGCATTGTGCATCGGCTCCAGGTCGAAGCGGTCTCTGCTTAAAAACTTCGACAGATTGTCGCGGGTAAGTTCTACTCCTCCTAACAGCGCCTCCGTCAGCATATCGGCATCCATGCGCAGAAGCGATTCGCGTATGCGGTCAACTTTCTCATGGTCGCAGATGTTGTGAATCAGGCCGTTCTTAACTTTTTCATTTTTCAGAATCTCATTCAGTAACCGGCTAACCTGGTATGTTTTTGTACATTTATCGAGTACTCCCTTAAACTGGTTGTACTCCATTGATGCTACTTCAAGATTGAGTATATCGCTGTATAGAGCCTTCTGCACAGAATCGGGAGTCATGTTCTCAATTTCACTGCCCGGCGTATGGAGTATTACCCCATGAAGTTTTCCTATTTCTGACGAAACACTGGTAGATACCTTTGAAAAACTGATAGTTCTTTCTGGAGCCATTTTTAGTCATTTAATAAAGTGACAAAATTAATGCTATTTTTCAACTTATCGAGTCCTGCCCGCTTTAAAGGTGATTTTCTGAATAGTTCATCAAATAACGGTTTCTCAATTAGTCGCCAGTCTCCCGCAGTCCACTCCATCCAGGGCCCTTTTGGTACAAATTCCTCAACCGCATGTTTTATGGAGAATTTATTCCAGGGACAAACATCCTGACAGATATCGCATCCAAATATCCAGTCTTTGTATTGGCCGTCGAATTCATTTTCAATAGCATCTTTCAGCTCAATGGTAAGGTATGAAATGCATCTGCGTGCGTCAATCTGTTTTTCTGAAGTAATGGCTTCGGTGGGGCAGGAGTCAATGCACCGCGTGCAGTCACCGCAGTAACTTCCGCCAAACGGCTTGTCGTAGGCAAGTTCCAGGTCGCATACTATCTCCGCAAGAAAAAAAAACGACCCGTTCTTTCTGCTCAGGAGCATGGAGTTTTTCCCGATCCAGCCAATGCCTGCTTCTACTGCCCATGCTCTGTCGAGCACCGGGGCCGAATCAACGAATACACGGTATTGGAAGTTGCCGGCTTTTTCCTTTAGCATTTCTGCCAGTTTGAACAGTCGGTCTTTAATAACAAAGTGGTAATCAATGCCCCAGGCATATTTTGAGATCTTTAGCCGCTGTCCGCCACTTTCACTGCTCACAAAACTTGCGGTATTTCCGGGAAAGTAATTGAACATCAGCGATACCACCGTTTTAGCCCCATCGACCAGCAATGCAGGATTAAGGCGTTTCTCAAAATGGTTTTCCATATACTGCATCTTACCATGCCGGCCTTTCTCAAGCCAGCCTGCCAGTTTGGACTCATGTTCATCTAACCGCCTGCATTTGGCTATACCACAGTGCCTAAAACCCATTTTGGCAGCTTCAGTTTTAATGAAGTGGCTCAGATCGGTTTTATTCATGTTTTAGACTTTGCGTTTCAGAAAAAGAGTTCCGGTTGTGCACCCGGCTTTGTTTTGCCAAGATGTGTATAGGCGAGCGGTGTAACCTCTCTGCCCCGGGGAGTGCGCATAATATAACCTTCCTGAATAAGAAAAGGTTCATATACTTCCTCAATGGTACCGGCATCCTCGGCCACTGCGGTTGCAATAGTGGTTAAGCCCACAGGTCCGCCCCTGAACTTTTCAATAATGGTTGACAGGATCTTGTTGTCCATTTCATCCAGTCCGTTCTTGTCAACCTGTAAAGCCTTTAAGCTGTATTGCGCAATAGACAGGTCTATGCTGCCATTGCCTTTGATCTGGGCAAAGTCGCGTACCCTGCGCAGCAACAGATTGGCAATACGTGGGGTACCCCGGCTCCGGCGTGCTATCTCGGCCGATGCCTCGGAGCTGATCTGCACCTTCAGTATGGCTGCTGACCGCTCAATGATACGCTGCAGGGTAGCAGCATCGTAGTACGACAAGCGGGCATTAATTCCAAACCTTGAACGCAGGGGAGACGTCAGCAAACCTGAACGGGTGGTGGCGCCTACCAGGGTGAAGGGATTAAGTGAAATTTGTATGCTTCGTGCATTCGGGCCGGTCTCTACCATCAGATCGATCTTGAAATCTTCCATGGCAGAATACAGGTATTCTTCTACAACCGGACTAAGCCGGTGAATTTCATCAATAAACAGTACATCGTTGTTGTCGAGGTTGGTAAGAATACCTGCCAGATCACCCGGCTTATCCAGTACCGGCCCCGATGTTACCCGTATATTTACACCCAGTTCATTGGCTATGATGTACGAAAGCGTCGTTTTGCCAAGACCCGGAGGGCCGTGCAGCAATACATGATCGAGCGATTCACCCCTAAGGCGGGCAGCCTTAACAAAAACTTTAAGGTTGTCAACAACTCCCTGCTGTCCGGTAAAATCCATAAAATCGCCCGGACGAAGTACTTTTTCCAGTTCTTTTTCCGTAGCACTTAAAGTTTCGGACGAGGCGTTCAGGTTTTTATTCTTCATGTAATGTAATTTTCTTTCCGGCTATTTATCTTTGCCGGCAGGGTTTCAGTCGGGCAGCCAAAGATAGGCATTTTATCCACAATTAATTATCTCTTTTACACTGTTTTACCTATGGTCTGCAAGAAGCTTTTCTCTATTTTTGTGCGTTAGTTTTAGAAGTATGAAACAGGTATTCTCTTTATTTTTTCTTATTCTGATGCTTAATGCATCAGCCCAGATCAACTTCAGCGAGTTTTTTTACGATAAAGCACTTCGTATTGATTATATACACTCCGGAACTGCAACAACCGATGCATACGCCCTCGATGAGCTTATTCAGGAACCCTGGTATGCAGGTTCGCGTAAGCATCTTGTTTCCTCCTTCGATTATGGCAATTACAAATTCACCCTTACCGATGTGCAATCGGGCAGAGTGATATACAGTAACGGCTTCTCTACCCTGTTTTCTGAATGGCAGACTACTCCTGAAGCGCAAAAGGTAACAAGGGCCTTTTATGAGAATGTGGTTGTTCCTTTCCCCAAACGCCCCGTTGTTGCAACGTTCTTTAACCGCAATAAGCAACAAAAATGGGACGAGAAATTCAGTTTTACCATCGATCCGAACAGTTACTTTATCAAAAAAGAACAAAGAAAAGAATTCCCGCATTTTATGGTTAAACAGGCGGGCGACCCTGCTGTTAACCTCGATATTGTCTTTCTGCCGGAAGGCTACACTGCCGATCAGATGGATAAGTTCAGGGCTGACTGCGAACGACTGACCGGTTACCTGATAAAGAACAGCCCGTTCGATAAGTACGCCGACCGGATGAATATTTATGGTGTCATGGCTCCTTCAGAACAAAGCGGTGCTGACAGGCCCGGTAAGGAGTTATGGAGAAAGACCATACTCAACAGTTCCTTCTATACATTCGATACAGAACGCTACCTGACCACAACCGACATGAAATCTGTACGCGATGTGGCAGCCAACGTTCCATACGACCATATCTGCATTGTTGTGAACTCAGAAGTGTACGGCGGCGGAGGTATATATAACTTCTATGCTTTGTTTACCAGCGATAACGCCTATGCCGATTATGTGTTTATTCATGAATTTGGCCACAGCTTTGGAGGATTGGGTGATGAATACTATGATTCATCGGTAGCTTATGAGAACTTCTATAACCTGAAGACGGAACCCTGGGAGCCTAACCTCACTACCCTGGTGAATTTTAGCAGTAAGTGGAAAAATATGCTCGGTAAAAATACACCGGTGCCAACACCTGCTTCAGAAAAAGACAACTATAAACTGGGTGCATACGAAGGTGGCGGGTACATGTCGAAAGGAATATTCAGGCCTTCATTCGACTGTACCATGAAATCCATATCCTACAACAATTTCTGCGGAGTTTGCCGTGATGCGATCTCCCGGAAAATTGAGTCGTACCTTGAATAATCCATTTATGAGAACAATTCACTCCCTGTGCGTCTTTTGCGGCTCTTCACCCGGGCGGGATATTACTTTTGCAGAAGATGCCAGAAAACTTGGCAGAGTCCTGGCAACAAACAACATTAAGCTTGTGTACGGGGGTAGTAATATCGGGCTTATGCGTATAATTGCCGACGAAGTTTTGCTGCACGGCGGTGAAGTGGCCGGTGTGATGCCCCATAGCCTGATAAACCGCGAAGTAGCGCATAAAGATCTGAGTGAGTTTCATGTAGTAAACACTATGAGCGAACGCAAACTGCTTATGGCTGATATGAGCGATGCCTTCATTGCTATGCCGGGGGGTATCGGCACACTCGACGAACTTTTTGAAGTCATGTCGTGGAACCAGCTCGATCTTATCGATAAACCGGTGGCTCTGCTTAACTCAGGAGGATTTTATGATCACCTTGTGTATTTCCTGCAGCAATGTACCGATGCGCTCTTTATCCGGCCTGAACACCTCAGTAACCTTATTGTGGAAAGCGATCCTGTAGTTCTTTTGGAAAGGATGAAAGGCTACATCCCGCAAAAGCCGGGATCAAAATGGATCAACGATCTCAAAAGCTTAACAGGCGAGCGGCAGTAGTTAATCACCTGCGTTCGTTTGCTCTGTTATTTTACTTTTGTTACTTCCGTGATCCCGCTCCTGTTAAGCGCTATACGTATATGGCGGTACCGTGGTTCGCCCCGGTAATAATTATAGCGCAGCACCAGGTTTATGTAATAGATCTTTTCACCATGTTCTATTGCTGCCTTGTTTCCCTTACCGGGGATGTATAAAGGAAAAACCGGATTATCCATCTTCTGCAAAAAATTGGCAACATTGAAACGTATAATGCTATTCATGCCTTCAACCGGATAGGGACTGATTTTTTCGGGCACGTCGCGATAGAATCGGATGAGTTTACGGTACAGGATAATTTTTTCCGCATAAATGCGATTCTCTGCTTCAACGATAGCCGAACGCTTACGTTTTTTCCTGACAGCTGCCGGAACTTTTCGTTCGTTTACAAAGTCCATACCCTCTTTCTGCCAGCCTATCTTCACATCATTCAGGCTTATATTGGTCCTTACATCAAAAAATCTTCGCCCCCAGCGGTTTGCCATGTAATAGCGGGTCAGATCCTTTATCCTGTCCTTCATAATGTAACTTACAATAAGCACTATAAAAAAGGGCATGGTTAATTCTCCATATTGTTTCTGGAAAAAGAAAGCCACGGCTGTCGCGAAAAGCATGGCTATCCCTGCTGCTACACTGAAATAAACCTGCTCTGCAAGAACTCCTTCGCGTTGTTTGTCTATGTCGAGAAAAAGCTCGCTTTCAATGTATTTTTTCAGCAGCCCCAGTCTCAGAACAAGCTCTCTGTTGTGTTTCTTACTACCGCTTTCCACTGTAGGGTAACCCATTGTTTTTTTATAGGCAATTTCATCTTTGGCAAGCTTCATAAGTTTCTCAGCATCCGCTTCACCCAAACGCCCTTTTCGTTGTAAAATCTCCATCAGCCGGAAGGTATGCTGCTCTATAGTGTTACTCAGGAATTCATCGCCTAAAGCATACGGATCAATTTCCTGTTCAGACCGGCCATCCTGTTGTTCTGACGTTTGTACCGACCATTTTTTATCTCTTTCTGCACGGTAAATACCCGAGATTGCCCTAACATCATTAATAAATTCATCCACTCCGGGGTCTGCCGGCTGCACCCTGGAAGAGGTCAGTCGCTTAAGCTCCGACCGGAGGGCACTCTTCACTATCGAAGCAAACATGCGAACATGGTATTCGGGTGCTTTACCGGACTGTTGAAGTGCATTATGCAGATTCCTTGACGGCAGACTGTCTTTGTTTGCCAGTTCAGCCAGTGTGTATACAGGGGTTATTAGCCGTAAATTCGACTTGAGGTCTCTGTAGAAACTGAGTTTTGGATAATTGTATTTGTTTATATCCAGGCTGTGAGGAATGTAAAACCACATATGTACCGCGAATTCGTTTGCTTTTGGGTGAGTGGCTCTATAACCAAGTTTTATTTCAAGGGAGTATTTATCGTGAAGTTTCACATTTTCCTCAATCATATGGAAAGAATTAACCTTTTCTTAATGTTTATTTCAACAAAACAATATACTTTTATAGCTTGTTTACAGAAAATGGAACAACATTGATAATCAGTAATATAATTAACAAATTCGGGAAATAATGATGAAAAACTACACCAGAACACTGATTTTGGTCTTATTTGCCTTTGCTTTTACAGCCTTTGAGGCAAATTCGCAGGTAACCATTGCACAATGGAATTTTGATGCTGAAACGCTAAATCCAACTACGGGATCAGGTGTGGCAAGTAATGTTGGCGGAACAACCACAGCATATGCTGGTGGTTTGCCATCAACCGGAAGAGCATGGAACACATCCACCTATCCGGAACAGGGCGTTGGCTCGGGTACTGCAGGAGCACAGTTTGATGTTTCTACTGCAGGTTATTCAAACATCGCAGTAAGCTGGGACAACCGTATGAGTAATACAGCTGCAAACCGCATCCGGTTGCAGTATACTACCGACGGAACCAACTGGGTCAACTTTGATGCCAGTACCTCTAATGCAACCAACCTCCGCGATGGCGAAGAAACAGGTTTTGACAACGGCCGGTATGTTGCCGATACAGGAACCGTATGGTACAGCAGAACGGCAAACCTATCTGCTATTTCCGGAGCAAATAACAATCCTCAGTTTGCTGTAAGACTGGTTACTGAGTTTGTTGATGGCAGCAGCTATGGCACATCATCACCGGGTGCCAATTACGGACCGGGTGGTACCGTGCGTATTGATAACTTTACCGTTACAGGCGGAGCTGGCAGTTCACCTATGCTGGCAGCAAATCCTTCTTCACTCACCGGGTTTGGTTATGTAACCGGACAGGGGCCATCAGCTTCACAGACAACCAGCATCAGCGGAATGAATCTGGAACCAGGATCGGGTAATATTACCGTAACTGCTCCTGCATCCTATGAAGTATCACTTAACAATACTGCATTCAGTAATAGTGTAGTATTACCATACACCGGTGCAGCACTGAATGCCACTGACGTGTTTGTTCGCCTTAAGTCAGGTCTTGCAGCAGGTAACTATGCTGAAACTGTTAATGTTACCGGAGGTGGTGCAGCTACCCTTACTGTTTCCGTTTCGGGCACCGTAGGTTCAGGTCTTGAACCGGAAATTTCTTCTGTAATCCTTCCAAGATTCATGCAGGGAGCTGTTCCCAATAATTACCGCGTTCCGTTTGCATACTATGCAACACTTGGTAATTTATTGCCAAATTCAACGTACAGATATTACAACAAGATCATCGTAGGTTCTGATACCCCTACCTATAACGGTGCAGGAAATATAATCTTTGTTAATGCCGATGGTACCTTCACCAGAACCAGCAGCCCGAGTCTCGGAACCCCGGGTGCTTATGGTCAGTTTACTACCGATGCCAATGGCAGCTTTAGCGGATGGTTTATCACAGAGCCTACAGGCAATGCCACAAGATTTAAACCTGGAACGGAACTCTTTATGCGTATCATTCTCAACGATGGTAACAACGGTAACGTAGAAGCCACCTGGCTTACCACCGAAGAGAGTACCAGAGTTATCGGTTTCGGAACCAATTCAGCCGATACAACCGGAACTGCAATCAGGGGAGTTAGTGATTTTGCTCCGGGCAATTTCGTTTTCCTTTACGATAATACTGCCGGAACAGGTCGCCCGGTATACGGAACCCATGTTGAAGATTCTAACATCGATTTTGAAGGTGCCGGCACATACGCTCCATTCTATGTTACCGATGTAGCAGGCATGAATGGCCGCTGGGGCGGAATTGTACCAAATAACAATGCAAACGGTATTATGCGTATTGAAGAGAGAAGTCGCACAAATGGTTCGATAGTAAACAATCATACATCAAACAACGGTGTATGGGGAAGTACCGATACCCGCAACCCATCGGGTGGTCTTGACGGCGTTCTCGTGATCAATACTATGGTTGGTATTGAGGCTATTCCTGTAAACCACGGTCGCATTTACACATACCAAAACAACCTGGTTGTTGAACTGGTTAAGGTTCAGGCCGCATCGGTTCAGGTGGTCAGCCTTCAGGGAATGGTAGTAAGTGCATTCGAAGTAAATAGTGCAAAAACTACCACCGCATTGAACATTCCTGCAGGAATCTATCTGGTGAAGATCAGTACCTCACAGGGAGTATTCAGTCAAAAAGTGCTTGTAAAATAATAAAGCAAATACAGTTTTATAAAAAGCATCCGTACTTAAGTGGCCGGATGCTTTTTCATAAAGCTTTTTTAACCGGGTATATAAAAATTAAATTCAACCAAATATATGAAACATAATCTACAACCTTTTTTAGTCAGGCTGCGGTCATTTTCACTGACAATCTTGGCCGTTCTGGCTTTATCTTTCAGCGGAGCCGCGCAGATAATAAGCCAGTATGTTGAAACAAACGCCGGAACTGCGCCTAAAGGCATTGAAGTGTGGAACAACACATCCTCCAGTCTGGACTTTGCTACTAATAATCTGGCAGTCCGTCAGAGTACAAACGGAGGTGCTCCTACTACTGTAGTTACTGTCAGTACTGGCAGTCTTGCTCCGGGAGCTTTATTAGTGATAGGAACAGCTGATATACAAACCTATCTTACCAGTACAGGTTCAACTGCTTCATTTGCACAGTTTAATTTTACTTTTAATGGGGATGATGGATTATCACTGGTATACGGTGGGGTAACAACCGATATGTTCGGAGTTTTCCAGGATGACCCCGGAACAGGCTGGGGTACCCCTGCAGGAGTTTATACGGTGAATTCCAACCTGCAATTATTGCCAGGTATAACAACCGGTGACCCGGATGGGTGGATTGATCCTTCTGAGAGATTTGAGACAGTTGAATATCAGCCAACCAGTACTCCACTTATATCACTCACTGGCTTCGGTGTAGCTCCTGCTTCTGCTCCTGTTGCAGCCATTACCGCAACTCCAAGCACCTTGAGTGGTTTTACATATAACGTTGGTCAGGGACCCTCGACATCGCAATCGTTTAGTTTATCGGCTGCTAATTTGTCACCGGCTGCCGGCAACATTTCTGTTACACCTCCTGCAAATTATCAGGTTTCACTTAATAACACAACATGGAGTTCCACCCCAGTTAACGTTCCTTATACCGCCGGTACGCTTGCAGCAACTAACGTATACGTACGTCTTGCGGCTGGTCTTTCGGCCGGAACGTATACGGGCAATATCGATCTTGCAGGTGGCGGAACAACTTCCACCGTTTCATTGAGTGGACAGGTTGCTGCTCCTGCTACCCATCTGGCATTTGCCAATGTCCCTGCAGGTGGTTTCATAAACCAGGCAATTACAGCATTCCAGGTTCAGGCTTTGAACTTTAATGAAATAGTCGATCCCAATTATACCGGTACTATCACCATCAGCCTTGTCAGTGGTCCCGGAACAGTGAATGGTACCCTTGCAAAAGCTGCCGTAGCCGGTGTTGCAAGCTTCGACGATATTAGCTTCTCAACTCCGGGAACCTACGTTTTACAGGCAACCGCTACAGGATTGACCAGTGCAACAAGCACAGGTATTGTTATAGTTCTGCCTCCTGCAATTACAGGTAATCTGGTTCCTTTATACATGAGTGGTGCAACACCGAATAACACCCGCGTACCTATGGCATTCCGTGCAACACTCGATAACCTTACTCCAAATGCAACCTACCGCTATACAAACCAGGCTGTTATAAGTACCGACGGAGCTACTACTCCCGGAGCCGGTGTCCTGATCTTTGTTAACGCTGATGGTACTTTTACCAGATCAACCCTCGGAAACCTTGCAAATCCCGGCGAATATGGTGAATTCACAACCAATGCATCCGGTTCGTATACAGGCTGGTTTATGATCGAACCTTCCGGAAACGCCCGGTTCACTGCCGGTAATGAGGTATTTATGCGCATTCGTCTCAACAATGGTGCAGGCGGAACTTCTGCAGCTCATTATCTGACTGTAGCCGAATCAATAAAAGTATTGCAGTTCAGCACAGACAGCACAGCTAACGATGGTACTTCTATCAGGGCAACTTCAACCATGCAGAGTGGCAACTTCGTAGCAATGTTCGATAATATTACCGGTAACGGTCGTCCGTTGTTTGCTACCAGCATCGAGGTCACCGGTATTGACTATACTACGATAAACCAGTATCCTGCATTCTACAAGAACTTCGTTTCCGGTGTTGAAGGTGCATTTGGTGGTATTATACCGAACTTAAATCCTGCAGGTGTACAACTCCTCAGAGAATACAGCAATGCTAACGGTGGTATAGTTACTTCAGAAACTTCAGTTGATGGTATCTGGGGATTGACCGACACTCGCGATCCGCATTACGGTGTTGATTCTACCCTGGTTATTAATCTGGTTCCTGAAATGCTGGCCGAAACAGTGCCTGCATACATTCAGGGTGTTAATGGTAATAATGAAGAAGCGGTTCCCTATGCTTTCCGCGCAACAATTACTTACCTCAAACCCGACCACACATACAGGTATTATAATAAAGTAGTTCTGTCAACCGACAGCGAAACAAGCCAGGGTGCAGGTACTACCATTTTGGTTAACAGCGATGGTACTTTTACCCGCACAACCACCACCTCTATGAATACACCCGGCCAGTACGGTACCTTTACTGCTGATAATATGGGTAATTATACCGGCTGGTTCATGGTAGAGCCTACAGGAGATGCCCGCTTTACTCCGGGTAATCAGGTACATATGCGCATCTTGCTCAACGATGGCTTAAACGGAACTTCTGTTAATGCGTATGTAACTTCTGAAACAGCTGCTTCGGTTCTTGACTTTGGCTCTGCCTTTAATGCATCGACCGGAACAGGAGTTCGTGGACTTTCAACCGCAACTGCCGGTAACTTCGTTTACCTGTATACCGATGAGGCCGGAGCCGGTCAGCCACTTGCAGGTACAAGCATTGAAACTACCGGTATCAACTTCGCCGGTGCCAATAATTATGTTGCTTTCTATACCGAAGAAGTAGAAGGTGTAAACGGTTCATGGGGCAGCATTGTACCCAACGTATTACCTGATGGCATCCGCAGAATTGAAGAACGTAGTGCAGTAACCGGTAATATCGTTAATATCTGGACTTCTTCTGACGGTGTCTGGAGCTATGTTGATACCCGTAACCCGTTAGGCGGAGCCGAAACAGAACTTGTTATCAACCTTCTGCCGACTGGTAATCCTGCAATAACAGCAGCTCCGTCAACGCTTACAGGCTTCACCTACATGGAAGGAAACGGCCCTTCACAGTCACAGTCGTACACCCTTTCGGCTATTGATCTGGAAGGTACAGCCAACATTACTGTTACTGCTCCTGCCGATTATTCTGTTTCTTTGGATGACAGCAACTTTACTGCAACACTTGAGGTGCCTTTTGCTGATGGTACTATTACAGGCCAGCCCCTTACTGTTTATGTAAGATTAAATGCCGGTCTGCCAATGGGTGTATATAATGATGAGGTTATTACACATGCAGGTGGCGGTGCTACAGCCAACGTAACAGTTAGCGGTGAAGTAACCACATCTGATATTCCAGGTATTTCACAGATCATTCTCCCAATGTATATGCAAGGTGTTAACGGAACCAATGCTACCCGTTTACCGCTAGCTTTCAGAGCAACCCTTAATCAGCTTACCCCTGATGCAACATACCGCTATTTCAGCAAACTGGTGCTTGCTACCGATGCCGATGATTTTAACGGTGCAGGTAACACTATATTTGTAAATGAAGACGGAACGTTTGCCCGTACAACAACCACAGCCATGGACACTCCGGGTCAATATGCCGAATTCACCACCGATTCAACTGGTCAGTGGACAGGATGGTTTATCGTGGAAGCTTCAGGTAACGACCGGTTTACTCCTGGTAACCAGGTGCACGTTCGTATCAATCTTAACGATGGTAATGAAGGAACAACCGTTGCAACCCGCTACACTTCAGAGGATGCAGTAACGGTTATTAACTTTGGTACCGAGGCTGCAGATTACCAGGGTACAGGCGTTCATGCCGTTAGCAACGATCAGCCCGGCGACTTTGTATTCCTTTATGCAACAGCAACCTCCGACAGACCGTTGTATGGTGCACACATCGAAGCTTCTGGTATTGACTTTGCCGCTACCAATGTTTATGCACCGTTCTACATTGATTCCATTGCCGGAGTTAACGGTTCATGGGGTGCTATAGTACCAAATATTAATCCCGATGGAATTCAGAAAATTGATGTCCACGCTAATGCGGATGGCTCTCTCGTAAAAACCTATGAACAGCCTTCAGGTATATGGCTTGGTGTAGATACAAAAGATCCGAATGGCGGACTTGACGAGGTGCTGTATCTTAACCTGAAATCGATCAATACGTCAAACATCAGTAAACTGGATGCAAAAGTATGGTATGATGGCAGCGGTATCGTAGTAGAACCCGGCAGTAATTACAAATACAACCTTACAGTTGTAAACGTACAGGGCAGAACAGTTATCAGTCAGGAGTTATTCGGCAAAAGCAGAGTAAATACTGATGTACCATCCGGTATGTATATTGTTACCATGCGCAATGCCAATGGTATTTACAGTGCAAAACTCTTTATAAGATAAAGCAGAAAAGGAGATAGTGCAAACTATTTCATAAACCATTACTAATACTATTAAAATCAGGGAAAGAATTTTATTTCTTACCCTGATTTTTTTTCATATCTTTATGCTGTATTTTACGGGGTACCGTTTAACTCAATTTCTAACTAAAAAACAACCAAATGAAAAAAATTATCGGTTTGTCGGCTGCTCTTTTACTGGCAGTTAACTTGTTGATTGCCCAGTCTGATGGCACCAATTTCAAAGCTACATCGGGAGTTACGATGGATGTAAACTTCACACCGTTCA
>CAZXQT010000034.1:7253-18458 GCA_964643225.1 uncultured Lentimicrobium sp. | reverse complement strand
TCTGCATTCCATTTCCTTGCTGAATGATAGTCATTCCAGGTAACATATCACCCTGAACAGAAAAACGTAGATTTTCACCTTTCTGTATTAAGTGAAAGTCTTTTGAAGTTCCCTGTAATGTTTTCTCTACTATGTTGCCAAAACCATATTGCTCAATACTAGCGTCTAAATCGGTACCAAGCATATCGAGGTTCGATATGTGGAATTCGCCTTCCTGAAATATTGTACCTTCCAGACCTCCACCATTCTGATTGAGAGTAGCTGTAAGATTGTCACCTTTCTGAATTATAGAACCTACATTGCTTCCGGCAGTGGAATTTTGCTGTATTGTAGCAGTGTTGAAGTTCCCCGTCTGACTAATAGTAGCTGTATTTGAATTTGCGTCGTTGGGGAGTTTGTTACTTCCTTCAGACATTCGACTAATATCAATTACTGTCGCTATTTGTTCGGGTGTTAAAACTATATCCTCTTCAGTTTGAGCATTACTGAACAAAATAAACATGGAGAGAAGCAGGGTAAAAAATATATTGGCTTTCATGACTACATTATTATAAGAAGAATTTTAAACCATCTGTTTAACTTACAAATGTATGGGCTATGCTGCCCGTGTGCAATACGTATTTAAACGTAATTTCCTTTCATTTACAAAAGTGCTTGTTCGGTTACTTTATTCAATTCCTAAAAGGTAAAATTAGGCAAAGCCTGAGTTGTTAATTAGAATTAATTTTATTTCAATTCCTGAAAGGTAAAATTAAAGTTGCTAATTCCTGTATCAAATCCTATATCAAACACCAGTTTTCTGTTTGCTCATTACAAATATAGGCATAATGTTTGCCTTTTGCAACAATGGAGTCGGGAAAATCAGGATAAGCAACTTCTTTGTATTTATCCGGCAAGTTCATGAAATCATCATTTTGTTTTGTCGGAATGTTCTCAAAGCGTATTCTGGTTCCAGGGGTTAAGCTGTTTCCTGCAAATTCGTTTAGCGGGATAAATCCTTTTGTAATGAAATCACCCTCATGTAACTCGGATTCTCCCTCTGATTTCCATTCAAGGTTAGCCGGAAGATTGTGCCACCCAAGTATAGGTGTATAAACTGCAAGCTCTTCTTTTACAGACTTTTTGAACCGATGATAGATGTCAGCCGATCTTTCATTTTGTAACCCAATCGTGATCAGGTAAGCGGGATCACGAAGAAATTCAAAATATTTGGGAGTCCCTTCGGCAACCGGATTAATTGCTGTTCTGCTGGTAAATCCCCAGGAGGTTTTTATTACAGGTGACAACAATTGAACTCCATATACTAAATCATCCGATAGTAAAGGAAATTGTTGTAGCATGTCTTCTCTTTCAATCCCCAGTACAGCACCAATTAAGCCAATAAGTGCAGTCTTTGGTATAAAATCGTAGGTTAATGGATTGTTATTTGTTTCTGGCTTTTTAAAATGCGCCCAGTCTCCGCTAATAGTAAATTGAAAAGTATCCATGAAGTATGGTTAGTTTTGGAATATTGTTAGTTTATGAAAATGAAGTTTAGTTAGTTTTTAATGATTTCTTTTAAAGGCGCATTTTCTCAAATTTCCCGTTTTTCGAAAATAAGTGTTCTATTTCTTCTACCTCTGTTAAATATATTACTTTCTCTACCTTATCTGTGCTAACTGCATCTATTAATTTAGATAAATCGAAAAAGTAATCTTCTGTTGACCGAATTTGTTCCATTTTAATATCTCCTAAGGGTTTAATAGTAATTAACCTGTTAACGTTGTATATTTTTTGATCTTCGCCTGCATAGATTATTTCTAAAAGCAGAAGACTGTTTTGTCCTACCTTGCTTCTTGAATGGGAGCTTCCTATTCCGGATGCTCCGTACCACAGAGCCTCCAGCATTAAATCATGATCGTCCAAAGTCATTCCGGTTTGTTGGGCAACTTTAGGATTAACCCATCCATGCACCTGTATTACAGAGTAAGGCACGATGGATGTTGTTCCTATCGCTCCCTGGGAATTTGTTTCTTTTGAAAGGAAATAAGTGGTATTTTGATGCAACCGGAGATTTATTTCATTAAGAGATGGATTAAGCATTGCAAACTGTACCGGGCCGGTGAACTGCACTCGTCCGTTGGTGCATTTTAGCATTTTAATATCTTCATCTTTAAGTGTAGCTATACCACCAAACAATCGAACATCAATTTGTTCCCTGAGAAGCTCGCCGATATCTGTCAAATTACCTGGATTTCGGTTTTCATAAAGCCATTTGATAATGGATTTTGAATCTGCCTTGCCCGCACCTGTGTTTTCACTTACATACACAGGCTTGTTCTTTGTCTCTTCAAGATATGAACGTATATATCTTTTTATACGAACATCGCTTACGAGTATACGACGTGTTTCTTCATCATACCGCTGTTCCCCGGTAAACGGGTCACCATTGGGTATGTTGTAACTGGTGTCATACAGATACAAAATTTCTGATTTTTTTAATGGGGTCGTCATTGCTTTGCATTTCGGTTTACAAAAAGAGTGAGGTCATTTTTCAAAGAGTGAGGTCCTTTGATTTATTATGCTTAATATATTATATGCTCAGTATTTTGAAATCCAGTTTAATAATTTTTATCGTTTGGGTCTTTTTTCCTGGAGAATGGTTTAAAGTATGCTTCCAGAAAACCAAATGCACAGGTATCTTTGTCATATTCTTCGCTGAATTCCTTCAGCAGTTGAGTCAACTCATATGCTGCGGAATGTATGAAATGAGTTTTTCTGTATTTCAGCAGTTTTTGCTCTATGCTGTTTTTAAATTTTACAAATTCTGTCAGTGTGGTGATATTTCTCGAAAGATTTGCCAGATGGGTTCTTTCAAAAGAATAGTGGTCGATGCTTAGCTTTTTGGCCATATCTCCCAGCAGGTAGCCAATGCGGTAACTTTCAGATCTTATTATTTGCATATACTTATCTATCTCTGTGTTTTGTATCCTGAAGAGGAAAATGAGATGGAATTTTAAATCAGTAAAGTGATACCAGCAGTCTTTTACATCCATGTTACGAATTATAAATTCCATCTTTTCGATGAAATGATGTAAAAGAATATCATCGCGAAAATATGTGCCTGTGTATATTTGAGGTAAAACTTTTAACAGGTGCGACTGATATCGGTTAACAGGATTGTACTTTATCTTGCCCGTGCTCTCCAGAAAAATATTAGATAACAATTTGCGGAATGAGTTCTCAATCTTTAGATTATTAGTGGTGCTATCAACCTCGTCAGTATAATATAGGCAGCCTTTTCCAGATGGGTCCTGTGGTTGATGGCCGAAATACGCTCATGGTATTTTTTAAGATGTAATAAGGATATACCATTAAGCAATATCCTGTCGGTAACGGTATTCCCTCCTGCATCCGATAGGATAATATCATAATATGGAAAATAGTCAATCGCCGGATTCAGTAAAAAGGCAAACAACGGCTCATGACAAATATCGTAATTTGAACTGTTATTGAAGAACAGATCATATTGACTGGCTGTGACCTCCGAATCATGTGCACGTGGTATGATATACTGGTCTATCGATGTAGCATAGATTCTTCGAAATGGTTTGTTAACTATACTGCCACTATAAAGAAAATCGGTAAACTGTTCAGAGTCCCTGAATGAAAATGACCTGTACTTCTTTTCGTTATTAAAGCCGGGAAACTGTATATCGTTTTTATCGTTACCGGAACAAAGCGTACGGTAAATGCTTTTCGATGGTACCAACCCATGCGATGTCAGCTGGGTTGTTTCGTTGATGAGGTTCTTTTTTATAACATCGAATGCGTCTGCCTGATGGTACCATTGAGGGCCTGAAGGGCTGTCTTTAAAATCGAAGTGCAGATATAAACTATGATCACCATACTGCATAAGCCTGCTAATCTGTTCATTGTTAATCGTAGTGTCTTTAAGCAGGTGGTTTACTCTGGTTAATAAACCTGCATTTTTAAGATAAGCAATGTATTCCTGCTGCAATAACGAAATATCGGAAAGTATCATTAACTTGTCAGGAAAATCTTTAACAACAGGTGCATACAATAATAACCTGTTTATTTTTTCCAGATCTTTTTCTACCATAGTATAGAAAGCAATGAACGGATGATTGTTGCCATATTCTTTAATCAGGCTTGCCGTTAACTCAATATAATCTGTGTACTTTTTTGCAAATCGCAACGGTATGTCGGTCGGGTCTTTACTGATTACCTTTTTGTAAATTATTTTTGCAATAGGTTCACGATTGTTCTCCTTCACGTCCAGGTTTACCTTTTCGACAACCTTTTTCCATAATAACTCCTCCTTTATATTGGCATATGCATTCAGGCCGTTATTAAAGGCGTTGCCTCTTTCGAATTTGTAGTTACCAAATTTCCTTATATTCTTTGTATTACCACTGGTATCCAGAGTGCTTTTTCTCGTATAATAAATATCGCCAAACAGATATTTTTTCGGACTAGAGTCATTATCCGATAAAGTATAGCGCAGAAAATAATAGTCTTTTTGCCCTGTATCTGCTTGTTCTGAAGTATCTGCAATGCTCAATGATTGCCAGTCGATAGTAAATTCTTTATGTACAGGCAGGTTAAACACCATAAGGGGATTATCATCCCTTGAAACAGGACACGGCTCCGTGTATTTGAAGTAACGGAGACTGTTCTCCGACTTTCGTAGCTCATGCCCAATTTTTATAATGGTGCTCAGGCTCATGTCATTTTGTTTACTGATGAACGTTAGCACATCCGAACCCCTGACTATTCAACGCGCCAAACCCGGCATAAAAGCCTGTTTGAATAAGTTCAGGTGAACCGGCTGCTTTAAATATAAAATCATATCCTTTGATATAGGTCTGCTTGCTGGTATTTCCTTTTATTTTGATAAGTTTCTCTTTGGGGGGTGACAAAGGGGTTATATTTATGTGCAATGGTTTTTCGACTTCCGATTTATAATAAGATAAATATTTAGCTATTAAATTCTCCTCCACACATTTATTAAAATCCGGATGATTGGGTGAAAGATGATTTTTATAGCCTGTTTCAGAATCTTTCATGCCTATGAATATCGGTGATACTGTTATGAAATCCATTTCATCACTGAAGTATACCTGCTGCTGTTCTTCTATTGAGGAGACTTCAAAATTGACCTGACTTATCATATCGCCCAGAGTAAACATTCTGTTTAGGAACAATCCTTTAACAAATGGTTTAATAGCTTCGTCCGGAAGGAATGAAATGATAAGTTTTGCATCGGGTGAGTTGATAATCATCCGATCTGCTTTGATATGGTATGATTTGACAAATAACCTGGAGAATGTAAACAGTTTAAAAGACCTTTTATCTGACAAATATCCTTTCTCATGAAGCCAACGCGCGAACTCTTTATCACCTGCATTAAGAACGCCGTATATCCACGATGATAATTCATACTGGTAATTAACGGGCAGTATGTTACCTGCGTTGATATTATTCATGCTCAGTGTCAGATCAAAGCGCATATCTAAAATATTTAACTACATAATGAGTTTAAAGACTAATTTAAAAATGTGGAACCTATTCAAATATAGAATTTCTTTTTTATTGATCACCAAATATAAATAAAGTAACTAGCTAGTGCAGCAAAATATAAAAAAAATAATTAATAATACCTAGTTTTACCAACATTTTTAATAATTACATTAAAATGAATGGATTTGATATGTATTACTACGTATACAAAAAAGCCGGGATGTTGTCCCGGCTGTATTAGTATATTGACAATTTGTTAGTTCTGTGTAGTCACAGCTATGTTATTATTGCCCAATTGTGTGTGGAATGCCTGGTTGCCGTTGAAGTTCTGGTGAATATCTGATTCATTGAAACTGCCATTCTGGAGCACGTCAGCCACGTTGGAGTTGCCATGCTGATGAATGGTTGAACCGTTTAATGCTCCGTCCTGGATCAAGGTTAACTCGTTGTAGTCACCATCCTGCATTGCTTCAGAGAAGTTGGTAAAACCATCCTGATCAATGTCGGCTCCGTTATCGTAACCTTCTTGTTGCAGTTCTGACCAGTTGAAGGTTCCGTTTTGTACTACCAGTGCACTGTTCATGTCGCCATCCTGAAGAATGTCAGAATTGTTGGAGATGCCATTCTGTGAAAGGTCTGCCCAGTTGTCGTCTCCCTGTTGCTCCAGGTCTGAATTGTTAAATGAACCTATCTGATATACGGTAGCGTCATTTGCAATACCATTCTGTAAAATCCATGATTCATTGGCATCTGTCAACTGGGTAACGGTTGCTTCGTTATCATCACCGGTCTGGGTTATTTCTGAATCATGACCAATAAGGAAAGAGTTCTGCAATACAGTAGCAGTGTTGTTGTCGCCAACTTGTTCTATATTTGATTCGTTATTCCGGTCAATCTGAGTAACGGTAGCTGTGTTTTCATCTTCCAGCTGACTGATGATGGATGAGTTCTGTCTGCCATCCTGATCAGTGGTTGCTTCGTTCAAATCACCGGTGGAAGTGACCTCTGCATAGTTGCGGTCATTTTCCTGAGTGATTGTTGATGTGTTTTCATTTCCGGTCTGCTCTACATCGGCTTCATTGCCCCATCCTGAACCAAAAAGAACACCTCTCTGACTCTGGGTCACAGTGCTTTCATTGTCGTTGCCTGTCTGGTCAACAGTAGCGTAGTTTCCAAGTTCTGTGCCTGCTGTGAAAATTGAATTTTGGGTTACTATGGAGGCATTTCCATCCCCATTCTGATTTACAGCATCATAATGTTGTGCCATGAGTAATCCGGCGCTTAAGCCGAATGCAATAGTAAAAATTAGCTTCTTCATTTGTTAGTTAGTTTTTTTGGTGGTGAATTGATTTAGTTTTTTTAGAATTACAATTAGTACTGTGGAGGTTCCTCCTGTCCTTACATTTTGTAAATGCTTGCAAGACTGATCAATGTAAGGGAGTGCTGCAAAATTAGGTGTAACTACGTAGCTGTTTCAATAGGTGTATATACCTAAATATCTGCGCTTTTATTTATAATCATTTTAAATAAGGTTATAAATATTCAATTATCGTAGATAATTAAATGAATAAAATGTTAATATTCCTTGCTATGCCAATAATACCAACACGTTGAAAATACTGCTAAATTTGTTCAACGGCCTGTAGAAATATTTTTCATGAATAGCTCCTGCCGGATGGTTGTATCGGAAACATTAATATATCTAAGATGTAACACCGACTTATATGTGTAAATGACTCATCCTTAGGACTTCGCCTCCATCACTACGTATTTATACGTATAACCGCCCCGATTACCCCGTCTACCTGAAAATGCACGTTTTGTGTTTTGCATTTTTAAAAGTCTTTGTGAATTTTAATCAGTTTTTTTAGTATGTTTGAATGTGAATATCTGAATATGTGCAACAAGGAGCAGTACGCTGCTTAAAACTGTTGTAATTCTTTTAATCACAGTTATTTTCTTGACCATTAAAACCCTGAATAATGCACTACGAAATCCTTAAACCTGCCCGCCAGGGAAACATTATTATCCTCACCCTCAGCAGACCGGAGGCATTAAATGCCCTCAATACCCGTTTTTTTAATGAAATGGAGCATTTTCTGGATGTCACTTCGCGTGATGCCAGTGTGCGGGCACTCATAATTACCGGCGCAGGCCGTGCACTTGTTGCAGGTGCCGATATAGCAGAAATGGCGAATATGAACAGCGAGGAGGCACGCGGGTTCTCCCTGTACGGACAAAAGGTGTTCAATATGATTGGTGAAATGCCGTTTCCGGTGATAGCAGCCGTTAATGGTTTCGCTCTCGGCGGAGGTATGGAACTTGCCATGGCATGCGATTTCAGAATAGCTTCCTCGAATGCCAAATTCGGTCAGCCGGAAGTGAACCTCGGGCTCATACCCGGATATGCCGGAACGCAAAGGCTCCCAAGGCTTGCCAATCTTGCCGACGCCCTTTATCTGCTGATGACCGGTGAAACCATAGATGCAGCAACTGCGCTGTCTATGCGACTGGTTCAGAAGGTTACGGAGCCCGATGCTCTTTTGCCCGAGGCAATCCGTATTGCAGAACTGATCGCCTCTAAAGGCCCGCTGGCCATTAAGCTGGTAAAATCTGTTACCCGTACAGGCTATAATAGTAGCTTTGCAGACGGGGAGAGGATGGAAGCGCAGCATTTTGGCGATCCTTTCGGGAATGAAGGCACCGAAGGAATGAAGGCTTTCCTCGAAAAACGAAAACCCAACTGGTAACTGCAGAGAAAGTCCTCAATTGATGACAATAATTGTTTACTGAATTAAAGTATATATGACCTACGAAGAAAGAATTCAAAATGTGACCGTACTGGGTGCAGCCGGTAAGATGGGAAGCGGTATACTGCTTCTGATGGCACTCGAAATGGCCGACCAGAAACTGAAGCCGGTCAACGAAGGAAAACGGTTTGTGCTCAATGCCATGGATGTTACCTCTGATGCCCTTCCGGGACTGATGAAGTACATTCGTGCCCAGGTGCTCAAAGCCGCTGAAAAGAAAGTCGTTGCCCTGCGAAAAGCCTATGCCGCCCGGCCTGACCTGGTCGAGAACGGTGAAATCATCGACGAATATATCAATGATGTGATGGCAATCGTTCGTCCGGGTACCCGTATCGAAGCAGCATACGAGAGCACCCTGATTTTCGAGGCCGTGAGCGAAAACGCCGCTCTTAAAGCTCAGTTGTTCAGTCAGATCGACAAGAACAATACGCTCAAACCCTGGTATTTTACCAACACATCCTCTGTGCCCATCGCCGGCCTCAACGAAAAAGCCGCACTCGAAGGCCGCATTCTGGGATTCCACTTCTATAATCCTCCCGCCATTCAGAAACTGGTGGAGCTGATCACCATCAAGGAAAACCCTGCAGGCATGAAGGAGTTTGCCACCGAACTTGCAAGGAACCTGCGCAAGATTGTTGTGCCTTCAAACGACATCGCCGGATTTATCGGCAACGGGCACTTTATGCGCGACGCGCTGTACAGCATCCGCAAAGCAGAAGCCCTGTCCGCAGAAATGGCACTGCCCGAAGCAATTTATTGTGTTAACAAGGTTAGCCAGGACTACCTCATGCGTCCAATGGGTATTTTCCAGCTAATTGACTATGTGGGTGTTGATGTGGTGCGCTTCATCATGAATGTAATGAACCCGTATCTGGAAAATGAAGATCTGCACAGTGACCTGCTCGATCAGCTGTTCAGTCTGGGTGTAAAAGGCGGGCAGTATTCTGATGGCAGCCAGAAGGATGGCATCCTCAAATATGAGAAAGGCCGCCCGGTGGCAGTCTACAGCATCGACAAAAAGGAGTATGTAGCGTTCAGCGCTTTCGCGGAAGGCAAAGACGCCTGGCTGGGTGCACCACCGAAAGAAGTGATGCCCTGGAAAAACATCATTCGTGAAGCCGATAAGGATGCTGCCGCAGCAACCGCTTTTGCAGCAATAAAGAAAACCGGCACTAAGGGCGCTCAGCTGGCACTCGAACATGCCCGCCGTTCCCGTGAGATCGGTATGCAGCTTGTCAACAGCGGTGTAGCTGCCAATGCTGCTGACGTAAATACTGTTCTCGCAACCGGCTTCTTCCACGCTTACGGCCCAATAAATAATTTTGTCGATTAATACTGTATCAACATGAAACCACGTAAAAAGATATATATGGTAGCCGGCTACAACACCATCTCCATGGGTACCGGCCGTAAGGAATTCAATCCAAAAAAAGAGCGCCCCGGACTGGAGCATTATATGAAAGAAGCAGGGCAGGGCACATTGCAGCAAATTGGGGGAGCCGCAAATGTTGACGAAGGCGTTGTTGGCAACTTTATGGCTTCAAAGTTCAACCGTCAGGCGCACCTTGGTGCCATGATGGCCATGATCGATAAAGGTTTGCAATTCAAGCCATCTATCCGTGTGGAGGGCGCCTGCGCTTCAGGAGGCCTGGCACTGGTAACCGGAATAAAGTCTGTGCTGTCTGATGCCGCCGATGTGGTACTTGCCGTTGGTGTTGAAGTTCAAAACACCGTTAAAGCTATTTATGGTGCCGATATTCTGGCTTACGCCGGATGGTATCAGCGCCGAAAAGACGGGCATGCCTATTTCTTTCCGGGCCAGTTCAGTAACAGAGCCGGCGCCTATTTCGAAAAATATGGCCGTGAAAATACCCGCAAGGGTATGGCACGCTGGTACCGCAATGCCATTGAGAATGCCCGTTTGTGCGCAACCGCACAGGAATACACCAACGCTGTCGCAGATCTCGATGCCCAGGGACTCACAGAACCCAATGGCAAGTCGTTTACCGATCACCTGAATGTATTCGATTGCTCGAAGGTCTCTGACGGCGCTTCGGCTATTGCGATTGTATCAGAAGAAGGCCTCCGTCGCACAGGCGTCGCCTTAAAAGATGCTGTAGAAATAGTTGCTGTTGGCCACGCTACCGATGACCTGACCGCTGAACCTGCAGACCCAACAGTAATGAGCACCATTCGTGAAGCCGTAGCAGTGGCACTCAAAGATGCCGGAATTACCCTCAACCAGATTGCTACAGTAGAAACGCACGACTGTTTCACCATTGCCGGGCTGATTACCCTCGAGTCCATCGGACTAGCAGAGCCGGGCAAAGGAGCCGATTTTATCCTCCAGGGGCATACTTCCCGCACAGGTAAAATACCGTTCAATACTACCGGCGGTTTAATAGGATGGGGGCACCCAACCGGAGCTACCGGTGTTCATCAGGCAGTGACCGTATGGGAGCAATTAACCGGAAAAGCCGGCGATGCCCAGATCACCATACCTGCCGATAAACCCTATGCACTTTCCATTAATATGGGTGGCGACGACAGAACCGTGGTCGCTGTTATATATAAAAAGTGCGGGTAATGTAATTATCAATAGCGCTTGCGAAAAAGGATTTCCCGATATAATTTAAACGGAAACTATATGACGATAAAAGAGGCTGCTGTGGGCAGCCTCTTTCACTATTAACTCACCAAATAACAACTCACCAGCGCCGACCGGAGTTATTAGAATCAGCGCCTTATTACTTAAAAAGTAATTCTAAATAACTTGATAGAGTATCGCAAAAGTACGTAGGTTCAATTGCCGAAAGCAATACGTATTCCTACGTATATTGTTGCGGTATGTCAATAAGCGTTATGATGCTGC
>CAZXQT010000034.1:2331-7153 GCA_964643225.1 uncultured Lentimicrobium sp. | reverse complement strand
ATGCAAAGCGAAGCCAGTCCGAGTTTCTTTCCTGTACGTTTCATTTCGTGAATGAGGCTTACAGTGATGCGGTTGCCCGATGCACCTATCGGATGCCCCAGTGCAATTGCACCGCCGTTTACGTTACAGTTTTCTTCAAACCATTCGGCGGTCAGTCCATGCTCTTCGCACAGCTGCTTTATAACACCAATAGACTGGGCTGCAAAGGCTTCATTGAGTTCCAGTATTTCCATATCGCTGAGCTTCATGCCTGCTTTATTTAATGCTTTGCGGATAGCAGGTACCGGTCCGAGGCCCATAACAGCCGGATCCACACCACCTTGTCCAACAGCAATAATCTCTACCAGAGGAGTCAGGTTGTACTCTTTTACAGCTTCTTCACTGGCTACCAGAACGAAAGCAGATCCGTCGTTGATGCCTGAAGCATTTCCTGCAGTTACAGTGCCATCAGGCTTAAAGGCAGCACGAAGGGTTGCCAGCTTCTCGGGCGATGTATTGCGGTTTACGAATTCATCGGTGTCGAAGGTGATTGTCTCTTTTTTAGTGGTAAACACTACAGGAACAATCTCCGGTTTAAACTTACCACCGTCAATTGCAGCAGCAGCCTTACGCTGGGAGTTATAGGAAAACAAATCCTGTTCCTGACGGCTTATGCCCAGGCGCTCGGCTATGTTCTCTGCGGTAATACCCATATGAGTACCTGAAAAAGCATCGGTCAGTCCGTCGAGCACCATCGTGTCAACAGCTTTAAAATCGCCCATTTTAACACCGTTTCTAATGGCGCCGGGTAACACGTAAGCACTGGTCGACATGTTTTCAGTACCCCCTGCAAGAATCAGGTTTGCTTCGCCTGCGCGGATGTTGTTATAGGCGGTGATAATGGTCTTCATTCCGCTTCCGCAGATCATATTCAGACCCCATGCCGGCACTTCCTGCGGAATGCCTGCCTTTATGGCAGCCTGCCGTGCAATGCCCTGTTTCTGCCCTGCCGAAAGGATATTACCCACAATCACTTCATCAATCTTTGCCGGATCAATGCGGGTTTCCTGTACTATGTTTTTAATCACTTCAGCTGCCATATCGGCCGGATGCATGTTTGCAAGCGATCCACCGAACTTTCCGATGGCTGTCCTTTTTGCGGCTACAATAAATACCTTCATGGTTTAAATTATTTAAGTTTATTAATTGCGAAATCAGTTGATTACTTCTGCTGCGTAACAGACTTAAATCTGTTGTATTACGGGTAACTATACTTATTTGCCCAGCCTTTGCGCCATTTCCTGCGCAATGTACGAGGCCACATCATCCGCATAAGCGTTGAGTCCGAAACCCGCATCGTACCCCAGCTCTTTTGCCAGTTCATGCGACAGGCGCGGCCCTCCGCATATAAGTAGTACTTTACTGCGTAGTCCTTCGGCTTCAAGCATTTCAACCAGCTCTGTCAGGTTCTTGATGTGTACGTCTTTCTGGGTTACCGTTTGCGATACCAGCAGTGCATCAGCTTTCATCTCAATTGCTTTGGCAATGAAGTCCTCATTGAGTACCTGGCTTCCCATATTCAGCGTTTCGAACATTTCGTAACGTTCCAGACCATAGTGCCCTGCATACCCCTTCATGTTCATAATGGCGTCAATGCCCACCGTGTGCGCATCTGTACCGGTGCTGGCTCCTATAACAACCAGTTTGCGGCCTATATGGGTCTTTATGTATTCGTCGGTTTCATGCATATCCATCACGGTCGACTCAACTTTAGGGACATGAATGGAGGTAAAGTCAACCGCATGGGTACAGCTTCCATAGCAGTTAAAGAAGGTGAACCCTTCGGTCAGTTCTTTGTAGTACACCACCTGCGGATTCTCAAAACCCATCTTTTTAAGCAGCTGTTTTGCAGCTTCAACCGACTCATCGTTACAAGGCACCGGCAGTGTGAAACTGATCTGTGTCTTGCCGTCGTTCATGGTGTCGCCGTAAGGCTTAATAGCTTTCAGGTCAAGGGTCTGATTAAAATCGCCCTTATTCATCGAATATAAACCGCTGCTCATTTTTGCGTTCCTTTCATCAAATTAATAAAGGGATTCATGTAATTTTCGCCCTTTTGTGTTACACCATCCAGTCCTTTACCACCATTTCTGGGACGCTTTACATCGGCAAAAATACCTTTCTCGAGTGCGTTAAAAAGACCTTCTTTTTCAATCTGCATTATGAGACTGAGCGCCTGGTCAAGCACCTGCTGGGCTCTCGACTGCACGATACCGCCGTTCTTGTACTCCACTTCTTCGCCAATATCCTTCATATTGCTGAAGATATAGCGGGCGTTCTCTATTGCCAGATACCTGTCAGACATAAACGGTGTATGTACCGCTTCGGTTATCATACCCAGCAACTGTATTCCCTGGTTTGTCCAGATGGATATTTCATTAAACAATGCATTCTGTATCTGACCCCTGAATATATTGCCCGTCATGAACTTCGTGGGCGGCATGTATTTCAGGGGGGCTTTGGGGAATATCTCCCGGGTCATCTGTGCCTGTGCAAGTTCAAACAGGAACCCATTCTCCAGATCCGGAGTCATTTCAAATGCATGTCCCAGACCCATTTGCTCTTCGGGCAAACCGGCAAGTAATGCCAGCTGCTCGTTTATCAGATCACTGGCCAGCACTGTGCGTGCTTCTTCAAAAGCATCGGCAGTGGTAAGGTAGTTGTCTTCACCCGTATTAATGATAACTCCGGCAAACCCGTTGATGATCCTCGAAAAGTACTGGTCTATCATGGTGCGCTGCATGTTTATGTCCCTGAAAAGGATACCATACAAAGCATCGTTCAGCATCACATCCAGCCCCTCGAGTGCTCCCATTACGGCAATCTCGGGCATGCAAAGACCTGAGCAGTAGTTGCACAGACGAATGTATCGGCCAACTTCCTGACTAACTTCGTTCAGGGCAGCACGCATTATTCTGAAGTTCTCCTGGGTAGCATAGGTTCCGCCGAAACCCTCGGTAGTTGCACCATACGGCACATAGTCGAGCAGACTCTGTCCGGTTGTTCTTATCACCGCAATAATGTCGGCTCCCTGACGTGCAGCGGCCTGTGCCTGCACCACGTCCTCGTAAATGTTTCCTGTGGCAACAATAACGTAAATATAGGGCTTGCGGCCTTCGCCGATATTGGCAATGAAGTCTTCCCGGCGTTTGCGGTTCGACTTTATGCGTTCAATGCTGGCATCTATATAAGGCTGGAGCACCTCCAGGATCTCTTCTTTGGCATGGGTGCTAACCCGTGCAAGAGATAACTCCCGTTTCGAAACCTTCTCTGCGATCTGCTGCGGAGTTAACCCGGTTTCTATAATGGCATTACCCAGGTAATACAGTACACCCTGGTCCAGCACTCCTTCGCTTTTCAGCGCATCTACTACAATATTCGGTAACGGAGCTTCATTTTCATCAATTCCGTCAATACCCATAAGGCGGCACAATGTTCGCTCAACGGCAACAGTGGTGTACCAGTCAACAAAACGCTGCGTGTCGGCAGCTATGTTTCCGGCAATCTGTCTTGCTTTGGCAACCTTCTGGAAGTTCAGGCCTAACTTGCTTTTTTGCATTGTAACTATATTTTCAATTTTATGTTATTCACTTTTATTGGTATGAAGGTATTTTGTAGCCCTTTGAAGCAGATCTTCGTCAATCTCCAGCAGTGCAGCTACTCTGATCGCTTCCCGGGGCACCTCATCCATACCGCTTGCCTCGCCCTTTCTTTGCGGCATCAAAGATAAGAAACTCTTTCCGGGATGTATTTCAATCAGAGAATAATCCATGTAATCATTGATTGTTGCGGTTGTAGGTTTCGAAGTTATTTGTTCGGTGCGCAGTCCTGCAACCCTCAGCCTGCGGCAATGCGATCTTATACCGCTGTAATGGGTTGTCACCATGCACCGTACACTGTGCTCCGTGAGTATATCGAGCAGCGCATTTACTATTGCCTGTCCTTCGGCAGGATTGGTTGTTCTTGCCGGTTCGTCAATCAGAGCCAGAATACCGCCCTTGCTGTTCTTTTTTGTCTCCTGCAGTATAGCGTTTATTTTCAGCATTTCCGAAGCAAAACTCGACAACCCTTTCAGTGCATCCTGCGAATCGTCCATGCTGGTCATTACCGCTGTTACGGGCACAATGGAAGCTTCTTTTGCAGGAACAAAGAACCCAAACTGAAACAGGTACTGCGCCAGTGCAAGGGTCCGCAACAGCACCGTTTTACCTCCCATGTTGGCACCGGTTATCAGGCAGGGCTCGTTTGCGAACGATATATCTACCGCCTGGTATGCCTTGCCCGACTGTTTCAGCACTTCGGCAATTTCAGGATTAAAGAGCTGCAGGTAAGAGGTAATTTCATCGCCTTCGCTGTCACTGGCTATTGCAGGTCTTGAAAGGTGATATTTTATGGCCAGTTCTGCCTTTGCGTTCCATACATCCAGTTCTGCAATGGCTGCCAGATTGGCTGTCATATCCACACAAAACGGCCGTAATTTATCAGTAAGCTTTTCGCGGATGCTGTCTTCCAGTTCCATAGCCTGCAGTCTGATTGACTCTGCCTGGCTTTCATCGGTCTGCAGTTTTCTGATAAACTGCTTTCTGAGATCGCGGAGTTCGTCGCTGTAGGTATCGTAAATAAAGAAGTGCGCAACCCGTTGTTTCTCAGGATCGAGCGTATCAACCACTTCCGAAAGGTCGGCCAGATGAACCACCGTGCATTGCAGATTGCTGAGCAACTCTTTAATTTTTTCACTTACAAGGGCAAGCTTTTTTATTTCAAACAGCCCAATATCGTCAAG
>CAZXQT010000034.1:0-2231 GCA_964643225.1 uncultured Lentimicrobium sp. | reverse complement strand
AGGGCATCTGCCAGAAAGCTCAGCCCCGGAACCTGTCGTACTACTTTTGAGAATTTTACCATTCCTTTCCTCCTTTATTATTTGCGCCGGCCACAATATCGTACACCGGAATACTCAATGCCTGCGAAAGTTTATCGCACAGCTCTGCAGAGTTTAATGTATAACCTGCAGGAGATGTCGGATTAACGCAAACTGCCAGAAGCTTTGTATTCAGCAATACTCTGAGTCTGTGGCCGGCAGAGGTAAACGCCTTGAAGGTTTCTGGTTTGATGAATAGCCTTGTAAAATCGCGGATTATCAGCGTAGTCTTTGTCTCTCTGCGTTGTAACCGTATAAAGTCAAGTATCCTGTCACTCACTGCACCGGTAGCATACAGCGTGTTGCCGTACTTAAATAAGTCTGCAGAAACAGACCCGGCACTGTCTTTCAGCAGGAAAACAGAAGGTACCTGCAGGTCGTGCACCTGTGCATCCCCGTCAAGGGCAAACAAACCCGAATGCAGGGAAAGCAGCTTTGTCTTAAGCATTTCAGCATCGTTCCCCGGAAGTTGAATTGCCGGAATATTGATCAGCTCATAGATAAAACGGGTGTGACTTACCAGTCTGGGTATATTGGCAGATACAGCAGCACCGGTGTTAAGTATCATGCTTTCTGTTATTGCCGGTGACCCGGGACTAAGGCGCGAAATAGCACCATCAACAAGGGTAGTCTGTACTCCGTATGCAACTATGTTATCGAGCAATTGTTTCAGCCAGAGTGTATCGGCCGGACCAGAGAGCATTATCTTGCCGCGCTGCATGGTACGTGCCGTAATTAAACGGCCAAGCGCAGTGCTTCTGTCGCTAATGTCCAGAATCTCTGCGCTTAGTCGCTTTTGTCTGTAGTGCTTTTCTGAAGTGATAAAAACCACAGACTCGTATAATTCGGTTTCCGGTTTTGATGTTCCGGTTACCCTGTCGGTCATTTCACCGTCAACGCCTATTGATGTGATTGCCAGTTTAGTACCGGAGCCTTCGAGCCGTCTGAGAATATAGTTCAGGCATTCGGTTTTGCCTGTGTTTTTCTCCAGTCCGACTATAGAAACACTCCTATGTTTTAGAATCTCATCAATAAAAGGCATTTCCGGTCTTTAAATATCCTGATTGTGGCGGGTCTTGCGCAAAAGTCCTTCAGGCTCCAGCGAAAGCTTATCGCCCCTTAACAACGAAGCCACCCCTTCCACAGGTTGGTTGCAATCGTCGCAGGTGCACTCATTCTTATAGTCAGTCGGTTCAGTATACGTAGTAATTACCCCTTCAAAATTACGCAGCACTACCTTGCCGGGAGCCTGCGAAATGATGTAGGTTGGCATTACCGGTGTCTTTCCGCCACCACCCGGCGCATCCACTACAAAGGTTGGCACTGCATAGCCAGAAGTATGCCCGCGTAGGTTCTCGATAATTTCAATACCCTTTGAAACGGGTGTTCTGAAATGCTCCAGACCCATCGACAGGTCGCACTGATAAATGTAATAGGGGCGTACCCGTATTTTTACCAGTCCGTGCACCAGGTTCTTCATCACGTGCACACAGTCGTTAATTCCCCTCAGTAACACCGACTGATTACCCAGCGGGATGCCTGCGTTTGCCATGCGTTCGCATGCAGCAGCACTTTCGGGGGTAATTTCGTTTGGATGGTTAAAATGGGTGTTGAGCCATATCGGGTGGTATTTTTTCAGCATGTTTACCAGGTCGTCGGTAATACGCTGCGGACAAACCACCGGGGTGCGGGTACCAATGCGGATTATCTCCACGTGTGGTATTGCCCTCAGCCTGCTGATGATCGACTCCAGCATTTTATCGCTTACCATAAGTGCATCGCCCCCTGAAAGCAGCACGTCACGAACCTGCGGCGTGCGGGCAATATAGTCAATGCCTTTCTGTATGCGTTCTGATGGTGATTCGTTATCGGTTTGCCCTGCAAACCTCCTGCGTGTGCAGTGGCGGCAGTACATCGAACACATATCGGTGATGAGGAAAAGCACCCTGTCGGGATACCGGTGGGTAAGCCCCGGAACCGGAGAATCTTCGTCTTCATGCAACGGATCGAGCAGATCGGCAATACTCTGATGCGTCTCGAGTCCGGTTGGCACTGCCTGCTTTCTAACCGGGCAGTTTGGGTTATCCGGATCAATAAGCGACAGATAGTATGGTGTAATTGCCATACGCAATGTAGAGAGCGAGGTTTTTACA
>CAZXQT010000033.1:0-18792 GCA_964643225.1 uncultured Lentimicrobium sp. | reverse complement strand
TAGCATTTAGTAAAGAAAACCAGATTGGAAAATGTAAATTTATTGTTCAGTAAAAAACCAAACCATTTATGAAACTCCTGACGCTCCTTCTGTTGAATTTCATTCTCTGCCTTCCGGCTTTCCCGCAGAACGCAGATAAACAGCTACCTGTTACCGTTGAATTCAGCGACAATATGATCTTAATTACCCTTCCCCGGCAATACCGTGATCCTTCAATACTCCCTATGACCATTCCGAATTTCGTACAACATCTTTGGACACCTAAAATGGCAGAGTTCGCTCCTAAAAAGCACGAAATGGTCAAAATGCTTATTCTCAGACTCGACCAGGATCCTGATGTAATTGCTGGTCATGAGATGGATTATATTAAAAACATAGCCTTGTATCTTTTTCTGAGTAACAATGATGTTAACGCCTTGCCGCAAAAGGCAAGAGTATTATTGAATGAATGGAATAAAGCAAATATCTCATTTAAAGAGGAGGCAAAACTTGTGTCCGATTATCTTAAAATGGCTGACAGCCTGTGAGGTATAGAAATTAATTAATTAAAAGCAACCATGATGAGAAGATTATTTAGTATTTCAGTACTTCTGGTAATCTCTATAAACGCCTGTTTCTCCCAATGGCCTCAGGTGTTTGGTTCGGAGTACTTCTATGCTTTTACTGATTACACAAGAGAAACCTATGATAAAGGATTCTTACTTAACCTCGATTTTAGGTCAGAGCAAAGCGCTCCACTTGGGTCCTTACTTATAAAAACCGATGTAAATGGCAATGAACTCTGGAGAAAAAGAATTGGAAACAGCACTAACCATTTGGAAATAAGAGGTATAACTCTCGATCCTCAAAACAATATTTACATTTGCGGTGGAATAGCTGAATTGATTGGTGATGAGTACCGTGATCCTTTTATAATGAAGCTAAATCCCTGCATGGAAGTGGAGTGGTGCAATATTTATCAAACCCTGGAATTTGATGATATCGCGTTGCAAATGGTCTATATTGAGGCGACAAATTCTATTGCAGTCAATTTCTCTTACCATGTACCAACGCATCCTGTTAGCATTGCCAACTTTAATACGGATGGGGAGAAACTTTGGGAAAATTATTTTTTCGAAAACCCACAAACATGGGATCCAAAACCGGTCGGTCTGGTGAATTCCATGGTCGATTCAAGCCTGATGCTCTATGGATACACCGGTGTTCAGAACGATTCTTTTGCAGTTTTATTCCGCGTACCTCAATGGCTTAAGATTGATTATAACGGGAACTTAATCTGGGAAAAATTAATTGACAGTGCTTCTTTCTATTTTAGTACTCCATGTGAACGCCCCATGTTTATAAACGATAACATTATGGTTGCAGGTGTAACAGGAAATAAATTATTACAATTTGACTATGATAGTGGTGAAATTGAGAGCATTAAAAATCTTTATAATCCTGACACAATCCCCCTTTCTACTTTGAATTGTACAGAACATCATAACGGATTTATATATTCCGGTGTACAGTATATTGTATCACAGAATAGTAATAATGGCAGTGGATCTCTTCAAAAAAATGATCTGCAAGGAAACTTTATTTCAGAGACAATATTACCGGTAAATTTTGCTACAGTTATTGAAGACATCTGCATAACCCATGACAGTAACTTACTGATATCGGCGCATAATAGTACCAAACCTGATGTAATGCTGATAAAATACACCGAAGATCTTGAATATACAGGTATGGACACAATATCGCGGGTTTATGATAGCCTTTGTCCTTACGGTATCACTTCCGGTACAATTCAACTGGATTGCAATATCATCACTAGTATAATAAGCCGACCGGAAAACGAGTTGAACACCTTAACCTTTTCGCCAAATCCAGCAGAAGAGTATACTGTAATTTACCTTCCTACATATAGAAGTAACTATGTTGATAAACTTACCCTAAACATATTAAATATTTCAGGACAGGTAATTCTCTCAGCACCATGGCCTGATCTTGTTAAAGAACATGTGATCAATGTATCAGGCTACCATCCGGGTCTATATCTGGTTCAGGTTATGAGTCAAACAAAAACTATAGCAACCGGCAAGTTAATGGTTAAGTAAATAACCATTGAAACATCTTTTTAAGGTTTAATCAAGTTTTTGAAGGTAATGAAAACTCCTTTGCTGCATGTCAAATGCCACAAGGTAACCATAGGTATCAGAGCCGCCAAAAACACATCCCCCATCAAGATTAATTACCTTTTTGCTGGCCTGCTGAAGAATGTAATGCAGTGACAAAGGCGTGTGACCGTGAATTAATGTATACTCGCCAAGTCTTGTGGTGTCGTGGGTGTATCCACGTTGCCAGACCATGCTGTAGGTGTCTGCAAACGGGTCATCATCGTATAAATTTAATCCTGCATGCACAAGGATATAATCTTCTGTGGTAATGTAATATCTGGTACCTACAAAAAAGTCCTTATATTCTTCACTCAGCTCGTTATAGGAAGATATTCCAAAACTTTTCAGTGTCGTTTCGCCACCATTCCACATCCATAATCTGAAATCTGTTTCACTGGTTTCTGATTCGAGCATCATTTCTTCGTGGTTGCCCCTTATAGTATGTACGACAATACCACCCGCACGTAATGTCAGTATTTCATCAACAACCCCTTTGCTATCAGGCCCCCTGTCGATGTAATCGCCCAGAAGATAAAGTACATCGCCCGGTGCAATATGTAAGGTTTCATAAAGCAACGATCTGAATGTCAGGCTACAGCCATGTATGTCTCCTATGGCAAATGATCTGTTCATGAACTATTAACAACGTAAAAAACTATTTGATGGAGTAACCAATGGTTTGTGCAAGAATTACCTGTTTATTTTCGGTTAGTTTTAATGCCTGTGAGAGGGTTTCCTGATCAAACCATGCTCTTACTACAGCATTCAGACCGGCAGATGCGCAATATAAATAGATGTTCTGAATGATAGATCCCCCATGTATTCCGGCTGTCATTGCTTTTACTTCCGATGTACCATCTCCCAGCTTTGACCTGTCTGATACTACGATAATGTTAAGTTTTGCAGTGCTCACAAAGTCCTGTTTTCCGGCTGCTGACATATAATTACCAGCCTGTATGAGTTCCAGTTCATTTGCTTTTTCCTGATACCGGTAAACTCCCTGTGGAAGTATAGCATACAGTTCCATATTCTGCCGGTTCATACTCGTTGGGATGGTATGCTTGCCCTCGCTCTCCCGGTTAATACCATAACCGGCCCATAATAAGTCAGACAATATCTGCAGGGGTATTTCCTTATCACTGAATTCTCTGGAGCTATGCCGCTCGTTTAAACAGTTCATCAATGGTTTACCGCCTTCTTTTGCAGGAGCAGGAAGTTTAATGTTACCCTGATCCTGTGAAAAACTGGAGAAACTGCTTAAAGTAAGCATGGATGCGATAAAGAAAATGGTAAAAAAAGTTCTTTTCATAGTTGTTGGTGTTTTTAACATGGTACCTCAAACATACAGTTAATTTCAACACGATTTATCCGGCAGGAACAATTATCGTAGCGAAATTGTTACCCTTACTGATTGTATGTATTTAATAATTAAAATGTTACCCATGAAAGCTGAAGATAGAAGCACCTACGACCCAAAGAATGTACCGGCAACTCCACCTGCAACAACTCCACCTCTTGCGCCCGTAGAACCCTCACCTGTTATTGTTCCGGATGCCGGTGTTGATCTCGATTTTACAACACCTAACGAAGAAAGAAGCAGTGGTGAATGGAGCGATGAAACGGGTAGCGATAATTTCTCTGAAAGGTATTACTGCCCGATGAAGTGTGAAGGCGAAAAAACATACGATCAGCCCGGTAACTGCCCTGTTTGCGGCATGAAGCTTGTGAGGGCAGACACCGTGTAACCTTTGATCGTGTAAACGTTGATCAAGGGTTAAGGGACTGCAGATCTATGACAATTTTCTGAAGGTCAATGCCTTCTCCTATAACAGGCCTGAACAGATCACCTTCACTCTGCATACGCTCTATGGCGTTGTGAATGTGGAAGTCTTTGGTTTTTAAACCTGTTTTTACCTCATGCCAATGCAGTGGCATCGAGACCGATGCCCCGGGAAGGGGTCTGAGTGAATATGGCCCGGCAACGGTAGCATGGGGTCTGTTCTGTAAAAAATCAATATACATTTTACCTTCCCTGTTGGCAGTAAGCCTTTCGATGGTTGTATATGCAGGCAATTCCTGCTGTACTCTTGAAGCAATTAACCTGGCAAATTCTTTGCATTGCTCATAACTATATTTGCCTCCCATCGGAATATATATATGCAATCCGGTTGAACCACTCGTTTTACAATAAGCCGATATGTGCAGTGTATCTAGCAGTTGCTTTGTAACTTGTGCCGCTTCAACAACCTGATCAAAGGGGTTTTTATCGGGATCAAGATCAATAATGCACCATGTTGGATTATCGGGTTTAGAGGCGGTACTGTTCCATGGGTGCAACTCAATGGCACCCAGCGATGCCATAAGCAACAGAGTTTCTTCATTATCAACAAGAAGATACTGTTTTGTCTTTTTGTCGGTCTCGCTGTAATAGAAGCAGGTTTTTGCCCATTCGGGTACTTTACCGGTTACGTCTTTCTGATAAAAGTGCATGCCCTGTATACCATTAGGGTATCTTTTGAGCGTCATGGGCCGGTCCGCAACATACGGCAGAATGAACGGTGCCGCCTGATAATAGTAGTTTATCAGGTCGCGCTTGGTAATTTTTTCGTCAGGCCAGTAGTATTTGTCAAGGTTTGAAAACTTAAGCTCCCGGCCATTTATCTTTTTAACCTGTGTCTTTTCGGAAGGGTTGAGTAGAGTGCGTCGTTCCGTCTGTTCTACAACCTGTTCTACAACCTGCTCTACCTTAACTTCTTTTTCAAGGGCTACTGCATGCGGTTCCTTATCTGTTCGCATGCCCTGGAAGGATGGATGGCGCATGATACCATCGCGGGTTAATTCGGTATAACTGACTTCACATACCAGTTTTGGCTGCAGCCATACTACCTGTGCGTTGGGAGGTGCAGGTCTGAAACGACTTGGTTTGTTAACATCGGGTTTAAGTTCGAAAGGTGAATCGTTCACAATGTAAGGCTTGAACTGTTCAAGCATTGCGTGTTGTGTTCTTGTGTTAAAACCGGTACCGATGCGCCCGGTATAAATAAATCGGTTATTGGTAAAAACTCCGACCAGTAATGAACTGAAAGGTTTATGACTTCCGTCGTTCAGGGTATACCCACCAATTACCACCTCCTGCCGTTTGTTTGCCTTGATCTTAAGCCAGTCTTTCGACCGGTTTCCCGGGATATACATACTGCCGGCATTCTTTGCCATAATTCCCTCCAGTCCAAGCTTTCGTGCCTGAGCTAAAAAATCCGATGCATCGGTATCGAAAGCAGTACTCAAACGAATGCGGGGATCGTCAGGCAACAGGGCTGTAAGAATTGTTCTGCGTTCAGCGAAAGGCAGGTGTGTAAGGTCGTACCCGTTGTACCACAGCACATCAAAGACGTAGTATGCAATAACACCATCGGCCTCACTTCGCCAGTTTTGCAGGGCTCCAAAGTCTGAGACACCCCTCTTGTTTACCACGACCACTTCACCATCGACAACGACATTTATGCCCCACTGCTGAAGAGCAGCCTGGATTGGATAAAATTTTATGCTGAATGATTTATCGTTACGCGATTTAAGGTCTGCCTGTCCGTTGTTCATAAAGGCCATGGCACGGTAGCCATCCCATTTTACTTCATACATCCAGCCTTCTTTATTGAACGGCCTGTCGACCAGTGTTGCCAGCATAGGTTTTGCAGAAGTATAGAAAGGTACCTTTTTGCCCTTTTTAATCAAGTTAGTCACAGACGGATCCATCATGAGGGTGTTTTAAATATAACGCCATCGTGCAGATAATGGATCAGCGAAGACTGAAAAATTGTGTATGAGGTTGCTGTTACTGGTAAAGAGTAAACCCTTCTTTATGTGCTTTTTTTACCTGGTCGATCAGTTCGCGGGGCTGGATTACTTTAACATTGCCGCCCATTGAAAGCAACTCCATGATAAAATCGTAGGTAAGGAAAAGCGTTAACTCCACAAGAAGGCCTTTGGCAGAATCGCTCAGTATCTTTTGCGATGTGTGTAACGGGAGTGACTTAATATATCTGCCCTGCAACTGGTTGAACCAGAGATGCACAGTGTAGGGCTTTTCGGAGTTTGCGCTCATAATGCCGTAACAGTGGGCGTAGTACCGGTCAATATCAAAGTCAGCCGGGTACTCATATTTTTGGCGGGTTAGTTCCAGGTCATCCATCCTGTCAAGGCCGAAACTTTTAACTGCCTGGTCGTCAGTATCCTTCCCGATAAGGTACCAGCGGCCCTTAAACTCTTTCAGGGCATAGGGTTCGACTAAGCGCAGGGTATTCTCATCTTCGGTAAACGACCTGTAAAGGAACCTGAGCCTGACATGTTTCTGTATACCATTCAATGCATCGTACAGATGGTGCGCACCATGCGGTTCACGCCTGCCGAAATGAATGCGGTTTGACAGTCTTTCACTTATGTTCAGGGCGTTGTAAACGTCGAAAGCCTCGAGAATACGATCGTTTATTTCGGGCTTCTCCTCACTGTCGATATAATAGCGCTTTTGCGATTTATCAAACAGAATATCAACCTTGTACACTTCACGAATATCGTTCAGGTCGCGCTGAAATGTGCGTTTTGAAATGGTAAACTTATATTCTTCGAGCTCGGACTGGTATGCAAGGTAATCGCTTATTTCGTCAAAAGTAGCGGCACTTTTGCGCAACCGTTTAATGATGAGACTGTACCGGGTAATAGATTCACGTTTCGACATGGCAATTTTTATGTGCTGAAGCAAAAATTACGATGCTAAGTTAAGCGAAAAATCGTAGTTTTATAAGCAACAATTATGAGACAGAAAAACAAAACAAATGTCGTGGCCGACAAAACTGCCACCGACGTATTGACTGCCGGACCGGCAATTACACCAATACAGGGAATTAGGGCCAGAGTTGTAACAACTGTCGTGGCTATCACTTTCACCTTAATCTCAGTAGTTGTACTATCGACTGCACCTGTTTCGGCTCAGCAGACACAAAAGCCACTGCTTTATGGCAAAAACTGGATGGCAATTACCGGTAAGCCCCTTGCTGCCACTGCGGGGGCAATGACGTTCGAAGCCGGAGGTAATGCGGTAGATGCGGCCTGCGCCATGCTTGCTGCAACCTGCACTATGTGGGATGTACTTTCGTGGGGCGGCGAAACGCAGGCTCTTTTATACAATCCGCACACCGGCAAGGTATTGGCAATTAATGGAATGGGTGTGGCGCCGGCTGCAGCAACTGCTGAATTCTTCAGGAGCAAGGGCTACGCGTTTCCTCCTGAGTACGGACCACTCGCTGCCACTACTCCCGGAACCCCCGGTGGCTTGCTGTTCATGCTTGCCTCGTATGGCAGGCTCAGTCTTGCCCAGGTGTTGAAGCCTGCCATGGAGATGGCTGCCGGTTACCCTATGGAGGCCCAGACTGCCAACAGCATTGAGCGACATAAAGAAAGAATAAAACAATGGCCCTACAGCGCACGGATATTGCTGCCACATTTAGGAATGCAGCGTGAAGCACCCTACCCCGGAGAAATCTTTGTGCAAAATGATTTACTGCAAACACTGCGCAAACTGGTAGAAACAGAGAAACAGGCACTTGCCGCAGGGCTAAACCGTTACGATGCTATTATGGCTGCCTGCGACCGGTTTTACAGAGGTGACATTGCCATGGAATTTGTAAGAGGATGTCAGGAACAGGGTGGTGTCATTACAATGGAGGACCTTGCTGCCTGGAAACCTTTGGTGGAAGAGCCCGTAATGACCACCTACAAAGATCTGGAAGTATACAAATTGTCGTGCTGGACTCAGGGGCCGGTAATGCTGCAGGCACTTAACATACTCGAAAATTTCGACCTGGCAGCAATGAAGTACAACTCATCTGCCTACATTCATACAGTAACACAGGCAATGCATCTGGCTTTCGCCGACAGGGATTTCTACTACGGTGATCCATATTACCCACCCACAGAGCCACTTCAGGGGTTGCTCAGCAAAGCCTACGGTGCTGCACGCGCAAAATGTATAGATCCACTTAACAACGATCCGGCCGTCATGCCGGGCAACCCTTATGCTTTTCAGGATAACTATACCGGTAATCCATTTGCTAAGTTGCTCAAAAACAGGCACCCATCCCCGGAAGGGAAAAACAAAGGTACCAACAACCGATCTGCTGTTCCGGCGCACGATATCAGATCTGCGGGCAGCGAAAAACCTGCAGATACCACTTCACTGAACCTTTATTACGACAGGCTTTACAGAGGCACAACAACGATCGAAGCAGCCGACAGCGAAGGTTGGGTAGTGTCAGTTACACCCAGCGGAGGGTGGATTCCGGCCTGCATTGCCGGAAATACAGGCATTGGCATGAGTCAGCGAATGCAAAGCTTTGTGACCGACAGCACCCTTAATCCCTTTAACTTGCCGGAACCCGGCAAAAGACCCCGGGTTACATTAAGCCCAACCCTGGTACTTAAAGCCGGAAGGCCTTTCCTTTCATTTGCCGTGCAGGGTGGTGACACGCAAGACCAGAACCAGCTGCAGTTCTTTTTAAATGTTGTGGAATTTGGCATGGATGTTCAGCAAGCCGCCGAAGCAGCCAACTTTAATACCAACCAGTTATGGTTATCGCTCGGTGGTAGTTCAACCGAAGATCGTATGCCCCACCCCGGTGAGTTACTTATACGCGACGACCTTCCGACCGAAACACAAACCATCCTGCAAAAGATGGGTTACACCCTTACCAAAGACGACCGCACCAGCGGCCCCATCAATGCCATCTTCATCGATCAGAAAAATAAAGTGCTCGTTGGCGGCTCCAGCAATTATGGGGAAGATTATGGCATTGGATGGTAGGTGGTAGGATGGTAGGATGGCAGGATGGTAGGTGGTAGGATGGCAGGATGGCAGGCGAACGACACGGTTTGTCTTCCTAATAATTTATATTTACCCCGGTTAAAATGTGAGTATTTACTACCCCATTTAACAATCAGGACACTTAAAACCAGGACACTTAAAAACCAGAAATTATGTCTCTACTATACCTCTTAACCGGTGCAGTGCTGGGCTTCTTCATTGGCTGGCTTTTGGCGAAGCGCACTCAGGATACCCAAAAAATTGCGGCACAGATGAATTCGGAGTTCGAAAACATTGCCAGCCGCATCATGCAGAGTAAGGCAGACCGCTTTACCGAGCTGAATAAGACAAATATGCGTGATATACTGGAGCCTTTAGGCAAAGACATCAGCGCTTTCAGACAAAAAGTGGAAGAAGTGTACATCAGAGAATCAAAGGAACGATTCTCGCTTGGTGAGCGCGTAAAAGAGCTGGCCGAACTGAACAGGGTAATCAGTGAAGAGGCCCATAACCTTACCCGGGCACTTAAAGGGGATGTTAAAACGCAGGGCGACTGGGGTGAAATGATTTTGGAGCACATCCTCGAAAAATCAGGGCTGCGCAAAAATCACGAATACTTTATGCAGGAACAGCTTGCTGATATGGAAGGCAGTCCGTTGCTATCTGATACTGATGGCCGAAAAATGCGCCCCGATGCCATTATCCGATACCCCGATAAACGAAGTGTGATCGTCGACTCGAAGGTCTCCCTCAATGCATTTACCCGCTATCTGGAAGCAACAGATGCAGATGTACAGGAAAAAGAACTGGCATCCCATGTAATGGCAATAAAGAATCATATTGACGGCTTAAGCCGGAAAGGATACGACGATTACCAGGCAAGTCTGGATTTTGTGATGCTCTTTATACCAAGTGAGCCGGCCTATATTGCAGCTTTGCAGGGAGATGCGACCATTTGGGATTATGCATACAAAAAGCGCATACTCCTGATGAACCCTACCAACCTCATAACCTCACTCAAGCTGATTGAAGATCTTTGGAAACGCGAAAACCAGAATGCCAATGCCATGAAAATTGCCGAACAGGGCGGACGCATGTACGATAAACTGGCAGGTTTCGTCGATTCACTGAAAGAGGTAGGTGCCAGTCTCGACAAGGCTGTTCACCTGCACGACCAGGCCATGAAACAACTCAGCACAGGTAAAAACAACCTGCTCAATCAGGCAGAAAACCTCAAAAAGCTCGGCCTAAAGACCAAAAAGAATCTGCTGGCAACAGCAGAAGAAGAGGTTTAGACGCAAAGCGCCCAGCGCTTTGCGGTTTAGACGGCTGCGCTACGCTGCGCCGGTTTAGACGGCTCGCTGCCGCTTCGCCGGTGTAGACGAACAGTACTCAGTACTTTTCGGTGAAGGCACGACTCGCATAGTTCGTTGCGGTTTAGTCCTCTGACGCCGGTTAAATTACAAGACCCTACCCTTCGTTACCCCCTTATGGCAGTCAAGAACCTAACACCCTACCCTTCCCTACCCCCCTGTGTCAGTATCAAAGTGGCAGTTGAGGGGTAGGGAGAGGTAAATTTCATTTTTTGGCACGCAAGGTACTCTTCATGTCATTAAAACCTCGAGTGTCATTATGGCAGAAAAAGTACAGCCATGTATAGCTTCTGTATAGCTTCTGTATAGCTTCTGTCAGTTTATGTGGCAGTCATTTTTGCTGCCATTTTGGCAATGTGGCTATAAGAAGCTATACATTTTTAATTTTATAAGATTTGGTACGGTTATTGATATTTACATATTGACGGTAATTTTAAATGTTAAATGTATCATTTTTAACTACCACAGTGTGAGAGGGTTGGATAAGTGACAAATTCAACGATCAGGCACGGTACAGTTCTTTGACATCCTGGAAATAGTTATAGGCCGTTAAGTCCACGGCCTGATAAAATAGTACTAATGCTGCAGGTCGGAGTTGGCACCCGGCTTGTAATTGCAACTCTATATATAGTTTAGTCGTAACGCTATGCGTTGCAGTTCAGACGGCTTGCTGCGATTCGCAGGTTAAACCGCAAAGTGCTTCACACTTTGCGGTTTAGCGACTGAACGCAATTTCTGTTGGTAGTAGAATTCTTTCTATTGCACTACCAAAGCCAACTGACTAAACCCGATTTAAACAATAAAGGTAGGGGCCATCGTCCAGATGGCCCCCTTCTTTAAAAACTTTTATCATAAAACTCGCCGGCTGGCCTAAACGCAACCCGTCTCACCAGTCCCACTTGTCTCACCAGTCCCACAAGTCCACCACACCCACTACCTAACCACCAAGGGGCCATCGTCCCGATGGCCCCCTCTTTTAAACTTTTATCATAAAACTCGCCGGCTGGTCTAAACGCAACCCGTCCCACAAGTCCCACTTGTCTCACCAGTCCCACAAGTCCACCAGTCCCACTAAGCAACCACATACCCCCCTAACCCTACCAACTTGAAGGTGTTCACTATATCGGGGTTGGCATTCACTATTCTGAATCTGCCTGCCTCAATGTGACGGGCCGCAGAAACACAAATACGGATAAACGACGATGATATGTACGTTACCTCCTTAAGGTTGAATACTATGTCGAATGCTCCTTTGTCGTTTTGATTGTCGTTGCCTTTGACCAGCGTGATGGCATTACTTACTTCTGTACTTAAGTCAAAGCTTACCCTGGTATCAAGTTGCCCGGTAAAATGGCAGGTCAGCACTTTCTGCTGCTCATCGTATTGTGATGTAAACATTGTGTTTGGCGTTTTTTATTTTGTTGGTAAATTTAGGAAAAGATTCTAAATTTGCTATACTGTGCATCTAACAGTATTAACTATTCAGCTATGCTAAGCAGTACACAATACGAAACCCTTCTGGAAGAACTGGAAAATGTTAAAAAACAGTTGCTTGCTTCGGAAAAAATGGCTGCCCTCGGACAGCTGACTGCAGGTATTGCCCATGAAATAAAGAATCCTCTCAACTTCGTTAATAATTTTGCAGAGCTGAATGTTGACCTTACTAAGGAGCTTGCCGAAGAAATGGAGAAACTTTCGGGTAGCCTTTCGGAGGAAGATAAGGAGTACCTGCTCGAAATTATCAGCGATATTCGGGAGAACAGTCTTAAGATAAAAGAACATGGTGCCAGGGCCGACAGTATCATCAAAGGTATGCTGCTGCATTCGAGAGGAAGGGCAGGCGATAAACAGCCGACCGATATAAATGCCTTACTGGCCGAATACGTTAATCTGGCGTATCATGCCATCCGCGCAAGCGATAATTCATTTAACATTAAGATCGATGCACAGTACGACAGCACCCTGCCCCTGGTGAATGTCGTGCCACAGGACCTGAGCAGGGTTTTTCTCAACCTGATAAACAACGCCTGCTACTCTACCAACCGGAAGAAAAAAGAACTGAGCGAAGCCTATTTCCCGGTGCTGACGGTAACGACTGTAAATCATCCCGATAAGGTAGAGGTTCGCATAAGAGACAACGGACAGGGAATACCGGCGGCGATCAAAGAGAAGATCTTTGAAGCATTCTTTACAACCAAACCTGCCGGTGAAGGTACAGGACTGGGGCTCTCGCTCAGCCGCGAGATAATCATGGACCAGCACAAGGGCACCATGACCGTGGAATCGGTAGAAGGGGAATTTGCCGAATTTACCATTCTCATACCAAAAAACCTGACTTAAAACAACAACATACTTAAAACAACAACACTTAATACAACAATATACTTAATACAACAATATACCTGAATTTATGGAATTAACAGCTGACTTGAAAGTGAAGATAATGGTGGTTGACGATGAAGTGGACCTGGAACCTATGGTAAGACAACGGTTTCGCCGTCAGATTCGCGCCGGTGAGTACGATTTTGTTTTTGCACATAACGGACTGGAAGCACTTTCGCAATTAATTGAGCATCCCGACATTGGAGTTATACTTTCTGATATCAATATGCCCGAAATGGATGGGCTCACCCTGTTGCTCAAACTGAAGGAGCTCAAGAACCCTTCGCTGAAAACGGTAGTGGTCTCAGCATACGGCGATATGGAGAACATCAGAACCGCCATGAACAGGGGGGCATTTGATTTCCTTACCAAGCCTATCAATTTTGAGGATCTGGAGATTACCATCAATAAAACACTGGAAGAGATCATTTCGCAACGCAGGGCAATTAAGGAACACGACCAGCTGGTATCAATACAGCACGATCTGAATGTTGCACGCGAAATACAACAGGGCATTCTGCCACAGACGTTCCCGCCGTTTCCGGGAAGAACAGATTTCGACATCTATGCATCGATGGTAGCTGCAAAGGAAGTGGGTGGTGATTTCTACGACTTCTTTATGATCGACAATCACCGGCTGGGCTTTGTTATTGGAGATGTGTCGGGTAAAGGTATTCCATCGGCCATATTTATGGCGGTGAGCCGGACACTTATCCGGGCAACCGGCCTTAAAGGAACGCCTCCGGGTGAGTGCCTGTATTATGCAAATAACCTACTCTGCAATGAGAGCGTTTCGTGTATGTTTGTGACCGTATTTTACGGAATACTGAATACTGCTACCGGTGAGCTGGAGTATACCAACGCTGGACATAACCCACCCTATATCGTTAAGGCTAACGGCTCGGTTGTGCCGATTGAAACAACCGGCGATATAATGCTGGGCTGTTTCGACGGAGCCAACTTTAAATCGAAATCGGTGCAGCTTGCTCCCGGTGATGCAGTTTTGCTATACACCGATGGCGTTACGGAAGCATTTAACAGCGGCGAACAACTTTACGGCGAAGAGCGTCTGGAAACACTGCTTGCAGGCCTTGACGGGAATAAACCTGATACTATTGTAAATACGGTAACTGCTGATGTTACACTATACTCGACAGGTGTACCACAGTCAGACGATATTACGGTACTTGCCCTAAAATACAACGGATAATGGAGATATATACAGACCAGCCTGCACGCCTGGTGAGGCCTGTGGGCAAAATTGACACGGTTACCAGTGGGGAGCTCGACGCTTCACTGCTTGCATTTACTGCATCAGAAGAAGATATTATACTTGACCTGTCGCAATGTACCTATATTTCGAGTGCCGGGATCCGGGTGCTGATAAAAACCAAAAAGCAACTACAGAAACAACAGAAGGAACTGTATCTTACAGGGCTGGTTCCGGGGGTAATGCAGGTGCTTGAAATGGCCGGACTGCATACTATGTTTGCCATAGCCGATTCGGTAGAAAAGGTGCAGGAAATTGTGCATGCACGCAGGAAAAATACCCGCACTCAGTTTAGCTCGGGCAACAGAGAATGGGTGTTTCAGCAACAGGAAAGTAAATTGCAGCAGGCCCGGGTGGAGAATAAAGAGCAACTGCTGAGTTTTTCCGAACTGGGCTTTTCATTGGGTTATGGTGTTCTCGCTGAAGCGGAAACTGCCGATATAGAACAATATGGTCTTTTTGTGACGGCATCAAATGTATATGTCGTTGCACCCACCAACAGCGAACAGGAAGAAGATTTCAGAATTGTTTCGGATGTTAAAAGGTCAGGGGTTCATGTAGCCGAAGCGGTTTCATTTGGAGGAAATGCTACAGGTTTGCTGACTCTGGACGACAACAGCAGCACAACGGTAAAAGATATTGCGAACGCAGCCCTGCAAGCTTCTGCGAAGATCAACGATAAAGAAAACACCGTATTAATGGTGGTTACCGGAAGCCTCGGTGAAGAGTTCTTCACCTGTATCTGTATGCCGGAATCTCCGGACTTTAAACGAATTAAGACATCCTTCGGGTTAAATTCGCTGCAGTCAATTCAGTCCGGTGAGCTTACTGGCATTACGATATTGCACGGAGAGCCGGAACAGAATCCTGCAAGCGTCAGCCTCTCCGAATTCATCAATCAGAACCTCACTTACGAGAACATATTAGGGGTTACCCGCCTTAATGGTAATGCACCTGTACATGCTGCGAACGCCTGGATATTTATCGCCGACCGGTCTGCAGCGGGCTCTGATAACCGGTTGCATATTGAACACGATAAGGATATGCCTTTTGAAACTTACAAGGCCTTTCTTACCAGGCAGCTTTATACCGATTCAGCAAAGGTTATTGTTCATGCATTGCACGGAGGCTTCTCGGCACAGACGTTTAATGTAGTCTCTTTTGACTCCGAAGGGAGAAAGATGCGACCGACCGTCTTGAAAATTGCACATAAGAACCTGATATCGCGCGAAGCTGAACGATGCAGAAACTATGCTCTGCCATATATTTTTAATAACAGTGCCGTGGTTCTGGGAAACGAATTTATAGGGAATACCGGCGCCCTGCGATATAATTTCGTGGGTATAGGCGGTGAATCGAGCAGTTTGAAATGGCTTACCCATTATTACCATGACTGGGATATGGAAAAGCTGGCCCCGCTGTTCGACAAGATTTTCGTGCAAATACTTAAGCCGTGGTATGGACAGCCGGTGAAAAAGGACATCATGCCATTCAGGGATCATGACCCTACAGCAACGTTCTTTCCGTATATTTACGACACCGTTAGCGAATTACTGGGCATTTCGGCCGAAAGCAAAACGATAAGTGTGCAGGAATTTGAGCAACCTGCCCTTAATCCATACTGGTTCTTAAAACATGAGTATAAGCGGCGCAGTGATGAAACGCTGGAGTATTATACCGGGGTTTGCCATGGAGATCTCAATATGCAGAACATTCTGCTCGATGAAACCATGAATGTGTATCTGATCGATTTCTCGGAAACACGGCCACGGTCGGTGATATCTGATTTCGCGCGGCTTGAGGCTATTTTTCTTGTAGATAATGCACCGGTGGAGAACGAAGACGACATGCGTGCCTATGTATCGTTCATTAAAGAGTTCTATAAACCGGGAACGCTAGATAAGATGCCAGGGGTGCACTATACAGGCAGACATCAGCAAAAGGTTCTGAAAAATGCGGCGCTTACGCTGAAAATGCGTCAGTATGCACTCGACAGCGTTAAGGGAGCAACCGAAATGGAGCCCTATTACATCGCCCTGCTCGAATGGGTATTGCCCATTGTCTGCTATACTGTTCCGTTGCCGGTAAGAAAATTATCGATGCTGGTTTCGTCGGTGTTGTGCGAAAATCTACTCAAAGAGTAGAGACTGCCAACGATCTAGAAAAGTGACGGCTGAAACAGGCTGTCGTTATCTGTTATTTTGTAGTCAACAATTTCAACATCAAGATCACGGAAAAGATGGAGCCATGTAAGTGATTTCAGGGCTTCTTTTTCAGAAAACACTGGATTAACAGGTAATTCATTTAACGACGATGGGTTACTGGTAACAGATTTCCTTTGCTTTGTTGTTCTCATGGTTCCTTTGCTTTGATTTGGTTTATGTTCCTTGTCCTGCTAACGCGAAAGTTGTTTGCCTTTTTAGCAATGTTCTATTGTGTTGACAAGACAAAAATAATCTGTAGTAACGCCAAAGCATGTCGCGATAAAAAAATTCCTACGACATCGTTTTGCACTGTCTTTTACCTTGCTATCTTTGCTGCACTATGTTAAAAACTACCCCATTACTCCTTTATTTTCTGATCTTTTGCGCACTTGTTGCCGGTGCAGGAACTTTGCCTCCCAAACCTGCTTTAAAGGCTTTGCGCATTGAAAATGCACCGGTTATTGATGGCGTACTCGACGATACGGCATGGCTCCATGCAGAGGAGGCCGGAAACTTTTATATGCGCTATCCGGTGTTTAATGTAGTACCATCTTTTAAGACCACAGTTAAGGTATTGTACGATGATAAGGCAATTTATGTGGGAGCCTTTATGTACGACAGCAGACCCGACAGTATAATGACAGAGATGGCTGTTAGAGATGTTGATGGTAAAAATGCAGATTACTTTTACATATTGTTCGACACCTACAACAATACACTTGATGCCTACAGTTTCGGGGTGTCAGCAGCAGGAACCCGGATAGATCAGCGGGTTGCTGACGGCACATACGACGCAGTGTGGTCGAGTGCAGTAAAAATAAATGAGCAGGGCTGGGTGGCCGAACTGCGCATACCATACTCCGCATTGCGGTTTCCTGCAACTGCAGTGCAGGAATGGGGAATGCAGACAAAACGATTCCTGAGGCGGTACCGCGAAGAGGACCAGTGGGCACTCGAACCCAAAGATGCCGATAACAACCTGCATCACTGGGGTAAACTGACCGGTCTGCAGAATATCAACCCTCCTCTGCGCCTTTCCGTAACGCCCTATGTTTCGGCTGGCGTTCAGCTCGACGGAAATCAAACAGAAAAGAAAAACAGAACATCCTATTCCTATAATGGCGGAATGGATCTAAAATGGGGTTTGAATGAGAGCTTCACCCTCGACATGATTCTGCTGCCCGATTTTAGTCAGGTTCAGTCAGATAATATTATCAAAAACCTCTCCCCTTTCGAAGTGCAATACGGAGAGAACAGGGCGTTCTTTATGGAAGGCACCGATCTGTTTCAGAAAGGCGGTTTGTTCTATTCACGACGTATTGGCCATGTACCCATAAAGTACTACAGTGTTAAGAACGAACTGAAAGACGACGAACTGCTGGTTTCGAATCCCTATTCTTCCCGTCTGCTTAACGCGGTAAAAGTTTCAGGACGTACGGCAAAAGGACTGGGAATTGGTGTTTTCAATGCAATTTCGGGCAATAATTACGCTGTGGCGGAAGATAGCTCTGGTAAACGCCGCGAAATACTAACCGATCCGCTTACAAACTATAATATTGTGGTGCTCGACCAAAGCCTGCCCAATAAATCATCGGCATACCTCATAAACACTAATGTGACCAGACCCAACGGATGGAAACGGTCGAACGTTACCGGCGCAGGTTTCAGGCTCAGTGAAAAGGCTCAGTACTTTCTTGCCCGGTTCGACATAAGCATGTCCAATAATCAGGATCCTCTGCAAAAGAGTGAAAATGTAAAAGATCAGAGCAAACCCGGCCTTTATTACTATGGGGAGTTCGCTAAAATTAAGGGGCAGTTCAGGTTTAGCCTGTATCAGTCGTCAATGAACAATACCTACGATAAGAACGATCTTGGCGTAAATAACACAAACGACTGGGTAGACCGGGGCATATCAGTTGCATGGAATATTTACGAGCCCTTCAGTATATTCCGCAACATTTCGAATAGCATTCAACTAACCCGTGAAGAAAGAACCTCCACCTCAAGGAACATAAACACCGCATTAACCTATAAATTCAGTACAACATTCCTGAACTATCTGAGCTTATGGTCTTCTTTTGAGTATTCACCATACGACAGGTTTGATTATTATGAACCACGCAAACCCGGTGCTGTATGGGTAATGCCCGGTTATCTGGAAGGATCTTTCAGCTTTTCAAGCGATTACCGAAAGGTGCTTGCCCTGGACGGGGATGTATACATCGGCCGATGTTTTGATAACATCATATGGAAATACTGCCGCCTGCAACCCATAGTCAGGGTTAGTGACCGGCTGAAGATAATTCCGGAAACAGAATTGCAGTGGGAATTTAACGGTAAAGGATTTGTTGACATTGCGAAAAACAATGCCACAGGGGCAGAAAATATTGTTTTTGGGAACAGAGATATTCAAACAATTACCAATGCCCTTTCGGGGGAATATCTTTTTTCCAACAACATTGCACTTTCCTTATGGGTGAGGCATTACTGGCAGAAAGGCCGTTACGATGATTATCTTGTTTTGCAGAACGACGGAAGCCTGCTCGAAGGG
>CAZXQT010000032.1:0-20793 GCA_964643225.1 uncultured Lentimicrobium sp. | reverse complement strand
TGAGTTCAAGGTACTGTATCCGTGTGCTGAAGCCCGGCTGTTGCGGTGTAATGTTTACAATGCACGAAGTGCCTTTGCCCAAAAGATCCATTACACTGATATTCGATAAGGCATTAAAAGCAGGAAAGCATTCAATTTTTATCTCATCACCGAATGAATTGCCCGACTGGTTTTTCCAGTAACGAATGGTATCGGTGCCAAGGTATATGATATCGGTAGTTCCGGTGCCGTCGACATCAGCCAGCCTGATACGGTTTCCTTCAATTTCACCGGGCTGGTCATACTTAGGGGAATTTTTCATGGAAACCTTGTGCCCGAAGCGGCCATAGCCAAGGTTGGGCCAGTAATCCACAGCGCCATTCTTTATCCTTACAATGTCCTGTAGTCCGTCGCCCGACATATCTGCAGTGAATACCTGCTGATACCGGTCGGCAAAAACAAGCTTTGGTCCCTGGTTCTCATCCGTTGGTTTTGGTAGCCTGTAGTTTTCACTGTACCCTAGTTTTGCAAGTGAATTATATAACGAAAAACATTCGTTTTCAGTGATCATAACATCAGCATGCCCATCTCCTGTAAGATCGAGCATACGGAGGTTCGGGTCGTTAAAGTCAATATTCGGAACGGCCCGGAACGATTCAAAGGCCTGAAGGTTTAAATCTCCTGAGAACTCGTAATAACCTTTTAATTCCGGTGTCATCACCTGGATATCCGTTTTACCGTTTCCGTCAAGGTCCCCTACCATAAGCGGCTGACCTCTGAGGGCCGGCACCTTTGGCAAGGGAGCCATACCTGCCAGCCACACACCGTTTCCATCAACGGCAGCGGGATCATAAATTGCCTTGTCGCCATAATTGCGTTTATAGTACCAGCTTGATGAGTCCTGCAGTAGCAGTCCGCTTAATCCCTCACCATACAAATCAACCCAGCTGTAACTGCTTCCGGCAGTATAACCTTTAAGGTCAGTGTCATCAACTCTTTTTAGTTCGGTGCCAACCTGCGCCTGTGAGTAACTAAAGGTAAGGGGCGGGAAGGATTCAAGGGTCGCGTTATCAGGGTTAACTCCTGATAAAGTTACACCGGTTAATAAGGCCAGTTCAGGCCTCAGGTCATGTTCCAGTCTTAATATTTTAACGGCAACCGGATTGGTTCCGGTCTGCGTAAAGTGATGAAACATGATTATCCTGTTGCATAACCTGTAGGTCCTTATCTCAAAGCCTGCCCTGTAAGTGCTGAAGGCATCATCCCTGCAAAGCCATGTACCATTTTCATTGAAAACCGGTACATCTCCTGTATGCTCGCCATAGTCAAGTACCAGTGCATAATGCCATGTTCCTGCATATACCGTATACAGGTCATTGCTCATGGTTCCGTTACCGTAACAAACTTTCTTAAGGTATAAATTGGTAAAGGCTGAACCGCTTTCAAGGCGGTGGTCCTCAAACATTGACGGAGTAATATTCTGGTTGTTTTCCCTCTTATAATGATACTCTGTTAAATTGCCTTTATTGTCAGCGCTTCGCTCGATCATCCATTGAAAAACCTGTTGGGGTGATTCAGCATTGGAGATACGTGCTGCTGCATTGTATCCGTAAACGGTTGATATATTGTCCTTTGTAGTGACTTTCCAATGGCTGATTCCTGTTTCAATGTTCTTCCAGCGTTCAATTTTGGCAAACAACCCTTCAGTGCGCGGTATATACTGGTAAATATTAAATTCATTACTGCCTATGCTCTTTGCAACAGGCATAAGCAGGTTGCCGTTGCTGTCACACTTTCTTACCAGATCTTCTGCACCGGCCAGTATGTAAGTGTCCGATTCAAAATCATCCTCATATTCAGGCAATCCCTTATCTGTCTTTCTTGTTATGGATGGTAAGCCAATACCCCATCCAAGTCCGAAAGCCCCGTTTCCTGCTCCTGAATCGTAACCCAGGTTCAATGAAGGTGTAAAACCGCCTCTCCCCGGTGTCAGTGGCAGAGGAATGCTTGTGCTTCCCGTACCCGTTACCGGATTTGCCTGGAACTTTTCCCCGATACCTTTTATTGCACCGCCTCCTTTAGGCATCTGAACCACCGGAAATGCATTTGAAGATCCGGTTTCATTACTATTACCGGAACCCTGTACCTGTGATTCATTCACCGGGGCTTCTTTATCTGCTTGAGGATAGAATTGAGAGCTGTATTTGTCAGGAGTTGATGGTTGTGGCATGCTTATTCGCGTTAAATAGTAGTAATTCTGTGCTCATTAAATACTTCAGTCGGATTTATAATGATATTTCCCATGAAAATGGAGGGATTGTATTGAGCTATAGTCTGGAAATCGCTATCAAAAACACCTTTAAACTTCTTTAACGTCCTGCCAAGATTGTCATCAAACAATTTACACAGGTAAAAATCTGATCCGAATAAAAGCTTTGATTTAATTTTCTCATATTCACTATGCTTCCTTAGTTTTCTGAGTGCATCCAGATCATCCGTTCCCATGCACGAAGTATCTGTATATACATTTAATCCAGGATTTGTAATTAAACTGATAATTTTATTTGACCACAATTGGCGGTCCGATGGATTATTCATTGCTTTCAGCAACTCATTGCCTCCGCCAAAATGAGCCAGGTTCAGATGAAGCCCTGGATATTTAGTTGCTACGATTTCCCATAATGAGGGATTGTTCAATTTGTCGGCCCGCTCCTCAACAGCACTGTTCCCTTTAGTAATTTGATTCTTAAATTCAAGATAAGCATTATCCAGATAAACAGCACTGTTATCAAGGTATACATGGCCTGTAACCTTAACTTTCCCGGCAAGAGTTGCAAAGCCGCCAAAGGAATTATGGACAGTAACAGGAATATCATTTTTTTCACAAAAAGAGTATAAACAGTCATTGTTTGTATCCGTGCCAAATAAAAGCGGGTCGGTGGGGGAATAGCCATTAGGTGTATATAATTTTATTCCTGCAAATAATTTATCAGAACCTGTATTAGCTTTAGCATAATCAAGAATACCTTCGCGTCTTGGGTCAACAGCCAAAAAAGGATAGATTTTAATTACATTGCTTCCGGAATATTTTAAATCAGCAAGCTGCCGGATCTGCTCATTGAAGCCATCTTCAGCCCCGGGTATTATGAGAGAATCCAATAAGGATCTTTCTGATCTTACATGTTTTTTTTCTTCCTGCCATTTGATAAGGTATCTCTTTATTTGATTTACTTCCTTTTCAATTTTATTTATTTCCATGCCTGCAGACAGCGAGCCTTCTCTAAATTCTGTGGCCGATAATTTTGACAATTCAACTGTTATCAGATCAATTACCTGATTACTTTCAAAGTGTGATCTGTCAGCTGAAGATGTAAAACACCAAGTAAGGTCAAACATCAGTGGCGTTGCTATAAAATCCTCATCATAAAGAGAACACAGCTCATTATAAATCGATATGCTGTCTTGCCTGATTCCTGTTTTTAAAAACCCGGTTATTCTTTTAAGTGTTTTAAGTTTGGTATTCAGGATATTTGAAATAAGTCCTCTCTGTTTTTCACCATCAGATGAAAATAAGTTTTTTATCTCCATCAATAACCGGTATAGTAATTCCTTCACCAGAAAATCCTTATTAAATAAATGACAGTGGATATCGTACAACATAACGCTTTTCTTTAACCAGGTTAAATCAGACTGAAAGGTTTCATCTCATCCCAGCATTTATCAACAGGGCCTGAAATCCTGTGTTGGGGTGATTGTTCCACAGGCATGCATTCCATAATAGCTTTATAAAACTTTCGGTAGTTACCGGCAAAATTGCCCTTATCCCAAACTTTGAGTATTGTTCCGGTGAAGAGACCGTTTGATTCACCATCGGAAGCAAACTGATTATCCATGCAGGCTGCAAATAATCTTACAGTTGCTTTTATTTCAGTTGTAACCGTGGATCTCCGCAAGTTCTCAATCAGTGAATCATAAAAAGTAATATTGGTGTTATAGGTGCTCACTGCCACCTTGCGGGGCATTGACCTTTGAACCATTATCATGGTATCCACCATTGCCATATTGCCTCGTATCAGTGTACCACTGTGACAACTATCGGTTATGATCCAAATCCTGACACCTTCCCTGAATAACGTCCATAACTGATGAAGTTCATCGTCAATCAACTGGCCGTTGAACAAACACCATGTTTCATCTTTGGCATCATCCTCATCGCCATCTAGGTCCGGTATCTGGCCACCGTGCCCGGCATATGTGATAAGAAAGGTGTCTCCTGTTTCCAGGGTTTTTGAAGCCGCCTTGATTCTGTCAATAATGATTTCCCTTGTGGCATCCTGGTTCAGCACTAATTCAACTGAATCATAATTCATTGAATGTGCAATTAAAGCAAACGCCTGTGCATCATTGACACAAGCATCCAGTTCACCCTTCCAGCCACTGTAATGCGACGGGTCAACATAATTGAGCCCGATATGCAAAGAATAACCCTTATTAATTTTTACATTCTGACGGTTAAAAAGTGAGTCATATTTCTCCTTAACCAATGGAGTAAAGGAGGCCTCCGCATCGGACACTTTGTTGCCGCCGAAGAACGCAGTGCCGGGACAGGATTTCGTAACACCCTCTCCGTTCATCCTCTTACCGGTTATTAAGTCATACCAGTGGTGATAAACGATATTCCCGGTTGAAATTTCTAGATTGAATTTCCTGCATAAAATTGCATTAATGGCAATGAAGGTCTCCTTTTGTTGAGCGGTCATCTCATCGTTTCCGGTATCAAAGTTGCCGATATGCTCTATGCAAATTCCATTCTTGTTAGCGCCTTTGATACCTGCCGGTATTTTTTCAATATCCCTGCAAACCGCAATTTTTCCGTCAGGAAAAGTTGTGAAGTTTTGAGCAATTGCACTCCATCCGTTATTATTAATATGGTACGCTTCCATACCCTTCAGCAGGGCCTGGTGGTTTGAACCCTTAAAATGCTTGTAGGATGGCGAATAGGTGTGATGGTTCTGAATGATTGTGATTGACCGTTTGACAACTTTGTTATCAATCCATTCAATAAATTCCGGAATTTCAAATAGCTCGAACATAATTAGACCTTTTTACCTTATCAGTTGAATTGAGAATGAATACTAATTATTCAGATTGCTAGTCAATCTTTATTGAAAGAATCATCAGGATATCATCTACGTGAGATCCAAATTCAAGTTTGAAATCCATACCATTCGGGTCAAACGCAATTTGAGTTTCTAAAGCTGCACCTGAGAAACCGTTTGCCACACTGAATGTGCCTCTGTCAATTTCAGTTTCCTGAAGCGTTTTTAAATATACTGTTTGACCATTATAATTTCCCGGTACGACAATATCCATTCCCAGTATTGTAAGGCTTACCTGAGGATTTCCCCGATCCAGAAAGTCAATAATAAATGCAGGGAATTGATTTTTAGTGATCCTGAAATTTGCTGACTGGTTGGAGTTCAACTGATACAGGCTGTCGGGACAAACTGCCTTCCAATTAAATGAAGTTTTAAACGAATCCGTTTGCGCCAGATAACCCTTAATGGCCGCAATGGCCGGAGTTTTCAGCGTTTCACCGCTATCTTCGGCTGTATAGTTTAAACTCAGTATTACATCCGATATCGTATTGTAATCAAATTGCCTGAATTCGGCAGGCAGTTCAATTCTCCATCTGCTGATAGCGCCGGCACCTTCAAAGGGCAGGTACCTTTCGTCATTGAAGTTAAACTCAAAGATTCCCCTGTCATTTTGTGCCGAACTGGTAACGATGCTTTGAATGTTTACAGGGTTATATACAAAACGTAAATCTGATTCAGCTTCAGGATAACTACCATTTAATAATTCTGTATTATGTCTGTATGAATTCTCCAGAAGTGTTAACTTGCAGGCTACTGATGAATTGGGCGCAGTGACTGCCGGAATAGAGAGTGCTGCCGATTTAATTCTGCGCAGATAGTGTCCGGGATAATCGAGGTCATAAGTATACTCAGGTATGCTAAATTCACAACTGCCGGCTATTCTGAGTTCTTTAAGAGCTTCAGGGTCAAATAGTGCCAGTGAGAAGGATTTGGTAATCTCCAGTTTACGGGTATTGGCATCGGTATAAGCTTTATCAAGCATATTCAGCTCTGCCCTCAGCCTTTCTCCTGCCATTAATCCTTTCTTGAGGTTATCCCAGTGTCCGTATGATATAAAAGTATCATCCACCGGTGCATTGATTTCAAACCTATAAGCTTGTTCAGACTGCTTAGCATATTCATTGGCCAGCCTGTATGATTGGAAATAGATCGAAGAAAGGTCACTCACCATCCAGTCGTACAGCTCCTTATTTGTAAATTTTTCTTTAAGAACTTCATAATACTCTTCCGACTGCTCAATCTGAAGATCATGGTTGCTAAGTTCATTTTCAACAATGGCCAATCGTACCTTCGATGCCAGAAGTTGTTTTTGCAATGATTTTATCTCCGTCTCCGCCTGGTCTGCCTGGAAAATCCATTCCTCCTGCCTTCTGTCGTAGCCTGCTTTTATTGCAGCAACCTGTGCCTGATATTGGTGTATTGAAGCAATTAAATTAAGTATTTCGGCGGTAGTCTGTGGCGCCACTTTCATTTGAGTGCCTCCGAATTCAACATTTGCTCCAATGCCTACTGCAATTTGTGGTATTGCACCAAGGATTGAAACCAAAGGCATTATGCCCTGTGCTATTAATTGATATTGATTTGCTTGCTGTAATTCACTAAGATGAAGTTTTTCATTTGTAATTAGTGGATTCCGTTCCTTATTGAACTTGAACCTGGCCTCAGCATTGCTAATATTAAATTCAAGGGATTCTATTGAATGCTGCAGTTCTTCGATTGTTTTCTCTTTTATTCCCCTGATTGCTTTTTGGATCGTAGTTTCATGGGTTGCTTTCAGGAGAGAAAGGTACTCACTGTCACGCTTTTCCAAAGCAGTTAAAAGCGAGGAACCCAGTGCAATTACCTCATTAGTTAGTTCTTTGGCTCTCTGTAAGCATGTGCGGTATCTGTATGCGCCAACTGAAACATTCAATCCAGCAACGATCTGGCTCAGGTTCAATCCAGCTGCGCCAGCCTGGACAAGTAAAGCAGGGTCAATTGGAGGTGAAAACAACGGAAGATCCCTTACAATACCTTTCAGATTCATGCAATTTCTCAGCTTGAAAAGTCTGTCGGTCACTAAATCCCAATAGCCTATTAGTTTTTCGTTGTATGGTATTCCGAAATATAAAGATTTGAAGGCTGTTAGTATCGGTGGTTTAATGCGTCTGGTTTTAGCCCCATATTTTGGAGCAGTCATGTCCTCCAGTCCGCCAGTGCCAGTTATGCAACTGTTGAGCGTAAACAGTGAATTGCCTAATGAGTCAAGAGGAGATATATCCTCGAATGATCTTTCATTAGGGAGTGTAACATCTACTAGTTCAGGCTTTGACCCTAATATCTCAGAAGCGAGTATGTAGATTTGAGTGGCTTCATTAAGCGCTTCAAGGTTATCCTGTGCAAACAAATAATCTCCCCATGCAATCAGATTATCCAGGTATTTCATCACAGTGTACCTCATATAAGCCATGGTTCTATTTCTTACTATGGCATGAGCATCCAGCGGATCATTTTCCCAAATCTCAATGAAATTACTAGCAAAATAGGGATTATGAAGGAACTCCCTTATATCAGAAGTATCGTCTGAAAATTTCTGAAAAGGTAAAAATTTCCAAATAGTTGTAGAGTTGGTTGGATCAAATACACAATGGAACCATTTCTGGGCTTCCTCAAATTGTTGGTTGGTTGAAAGTTTGGTAGCAATCATAATCGGAATGTGATAAAACAACTCCCAATTATAATCACCAAAGGGATATTGTTCATTAAAATCAATAGCTAAATTACATTGCGTTAACGGTTGTCCATCGTCTGAAAAATTCAAATAATCTTTTATGCTATTGCCTGTTATGTTTTGATAATCAAACAACTTGAAAATTTCGCCACTTCTGATTGTTTTCTTTAGATTTGAGCTAAAGAAATGTTTTAGAGGATAGAATTTATATACAATTTTTTCAATATTTCCTTCATCTAAATTATTATAATTTTTTATTTGCCAATCAATAGTTTCATTTGAGATTATGCCATTACTTTCAGTGCTATTATAAAATTTTTCTTTTGATAATTGGAATATCTGATTCTCATGAATGAGTGATTTTTGGGTATCCGTTAACAAAAATTCAATCTTGAGATTAGCAATTCTATTTTTTGAAATTTTAACTTCAGGAATTGCATACCATTCGGAAAATTTATTGCCAAACACAATTGGCATCAATTTACAGTAACCTTCACTATACGGATCAATATCTTTATATTTATGTAAGGTGCTGTAACAAACCGTATTAGAAAATTCTTTATCTAAATTTTTAAGTAACTTGAAAGTTCCAAAGACGCTATACAATGATAAATAGTTTTGCTGTAAAAAGAACTTACCATTTTTATATTGTACTTCATTTTGTAACTTATCTGGGTATGAATCGCCAGTATAATACTTTTTGACTTCGAAATTAGAGGTTACTTCAAAAATTGTAAATTTATGATAGTAGCCAGGATTACTTCCCAATAGTTGAATATTATTACTATTATTAAATTTCATGAATGACATTATTGAAAATTCTGCAGACTCATTCAGAATATATGCTTTTTTAGTCCATTTATTTCTTTCTTTGATAGCAAAATGAAAGTGTATTTGGAAAATTGATTTGTTTTCATCTTTGAGTAATTTAGTCCAGAGTATAATATATCTACCTTCATGAAAAACAATGGAAACACAATTACTGTCAATATCCATAGAAACCTTCTCCCAATAAGAAAAACATCCCATTTTAGTATTATATGTTCTCATATAATACTTGTATGGAAGTGATTTAGTTCTGGCAAGGTAATAAACAGTGTCAATTGTCAAATAATCAAAATAGGTGTGAAATAATGAAACTACTTCCAGGTCAGATACTTCTTCTATTTTATCTAAATAATCTACAAATGCTTTTTCGGCGGTTTCTGTATTTATATCATTCTCAATGAGGTAGTCATTCAATTCCGTGAAGAATTCGCTCTTATTTTTACGCCAGTCAGGTTCAAGCCAGTTTTCGGGATATAGGAAGATTTTACGGCAAGCTTCCCAAATCCGGAAGTTTTTGTGCCATAACCATTTTTCTTTTGCTTCTTCACTAATTTCAATAGGTTCTTCGAGGACGTTTTTTTCGAGGTTTAATAGTATTCTTTGAATAAATAGCTGAATTGACAGTGTAGCCTGGACAATCCTGCTGGTCCTGGAGCAGGGTTCCATAAGCGGATCTATAAGGAAGTAGTCATAAATTGCATTAACCGAATCAAAAGTCTCTGATGCTAAACCATTTGTCAAAATATAACTTACGAAAGCATCCCGTAGTTCTCTTCTGAGCGGGTCCATAATACCCTTTGCTACCTTAATCCATTGGCTTAATGTGAATTTACTCTTTACAGCTCCCCTTAAGATCTGTACCTGTAGATTAGTGATGCCCGTATCGGGGAGGTTAATATCTACAATTGCCTGTGGAATCAGTCCTGTAATTGAAGAAGCAAATAACCTTTCAGCCAATTGTTTAATCCATGTTATAGTACAAAACCGCAGGTTCACCTCTATCGTATTCATTAGAAACGTAATATGGTTAATATTCCAGCCGGTTGTGCGGGAAAGTTCATCTAACAGGTTCAGTTGATTGAACCCTTCGACTGTACATGTATTCCATATGTTAAAGATTGTTCGTGGTGTGACAGAAAATGAATTATCTAGCCTGAAGGCTGTATCAAGGTTATTCCATCTCAGTAGGATAACCTGTTCGAAAACAAAAGTACTTCTTGTAGAAATTTCTTCATTTAAAGGTACAATTTCAGACTCTTCTGAATCAAAATAGGGCAGGTCGAAGATATTGAGTATTTTATGGTCGGCCTCATTTTTAAATGAGTTGTATATAAAATCACAGGCAATTTCGCTCATGTTGTATTTTATGATGAACCATGCTGCTTTGGTAAATTTATCCAGCTGTTCTTTCCGCAATTCAAAGTCCTTGATTGCCTGACTTTCAGGGTTGAATTCTTCAATCTGGTCGTTGTTTATAAAAAATTCAATTGCTTTTAGGTCATATATGCCTGAGGAGGTTTCTATCCAGCAAGTCATCATTTTGTTAACCTGAGCATCCGAGATGCCAAACTCCAGCGCAAATTCATTGAAGACAATGTGCCTTAGTTTAAAGTGGATAATCTCGTTCAGCAGATATCTGTACCTTGTCTCAATTGTACCGGTAGTCAAATTTTCGGCAGCTTTATACTGGTTGCAGAATGAAGAGAAATGGGAGATAATAAAAGCTTGTGCAGCTTCTTTCAATTCTTGATTGGTAAAGGTTGTATCAAGAATTTCAATTACCTCTATTATATCAGCCTCATTGAATTTAATTGAATTAAGGAAACCTTTAATGATCTCCACATAAGAGACTTGGTATAGTTCAAAATCCTGTGTTACGCCAAACTCAGCTTCGAGCTTTTGCTTTTGCTCGAATAGCTTATTGCCTATATTTGTGCAGAAGTTAACCGGTGAAGTGATAGAATGTACTGACTTGACTTTCCGGATTAGCGTAGCGCTTAATAACATGTAGATCTCATCTACGGTTATACCGCGTTTTGTAAGATTAGTGTATAATTCAATAAAATCCTTTGTTTGTTTCGCAGTAGGTATATGTTCCGAATTTTTAACCGGTGAAACATCGTTATTGACCAGAATAAGTTTAAAATAATCTTTAAAGCTGATTTTTAACAACCTGCAGAATCTGTTCGTCCTGTATATTTGAGCCAGATTTGATCTAGTGGCGAATTGATAAGCATTATTTGAGAATAAATGTAACTCTTTAAGTAAGTAGTAGTAGTCCGTTTCATGGATTTGCAATGCGCCGCAAATTAAATTTTTCGCTTTTTCATCATTTAGTGCAAGAGTATCCAGGTTGTCGGGCAGAGTTTTTAATGCACCATTGGTAAATAATGAATCATACAGGTTTGTATAATTCTCATAATTTAAAGCCCCGAACTCACCATAGAGCAGAATGATATCTTCCACTGAAAAAGAAAGGTCATTCTTTAAGCCGATCTTTTCAGCAAGGGCTATCAGCAGATTATCATCCCATTGGCCCTCCATATAACCTTCATGATTTATGAGTAGGTCGAGCTCGGGTACAGTTAATTTTAAACATTGATTGAGATGGGCAAACCGGTAAATCCTTTTAAGGAAACCTTCAAGTTCCGGAATGGTCATATCCAAAATTACACCGTTTTGAATATATTTAAATTCAGCTTGTGTCAAGTCACAATCCTGGATGTTTGTACTCGGGTCGATTCTTAAACTAACAGCTATTCTTTTAATTGCAGCACTAGAATTAATATCCGGATTAACATAATGCGAGGTAAGCATTTGATTCAGCTCTTCAAGCGTCATTCCCGATGCCTTAAGAAAATTTCCTATCATTTTTAAATAATCAGTGGTACCCGCATAATAATTCATACTTTGAAGCGTATCCTGATCATTATAAAGGATCTTATCTGCCTGTTGGGTTGATAGTCCTAAAAATTCCTTACTTTTTGCAGCAAGTGTGTGGTTTGTTAGCGTGGAACCATATGGAAACAGCTCCATTAACCGATACCTGGGAACAGTTAGTTGTTTACACCATGCACGATATTCAGCAAGCCAGAAGTGAAAAGGTAACTTCCACGCTTTGTTGGTAATCTCGTTGACTTCATCTATGGCATTACTCAATGAGTCAAGATGCTCGGGTATTGCTGAAATAGTTTGTTCATCAAGTGTTGTATTATAAACCGTACTGTTTGAGGAAATAGCGTTCCCTAACACTTCATTTACTATATCAATATATGGCAGTTGGGTAAAGGTGTTTTTTTCATTTAGCAATAATTGTTTTAGGTCCGATCTTCTGGTCAGCAGTTCGTGGACTCTTGAATCCATTCCTGTATCCGTTACTTTGAAATTAAGCAGGTCGGCAAAGTATGCCGCCGGACTAAGGATAGATCTTCCGGTTTTGCAACGGCAGAAATTGCTACCTCCAAATAATTGAGAGAAATTTGGCAAACTGCTCTGACTTTGTTGCGTGGTGAGTTCCGGGTAAATATTGATCATCTTCGGATTCAGACTGTTTACCTCATTTGAATAAGCTGCGAAAGTATTAATAGTGCTAAATAACATAGTTATCGCTGCATTATAAGCATACTCGGCACTTAAAGTTTCCTGATCTTTGATACCCGTATAAGGAACATAGGCATTAAAAAAATCCGCAAGGAATTCTCCTTTTGAATATTGGTCAATGGAAAGGACATCTGTAATTCCCATAGTCCATAATGCCTTAACAGTATTGTATCTGTCAGTCGATGGTGAAATACTCGAAAGGCTCTGCAATTTCTGGATATCCAACTTTATCTGCGCAATATTTTCAGGACTGAATCCCGTGAGGATAATACCTGGCTCCTCAAATAACACTTCAATGTAATCACTGAATAGGGGAAATTCCGGATTCAAAATAAAGAACTGCTTTGTAGTTGTATTAGGAAATGCAGTTTCTGTTAATGCTCTTTTAATAAAGAACTTTTCAGGGAATTCAAAATCCATGTTATTAAATATTGCGGTTGCATATTCAATAGAGGATCTGTATTGTGAAGGGAAATATTCCGTATTTGTATCAAGTAATTCAATCAGGTTATCCCAGTCAATTGACATGAAGGAGTTAACAGATGCGTAACCACCTTTAAACAACTTATCAACAATTGCAATGCTTCCTGCAAATTTTAATATAACAAGAAAACTCTCAACACTATCTACAACAGCTGCTGTTAATGTTGCAGGATTCCCAATTCTTGTTCGCAATTGTGCTATGTAATCAAATTTACTTGGGTCCGGGCTTTCGGCCTGGAGCAGGAAGGTCTCCAGAATGGCTTTTTTCGCATTTAAGTCGGAAAGCTCAATTGTGTCAAACATTTGTGATAGTGATGTTCCGGTACCGCCGGCCAGATAATCGACTAACTTAGTTTTAAGTGTCGCAACAAAAGTATTGATAGCCGATGAAGAGAAGTATTTGACTATATTAGAATCTACAGCTTGCTTTATTTTTGCAATAAGATCTGAATTCTTTTTAGAGAGTAACATCTGAAACTCATAGTCCTCGCTGGCATCCAGAGCATACAGCAGGTGGATATTATCTTCTGAATAGTAATTTATTTTGCAGAGTATATATACAATGTCAAGAACTTCGCTTATTACAGGGTACTTCACCTTAACTTTATTGGCAATATATGCAATATCCTGGCCTGTGAGTGAATTAATTTTATTTATTCTTGATGAGATAGAAAGAGCGGGATTAAGAATGCTGGAAAATAACTCAGCATCAATAAATATCTTTGAAAAAACCAATGAAAATTCCGGCGTCCCTTTATATTCAAGAGCAGGTGTTATATTAACTTCAAGATTTTGATCAGCCGAGAGAAAGAGCGGTGATGTAGCAATGAGAACATCCTTTTCATCATAAACCTTGACTATTATGTCAGGCTTGCTTTTTACACTATTGGTGTAAGAATAACCAATGATATAATAACCATTGTTGTCTGTTACACAGCTCCCTAACTCTGGGGGAGCCGCGATGGAAAAATTTTTATCATAGATTTTGACGGTAGTATTTGGAATATTATTTCCAAATGCATCTGTTACTCTGCCAAAAACCCTCATATTTCCATTTACACTGACAGTATCAATATAAACATCAAGTTCATAAATCTTATCTTTAGCTAATTCAATCGCAATTGGGTCAGTTTGCTTGATTGTTTGAGTGTCTTGTACAATTTTCAAAAAAAAATGAGTAAAACGTATTGGAACATTGGTTACAGTTCCGGTCAGGCTGTAAGTACCATCTGCAACAGAAGTCGCAGTCAATCCAAGATTAAAGGTTTCAGAGGCACTTTGCACCCAGAGTTCAATTCTGCAATTGCTTATGCCGGTTTCAGAAAGGGAATCAAGAATTCTTCCTTTGATTTCAAATGATGCCATGACAATAGTTTTATATTGGTTGCTTATTAATCTAAGTTGCCCGAAATTTACATAAATTTTTCTTTAACCTAACGCAAGTTTTGATAAAAAATTATTTATATTTCATAATCAAACCACGAATTTCTTGATTGATTGTGACTAATTATGATGTACTAAATTGTATATCAATTGTTTAAATTAAAAAGTTTTTTTTAAGGTCTTAGATTTAGCTAATAATGATTCCCAAGCATTTTAAAATATTTTGGAGTATTACTTATTCCTGGAAATATTTCGGGAAATATTGCAATCAATTATGTGAGATTATTGAAGAAGAAACCTAACGGCTCTTTATAGCCAGGTTCTGAAAAAAGTCTTAGTCTTAATAATTGGTAATGTTTCGGTATAGGATCTGATTTCAGGTTGATTATCCAGTCCATCATTTTGCTGACTTCGTGATCTCTGTCCTGAATAGGAAACTATTGACTGATTCATACCTAAAGCGCTACAATATAAGATGCAGGCATTAAAAAATGCTAATACCCAATCATACCAGTTTACACTTTGATTGACAGACACAACAATGTAGGCTATGAGAAGTGAAAAAATAATTGCAGCGTACTTTTTATTCCATTTCTCAAAAATATTACAAACTGTGTTAGTTGCAACTGCAACTGCAGCCGAAGAAACAGCAACGCCGGCAATATTAGTTGCCGAGAACAATTCAGATGGTAATGCCATGATAGCCTCCTTTTTTAGGTTAATAACGAAATTGTATTAAACAAATATAAGTAATGATTTAGTTTATTCTCTACTATACAGAAAAATTTAATGGCCTGCTGTGCATGACCGTAATAACCTTAATTTTGCATTCTTCAGTTTTTTAACAGTCAGACCCTGAAAATATGAGCGACAACAAACCCGATAATGAAGTAAAATCACCAACCAACTTTATTCATGCCTTAGTTGAAGAAGATATCCGCAATGGAAAGCACGGTGCACGTGTGCATACCCGTTTCCCTCCCGAACCCAACGGATACCTGCACATTGGCCATGCCAAGTCTATTTGTCTCAACTTCGGAACAGCTGCCAGGTATAACGGTAAATGCAACCTCCGCTTCGACGATACTAATCCCGTTAAGGAAGATGTGGAATATGTTGATTCTATTCGCGAAGACGTTCACTGGCTGGGTTTTGACTGGGAAGGCCGCGAATATTATGCCTCCGATTACTTCGAACAGATTTACCTGTTTGCCGAAGACCTGATTAAGAAGGGAAAGGCTTATGTGTGCGACCTTTCGGCTGATGAAATAGCTGCACAAAAAGGCACCCCTACACGCCCGGGCACTGAAAGTCCGTACCGGAACCGTTCGGTGGAAGAAAATCTGGATCTTTTCCGTAGAATGCGCGCAGGTGAGTTTGCCGAAGGCGCAAGAACTCTCCGGGCTAAGATCGACATGGCATCGCCCAACATGCACATGCGCGACCCGATTATGTACCGCATTATTTTTGGTCATCATCACCGCACCGGCGATAAGTGGTGTATTTATCCCATGTACGACTTTGCACACGGTCAGTGCGATTCGATCGAGCAGATAACCCATAGCATCTGTACCCTCGAATTTGAAGTGCACAGACCACTGTACGACTGGTTTGTTAAAGAACTTGAAATATTTGCGCCCCAGCAAATAGAGTTTGCCCGGCTCAATATGACCTATACCGTTATGAGTAAACGCAAACTCCTGGAGCTGGTAAAAAACAATTACGTTAAAAGCTGGGACGATCCCCGCATGCCAACCATTTCCGGTTTAAGACGTAGAGGGTATACACCTGAATCAATTCGTAATTTCTCTGATATTATTGGTGTTGCTAAACGCGACAATGTAATTGATGTAAGTTTGCTCGAGTTCTGCATTCGCGAAGATCTTAACAAGCGTGCAAACAGAGTGATGGGCGTTCTCAACCCGGTTAAACTGATTATTACCAACTACCCGGAAGGGCAAACTGAAATAATGCCTGCCATTAATAATCCCGAAGATCCGGAAGCAGGCACACGTGAAGTACCTTTCACCCGCGAACTGTATATTGAGCGCGACGACTTCATGATCGATCCGCCAAATAAATATTTCAGACTGGCACCGGGACGCGAAGTACGCTTAAAGTATGCCTACATCATAAAGTGTGAAAACTATATTACAGACCCGGCCACCGGCGAAGTAACCGAAATTCACTGCACCTACGATGCTGATACCCTGAGCGGCAGGCCCGGAAGTAACAGAAAAGTAAAAGGAACCTTGCACTGGGTGTCGGCACAGCATGCCCTCGAAGCGGAAGTGCGACTCTACGACAGGCTGTTTAAAGCCGAAGATCCGGAAGATGTGCAAGAAGGCGTAGATTATAAAACCAATCTTAACCCCGACTCCCTAAAGGTAGTTAAGGGTTACGTTGAGCCTTCAGTAGCTGATACACAACCGCTCGATAAGTTCCAGTTTGAACGTTTAGGATATTTCTGCACCGACAGCGACAGTAAAAAAGGTGCTCTGGTATTCAACCGTACAGTGACTTTAAAAGATTCATGGGCAAAAGCCAACGGCTAAAGCTTTTGGCTTTGCATTGCTCTTGTCATAATGAAGAAAAGTATAATCTTCCTCCTCCTGTTAAGTATGCATGCGGGTTTGCATGCAGTTACTATTAAGGAGTGCGACCAGATGATCATTGAGGGTGTAAAGGCCATGAACCGCAAAGATCATGTTAAATCGCTCGAAATTTTAACAGAGGCTAAGTCTGTTGCCGAAAAAAACAACTGGCACAAGCAAACTTTTCTTGCTCTTAACAACATTGGTGCAAACTATTACACCATGCTCGATTATGGTGAAGCCCTCAACAACTATCTTGCGGCTTATACCATAGCCCTGAAAAACCTTGATGAAGAGTCGGAAATGACCGTGCTCAACAACATTGCTCTCCTTTATCTTAAAGAAAAACAATTTGATAAAGCAGAAGAGTACCTGTTGATAGCTTACAATGTTGCCAAAAGAAAGAAAGTACTTCTGCGTCAGGGTATCTATGCCGTTAATCTGGGCATGGTAAATAATGAAAAGAAGAACTACAGCAAAGCGTTGTTATACCTGAATGAAGCCGGGTCGCTTATCGGCGAAAAGGATGCATTGCGCATAAACGTCGATCTGGCTTTATCTGATAATCTCCTTTACAGGGGAGAAGTTCAGGAAGCAAAAAAGTCTGCTCTTCGCATTCTGTCTTCCATCAGCGATAAGGAATCGAACGAAAACATAATTTCACTTTATCTGCTGCTTTCGCGGATAAGTGAAGCAGAAAATGACCTTACGGGTGCATTAAACTTCGCCGCAAAGGCCCTCGACTCATCAAACAGTCCCGAAACCAGTATACTGGCATACGAAGCACTGACAGAATTATATACAAAGGCCGGTAAATATAATCAGGCATTAGCATTGAAGGACAGTCTGATAAAAGCTATCAAAGAGCTGAACAACATTAAGAACGGACGCCAGTTTGAAAACAACCGGGTAAAGTTTGAGATTGCCGATTACAGAAACAAACTCATTCAAAACAACGAAAAGCTGGTTGCCCAGCGCAGAAGCTTTCTAATCATTCTTGCCTTTGCTTTAGTGGTTATTGTACTCATTACCTGGGCTTTAAGAATCAGCACGATCAAAAACAGACAAAGAAAAGCACTTGCTTTGCTCGAGCAGGAGAAACTAAAAAATGAGCTGGAGAATAAAAACAGGAAACTCGCAGCTAAAGCGCTTCACGATAATGAATGGGAAACTTTTCTTACGCACTTTGAGGAAGTAAATCACAAGTTCCTTCAGAATTTGCGGGAAAAGCATCCTGACTTAAATTCAAACGATATCAGGTTCATCTCGTATGTATACATAAATCTGAGCACAAAAGAAATTGCGCTTATGCTCAATATAACTCCCGAAGCATGTCGCAAAAGAAGAGAGAGAATATCCAGAAAGCTTGGATTATCAGAGAACTCAGACCTTTATGAGTATATTTCAGGGCTCTGAAATAAATCTATGTCACACTTTTTCCTGACTTAGTCGCGCTTATTCCGTTACATTTCTATGGTTATTGTGTTTTTAATTCAGAACATTGCTATGCGAAACTTAAAAGCACTAAACTATGAGAACACTCTTTACCTTAACTTTAATTCTATTGATTGCTGTTAATCAGCAATTAATGAGCCAGACGGAAATAGTTGGCACCGAAGAATATGGAAGAATATTCGACATCAATTACGATCCGTTAAATGAAAACACCCTTTATGCGCTTACTTTAGGTAACCACATTCTAAAATCGACCGATAACGGTGTAACGTGGGATGTATTCTATTCTCATCCTGAGAAAGCTACCGCATTAAAAGAGCTGCGTATCCTGCCCGACAACCGGTTAAGTTTCTACACAAACTATACGGCAAATGCCGATGCGCTGTATATCTACGATATTAACACCATGCAGACAGAAAAACAATTTGTTCCGCCAATGCCTCCCGATGCTGAGAAATGGTGGATCTCGGGCTATAACGTTTATGAAGATAATACCGATATAGCAATTCTGCTGCAGGGCTACCAGATTGGCCTGGCTAACTTTGCCAAAGTGTACTATACAACCGATGCGGGTGCAACCTGGGATGAGGTTTATTACAATGTTGACTATAATGAAGTGTTTGTAAACAACGTTGCTATTGACCCTTCAAACCCCGATAAACTGTTTATTGCCAGGGCAAATGGCCCCACCGATGTAATTGGGGGCTTATTCATCTCAGAAGATGCAGGAAATACCTGGACAGAAAAGCTACCTGGAATCACCTTTGATGCAATCACTTTTCATCCTGAAAACCCGAACGATATTCTTATCGGATCAAGCATTGCAAGCTCTCTGGAAGACTCTGAGGACGTGTACAGGTCGCTGGACGGTGGTGTAAACTGGACCGGATTAGGTATAGAGTGGACAGATGTTACCCTCGACAACATTAACGTAATCTTATACAATCCAACAGATCTTAATAACATTATTGTTCTCGAAGAGAACGAAGTGGTTATTACCACCGACAACTTTGCAACATGGCAAAACTATGTGTATGAGGTAACAGAAACCGAAGGGTATTATTATGGACTTTCAGCCTCCTTTAATCCGGATAACGGACAGGAAATATTTATTAATTCCGATTACTTCCCTCAGTTTTCTACAGATGGGGGTGCAACCATGACAAGAGTTAAAAATCCGTATTTTGTGACCACCGGAAATGTCAACTTTACCGTTGCGCCGGAAGAACATCTCTATTACAGTGTGCAGTTTGGAACCATTCACCGTGATATGGCCACAGGAGTAGATACCCCATACGATGTTAAGCCCATAGATTACATGAGCATAAACCCGTTCACTACCGTGTTTAATGAAAAGTATATCCCCGGCAGGATATACTCATTTGGCTCTTCATTTATGGGCTCTGCTTTACAGGTGAGCGATGATCATGGTGCTACAAAAACAGACATTCTGAGTCTGTTCAGTAACTCTCTCGATGCTGTTGCTACCGATCCAAACAATCACGGAATTGCATTTGCATCGTTTTCCAGTTTTGGAGAAGATATTCAGGTGCACAGAATTGACTTCTCAGATCCCGGCAACATTATCTCAGAAATGATCACATTGCCCTACACCGATTACGTAACCGGCATTGTTTTCGAAAATAAGAGCTCTGACAATATACTTATGGCTATCGGAACCAGGATCTACAAGTCAACAGATGCAGGGGCCACATGGAACTTAAGCAGTGATGGACTGGAAGAGCTGGTTGAGTTCAGCGATCTGATACTTGATCTCAAAGCCAATCCGTTGAATAATAATCAGTTTACACTTGCATCGAACAAAGGCATCTTTACCTCTATGGATGGTGGTAAAAAATGGGCCAGGATCTATGAGGGTCTGGTTCACAATGTTGAGCACTCCGACAAGTTAAACGGCCACATGATAGCAACAGTCAATACATCAAACATGTCTGAGTTTAAACTTCTGCACAGCAGTACCGGTGGTCAGTCTTGGAACGAAGTAGCTACAGAAGATTTGTTATACATTACGGCTTCGGCAAGCGATTACCGTTTTGGAATAGAAAGTGCAGAAGTATATATCGGTTCAACCGATCTCGGTCTTGTACGTTATACGCTTGCGCTTGATCCGATCAGTGCGGGCAACATCGGTGCACCACAAATGCAGGCTCTGCTGTTTCCGAATCCTGCAAGCACTCAGATAACCATTGAAACAGGAACTGATTTTCAGAGCTATGATCTGTATAACTCAAAGGGGCAGCTTATTTTAAGCGGCAACAAAAAGGTTATTGACGTTTCGCAGATGGAAAAAGGACTTTACACGGTAAAAATCATCGGCAGGAACGGGCAGATTGACCATAAAAAAATCATTATTCAGTAATTTTGAACACCAGGCTGCAGATATATTGCATTTTTAGATAAAATTTGTAACAAAAAGTTTGCAGGTTCAAAAACTTATTTACTAAATTTGCAGCCTGTTACTGACCTATGGTGTAATTGGCAACACGTCTGACTCTGGATCAGAAGAGTCCAGGTTCGACCCCTGGTAGGTCAACAAGTCGAAATCAACCACTTACGAGAAATTGTAAGTGGTTTTTTTGTT
>CAZXQT010000031.1:0-21707 GCA_964643225.1 uncultured Lentimicrobium sp. | reverse complement strand
AAGAAAACATCCTGTTTGAGCGCAGCGAGTTATGTTTTCTAGCTGCTTATTTACGTATATGTAATTGCAACGAAACCCAGTCGAAGTATGCTTATGCCACGAATAATCCAGTCTGAGTATGCTTATACCACGATAAAATATCTTGTTTGAGCGGCGCAGTATACTGATAATGACTACATTTACACCCTCCAACCAACTACCCCAACATGAAAAAATTTGCGCTGCTCATTGCTGTTTTACTATACTTTACCAACTATCTGCCGGGGCAGGTGTACCGTGATTCGACGCAGCCCGTGGAAGTGCGGGTGGAGGATCTGCTTTCGCGGATGACTCTGGATGAAAAGGTTGGCCAGATGGCTCAGGCCGAAAGGCTGGCTTTTGGCAATATCGCTGATGTTAAGAACTACTTCATTGGGTCCGTATTAAGCGGGGGAGGTTCTGCACCTTCGCCCAATACCGGGGCCGCATGGGCTAATATGTACGACGCATTTCAGCAACAGGCCATGTCGACCAGGCTGGGTATCCCGCTGATCTATGGTGTAGATGCCGTGCATGGGCACAACAATGTGAAAGATGCCGTGATCTTTCCGCATAATATCGGACTGGGTTGTACCCGCAATCCGGCGCTGGTGCAGCAAGCCGCTCGCATCACCGCTCTGGAGATCATGGGTACCGGGCTGAACTGGACGTTTGCTCCCTGTATTGCGGTTACCCGCGATGAACGCTGGGGGCGCACTTACGAAGGCTTCGGCGAAAGCCCCGATCTGGTTACCCTTATGGGGATAGCGGCCATTAAAGGTTATCAGGGCGACAGCCTTTCGGGGAAGAACAGCATACTTGCCTGCGCTAAGCACTATATTGGCGACGGCGGAACCACTAACGGAGACGATCAGGGCAATACGGAAATCACCGAAGTGAAGCTGAGGGAACTTTATCTGCCGGCCTACATAGAGGCTGTGAATGCAGGGGTTGGCTCGGTGATGGCTTCGTACAGCTCATGGAACGGGCAGAAAATGCACGGCCACAAATATCTGCTCACCGATGTGCTGAAAACAGAGCTCGGCTTTGATGGCTTCGTGGTTTCTGATTACTACGGCATCGATCAGCTGCCCGGCGACTATCCCGCAAAGGTGGCCGCCTCCATTAACGCCGGCATCGACATGGTCATGCTCCCGTTCAATTATCAGGAATTCGTTGCCACCGTTAAGAGTCTTGTTGCCGAAAACCGGATCCCCGTCACGCGGATTGACGATGCCGTGCGCCGCATTCTGCGTATAAAGTTCCGCACCGGACTGTTCGAACATCCCTTCTCTGACCCGCTTTATACCGGTACGATAGGTTCTGACGCGCATCGCCAGGTTGCCCGGCAGTGTGTGCGGGAATCAATGGTGCTGCTCATGAAGAAGGACAATGTGCTTCCGCTGAAAAAGGACGGCGCCAGAATTCACGTAGCAGGTAAAAATGCCGACAACATCGGTAACCAGTGCGGCGGATGGACTATTTCGTGGCAGGGGTCGTCTGGCAACATCACCAAAGGAACTACCGTACTGCAGGCCATCCGCAATGCCGTAAATACTTCCGTTGTGACCACTTCCCTTAACGGGAATACAGCCGCAGCATACGATATAGCAGTGGCCGTTATTGGAGAGACGCCTTACGCGGAAGGGCAGGGCGATCGCGACGATCTGAGCCTTTCGGCCGATGACATAGAGACCGTACGAAACCTCAAGGAATCCGGGAAACCGGTCATAGCCGTCATCATATCCGGGCGCCCCATGATTCTGGCACCCATCCTACCTTACACCGATGCTGTAATTGCAGCATGGCTTCCGGGATCGGAAGGAGATGGCGTTGCCGATGTGCTCTTCGGCGATTTTCAGCCAACTGGACTGTTATCCAATTCATGGCCCGAAGAAATGAGTTCCGTTCCTCTGAACATCGGTGATGCCGGCTACAAACCGCTTTTCCCCTATGGACACGGAATTGTCAGTCTGGCGAATCCGGCTGCCGGTTCTTCACCCATTCCGTATTCGGCAGTAGTAACGGCTGATTCGGGCTCAGTGGAGCTGTCCTTCAGCAAAGCGATGAACGCCGCTACCCTCCGTGCATCCGATTTCCGCGTTAAGCTCGACTATACGGAATACGAAGTCGCCTCTGCTTCCGCAAAGGCAAACGATGTCAATACAATTATCCTGAAGATAGCTCCGGTTATTTCGAAAAATCACAAGGTTTTCCTAAGCTACCGGGGAACAGAATTTGCATCGTCGGACGGTGGTGTGCTCAGTCAGTTTGAAGCCTTCACTGCGTATAATAGTTTGAAAGACAGTAAGCTGCAGATACTTCCCAGCCGCGTGGAGGCGGAAGATTACTATGCCATGATGGGCGTGCAAACCGAGAATACCACCGATTTGTACGGCGGTTTGAATGTTGGATGGATTGATGCCGGCGATTGGATGGAGTATTTTATCAGGGTGCCGGAAGCGGGCAAGTGGCTTATGGAATTCCGCGTTGCCGCGACCACAGAGGGCGGTGAATTTACCGTTTCGGTGGCCGATACCTTGCTCACCACGGTTACCGTCCCCAACACCGGTGGCTGGCAAAACTGGATCACACTTTCAAAATTTGTCAGCCTTTACGGAGGCGACAAGGTGCTCCGGTTCGCTGTAAAAAAGGGCGGCTTCAACCTTAACTGGACAGATGTGAAATTTATTGAGCCTTTTCCCGTCGTATCTGTAAAGTATGCAAACAAACTTCACCAGAACATACCAAATCCGTTCTACCCAAAGTCAACCATAACCTTTACGATAGCAGAAAAATCGCATATAAAACTAACCCTCAGCGACGTGGCGGGCAGGCTTGTTACCATACTCACCGATAACACCCTCATAGCCGGCAGCTATGAAGTAGAAATTGATGCAGTTAAACTGGGATTGCGCAACGGCACTTATATTTGCACCATGCAAGCCGGGGAGTATGAGAAATCGGTGAAGGTGGTGGTGAGGTAGTGGGACAAGTGGGATGAGTGTTTTGAGTGTTTTGAGTGGGACGAGTGGGACAAGTGCGACAAGTGCGACTTGTGGGACAAGAGTGACATGATAGCCATCCGTTTTAGCACGCTGGAAGCAATTTGCAAAGCACTAGAGTGTCAGCCCTGCGATATACCCGAATATGTTAATAGATGATAATTACTCAAAGAGCAACCTATGAAAAAACATTACCCATCAATCATTCTCTACCTACTGTTTACCCCGGTAATTATCCTGTTTCATTCCTGTTCACCCCGGGTTACTACATACGATAGTGTATACATTCCCGACTATAACCCCAGTCTGGTAGATTATTCTGCTGAACAGACTATCGTGAAAAAGAAGGACCTGTTTGGACTCAATGTTGAATACAGGGGCGCTATAATGATCGATGAGCCTGCGACATACTGGAAAAGAGCAGATTGTAATGAGGAAGTCGCAATGAACAGATTGCGTATGGAATCTGCCCAGGCAGGCGCTTCTCTAATTAATATAGTAGAAGAAATCAAGCCTGGAGAAACCGTACTTCCATACCAGCGAAGTGCCTGTTATCGTTGCAGAGCTGAATTTTACAAAACAGATATGGACTCCATAACGCAAAGAATATTGAAGCAACCTGAGCGGATAACGACATTTCTCACTGACAGTGATACTATAACGTGGAGGAGTTTTATGAAAACGGATAGTACGTATGTTCCGCTTAAGTATTTTGTGAATCTCTTCGTGAGAGCCGGAAATGTTTCTTTATGGACAGGCAGACACAGCGATTTTGAAGTTGCACCGGTTTTCTATAACGATATTTCTAAAGTTAATTCATCCTTTGCAACCGAGGATAATCTCACGGTGCTTCATCAACTTGCTAAGATTGCAAAGTATCATTCAGAAAAAGCTGCCTTCCAACTGAACGATAAGTCAGAAAGGGAAAAATCAGGATCAATAAAAGAAATTCATGAAAACAACGTCCTGAATATGCAAAAGGATATTGAAGCGTTCCTGAAAGAAACCGATTATGGCAGAGATCAGAAGGCAGTGGAGAAGTGGAACAAGGCTGAATAGTGTAGACACAAAGTGCGGAGCACTTTGTGGTGCAGACACAACGCTGCGCGTTGTGGTTTAGACGGCTGGCGCCGGTTCAGACGCTTCGCGGTTGAGGATTTATCAATCATTTGAAGCACTTCTTAATATCTGATTTGAGCATTATAATGGGATTGTTGGCCAGAGTTTTACTCACCCTCCCGTCCGTTTTATTGAGCAGTTTGAGTATTCACATATCAAGCTATACCGGAGTGCGTTAATTTATTGCGTGGTATAAGCAATACGAAGACCTAGGATGGAGTTGCCGTTAAGTAAATTTTAAAAAGCAGCGTTAAGAAAACATCTTGTCCGAGCGCAGCGAGTTATGTTTTTAGCTAGCTTTTTAAAATTTACAGGCAACGTAATCCAGTCTGAATATGCTTATACCACGAAGAATCCAGTCTGAGTATGCTTATACCACGAATAATACCAAAACAGGCCGCCTCAAAAGAGCCAGCCTGTTTCACCAAATGCGTCAGGAAATAATACTGTACCGGGATTATAAATCAATTTCCTGACTGTCTCTCATCACGTGGGTACCTTTGTGGTACTGATAACGTGCCAGCTGAAGTTTCTTCTTGTCAGATTTTACAGGAACAATGGTGATGAAATCCATGTTGTGAACATCCTGATCGATAGCAGAATTCTTATCACGCGATTTTTCATCTTCCCAGGTGCCTGAGTTTGCGTATAGGCATTTTTGTCCCTTGGTATTGGTGTATTCCATGATCTTGGGGCCATGGGTATGTCCGAAAATTGCAATACGAACATCCGATTTGGGGTTCTGGAAATACTGAGCGTTTGCCCTCTCGTCTATGAAAATAGTTTTTAAACTGCCGTACATAGCCGTATCAATGTTTGCTAATGCGTAAACATTGTTGTATCTCTGCCGCTCATCCCATTTTGCCTGTGTAAACATGTTATTGTACAGTTGCATCTGGATGCTTCCGTCTGTTTCGTTCTTTGGCAGGATATCGTTGATGGAATATTTGTTGGTGAGGCCCCCAATGTTGGTTGTAAAGATGGGCTCATTAAAATCATCCTTTACATAAATGAGACCTGTCAAGATCTGATACCATAATTTATAGTAGTTGAATTTGCTGTTCTGTTCCTGGTTTGCAGGATCGTTCAACACCACCTGATGAACTTTTGTAGCTTCTGCTTCTGTAGTCGGATCGGTAAAAGAATTAGCTGCGATTCTTGCGAAGAAATATCCGGGAGGCATAATTGATTCGGGAGCATCGTCAATTTCGTTCGGAGTCATGGCGCAGAAGAAGTCATATCTGTGACCGTGCTCAATAGCTATTTGCGGATAGTTGTCAGGATGGTATGTGCCAACAGGATATTTTCCTTCAGGATCGCGGGCCTGATTAACTCCCGGAAGGGCAAGATCAATGTTTTCGGGTGTAAAGCCCATATCGTGATTTCCGGGCACGTAAGTAACTTTGATATTTCCATCTTTGATGATCGCGTTCAGCACATTAAAAATGCTCTGGTTGGCAGCAACAGTTTTATTTACAAAATCGGCCTGGGTACCGCCTGAGTAGGTATCTGATCTGGTCGGAATGTACCATTCATCGAACACGTCACCATTCAGAACCAGTTCCTTAACAGTTGCCGAGGCCCTCACCTCGTTGAGAAACTGCTCCATGCGTTGCAGATGTTTAACATTTTCAGAGTACGACAAGTCATTTCCAAGGTGGATGTCACTCATAATAACAATCTTGTCACGATCCACATTATCGCTCACGCTCATGGAGTCGAATGGGCTGGTAACGGTCTTGTCGTCTTTTTCCTTGCACGAAACGTGGAAGATCGCAATAGCAATCAGAATTAGTAAAAAACCAGTTTTTTTAATCATAAGTTAAATGTTAAGTTATATTCTTATTATGTTTCGTATGGGGTTATGCTTAATAAATATATGTGAGGGCAAATTTATGGAAATTTTGCAGCAACCACTATGCTTTGCTTTTTATATTTTTGCCTTTGCGGAGTTTCCCAACCGCTGTCAAAAAGTCAAATGGAGAATACAAGGGCTCAATTACACTATACTGAAGTGATTCCTTCATCGGCAATCTGGCAGGAGTGCCTGTCGGTTTACCTCGACGCTTTCCCTGCCGATGAACGACGAGAACCGGCAGAGCTTGCACGCATGCACGGTGTGCCCGGTTACCGTTTTTTCGCAGTGAATTATGGAGATGCCTTTCTCGCTTCCGCGGAAGCGCCCCTTAGAGGAATTCTGGAAGTTTGGGATTTCAACGCCTTCCGGTTCCTTGAGCATTTAGCCGTAAAGCCCGAATGGAAAGGGCAGGGGATGGGTTCGTTGATTCTGCGCGATTACCTCAGTTGGTCAGATAAACCCGTTATTCTCGAAGCTGAAACACCGGTCACTCCCGAAGCAGAACGACGCATCCGCTTTTACCGTAAAGCCGGTTTTGTTATTGCACCGGTCGATTATATGCAGCCACCCTACTATCCCGGCAAAAATTCCGTACCCATGCTGCTGTTAACCAGCCCGAATGTCGCTGCAGCGGAATTGGAAAAGGCAATCAAAACAATAAGGGAAAGGGTTTATTATGATTGAAAATTATTTGTCAAAACTTTCGCCGCACCTCTTTTGGGATGTCGATATCCAAAGCATTGACGCTGAGATTCATAAAACGTACATTGTTGGCCGTGTTGTTATGTACGGAACGATAGAGGACTGGAAAATCATTAAAGAGCAGATAGGCCTGGATGAAATTGGCAGAGTAGCAGTGAACATAAGGGATCTGGATCCCAAAAGTTGTTCATTTTTATCTATGGTTACAAATATTCCAATAGAAGAATTCCGATGCTATACTATGAAACAATCACTTCCACCACACTGGAACTTTTGAAGGAATTGCAAAAGATTGAAATCTTAACACTTAACGATTACCTCAAAGCACGGTAGTTTTTAAAGTGCCCAGTAATCTGGTTTCACTGAACAGCTGAAGAAGGTATAAACCGCGCGACAAGTTTGCTACCGGTATGGTTTTGTTCTGCTGATTTACTGTTCCGGCTTGGATTTCCTTACCTGTAAGGGTGAGGATCTTGTATACAGTATTGCCGGGGATGGTGCCCTGGATGGTGAGTGTGGAGCCGGCGGGATTTGGGTAGGCGATCAGGCGACCTTCAGGGCGGGCAACCTGTGCGGCCGATTCGTATATGCCAATATTCCATTTAGCCAGGCTGTCGTACACAACGATTTTAGCGGCAGCCCTGATTTTTGACGCATCTGCGTCGGGCAAACCGGCATTGTAGGTAATGAAAGTGGGATCTTTCCTGAAAAAGGCAGTATAGAAACTGCATGCAGCAGCATACGATCCTGCAACAGAGGGGTGACTTCCATCGGCCTGGTATAGCTCTATCTGCGGAAAGCTCTCCCGGATGAATTTCCACACAGCACCCACGGGCGACACAATAGCGTTGTTGCTGTCGGCCATCATTCGGTAACGCAGGTTCAGCAGACTGTCCATTCCTTCATAGGTGCATACGGGCGGCCATTGGGGACAAATAGTGGCATCGCCGTTTTTTCTGCCCCAGGTCATGTAAAATGCCGTTTCGGGCGAAAAGTTCTGCGTATTGATCAGACTATCGAGCAATCGTGCATACGGAAATACCTCTACTGCCACATTTTCATCCGGCAAGGAGGGCAACTGACTCTGTTCCTGCAACACGACATAATCCCAGTTTCCGGCTGCGATTTTTGCGAGCGATGCGGCGTTGGTTGAATGCATCTTCAGCGTATAACTGCCCGGGGTATTGCTGTCAAACAGCAGCGTGTCGCCCGTCGAAATTGCCGCATCAGCAACCATCTGCGGCAGGTTGTTGGCATACGTGTAGCTGTTGCCGAGAAACAAAGCACGCCTGAGCTGGTTCTGCGCATATGTGAAGGTGCTTATAAGCGTGAATGTGAGAACGATCAGGGATTTCATGAATTGTCTGAATTGACTGAATTGTCAGAATTGACTGAATGTTTATTATTAAGAGGCTTCTGAAAAGAGATGCCAGGCAGCAAAAGCTGAGAATATGATTCAATAGCTTGCTCAATATTGTCGAAAACATCCCAGACCTGAACAGGTTCCTTGAAAACTAAACCGGAAGGTTCGTATGGTAAAATGTTATTTTGAATAAAATTATAAAAATCACCAGATACTGTTTGATTGTTAAAAAGATCGAACTTGTCAGTAATTTTTGATTTAATCGTCTTCAAATAGGAAGTAAAAACTGAATTATCAAAATCAGGATACAGAGATTTTACCCGTGAACTATCCCCATCTATAAATTCGAAATGGGACTTTTCAGGAAAATAGAAAAGTATTCCAACGTTTAGGATTTCGCCTAACGCAAGACTATGCTTATATTGCAAGATGCTGTATATAAAGTGCTTAGTCATTATAAGGATCTTTTCAATGGTTGTACAAAAATAGTGCTATTAATTTTAATAAAACTAATCGATATTCATAGTCAAAGTACTACAAATTTCGCACTCCCCATACCCTGCTTTGATTTAATCCTGACCATATAGATACCGGGTTTGCAGCCTGGCAGGGTAATGTTGGTGCCGGCCGAAGGTATGTTATGTTGGGTATAAAGAAGTGTGCCTTGTGCATTGTAGATGAAGGCATCGAAATGACTGTTTATGCCGGATGCCGGTGAAAGTGTAAAGGTGCCGTTGTTTGGGACAGGGTAGAGGCGTATCTGCAGTGAGCCGGGTTTGTTGATCCGGGGGACGGATACTATGGAATCGCAGATGGAGTCGTACCTTATCTGGGCAGCGTACAGGGTGTCGTAGCTAAGGTCGGTATTAAATTTCATGCCGAAAAAGCCTGAGAAATACTCGCCCGGACGCGAAGTTGCCAGGTTCAGGATTTTTCCGTTATAGGTGGTGCAAATGCCCCCTGCTCTGGTAACAGCACTTCCTTCTACAATCGAATCGAGTACAGCGCCGGTGCTATCGACGGTGTAAATGACGCTTCTGTAATCAAATTCATCGCATTTATCCGTGCGTTCGGCCAGGAGTGCAAACAGATTTTCGTTCACCTTAACAATATCGACCGGCCTGTTTACCCAGAATGTGCTTTCGGTAACCGGTTTAACCCATTGTACCCTTCCGTTAAGCGAAGTTTTAAACGTGCTCAGGGTTATGTTGTTCAGCAGGGAATCCCACACACGACCAATGGAGAGGTACCCCTGACCTGTAATTTCGGCCGAGGCTATGGTATTGCATGTAATATGGTTAACGGTATCGTACACCGACTCCCATTCCTGCACAAGGTCCTTATTGAATTTAAGCATAACATTGCGGAGATGATAGTAATCCGGATCCCAGGGTACCGGAAAAAATGCATAGGTATTCATCAGATAGCCGCTGTCGCTGGTGCGGATGGTTTTCATCATGTCGTGCACGTAGTATTTCGAAAAGTTCTTACGCCAGAGAATCTTCCCAACCGTATCGATCATTGCCAGACCGAAGCGGTTGTCGAAATTGGTAATCGAATCATGAACCATGAAATAATGGGTGGTTGCCAATATGTTTCCGTTATTCAGTTCAAATGCATCATTAATCCAGTGGTAGTCTTTTAAATAGTCACCGAAGATGTAGTTGGTATCCCACACCCTATCGCCGCAGGCATTGGCTTTCATAATATAGCCCCCGCCGTTATACACTTCATCCCACGACTGGCCGGCAATAAGAAATCCGCCATCCCGCGTAAGCGAAAAGCTAACGGGATATCTTGCATACGAGGGCTCATACCTGCGGGTCCAGAGGGTGTCGCCATCCCAGGTAGTTTTGGCAACAAATGGTATACGGTCATTGTCGGTGGTGCCCATCATGAGTAGTCCCTTGTCGTAGTGCTCCTTAACACCGTAAGCCCATTGCTTTTCAGGCAGTTCGAGCACCTTTCGCCAGCGATTGGTGGCAGGCGGAACAATGGTATCGGTATCTGGCAGTGCCCGGATGATCTGTATCTGATAGTCTTCGGTTTCACCGGAACTCACGCCGTCGCAGGCATTTATGGCGGCGGCGGCCCAGGAGGATCGCACCCGTAACCTTCTGTTTCCCACGAAAGTGGTATCGTCGGGCACCTTAATAAAACCCATGCCATAGGTACCACCGGAGACCTGGAACACCCGTTCAACAGACTCGAATACATGGTTGTCGTTATAGTCGATAAAAACAGCGAAGCAGCCCGAAACGCCGTACTGACTTTTGCCCGCATACACGGCGTATGAGGTGCCCAGCTCCAGTTGGGTGGTGAAGAGGGAGTCAGGGTAATGCGTATAGCCACTGGTTGGATAGCCTGACTGACAGTTAAGCAGCGTGTTCAGCTTAAAGTTTTCGACCGGGAACGTGGGGTCGGCGGGCATGGGTATGCAATATTCGGGCACAACGAGGCTGTCTGTAATGGTGATTGTATAATCTTCGGCCTCGCCCTGATGATAGCCATCCCAGCCGCAGGCATCGAAATCCTCGTAACGGCAACCGTTAATTATGCGCAGCCTGCGCTGTCCCTGATACGAAGCATGGCTGGGAATCGTAATATAAGCACTCACGGTGCCATTGCTGTTTTCTTCATCGAGTAGCATTTCAGAATCGGCAAACACGCCGTCGTTATTCAGGTCAATCCACATCCTGAAAACATCCATCAGAATGGCCGGATTACTCACCTGCAACGCATACGATTCACCCATGGTAACCGTGGTAGTAAACTGTTCCGGTGTATAGAGCGTATAACACGTTTGGTTATAGGGCGAGTCGTAGTTAACGATGCTATTGAACTGAAACGAGGATATGCCTTCGGGTTCATGTTCCCCACCGGGTATGCAATACTGGGCGGATGAGAGCAGGGGCAGGAGCAGGAGCAAAGCCCACGTGAAAAGGGTGCTTAGGTTGAATTTTTTCATTGTTGTATGGGGATATCAGGCACCGGTTCGGATAACGCATTAACTTTTGACAGTACAAAGCTGATGTCTTCAAAAGCTTTATCGGCAATGCTTTGTGCTATATTGTCACGATATGCCTTATCGGCGAGTGAGATGATTTCCTGCGAATTGAATTCCCTGAAATTAAGTTTTGGAATGGCGTAATTCCAGCCGAGCCAGTTTGCCGAATCAGTACGATACCCACTATCACACTCTGTTACAATTTGCCGGTACCGGACAAACTGCGGATGGTCAGAAACTCCGCCACCTCCATTCTTTTCAATGGTAAATCCGGTATACAGATGTATCTGTACTTCGCATCCCCAGTGCATGGTAATTCCGTTCTGATTATAAATCTCTATCCATAAACCAAAACAGGTATCTTTATTTTTTGATTTCTGATAGTACCCTGCCACTTTATCGCGCGACACAATTTTCGGATCGGATAATTTTACCGTAAGATTCTTGTTTTCGAGAGCTTTTTGAATTGCAATCCATAGTTCCCACTGAATTTCTATTTTCACATCTGTCAGCACCTTTTCCAGTTCCAGGGCATTTTGAAGAACCTGTGGAGATTCCATTACAATGTCCATCATTTCTTTTTTTGCTTTGTCCATAAAACTGGTATTTGTTAAATTTTTAATCAGGTTTAGATAATGCGTCAGGGCTTCGCGTACAAGTGGCAAGTCGACTGCGATCATTTTCACTTCAGTGAGCCAGTTTATAATATCGAATTTGTAGGAAAGCGTCTTGTAGGGAAAATCGGCTCCGGCCAGGCTTTTATCCGAGGGCTCCTTCCCGTCAAGGCTAAGATACAGCAGTCTTGACTCATTGTACATTTTTGAATGGTTGAAGTACCGAAGCATCTGAGAGTCCTGGTCGCCGGCATATATTTTATTCTCTATAATTATTGCTCTGTTGCAGTTATCCCGGACAATGATATCAATTTGCCCGCCTGTTGTTTCCGTTCTGGGTCCTATGTAGTGTTCAACTTTACAAACCGCATGCGCGCTCTCAAATACAAATGCATCGTCAAGGCACGTTTTTATGAAAGCTCTAAGTGGTTTATTCTTAAGTCCATGGGTTCCGTTTACGTTCAGTAATTCGGCAATAAAAGCAGAATGGAGGCGGGTTTCTTCGGTAGTAACACCGATCACGCTGAAAATATTAAAGCGGCCGCCGGTGGCATCGAGCACTTTATTGTTACTCTTAACTACCGCATCAATACGGTTCAGGAGGGTTCGGAGAAGGTGCATATTCCGGTTTGTTATATATTATCAAAGATGCTAACATCATTGATACTCAAATACAGTAGAATCGCTGAGGTTTCTTTCTTTTAACGGAAAACCCTTCAGCAGAGTACGAAGTAATATTGTGCTGAAAAACCTGAGTACTGTTGTATTCCGATATGATTGTTTTGCATTCTGATTATCTTCCTTTTTGTCAGAGTCAGAATCCTTTGAACAAGAGGTTAGCAGAAGGCCGGCAATAATGCCTGAGCAACAGAGAGTAATAAAACATTTCATTTGGATAAATTTTATTACAATAATAGGAAAAAAATAGGAAGGGAACGGCTAATTACTAAAATAAATTTATATCAGAAATTGTAATTTGAAATTCCAGGATGAGAATTAAATTATGGAGTCTATAATTCCAGCCCCAGCTTTTAAAAACACATCCACATCCTCTTCCTTATAGATCCACTGTCCTGTTTCAAGACCGTTCACATTTTTATCTTTCAACCCCTCAATGTTTTGGTGGTAGTTATATTCAACCACCAGGTGTAGTGGTGGGAACCTCCTGGCCAGCATAAGAAAGTCAGACACTGCATTAGGCGAGAGAAAGAAGTTGATATCCTTTGTCTCAGAGGTAATGGTCAGCTTTTCGTCGATATGCGAGTGACCGGTTTTCCGTTTATGCGAGCGCAGAAGTGCATCGGTAAAATCTTTAGGGTATACCTTTAGTCCGGGCATTCCATGCGGTGCGGCAGAATAAATACCTGTGAATGTATTCGATGAATACATCTTCGCTGTATAGGAATCGTGGGCATAAAAAAACAGCGAACCCGATCTGAAGAGCACAAACTTTGAGTCACTGATCGAGTCGTTAGGGGTGAAGTAGAACCTTTTATAATCGTCCTGCGTGTCAAACTCTAACTGATGATTGCGGGCATATGCAACAAGCGCGTCGAAAGCATTGGTTTCTTCCATTGGGAGATGTATTGGGGTAATACAAATATAGGAAACATCTTTCTTTTGTATCAAAATAATGCACTTTCCCCACAGAATTGCATTTTTTAAGTGCAAAAACAACATCAAAAAAAGGCTGCCTGAAAAAAAGACAGCCTTTTGGAAGTATGTTGAATTATGTATGTTACGGAAGCAGAACGGCGTCGATTGCATGGATTACGCCATTGCTGCCCTGCACGTCGGTGGCTATAACTTTAACATTGGAATTAAGGGTAACCCCGGTGCTGCTGACTGCTACATCCAGGTTGCTTCCATCTTTAAGGGTAGGAACAGAGCCTGTTGAAACCTGGGAGGCAGTTACGTTACCTGAAACCACATGGTAGAGAAGGATTGGTGTGAGCTGCTCAGCAGTGAGGTTGCTAATGCCGGAAACGCCCAGCGTATTGAAGAGTTTTTTAAAGGCATCGTTGGTGGGAGCAAACACGGTGAAAGGACCGGCAGCACTCAGCGCATCAACCAGATTGGCCTTAACAACGGCCTCTACCAGAATGCTAAAATAGGGGTTGTTGATAGCATGACCAACCACGCTCGAAGGCAAAATCACTTTGTCAATGGCATGAATAACACCATTGGAAGCCAATACATCAGCAACGATGACCTTGCTTCCTTCAACCATAACATCAGAGCCTTTGTTCAGGAAGATTTTAACGCTATTATTGCCGGGAGCTGTGGCATTCAGTGTTGAAGCATAACCCGTAGTGACATCAGCAGCTTTTACCTGACCTGAAACTACGTGGTTGAGGAGAATTGGAGTAAGCGTTGCAGCATCCAGGTCGGCAATACCGCTAACACCGAGTTCAGCAAACAATGCATTGAACGCATCGTTGGTCGGAGCAAATACAGTGAACGGACCCTCAGACTGAAGTGCAGATGCCAGGTTGGCTTTGGTAATGGCCTGTACAAGGATCGAAAAACGGGCATCTCCGGAGGCCACCTCAACAATATTCTTAGGTGTATTCATGGGCTCAACGGTTTCATCTTCTGAGCATGAAGCCAATACTAACATGGAAAATATTGCAAGAAGGGCAAAATTGATCTTTGATAAATAAGTTTTCATCGTGTTTATTGTTTAAGAGTTTGATAAAATGATTAAACACTAAGTAAACCACCAATCAGGGTATTTTGTTAAAATAATTTAGAGAATTCTTAAACAAATTATAAATACTTCCTACAGGTCATATTTTATTTCAAAAAAGGTACTATCTTTGCATAGTATTTAAACAAATCTAATTTTATTGATTTTATGAGCTTATTTTGTTACCAATGTCAGGAAGCATCCAAAGGTACCGGATGCACCGGATTAAAAGGCGTTTGTGGAATTGATGCGCAAACTGTTAACCTTCAGGATCTTAACATTAAATTGCTGAAAGGGCTGGCTTTCTTCGCCGTTAAGGCAGCAGAAAAAGGCATTTCCGTAAAGGAAGAAACACACTTTGCCATCAGATCTCTGTTCTCTACCATTACTAACGCGAACTTCGACCGCAACTACTTCTTTGGCTCCATCAGAGAAACCATCCGCATGCGCGATGCTTTGCGCAACAAGCTGGAAAATGCCGGCGTTGCATTTAACACGGCCGAACTGAATGAGGCGTGCACCTGGTCGTCAGACAATGATGAAGTCATCGAAACAAAGGCCTATGAGACCGATGGCCGCATCGATGCTCCCGACGAAGACACCCGGTCGCTGCGTGCACTGGCTCTTTACGGATTGAAAGGTATGGCTGCTTACGCGGAACATGCACTCAACCTCGGTTTCGAAGACGACGCTGTTAACATGCACATTCTCAAGGTGCTGGCATTCCTTGCAACCGACGAGGCCGACCTGAACGCGCACATTGCGCTGGTTATGGAAACAGGCAAGTATGGTGTGGAAGTTATGGCGCTGCTCGACAAAGCCAACACCACCACCTACGGCAACCCTGAAATCACGCAAGTGAACATCGGCGTGCGCAACAATCCGGGTATTCTGGTGAGCGGACACGATCTGAAAGACCTGGAAGAGCTGCTGCAACAGACAGAGAACACTGGCGTGGATGTATACACCCACAGCGAAATGCTGCCGGCGCACTACTATCCGGCTTTTCGCAAGTATTCCCACTTCGTAGGTAACTACGGCAATGCATGGTGGCAGCAGAAGCAAGAATTTGAGTCGTTCAACGGACCCATCCTGTTCACCACCAACTGCCTCGTACCGCCATCATCCACCAGCACTTACAGCGATAAGGTGTACACAACCGGAGCTGCCGGTTTCCCGGGATTCAAACACATTGCCGACCGTAAACCCGGCGAACAGAAAGACTTTTCAGCCATCATCGCGCAGGCGAAAACCTGTAAGGCTCCCACAGAGATCGAGAGCGGTCATATAACCGGTGGCTTTGCGCATAACCAGGTACTGGCTTTGGCCGACAAGGTGGTTGATGCAGTAAAATCGGGTGCTATCCGTAAATTTTTTGTAATGGCAGGTTGCGATGGTCGCCACAAAGAGCGTAATTACTACAGCGACTTTGCAAGTCAGTTACCAAACGACACCGTGATCCTAACGGCAGGATGTGCAAAATACCGCTACAACAAACTTCCGCTGGGCGATATAGGCGGCATACCACGCGTACTCGATGCAGGGCAGTGCAACGACAGCTACTCCCTCGCTGTAATTGCCCTCAAGCTTAAAGAAGTATTTGGTCTAGAAGACATCAACGACCTGCCCATCGTTTACAACATTGCATGGTACGAGCAAAAGGCCGTAATCGTGCTTCTGGCACTCCTGCACCTTGGCGTGAAGAACATCCATTTAGGACCAACCCTTCCTGCATTCCTCACCCCCAACGTGGCAGACATACTCATAAAAACTTTCGGCATCGGCACCATAAGCACCGTAGAAGAAGACATCCGCGTAATGGCGATGGCATAAGTGATATAAGGCTTAAAAGTATAAAGACCCTGCAAGGCAATGCTTTGCGGGGTTTTTGTTATTTATGCATCCGGAATTTCCGGTTCCACCAGTCTCACTAATTTATCGATCGACTCCTGCCAGCCCAGGTAGCACATATCTGCGGGTATCACCGGTGGCAGATTGGTCTGTTCTATATTTATTTCCGTCCCAGCGGATACTTTTGTGAGCCTTACGCTGGTTATCATTTCTTCCGGGAGGTTCGGGTCGTCGAATCTATCGGAGTACTTAATATAAGAGTTTGGCTCAATTTCGAGAATAGTGCCGCCAAACGAATGACTGTTGCCTGTCGAGAAATTTACAAACGACATTTTATAGGTGCCACCCTCTTTAAAGTCCATGTGGTGCATGATCCCCAGAAACCCGTAAGGGGGAATCCAGCTGGCATAGGCTACCGGATCGGCGAAAGCCCGAAAAACCTTTTCAGGAGTGGCCTTCACCACCCTGTGCAATGAAACGCTGTTGTTTGCCATAGTCCTTGTCTGTTAATAGTTGTTGAGAATTACCAAGTTGTGGAGAATAACTAATTATACAAACGGCGAGTGATTTGGTTTTACTGCATGACCCGCTCAGATGATTGAAATAAGAGTTCCATTATTTGAATGATATACCGGTCATAAAATCTCTTTTTTGGCTTTAGTGAATGATTTATAATGCAAATATACTGCATTAAGTATCATATAGCAAGTACGTTAATTTTTGCGTGGTGCCCTTTTGGGAGTCGAGATTTCTGCATCCTGGAGTTTTCTGCCCAATGGATCGGAAGCGGCTACATGCAGCAGATCATCCTGCAAACCCAGTATAAACAGCACCTGAAGATAATTGCCCATGGCTACTGATGGACTCCCGCTTTCAATATTACTGACTGTTTTACGGCCTATGCCGGCTCTTTCGGCCAGCTGCTCCGAACTCATACGACGCCTCAGCCTGGCAAGCCTGATGTTCTCACCAAGTGTTGTAAGGATCCTGAGGGTTTTAGGAAAAAGAACTATCTCCTTTTTCATACCAACGTGTTTTAAAAATCTTTCAATGTGTTTTAAAAAGAACAAATATACGCAATAATATCCGTTTTAAGACACGTTTACAAATAGTATCTGTTTTTTAAAGTGATATTTTTCATTTTCTCGAAGACATTCTTAGCTTTGCAGTATGCATAAATGCAGTATATGAACATTGTCTTTAGCCTTCTGCCGGTTTTACTTTTCCTTGTCAGTTTATTTTTGCTCGAAAGTTTTAAGCTGGTCCGCATAAAAACCCTGCTGTCGTGCTTGCTGTGGGGCATGTTAGCCGCTGCGATTGCCTATTATGCAAATACTTTCCTTTCGGAAGCCTTATCCCTGAAATTTGAAGATTACAGCAGATACATTGCCCCTCTGGTCGAGGAAGTGCTAAAGGCGGGGATCGTCATCTACCTCATCAGCAGGCAAAAGATCGGGTTTTCCATTGATGCTGCCATTTATGGATTTGCCGCGGGCACCGGGTTCGCCCTGATCGAAAACATGGTCTTCCTGAACGTGCTTGGCACGGATGGTCACATAACGGTATGGATTCTGAGAGGCTTTGGCACCGCGCTGATGCATGGGGGCTGCACTGCTGTTATCGCCATGTTGCTCATGGATGGCATACAACGGGGGCGGTCTGTGCTTTTCTCGGCACTTCAGGCACTGGTGGCCGGTTACCTCGTGCACAGCGTATTCAACCATTTCTTTCTCAACCCCTATGTGCAGGCAATAGTAATTTTCACCCTGCTGCCGGTAGTGTTTATGCTTGTTTTTCAGAAAAGCACCCGTATGCTGCAGAACTGGCTCGAAATTGAGTTCCATAACGAAGTCGAAATACTGCGGATGATCAGAATGGGATCCTTTTCCGGCACCAAAGCAGGGGAGTACCTGATCTCCCTCAAAAAGCATTTCGATCCTGAAATGATCTTCGACCTGTATTGCTACATCACCCTGTACCTCGAATTATCCGTAAAGGCAAAAAGAAATATGATGCTTCGCGAAAGCGGGTTTGAGATCATGGAAGAACCCGGTATAAGGGAAAAACTGGCTGAGCTGAAGCAGCTTCGCAAACAGATCGGTACCGTGGGAGAGCTTGCATTGCAGCCGCTTATCCGCATGAAACACCGCGAATTGTGGAAATTGAATCAGCTCTGATGGTAGAAACCCGGGTACAAAGAGTCCGTTGTGAATTTGCTGGGGAACAGATGTAAGCGTCATCTTTTGTCCTGATGGTTTACTAACTTTACCGTATTCAAATATCTCAAGAATATGGACAACGAGAAAAACAAAGAATTCAGCAAGATTGATAATAAGCGCCTGAGGGAAGCCATGGAAAATCTGGGATTAAATGCTTATGCTAAAGAATTTTTGGAGAAGCATCCCGGATATCAGCCAATTAATCCCTGGAATCCTGAAAATAAGCGTTACCCAGAGAAAGACAAAGAATAGGGCGAGTATGAGTAGGAGTATAGCAAGTACTAACTCCCTACATCATTCGCCCATTAAACATTTCTTAAACAATTCTTAAACAATTCTTAAACATTTATTAAGCATTTATTAATTGTTTAAACATTGTTTAACCCGGGTTTAACTCATGTTTAACCCATGTTAAGTAATTGTTAAATACCCTATCAGGCATAGGTTTGTGCCAGACTAGCAAGAAAGTACAACAAAAAATTGACTAACCAACCCCTAAAGATATTACCTTTGTAAAGTGGAAAAAATTGGCTTCATAGAGATAAGAATAACAGGTTCTAAGGGAAATCTTGACCTATCACCCGACAACTACGACATTCGGGAGATTATTACTATTATAGAAAATGCCGAAAACTTGCTTTATCCGGGCGACAAAAGAGACAGACCGAATATCAGTTACAAGATTGAAGAAGGGTCTGTAAAACACATTCTTAAAACTTCAATTCAATATATAATTGGTTTTAACGCAATTATTGGACAGGTAAACCAAGTTCAAAATATTGACTTTTTTGATTTAGGGACAGCAAAAGCATTTGAAAACATTCAGAACATAGCTACAAAGCGGAATTATGTTTTTAGTATCAAGACATCACTCGACAATACAAACGAAGTGAGAGTTGATAAAACAACAAGATACTACAGAACCGAAGCTATTTGGGCTGACGCTGAATTTTTTAGGGCCACAGGTAAGCAACATTCGGAGACAGGAGAAATTGACACATCAACATTAAAATTTATCGAGTTGGTCGACTACCAACCAAAATATGACGAGAAATATTTAAAAGAACTCAGGGACAAAGCAAAAAGATCCTGGCTTGGCAGTATAGACCCCGACAAATGGTTAAAAGAAATAAGGGGTGGATATGACGCATAAAGCTGTTTTACTTGATACCAGTTTCTTTATTCGCTTGTTTGACCTTTGACGAAGATTGTTTTATAATATGACCAATCTAATATCAAAAGGAATATTCATACTGCTACTTTGTTTAGGATTTTTTTATAATGACAGTCACTGCCAAAACTCCCCAAACGATAGTGACGAGTGCGATACTGCAGTATTTTGCAGTTATAATGGAGATAATTTAATTTATCTGGCAAATAAAGAGTTTACTTTTCTTCTTAAAACAAATGTGGTTCCTGAGGATTTCAAATATTATGAGAGACCATATCCATTGCATAAATTTCAGGAAGAGATAATACTTAAACTTAAGATACTTCCGGGATGTTTCTTTGACCAGACAAAAGTTCGATATGAATACTTTATTAACGATTCATTATTCAACTTTGAGACAACCGGATTGATTGAGGACAAGAAATCTGTATGGATACACCCACCGCGCAGCCTAATTGACGAAGTTGAATACTCTCCCTTTTTTGAGTACAAATTTGGTCGGAGTAAATGGCGGAATGCAATAATAGTGGCAAATCCTAATCCAAAAATTTCAATCAAGAAAATTATATGGGCAAGGAATAAATATACTGTCATAAATGATTCACTTTTCAGCTTTAAGGATGAAGTCATAAAATGCAAGAAAATTAAAATCAGGACACGACATAACGGGAAGAATTTCTATTCAACAATGCTGTTTAATGAGAGGATTGGGTTTGTCTGGATTGATGTACAGTTCATTAATGGGAAGTACTATCGTCTTGAACTTATTGGAGTGGAGCAAAATTATTGCGCAAACAGACATTAAGTGCAATTTTGGAACTGCAAAGACCGCCAATCAGAATGCGACAAATCTGACAGTGGATGAATGTCAACTTATATCTTAATAAATTTACTAGTTAATATTTTTCCTTCCATAATTGCCTTAATGAAGTATATTCCTTCACGCAAGTGAGAGACGTCAAGTCCTTTATTATTTCCTTGGGTCTCTTCTGTCTGTATGAGTAACTGTCCTTTTACGTTGTAAATTTCAATTATAGCTTTCTCAGGCGCAAGTACATTTATATAATCTATGGAGGGATTAGGGTATATAGTCAGGACATTCTCTGATTGGTTGTTTTCAGAAAGGCCAAGTCCTCCATATTGCGTATACAGTAGGGTTGAACTATCTCCACATATCCAACCGGAACTATCAATGAAATGTATGCCGTTTAAATTATACTTTACTCCGCTTTGCTGTCTGTTCCAATGCTGTCCACCATCTGTCGTATTATAAATGATACCACTGTCCCCGACAACCCAACCATTTAAAATATTTTTAAAGTAAACATCATTAAGATCAGGTATTGTATCACTCATGATTTTATTCCATGTAATACCACCATCAAGAGTATTAAAAAGAACTCCGGTTGTTCCCGGAATTCCATATTTACCTGACAGGCCTGCAGCCCATCCATTTACTGAATCAACAAAGCAGATCGAATGCATACCATACCAGGTGCTTTGTTTTGCCACCGTCAGTAGTATGATAAAGGAAAGTTTCCGGAGCTGAGTTAATAGAGAAATTTTTAGAAAGTATCCACCCAACCAATGAATCTTTGAAATAGAATCTGGAATCAGGATGCCACTTATTAGCCTTTAGTTCCCAATTTCTTCCTGCATCTGTAGAATACAACAACTGCATATAGTGACTAGCAGTATCACTACGTGTACACCACACATGTTTAGCATCGATAAAATAAACAGAATTAAAATGGTCCGAAAAATTCCACGATTGGCCTTTGTTATAAGTTACAGCAGCATCATAACCTATGCTCGGGTAAGTTTCGTACTTAATCCAACCAGTATCAGAATTCATAAATTGGATCTCCGTTATATCTGCTAATGTATCAAAAGGCACTTTCACCCATTGTGCAGATAAGTCTATTGAAATTAAAATGGTAATTAATATCACCCAAAATTTTTTCATAGCCTTTTTTTGATAAAGATAGAAGTTCCAAAGGCTAAAATCAATCACCTTTTAGTAGTAATTTATAGAACAAATATTTATACATTTGATTAACTATTGCTTATCACTTTCGTGAAATGATCTTT
>CAZXQT010000030.1:0-24699 GCA_964643225.1 uncultured Lentimicrobium sp. | reverse complement strand
CCTCCTAAATTATTTCCCGACCTATCACACCATCGTACGTACGGTTCACGTATACGGCGGTTCCTTAATAAACAATTTTAACCTTTAAGTAATAGTCCGAAAGAAACAAGTAGCCGGCTTTAATGAGTATATCATTGGTTATTTATGTATTTAGAATTAAGCTACCAACGATACGCCAGTAACCTTTCAAGTATTTTCTCCTTCATATACCTTGGCCTTGTCAACGCTTAAGGATGCATTACTCCACCCTTTGCTTCTACTTGTTAGCCACTATAAGCATAGCTTTAATGCAGTTTGTGCACGGCGCATCAACAAAAAGCCCCGGTCTCCCGGGGCTTTGCAATTCAATTAAGTTAACCTAAATACGTTTTAAGGATTTTGCTTCGCGATGTGTGTTTGAGGCGCCTGATGGCTTTCTCTTTGATCTGTCTTACACGCTCCCGCGTAAGATCAAAGCGCTCACCTATCTCTTCAAGCGTTAATGGGTGCTCCCCACCTAAACCGAAATACAAACGCACCACATCAGCTTCCCTGCATGTGAGCGTTGATACTGCCCGTTCTATCTCTTTACGCAGTGATTCGTACAGAAGTTCTGTCTCGGGCGTTGGCCCTTCTTCGTTGCGCAACACATCGTACATGTTGTTATCTTCATCCTGTACCAAAGGGGCATCCATCGACACATGACGACCTGAATTACGCATTGACTCTTTTACTTCATTCTCACTGATTTCAAGCATTCCGGCAATCTCATCATAATTCGGCTCTCTCTCAAACTCCTGCTCCAGCTTCGCATACGCCTTGTTGATCTTATTTATCGACCCAATCTTGTTTAGCGGCAACCTTACAATACGCGATTGTTCGGCCAACGCTTGTAGTATCGATTGTCTGATCCACCATACTGCATACGAAATAAACTTAAATCCCCTGGTTTCATCAAACCTCTGTGCCGCCTTAATCAATCCAAGGTTCCCTTCATTAATCAAGTCGGGTAAACTTAACCCCTGGTTCTGATATTGCTTTGATACAGATACCACGAAACGCAGGTTAGCCTTTGTGAGTTTCTCAAGTGCCTGGCGATCACCTTGTTTGATCTTCTGTGCCAGTGCTACTTCTTCATCAGCCGTAATTAACTCTACCTTACCGATTTCCTGCAGATACTTGTCTAACGAAGCGGTTTCGCGATTCGTAACCTGTTTAGTAATCTTTAATTGCCTCATTTCTCCCTTATTTATATATCGCTGACAACGTAAGTTGCCGGTTCATTTAATTGTTCTCTTGTTCAGGCTTTGGGAGTAAAACTTTACGTGATAACTTAAGCTTGCCTGTTTTGCTGTCAATTTCAATCAGCTTAACATCAATCTCATCGCCAACCTTTAATACGCTCTCAACATCCTTTAATCGCTTGTGCTCTATTTCAGAAATATGCAGTAATCCATCCTTTCCGGGAAGAATTTCTACAAATGCACCAAATGTGGTAATATTTTTAACAGTGCCATGATAAACCGTGCCAACTTCAGGTATAGCTACTATGCGCTTGATCTTGTCCATAACGGCATTGATCGATTCCTTATTGTTCGAAACAATGTCGATAATTCCAAATTCACCAACCTCTTCAATTACTATGGTAGAGCTGGTTTCACGCTGCATCTCCTGAATTACCTTACCACCGGGACCGATAACCGCACCAATGAATTCTTTTGGTATAGTCATCTTAACAATGCGCGGAACGTGCGGCTTGTAATCTTCGCGCGGTTTGCTGATGGCTTTCTCCATCTCATTAAGTATGTGCATTCTTCCGGCACGTGCCTGTTCGAGAGCTTTTGAAAGCACTTCGAACGACAGTCCGTCAACCTTTATATCCATCTGGCAGGCGGTTATACCATCGCGGGTACCGGTTACTTTAAAGTCCATGTCGCCCAGATGATCCTCATCGCCCAGAATGTCGCTTAATACGGCAAAACGATTGGTTTTGGTATCGGCAATCAAACCCATGGCTATACCCGAAACAGGTTTTATGAGTTTTACTCCTGCATCAAGCAGTGCCATGGTTCCGGCACATACGGTTGCCATAGACGACGAACCGTTCGACTCCAGGATGTCACTTACTACCCTTATGGTATAGGGGTTTGCATCAGGTCCCGGTATCATGGGCTTTAATGCACGCAGCGCAAGGTTACCATGACCTATCTCGCGACGGCTGGTACCGCTTAATCTCTTAACCTCTCCGGTAGAGAATGGCGGGAAGTTGTAATGCAGTATAAAGTTTACTTTTCCGTCAATTACCGCTCCGTCAATTACCTGCTCATCGAGCTTCGTACCCAGAGTAACGGTAGTGAGCGACTGTGTTTCACCTCTGGTAAAGATGGCTGAACCGTGGGTTGCAGGCAGATAATCCACCTCACACCATATGGGCCGTATTTCGTCGAGTTTGCGGCCGTCAAGACGCTGTCTCTTATCGAGCACAACATTGCGCACCGCTTCCTTCTCTACATCATGGTAGTAACGCCCGATCATAAAGGCCTTCTCTTTGGCCTCTTCTTCGGGCAGTTTGGCGATAAACTCCTCCAGTATCGCTGCAAACTTATCGTGACGCTCATGTTTTGAGGAAGGATTAGATGCAACCTCCACTACTTTATTGTAACAGAAATCGTGCAAACGGGCACGCAGTTCCTCGTCGTTGGTTTCGTGATTGTATTCTCTTTTCTGATTTGAACCGGTAACCATCTCAGCCAGTTCGAGCTGTGCCCTGCACTGTACCCTGATAGCCTCGTGTGCAATTTTAAGAGCTTCGATCAGATCATCTTCCGAAGCTTCTTTTAATTCCCCTTCCACCATCATGATATTATCAATGGTAGCAGCTACCATAATATCAATATCGGCTTTGGCCAGTTGTGATGCCGGCGGATTGACAACGAAGGTATTGTTTATGCGTGCTACCCTTACTTCCGATATAGGTCCGTTAAACGGAATGTCACTAACAGCCAGTGCGGCCGATGCAGCCAGCCCGGCCATTGCATCGGGCAATACTTCCGCGTCAAGCGATATAAGGGTAACTATAACCTGAACCTCAGCATGGTAATTATCCGGAAACAACGGTCTTAATGCTCTGTCGACCAGTCGTGCTATAAGTATTTCATAGTCCGACGGACGGGCCTCTCTTTTAAAGAATCCACCGGGGAAACGGCCTGCCGATGCGTACTTTTCGCGGTACTCAACAGAAAGTGGCATAAAATCAACGTTCTCGGCAGCTTCTTTTTTTGCTACTACTGTTGCCAGCAGCATAGTGTCGCCCATGCGCACTACAACCGAACCGTCAGCCTGTTTGGCGAGTTTTCCGGTTTCAATAGAGATGGTCCTTCCGTCTCCAATGTCAAATGTTTTTACTATTCCTTGCATATTTCTTTTTTTGTAGAGGCTTTCCGGAGGTTCTGACTAATCCGTTACACTTATTAACGGTCGCAAAATTACTGTATAATTATATCCGTGAGTGAGTGCAATAAAATTAATACCTCTTAATTGCAATTTAATTGCCTCTTATTGACAACAAAAAGAGGCAACCTGTTTAATTGCCTCTTTAATTCATTAAGTATCCTGAAATGTTATTTCCTGATGTTCAGTTTCTTGATAATATCTCTGTAGCGCTCAATATCTTTCTTTTTGAGGTATGCCAGAAGACTTCTGCGTTTACCTACAAGCATAACCAGAGCACGCTCGGTAGCATGATCGTTTCTGCTCACCTTAAGATGACCGGTGAGGTGTTGTATTCTATGGGTAAACAGGGCTACCTGGCTCTCTACTGAACCGGTATCATTAGCATTCTTACCATTCTCGGCGAATATAGTCTTCTTAACTTCAGAGGTTAAATACATAACGTTGAATCTTTTTGGTACTTTTTAAACGGGCTGCAAAAATAGAACATTATTTTTAATTGCGCAACAAATCTTTGAAAATATTTTGCATTCCGTTTTTCATTCATAAGGCACTATTTCTCCGGCAAGCTGCATAAGGTCAATTTCAAGCAAACGGGCCTGGTAAACAAGCGAAATAAGCCGGTCTTCCGCCTGCAGCAGATTCTGTTGTGCTTCTCGTATTTCAATGCCTGAGAGTTCTCCCAGCCTGTACCGTTCGTTGGCAATATCAAAGTTGGTATAGGCTGTTTCGAGGTTCTCACGCTCCAGCTCAATAGTCTTCAGTTTGTTGGTATACACACTGAAAGTAGATAGCAGCTGTGCATTAAGATCGGCAACATACCTTTCGTGCTCCAGGGTGGCCGTTTCAATGCCTATACGTGCATTGCGCTCTTCGCGCGACCTGTTAAAGCCGTCGAAAAGCGGAAGCCGGGCACTCAAACCATAGGTAAACCCGTCCGATTTCCCGGCACTGATAAAGCCCGACTGGCTTTCCTGCCGGTTAAAGTTATACCCCATGCTCAGTCCCAGATCCGGATAACGCCTTCCTTTAATATTTTTAAGATTAAGGCCAGCCAGTTCCAGATCGTTACGGTTAAGCAGCAGGTTTGCGTTGTTCCTCTCCATGCGCGACTTAAGGGTAGCATATTCGGCAGGAGGCATAAGGGTTATGGAATCCTCCACCGTGAACGGAGCATTGGCACTACGGGCCAGTAAAAGATTCATGTTTATGGTTGCTTCGGTTATAAGGTCGTTCAGGTTGAGCAGTTCTGAGATGTCGGCATTCATGTCAACCCTCGCCTGCAGCAGTTCTAGTCGCGAGCCTGCACCAATGGCCAGCTTTTCGTCAGCTATGTTGGTGCGTATGCGACCCAGCCCTACTGAACGTTCAAACATGGTAACCTTTTGACGCAGCTGCACTATGTTGTAGTATTGCCTTAGCACCTCGCTTATGGTGTTCTCTATCTCAAGACGCGTTTGCAGCTGTCCGCCTGCCAGCTGTGCCTTTAAAATATCGTAGCCGGTAAACATACGCATCCCGTCAAACAATAGCCAGTTCAGCTCTACACCTGCATTCAGGGTGTTGGCTTTGGCATTATCCCGTTCGTTTACTCTGCCATCGAGATATTCCTGGCGGGAATTGGTAATGCTGTTGTTCTGTACCGCAGTAGCATCGAGAACCGGCAGCATGCCCGCATTGCCAATAGTAACATTGTTTTCCAGTATTTTTTCGCTTAAGCGCGACAACCGGATGCTGTAGTTGTTCTCGAGAGCAACTGCCACAGCCTGCTCTGCCGAAAGGAAAGGCGCCACCGGCTGCTGACCCGATGCCTCAGGCGCAGAGATTTGAAAAATGCAGAAAGCAACTGCAGATAACAGCAGTGTTAAAGGTTTTTTCATGCCTTGCCCTCCTCTTCTGTTACAGCTTTGGTATATGCGGGCGATGAAAAGTAATCGTACATAGCCGGAATTACATACAGGGTAAGTATGGTGGAAAAGGTCAGTCCGCCAATAATGGCAATACCCATCGAAACACGGCTTTCTGAACCGGCACCCAGAGCAAGCGCAATGGGCAGCGCTCCGAGTATGGTCGATAAGCTGGTCATCAGAATCGGTCTGAAACGGCTGGCCGCTGCATCGCGGATAGCTTCGGTTCTCACCAGTCCAGCACTCTTCCGTTGGTTTGCAAACTCCACGATAAGAATACCGTTTTTTGTTACCAGTCCGATAAGCATAATGATACCGATCTGACTGAAGATGTTAAGGGTTTGTCCGAAAATCCATAAACTCAGTACTGCGCCTGCCATAGCCAGCGGCACTGTGAACATGATGATCAGCGGATCTTTAAAGCTTTCAAACTGAGCCGATAATACCAGATAAATGAGCACCAGTGCCAGTAAAAAGGCAAATATAAGGCTCGAGGCACTCTCGGCATAGTCCTTTGATGCCCCTGCCAGAGATGTGGAGAACGAGTCGTCAAGCACCTTATCGGCAATGCGGTCCATTTCTTCTATACCGTCGCCAATGGTAAGCCCCTTTGCGGGATTGGCGGAGAAGGTAGCCGAAACGAACCGGTTGTACCTGAACAGCTGCGGCGGATTAACTCCTTCTGAAACCGTTACTACATTGTCGAGCTGAATCATTTCGCCGCGGTTATTGCGTACACTCATCGAACGCAGATCAAGCGGCTCGCTGCGGTACGGACGCGACAACTGCCCAATGATCTGGTACTGCTTTCCGTTCATTACAAAGAATCCAAAGCGTGTTCCGCTCAAAGCAAACTGCAATGTCTGCGCTATGTCTATAACCGAAACTCCCAGATTGCGAGCCTTTTCTCTGTTTATCTCTACCTGTAGTTCGGGCTTGTTAAATTTAAGGTTAAGATCAGTAAACTGAAACTTGTCGCTCTTTTGCAGTTCGGCCGTAAAGGCAGGTATCACCTCTTTCAGCTTTTCGAGGTTTGGCGCCTGAATAACATACTGCACAGGCATACCGCCACCGCCACCACCAATCGACTGATCCTGCATCACTATCACACGGGCTGCACTAAACCGTTTCATTTTCTCTGCCAGATCATCGGCAATTTCCTGCTGACTGCGGTTGCGCTCGCCGGGATTGGAGAGACGTATACGTACAAAACCCGAATTAACCGAACCTGTTGCACCAAATCCTGGCGAAGTATTGGTGATCAGCGCCCTGTTTTCAGGCACCTCCTGCAGCAGGTACGAGGTTATCTCACTCATGTAGTCGTCCATATAATCGAACGTAATACCCTCAGGTGCTGTAATTGACATACGGATGCCCGACCTGTCTTCCATAGGTGCAAGCTCCGACTTTAATGCTCCACCGAAGAAATAAATAATGGCTCCTGAAATAACAAAAACCACAATACCCATCCATTTATGCCTCAGAAACCAGTCGAGCGACCGTACATAGGCACCGTTGAAACGCACAAAGAACGGTTCGGTGGCAATGTAGAACCAGTTATGCTTTTCGCGCTGTTTTAACATCTTGCTCGATAACATAGGCGTTAGGGTTAATGCCACAAATGCCGATATAATTACCGAACTCGCCATTACAATGCCAAATTCCCTGAACAATCGACCCGTAATACCCTGCAAAAATATCACCGGAAGGAAAACGGCAGCAAGTACAATGGTAGTGGCAATGACCGCGAAGAATATTTCAGCAGCACCTTCCATACCCGCTTTTACAGGCGGCATGCCTTTTTCAATCTTTGTGTAGATATTTTCGAGCACAATGATGGCGTCGTCCACCACGAGGCCGATAGCCAGAACAATCCCCAGCAGGGTGAGTACATTGATGGTAAAGCCCATAATATACATTACAAAGAACGAGCCTACCAGCGAGATCGGAATGGCAATAGCCGGTATAAGTGTGGTTCGCCAGTCGCGCAGAAACAGGAAAATAATGAGCACTACCAGAATAAAGGCCATGTAAATAGTTTGCTCTACCTCGGTAATTGACTCACGTATGTATTCGGTGGTGTCAAATCCATAACCCAGTGTTATGTCGGCAGGCAGGTCTTTCTGTATCTGCTCAACGCGTTTGTAGAACTCATCGGCAATCTCAATATGATTTGAACCCGGTTGGGGGACTGCCACCACGCCTACCATAGGCACCCCGTTCATTCGCATAAGAGTGCGCTCGTTCTCAGCACCCAGTTCTGCATAGCCAATGTCTTTAAAGCGCACAATGCGGTCGCCCTGCTGTAGCAGTATCAGGTTGTTGAAGTCTTCGGGAGTAACCAGCCGGCCCAGTGTTCTTACCGTAAGTTCTACCGCACCTCCTTCAATAAGCCCCGATGGCAGTTCTACGTTTTCACGGACAAGTGCATTACGTACATCAAGGGGCGTTAGTCCCGATGCTGCCAGTCTGAAGGGGTCCATCCACATACGCATGGCATACCGGCGCTCGCCCCAGATAGTTATTTCACTAACACCGGGTATGGTTTGCAAACGCTCTTTAAAAGTTCGCTCAGCGATTTCGGTAAGCTCGAGCATAGTACGCTGATCGCTGCGTACATTAAGGAATACTATCGGACTTGCATCGGCGTCAGCCTTTGAAACAATGGGCGGGTCAGCGTCCTGCGGAAGGTTACGCAATGCCCGCGAAACCTTATCGCGTACATCGTTGGCAGCCGTCTCCAGATCCACCTCCAGGTCAAACTCCACCCGTATAACACTGCGGCCGTCGCGGCTCACCGAATTCAGTGTGCGAATGCCTGCAATACCGTTAACTGACTCTTCGAGCGGCTCTGTGATCTGCGATTCTATAACATCGGCATTAGCCCCCACATAACTGGTACTTATGGTGATAATGGGCGGGTCAACGCTGGGGTATTCACGAACCCCTGTAGATATCAGCCCGATGCCTCCGAACAGAACAATTACCACCGACATTACCGTTGCCAGAACCGGGCGTTGTATGCTTATGGATGAAAGACTCATAGTTGCTGGTTCGGGGTTTCTGGTTGATTGTTCGGAGTTTTTGGTTGCTGGTTAGGGGCTGAAATAACAACGGGCATACCTCCGCGCAACTGAAGAATACCCGAAGTAATTATCGTATCGCCGTTTTGCAGTCCGCTGGTTACCTGCACCATTTCGCTTGTGCGGATGCCAACGCCTATTTCAGTCTGGCTGGCCGTACCAGCCGTGTATTTATACACTTTATACCCTCCCAGCTCCGGTATAACTGCCTCGGCAGGCACCTGCAGAGCTTTTTCAAGATGATTCAATTCAAACTCAATACGTGCAAAACTGCCGGGACGTAGTTCCATACTGCGGTTGGGATAAAGGGCCCTCAGATTAACCGAACGGGTTGCCGGATCAATAGAAGGTTCAACGGCATAAACAGATGCTTCATATTTTTTGTTGTTTCCCTCTAGGGTGAAGGTCACTTTACTGCCCTTCTCCACCGACTGTGCAAAACGTTCCGGCACCGAGAAGTCAATTTTTATCGGTTGTACCTGTGTAAGCGTGGCTATACGCTGCCCCGGTGTTACATAGGCTCCTTCACTAACCTGCCGCAATCCGATGGTTCCGGTAAACGGCGCCACCACCTTTGTTTTCTGCAGCTGAGCCTTAATAAGCGATGCTTCGGCCTTAACCGTATTCAGGTCGGTAAGAACCCGGTCATATTCTTCCTGACTTATAGCCTCTTTTTCGAGCAGGCTCTTCGATCGTCTTTCGCGTTCCTCGGCCAGTTTCTGATTATAGTTTACCTTATCGAGCTGTGCCAGCAGGTCGGCATCGTTAATGGTCACCAGCACTGTTCCCTTATTCACCGGGGTTCCCTCCACAAAATTAATGGCAGTAACCCTGCCGGCCACTTCGGCACTCAGCAGCACTTCTTCATTTGCCATAACCGTTCCGGTGGTGATTATACGGTCAGTCAAACCCCCTTCTTTAACAATATACACCGAAACGGGCAAGGCTTGTCCCCCACCGCCAATTCCGGCATTTCCTGCATTAGCATTGCCAGCACTGCCGGCGCCTGATTCGCTGCCCGGTTCAGACCGGTTGCCGCCAAACCATCCTGCCCTGTATCCGGCAATAACCACAATTATCCCTGCCAGGAGGATATAAATGAGAATTCTTTTAGCTGTTTTATGCATAATTGATATTCAGTCTGATTAAGCAAACGCAAAACTAAAACAATCCTTTCTATAAATAGGGCTGATGGTTTAGGAATTTTTAGGAAAGTTTAGTGTGATTCCGGTTGGCATTTCAGATCAATTTAAGTACCTGGTACACATATTTACGCATACAATATACGTGATAAAAAATTATAAAATATATTTTGTCGAATTACTGTAAATCTGCCTTACATTTGATTACAATATGAGCGAGAAGTCATTGCAGGATGTTATTACCAACAGTATGTTAAGAGACATTTTTGTTGCAAATCCACATTCGGCAAAATCAACCGAAATGATTGATCAACTGGATACCAGATTTGACCCTATGCCTCAATACATGAAAGATGAAATTTTGGAAGGACAACTGATACAATCCGTAAGAGAAGAAAAAGAGGCTAATCGCAATCTTTCTAAAAGAGCATACGACTATGGAGTTAACCGGCAGCTTTCTCAGCTATTAACAGATTCTCTCCGCACGGATAATGACTCGATAATATTCCTGCTTGAATCAGAGGGCAGCTTAAATTCCCGATTAAAGCTGGCATGGCTGAGTTTTGAAGTTTCCTCTGCTGCCATTGGCATTCTGCTTGCCAACGATATTCCGATCTACAATGAACCATATTCGGTGATTGATATGAGCAAAAACTCTGATCCGATAAAGGAAAAGGAAGAACAAAAACTTTCAGGGGAATATGTATTTGTAACTCCAAATCCTGCTAAGGAATTTATAACTGTGAAGTATGCAAGCGTATCAAAGACTTCAACTATAAATATCTTTAATGAAGAAGGAAAGTTGGTTTTAACTAAAGGTCTCCAAAAGCAAATAGATGAAATCACCTTGAATACCCATGGTTATAAACCCGGTGTCTACATCATCATGCTTTTGTCTGAAAAGGGAAAAGCTTGTTCATCAAAGTTTATTATAACAAAATAATTTCTAATTTGCGGGGTTGAGAAACTCAGCCCCTCAAATTTCTCTACTTATGAAACATCTTATAACAATTATACTATTCCTTTATGGTAGCATTGCTTTCTCTCAAACCTGGGAGCGAATAATAGGCCTGCCAAACAGACCAGAGGCATTCCAGAATTTTTCTGAAAGCTACGATCAGGGATTCCTGGTATTAGGAATTAAAGAATTCTCCCCTGATCTTAAAGGCTTTGTCGTTAAAACAGATATAAATGGTTTTCCGCTCTATGAATTGACATTGGGGATAGACTATACTCAATTAACCGTTCCTCAACATTTGTCTGCAACGAATGATGGTGGAATGATTATTTGTGGTCCTCATGAAAAGTGGTCTGATATTGGCGATGTAGGTGTTATCAAACTCAATGCCTGTGGTGACCTTGAATGGTGTAAAATATGGAGAACAGATGATTTCTCTGATTATGGAATAGAGATACACCAGCTGGAAGATGAAGGTTACATCATGCTTGCGAATAGGAATACCGATTCATCACATGTTTTTCTTTTCAAGCTCGATAGTGATGGCAATCCACTTTGGGTTGAACCATATGCTAACCTGAGTCAATATCCCGTTTCATCACCGGGTGCGGATGATCTATATCTGACCATGCAGGAAAAGTACTTACTTAGTGGCTATTGTTGGTGGTGTGACAGCACGCAGTGGTGCAGGTTAAAGGCAATGGTAATACAGGCTGACACTTCAGGTACGGAAGAATGGGTATCTGTTTTTATGGCAGAAGATGATAACTATTACACATCCGGTAATAGTGGAATCCAAAAAGGAAGCGGTAATTATTACATCGGTGCCGTTAATCGCTCATTCGACTTAGGTCAGGATGATACTCCTATGTTAATTGTGACGGACACACTCGGAAATTTCCTGCGCGACACACTTATTCAAATTCCGGACATTGAAGACTATTACGCTGAAGGATTTCTTCAGGATTTGATGTTCTTGCCTGATGGAAGGTTATTCACCCATACCGATATGGTTAATGACCCCTCTGACTATATTGGGCATTTTAGCCTGCATGAAATTGATTCGCTCGGCGGTTGGCATAAAACTTTTTTCCGCGAGAATGCACAAAGTTACAGGTCAAAGACTATTCTAACCTCCGATGGCAAGATACTTGCCGGTTCAGCGATTGGATCCCCGGCCATTGCCCAGGATATAATACTTATGAAGCTCAACACCTCTCTTGAAATTACGACAGCATTTACACCGTTCCACGGGTTTATGATTACCTGTGCCCTGACACCATTGTTTCAAAATCAATTGATCTGGATTGCGACGTTATTGTAGATGTTAAGAACATCCCAACACGTAAAGAGTACTACAGGTCAATACAGCAGATCTTCATCACCCCGGCACCTAATCCCGCAACCGATCAGGTACGGTTTATTCTCGAAAACACCCAATACCACAAAAACATCCGCATCATTTGCTACGACATATATGGCCGCCAAATGAGCACGACTGGAGTGTACTCAGGCAGTATAGAAGAAACAACAGACATTTCTTCCTGGCCCCCCGGCATGTATACGACCATTGTTTATGCAGGCAATCTAAAAGTAGGAAGCGCACGATTTATTAAAGCCAGATAAGGTAGGTTTTGGCGACTTTTCAGATCAATTTAAGTACCTGATAGGGCAAAAATATATTATCGGCTGAATGCTGATTGCTTTTCAGGAATAAGACAGGCTCAATCTTTATGTTCTGGCTGAAAGGCAATTTCGAAGCCTTTTCAGTCAAAACCCGGAATAGGTGTTCGGTATTATCGTCATCCGTCCATTTGCATTCACCAACAAGAAGGCTTTTCCCATCAGCAGATAATGCTATAACATCAATTTCCAATTGTTCATCCCGCGCAACATTTCCCCACCAGCGAGAAGCCAATCCATATCGTTTACCAAGTATTACCTGCCCACTGACGGCCTTACGACATAAAGTCTCCCAGTGCCGTGACACATATTGATTGAACCTGTGCATAACCTCCTCCATTACTGCATCAATTCTACCGAGTTCTATCAATGATCTGTTCGTGACAACAAACAGATAAAAAAAGGCCATTAATGGATCGACTATCTTATATATTCCTTTTTTACTGTTTCGGGGATTCTCACCAAAAGGGATTTCACGCTCAATATACCCAAGTGAGATTAGTTTTTCCAAAGGACCTGACAGACTGGTAGCGGGTTTACCAGCCCTTGCTGTGATTTCAGATAGTCGGCTGGCACCGTTTCCTATCAGTGAAAGCAAGGTAGATGACTGCACAATATCACGCATATCGTCGGTAAGCAATCGCAAAGGTTCTTCATAAAGTGTACCCTGAGCATTCAGCAAGTTGTAACTTATCGATTCCTGTAGCGAATTGCTCTGAAGACGTATTTCCCAATATCTGGGCACACCACCCCACACAGCATATTCTTCAATAGCCTGAGCAGCGCTGCAATCCAGCACTTCCTGCAGGTACCTGATATTTATAGGTGGAAGTTTCATAATTTGACTCGCACGACCATACAAAGGAGAGGATGAATCAAGTGTGAGACTTTTCATTAGTTGCTGCGAAGAACCGCAAATAATTATATTATAACGGAGCTTTTGCGAATCCACCAATTTCTGTATTACTGACGGAAGCTCAGGAGAACTTTTGACCAAATAAGGAAATTCATCAAGGCAAAGAGTAAAACGCTCACCGGCTCGTGCATTAAGCGCTTCGAAAAGCACATTCCAGTCCGGATATATCACCTGGTCAAATCCACCATACAGTTGACCTATTTCTTTTGCCAGCATAGTCATCTGATGTGAAGACTCTGTCTGGTCTGCCATGAAATAAACATCAGACTTTGAAAGGACCTTCCTTATCAGAGTAGATTTTCCTAAACGGCGACGGCCGTATACTACTATTAAAGCTGGCGATTCACCAACCAAAGCAGCTTCAAGTCGTTTTTTTTCTTCAACTCTATCAACGAACTTCATTATCATTCAGGATTATGGAGTACAAAAATAATGTTTCTACTACATAAATCCAATAACTACAACAAAATCATTGCTGCAAAAGCTGAAACCTTATTAGTTTCTCTCCCTCCTGAATCATTACAAAACCGGTTTTCTCCAGAACCTTAACCGATGCACTGTTTGTTTTGTCGGTTTCGGCAGTCAGCGTTCTGACGCTCTTGTTGTCACGGGTCCATTGAACGAATGCTGCCAGCGCTTCAGTCATATAACCCCTGTTGTGAAATGCAGAATCTATTCCGTAACCCACCTCCGCTTCACCCTTGTCGTTCGGCTCACCGTGAAAGCAAATTCCGCCAATGATGGTCTTTTTAGCCTTCTCAATAAGAATGTACATGGTGTAGAAATCTGAATCTTTGGTCGTGTCTGTAATATAGGGCAAAAGGCTTACAAGAATTGCTTCTCTTGTTTCACTGTCCATTAAATATTCTGATGCACTTAATCCGTTTAGCTCTGCAAAGTCGTGAGGAGAATCCACATAATTTTTCAGCTCTGCAGCTGTGAGAGGCCTGATCAATAGCCGTGCTGTTTCTATCATTTTTCAGAATTTACATCATACCACAACTGCACCAGTCCCGATGGATAACTAATGCTCCTTTTAAGGCGAAGAGATTGTTCTGTGCAGTCGTCCTTAAAGAGCCTGATACCACCTCCAAGCAAATGAGGAATTACGCTCACAATTATTCTGTCGAACAGCTGATGCTTCAGCAAAGCAAATACTATCTCAGCACCACCGTCACAATAAATATCTTTTCCTTCCTGTGCTTTGAGCGATTTCACCAGATCAACAACATTGTCAGCATACTCCGCATGCGCATGCTTACCTTTTCGCGTTGACGAAATTACGTATACTTTCTTGTCTTTGTGGGGTACCCCGTCACCAAAAGTCAATATTTTATCAAACGTCCGCCGGCCCCAGATCACCGTATCAATTTGCTGTACAAAATCGGCATACCCATAATCTTCCCCGGGCACCTCTACCATCGATAAAAAGTCAATGTTGTCGTCCTTTTTGGCAATATACCCATCAAGGCTCATTGCAATGTACAAGTTCAGTTTTCTGCTCATTGTGCGGATTTTTTTTTATTAGTTTCTCACATAAACAAATTTACATGCTGATTGGTTTTGTACGATTTATATCACAAATTTTACGTATATTTACATATTGTTACGTGACTTCCGTTTTCTTTACTTTATTCACTACAAATTATTTATACCATGAAACACTTAGTCTTACTTATTTTCTCTATCCTGACGCTGAGTTGCTTCTGCCAGAATCAACCTCCGGTTAGTATGCCCGACACCGTTCAGGTCGTTGAGCAGGTCCCCTTTTTTATCAACGTAAAGGCGAACGACTATGACCCTGACGGGGATGAATTCCACATTTATGACTGTGGCCCGTCCTATTCCACAGCAGCTCAGATCGAAATAGTGAACGATATGATAAGGCTGAAAACTTATCCTGAAAAAGAAGATGTTTATGCCTGGTATACCCTTTATGATGGACAGGCTTTTTCAACCCATTGCTATATTACTGTTACTGTCCTCCCTAATCCTGAACTACCTGTGGCTGTTGACGATGAGGTGCAGCTTCCAGAGCTTGTCCCCTCGCAGATCAATATACTGGGCAACGACTTTGATCCGGATGGCGACAACTTTAAGATCCATTCAGTGCCGATAATGGTCAATTGCCAGGTCAACATAAATGACGATTCTCTTTCTGTGACCGTAACCCCACAATTATCTTCAACGGAATTTTATTTTTCTTATAATCTGATCGAAAAAAACACATCGGAGAGTTTTATTTCGCACAGAGCTTATGTAAGTGGCACCACAATGCCGAATCCGGATATACCGGTAATTACCCCTGATCTTGCAACGGCAACCGGGGGCATAAGTATAACAATCGATGTACTGAGTAATGACTACGATAACCAGAACGACCAGATAGAAGTGTCAGAATTTACTCAGCCTCAGCATGGCACGCTTTCGCTGGATAATAATCTTTTCTACTACACCCCCGCACTGTCGTACAAAGGTGAAGACTTTTTTGAGTACAGCATCCGGGAAACCGCCAATACAGGCATTTACACCGAATTTGCCCGGGTAACTATCGATGTTTCCAAAAATCCGGGCTGCCCTGTTGGTGTGCCCGATTATGCAAGCACAATGACCGGAAAAGAGGTATTTATTGATGTGCTGCCCAACGATTACGACCCAAACAACGATGCTTTTGAGATTATGGACATTCAGGGCGGCACCGTAGCAGATAATAAAATCAGATACAAATCTTCTTATATACAGTTTCACGCAGATACCATTTATTACAGAATTGTAGAGAGCAATAATCCGGAATCATTCTCTGAATGGACCCCGGTGTACATAACACTCGACGTTAACCCGGCATTACCCGTGGCTGTTGCCGATACCATATGGGTAAGCAGTGGCATACCGGTTTCACTGAAGCCCCTCGCGAACGACATACCCAACGGTGCCGATACACTTATACTGAGGTATTACTCAAGTAATCAGCAGGGTCACTGGGGTGCTGCAACCATTGTTAACGACACCTTCTATTACCGGCCGGCTTATCAGGCAAACGGCACCGACAGGTTCAGGTACAGTATCTGGTCTTCCACCGAGCCCGTCCTGGCAGTGGGTGAAATAGTAATTTTCTGCGAAAGCAAATACTACGATTCGCTGCAGATAAGCAATATTAATGCCGGTGTGAATGGCAGTGGACCGTTGTTTTACCGCTTTTGCGAAATCCCCGGTGGGGATTTTATCGGAGTAGATCCTCCCTGGGCAGAGGAATTAACAGCTCATTTCAGATATCCAAAGGGTGCCATTACCTCAACAATATTCTCCAGCTCTATGTGGGCCGGTGGACTATCCAGCCAGGATGTGCTTCATTTATCATCTGATAACCGCATGGGCCCGGGTGGATCTTTAGCTGCATTGCAACCGGGTCCTGTTGCAAAACTATACGATACAGCCTTCCAAAAGCGCTATGCAAGAACATGGAAGGTTAGTCGCGAACAAGTCGAATTCCATAGGAATAACTACTGGAACCCAACCTATACTCCTCCCGAAGCTATTCTTAACTGGCCTGCAAACGGTTTGGCCAAAAATGGGGAGGCTACCATTCTTGCTCCTTTCTACGACCGTGATGCTGATGGTGTTTACGATTGCCGCAATGGCGATTATCCACTCATACGGGGAGATGAAACAATCTTTATTATGTATAACGACGACATTGACAATGGCAATATGGAAGTTGAGCCGGTTAAACTCGAGGTGCACGCCATGGTATATGGTTTTGCGAATCCCTCCGATACCGCAGAATACAATTCAGTATTTGTTCATTACGACTTTATTAACCGGTCAAATGAGACCTACCATGATTTCTATATTGGTGCCTCTACCGATATTGATATCGGCTCCGCTACTGACGATAACATCGGAAGTGATGTTACTAATGGCGCATTTTATGCATACAATGGAAAACCGACCGATGGAGAAGGCCAATACTGGGCATACGGAGAAGACCCACCGGCTCAGGGCGTTGTAATCCTTGCCGGGCCTTTCAAAGACACTGACAATATCGACAATCAGAACATAGCCTGTTCTGAAAGTATAAACGGTCTCAACTATGGTAATGGAATAAAGGATGACGAACGTCTCGGCATGAGTTATTTTATGAGCAAGGGTGGCTACGTTGGTCCCGGCCCCTACAAGCTCGGGCCACTGTATACCGAAGATTATTATCTACTTCAGGGCAAATGGTATGACGGCAGCCGTTTATCGTATGGAGGAAATGGACATGTAACCGTAGGAGCAGTAGGTCCTGATGCCAGGTATATGTATCCCGGCGATTCCGATCCCTTCAACTGGGGCACTAATTGCCAGCCACCCAATGGTAATTACAATACCAATGGTAAATTCTGGACATATCCTGAAGCCGGAAACAATCCCGGCGACAAACGTGGATTAGCATCCATGGGCCCCATAACATTCAGGCCGGGCCAGATGCAGGAACTGGAACTGGCCTTTTGTGTTGGTCAATCCACACCGGGAGTACCGGGTTCCGCACTCGAAAATTTACTTAAGAACATAAAAAGCTTAAGAGAGAAAGTTACCGGCGGAGAAATCATCGAGCCAAATGACCTCCTTGGCTATCAGCCATCAGCAGGCCCGTCAGAAGACTTCCGTATATACCCCAACCCGGCCACCGAATTGCTCACCATCGAAGGTCCATACCTGAAAGACAATGCATACTCCCGCTACACCATCTTCAACATACTGGGCACAAAAGTCACAGAAGGCCGGCTAACCAACCAACCCGACAAATCCGCCCAAACCATCAACATCAGCAATCTAAAACCGGGCGTCTACCTGCTCAGGATCCACACCCCGCAACACAGCCGGGTTGTAAAATTTATACGAAAATAAATGGCGCAGCCACAGGCAGACCCTGAATCAACAACAGGGCCTGCCTGCTTGACTGCAAAGCTTTTCCCACAAGCCTCAACACCAGCGCCAGCCGTTCTCACGACGCAGCGCCAAAAAGCTCACTACCGCCCACTAAACTCTCATCCCACTCGTCTCACCACAACACCACTCCCACTCGTCCCACAACCACCCCTCCCACTCGTCCCACAAACCCAATTCTTGCAACTCACTCAATCTCAACCTCTCACCCCTTCCCACCAGTCCCACTTGTCGCACAAATCCCACCAGTCCCACTAACACACCAATCACCACCAATCCCCCCCCCCCCCCCACTAGTCGCACAAGTCCCACACGTCCCACTAACAACCACTAACACCACTAACAACCACTAGCCCACTGCCCCACCACCACCCCCATATGCCCCTGTTTAAAATAATTTCATTTTTGTTAAACATTAACCTATGTAATCTGTTTATTAAACAAATTGTCAACAGAAGCTTATGTCTCTGCAAAAGAAAGTAGTAATTATTGGTGCCGGGTTCTCGGGTTTATCGGCTGCAGCGCATCTCGCGAAAGCGGGATACCGCGTTACCGTGCTCGAAAAGAACAGCACCCCCGGAGGCCGCTCTCGCAAGTTCTCCAGCAACGGCTTTACATGGGATATGGGCCCCAGCTGGTACTGGATGCCCGATATCTTCGAAAGCCATTTTGCAGCCTTTGGCAAAAAAGTTTCTGATTACTATACCCTCGAGCGGCTCGACCCTTCATACCATGTGTACTTTGGCGGAGATAAGCTGATTAAACTGCCCGCAAACCTTGATAAACTTTACCAGCTGTACGACTCCATTGAGCCCGGCAGCAGCACATACCTCAAAAAGTTCCTCGAAGAAGCACAGTACAAATACGAAATAGGGATCGGCGAATTTGTTCGCAAACCCAGCCACTCTGTGATGGAATATATGAGCCTGAAAATTCTGAAGGCCGGGCTTAAGCTGAACATGTTTAAAACCTTCGCAAGCTATACCGGCAAGTATTTCAAGAGCCCCGTCATACACCGGTTGCTCGAGTTTCCGGTGATCTTTCTCGGGGGTACCGCCAAGAATACTCCCGCTCTGTACAGCCTCATGAACTACAGTGATATAGTGCAGGGCACCTGGTATCCGAAAGGCGGAATGTTTAAAGTAGTGGAAGCTATGGTTAAACTGGCCGAAGAGCACGGCGCTGAATTTGTCTACAATGCCGAAGTCACCGACATGAACATTAACAACGGTTCGGTGAGCAGTGTTACAGCCCGCGGAATAAACTATGATGCCGATTACATTATTGCATCGGGTGATTATCACCACATAGAACAGCAGCTTCTGCCTGCCTCCTACAGAAAATATAACGAATCGTACTGGCAGAAGAGGGTTATGTCGCCGTCTTCGCTGATCTTTTATATGGGCTTCAATAAGCGCATCCCGCAACTGGCACACCATACGCTGCTTTTTGATGAAGAATTCGGTCCGCACGAAGCGGCAATCTATGAAAAACCCTCGTGGCCGAAAAACCCTGCACTGTACATAAGCTGCACTTCAGCCACCGATACATCCGTAGCTCCGGAGGGGCATGAAAATGTAATGGTGCTTATTCCGGTCGCTGCCGGATTGCAGGACTCGCAGCAAATTCGAGACGAGTACCTTGCTCATGTGCTGATGCGTCTGGAGCGGTTTACCGGAACAAAGCTCAGAGAGCACCTGGTATTCAGCAGAAGCTATGCGCATGCCGACTTCGAAAAGGATTACCATGCATACAAGGGCAACGCCTACGGACTGGCAAACACACTGCTGCAGACAGCTTTTCTAAAGCCATCCATGCGCAACCCAAAGATAAAGAACCTGATGTATGCCGGACAGCTTACCGTTCCGGGTCCGGGTGTGCCGCCTGCAATTATTTCGGGCGAAATGGCCGCAAAAGAAATTATCAAATTAACAAGCAAAACCCAGTAACACATGCAACAACTGTTTGATCAGGTTTCCAGAAAAACGAGCAAGTACACCACCAATCTGTACTCCACCTCCTTTTCTCTTGGCATAAAACTTTTTCACAGCCGTTTTCACGATCCCATCTATGGAATCTATGGGTTTGTACGGCTTGCCGATGAAATTGTCGATACGTTTCACGGCTACGACAAAGCGCAGCTGCTCGATCGGTTCCGAAAGGACACCTACACCGCCATTGATGAGGGCATCAGCCTCAATCCTATACTGCACAGCTTTCAGATGGTGGTCAATACGTACGGCATCGACCGCAGTCTTATCGACAAATTCCTCAACAGCATGGAAATGGACCTGCAGAAGGTAACCTACGACGACGAGAAGTTCAACGAATACATACTGGGCTCGGCCGAAGTGGTTGGTTTGATGTGCCTTAGGGTCTTTTGCGAAGGCGATTACCGCAAATATGAAGAGCTGACCAGACCCGCCATGCGATTGGGTGCAGCGTTTCAGAAGATCAACTTCCTGCGCGACCTGAAGAACGATTACCAGGCCCTCGGCAGGTCGTACTTCCCGGGCATTGATCTGAGGCAGTTCGACGACGCCACCAAAGAACAGATCGAAAAAGATATAGCCATCGATTTTCACGATGGGTTGCAGGGCATAAAAAAACTGCCCAAAGAGGCCCGCTTCGGGGTGTACATTGCCTACGTTTATTACTACAACCTGTTCCTGAAAATCAAGCGCACCAGCTCATCGCGCATTTTCATGGAGCGCATACGGGTTTCAAACCTTGTAAAATACCGCTTGTTGTTTACTTCATTCATCAGACATCAAACCGGAATGTTTTAATTTATGACCAGGCTGCTTTTTGCGACATTGTTTCTACTTGCTATGCCGGGCTTCAGTATGCCTGCCGGCGATCGAATATCGGTATCCGGTGGTCCGGCTGCTGCATCCGGTGGTCCGGCCGTTGCATCCGTAGATCTTTCCACTGCACGAAGACTTTACTTCAGCATGACCGACGACGGGTGTATGGCAAAGCAGCTGGCCGACCTGTTCGATAAGGCAGCACCCACATCCGACAATCCGCTGCTTAAAGCATATTACGGAGCGGCGGCTGCAGCTGCACCCGGTTGCATAACAAATCCGGCAACGAAAATAGCTTCTTTCAACAAAGGGAAAAGACTGCTCGACGAAGCGGTAAAGCTCGATCCGCGCAATCCCGAAATACGGTTTCTGCGATTCGCCACCCAGGTTAAGGCTCCGGGCTTCCTGGGGTACAACAAAAACATCAGTCATGACAAGCAGGTCATACTCCGCGACCTGTCCCAATTGCGTAAAACAATCAATAATACCGCTATCTTTACGGAAATTACAAACTTTCTGTTGTTAAGCAATACATTGACAGCAGACGAAAAGAAGCAGTTGAAGGATTAAAAAATTAATGCAATGAACATGGAAGAATATGTGATTTTAGTGGACGAGAACGACAACCAGACCGGTGTGATGGAAAAAATGCAGGCACATGTGGAGGCGAAACTGCACAGGGCTTTCTCCGTTTTTATATTTAACGCCGAGGGGCAGCTTATGCTGCAGCAGCGGGCGCTGAGCAAATACCATTCGCCGGGGCTGTGGACCAACACCTGTTGCAGCCATCCGAGGCCGGGCGAAGAAACCATCGATGCAGCACATCGCCGCATGACAGAGGAAATGGGCTTTGACTGCGAATTCAGCGAAGCATTCAGCTTCACTTACAAGGCGCCTTTCAGCAATAACCTCACCGAGCACGAAGTAGACCACGTATTCATCGGCGTATCGAATCAGCTTCCGCAGATAAACAAAGAAGAGGTAGAAAGCTGGCGCATGGCCGATCTGGCAACCATCCGTAAAGAAATGCGCGAAAACCCCGGAAACTTTACCGTGTGGTTTCGCATTGCGTTCGATCAGGTCGATGCACACTTTCAGCAGTTAGCGAAAAAGAAATAGCAAACCTTAACAATTAAAAATATATGGAACTAGCGATCAACATTATTTTAGTCACCGGCATGTTTTTCTTCATGGAATTTATGGCCTGGTTTACCCACAAATACGTGATGCACGGCTTTTTGTGGATACTGCATAAAGACCATCACATTCGCGACGGCCGCAAACTGGAATGGAACGACTTGTTCGCGGTGTTTTTTGCCATTCCGAGCATTTTGCTCATTTATTTTGGTGTGATGGGGCCAAACAGCTACCTGCTGAGCCTTGGCATTGGCATTTTTCTGTACGGCGTTGCGTATGTTGCTTTTCACGATGTGTACGTGCACCAGCGCATTCCGCTGTTCAGCAAATTCAGCAACAGGTACCTCAGGGCAACCGTTAAAGCACACGTGGAGCACCACAATCCGCACGCCCACTACAACTTCGGGTTCCTGATCGCCCCCATGAAGTACTACCGCGAAGCATTCGGCAAAAAAGCCGGCGCAACCAAATAACAGTACCGGGCTGTATGTCGTATTACCTGCTAATAAACCTGTTGGCACTTTCAGTACCATTTATTGTCAGTTTCGACCGGCGGTTAAAATTTCATCACAAATGGAAATACCTGCTGCCGGCCATCCTGGCTACCATGCTGATCTTTGTGCCATGGGACATAATAAAGACCAGCATAGGCGTATGGGGCTTTAACCCGCGTTACCTTTCGGGGATCTATTTCTTCAACCTTCCGGTGGAAGAGCTGATGTTCTTCGTTGCCATTCCCTATGCCTGCCTCTTTACCTACCACTCCTTCCAATACCTAATAATGAAAGACTATTTCGGCGGAGCAGCCCGCTACATAACCATTTCGCTGATAGTGACCTGCATTGTGGTTGCGCTGTTTAACCTGGAGCGCACTTATACGATGGTTACCTTTTTCGCCACCGCGTCCTTCCTGCTGCTGCATTTGCTGGTAATAAAAGGAAACTACATGGGCAGGTTCTACTTCATGTACCTTGTAATACTGGTGCCCTTCTTTCTGGTGAACGGCGCGCTGACCGGCATGTTCACCCCGGAGCCGGTAGTCTGGTACGACGACACCCGCAACCTGGGCATCCGCCTGGGCACCATCCCCATCGAAGATACCGTATACGGATTGCTGATGCTGCTCATGGTGACCACCGTGTATGAAAAGCTGAGGCAGGTGCGGCCTTCGGGCAAGGTATGATCATATCCATCTTGCTCATTGGGCCATGATAAAACCGGGTCTGATCCGCCCATTAAACATTTCTTAAACATTTCTTAAGCATTCCTTAAGCATTTATTAAACATTTATTAATTGTTTAAAGAATGCTTAAATTTTGCTTGGGAATTGCTTCAGAGCAAAATCAGGACTTGACAAAGCCCTGATCAAGACCTGATTAAAAAGGTACTTACTTATAGATACAAATATCTGAATCGGATATAAAATTTTGGATTATTAAGTTCTTTTGGTAATTTTACTTCTTGTTATGATCAATCATATTCAAATGTGATAATCCTGGAATATATCTATGAAGTTCGACCTTAAAAAGCAAAAAGACAAGAAATTACCTGGTAATTGAAGGGTAGGTCCTCCTACCCTTTAATGTAATATAATAATACTAAATTGATGAAAGAATGTATCACAATACCTATTTTTATAATTCCACAATTGAGAATATTTTGCCAAAATATGAACTATTTTGCTTATCATGATTATATTAATAAAGCAGAGTCGTTCTATTTTAATGATAATAATGTAGATAGCTCTTTATTTTTTTATGATAAAGCTTTTGCGGAATTCGATTACGTCTTTGTTAAAGATCCTTTAATAGCTGCTCAAATAGCGTTCTACAATAAAAAACCCTTTAAAAATTATTTGATCAAAGGTTTTGGGGTTGGGTTAGAATTTGATCACTTATCTGAGATAAGACTTTTTGATTCAATCTACAACAATCTTATATCGGATGATTCTTTGAGAATTAAATTCAGCATCAGGAGAAAACTATATTTACAAAGTATTGATTTTAGTTATCGATACCAAATGTCCAGGGAATGGATTTCTGATCAATTAGATAAGCATAAAAATAATTATGATCAACTAATGTTTGATAGAATGGGTAGATTATTGAATCTGATTGATTCAAAAGGTTTCCCAGGAGCAAAAATAATAGGCATTGATGATAACCTGATGTTCTCTGAAATAGGGAAACCAGAATTAGACGCTAAGAATACAATCACTAAATATGCAAAAGACCTCAAATATCTTGGATTGGATGAGGAAATTTTATCTACAAAATTTGTGATGATAATACTTTATCATAATATATGCTCATTTGTAGAACTTAAAGGTATTGTAAATGAACTGATAGCCAGGGGAGAAGTGCATCCCCGCGAAATCGGGTTCATTTACGATCATATGTTCATGAATTTCAACAATGCGAAGCTTGCATGCAAAATACCTGCAAGAGATTCTGGTGTATTCAAATTAAATCAATACCAGGACTATTCAGACGTTAGGTGCTCTAAAGAGGTAGTCGATATAATACGCAAAAAATGGCATATTGTGCCATTATCAGTAGATATAGCAAAAAAAGATTATGAGAAAAAGTTTGGTTTCAAGTTATTCTATGGATTCTGGGGGTGTTTATAGATTATTGAATACCCGACAATTGATACAATGCCGCCTTTTTTCACCGAATTTACTGCCCAGTGCAGTGCGGTTGTTGATC
>CAZXQT010000029.1:5641-25232 GCA_964643225.1 uncultured Lentimicrobium sp. | reverse complement strand
GAAGCCGATTGTGTGCACACCGAGAGTGTTAAATGATGTGTTCACGAGAACAGGTACACCCGTCTTTTCCTTAAATGCCTTTAAAAGATCATAATAGGCAGGGTGCTGATTTTTATTGATTGTCTGAATACGAGCCGTTCCATCCACATGTTTTACGGCAGGGATCGTGTCGGCTTTCTCCTTCTTCACATCATACACAAACAGCATGAACGGGGAGTAATCTGCATTATCAAACCACTCGGGGGCATCTTCTTCCAAAACAACCGGAGCAACCGGTCTGAAGTCTTCTCTGTCTTTTATTTCGTTCAGTCTGGCCTGCATTGCTGCATCAATGGGTGAAGCCAGAATTGATCTGCTGCCTAATGCACGCGGACCATATTCCATGTGCCCCTGAAACCACCCGATTATTTTGTTGTCTGCCAGCAGGCCGGCTGTTTCTTTTGCCGGATCGTTCATTATGCGATAGGTAATTTTCGACTTTTTTAGGAACTGCTCAATTTCATTGTCTTCAAATTCAGGCCCCCAGTAAGCATGCGTCATCTCAAACGCTCTGCCATCGCCATTGAGATTCAGTTTATCAATTCTTTCAAGCTTATCAACCCATAAAGCAGCCCCTAAAGCGGTACCCGAATCACCGGCAGCCGGCTGTACCCACATGTTTTTAAAGGAGCTTCTTTCCTTAATTTTCGAATTCATAACACAATTAAGGGCAACACCTCCTGCCATACACAGGTTTTCTTCTCCGGTTTCCTTCTGCAGCCAGTTAGCAATTTCAACAGCGGTATCCTCGAGTACTTTCTGCAGAGAGTGGGCAATGTTAAAGTGGTGGTCGGTAAATGGAGCATTGCGAAGACGTTTCGGGCCAAACCGTTCTTCCAGGTTCTCATCCTTAATGATGTACTTCCCTTCACCCTGATACTGAATTATCTCTCTGAAGTCATTTTCAAACACCGGCTTTCCATACGATGCCAGCGCCATGACTTTATACTCGTCAGAAGAATGCAGAAAACCCAGGTGCGTTGTTATTCGCTCATACAGCAATCCCAGCGAGTGAGGTAAATCAACCTGCCCAATCCGGGTTAACTCATTTTCCTTTCCTATGCTGTAGGTGGTAGTTGCCACCTCTCCTCTTCCGTCAAGGGTCATCACAGCTGCATTTTTAAAAGGCGACGGGTAATAAGCGCTGGCAGCATGTGCAACATGGTGGTCAACAAAATGCCATTTCCAGTCTCCGGTGGTACTGTTAACAAACCGGGCCTGCAGGTGATGTGGCCAGCCATCGGCAAGCTGTCCCGGAGCATTGAGAATAGCAGAAAGAAACAACGACTGCCACGGGTCAGAACCATTGGCATGATATTTCTCCAGATTCAACGGGATCTCGATGGTAGGCATCCCAGCTTCGTCCTTGCCCATCAGCAGGTAAGGATCGAATGAATAGGCAATATGATCAACGTCCTTCAGGTGAATACCAGCAGTCTTCAAACAGAAATCTATGGCTGCAAACGGTATCTGGTAGGTTGAAAACGGAATAGGACGTTTGCCGTGTTTAATATGGGTAAACCTTTCATCTTCTGCTGCTGCAAGTAATTTGCCATCTTTTAAAATTACTGCCGATGAATCGTGAAATACTGAGTTAACTCCGAGTACGTACATGCTTTAGTGGCTTCTTTAGTTATGTATTTGATCAGTAAGGGAATGCGTCCTTATGTTCAACAAAAAAGAAGAAAAAAGTTTTGTACGTCACTAATAAAACAAACCGGCTATCAGGGGAAATAGCCGGAGTTGTAAAGATGAAAAAAAACAATCTTTAAAACGGGGTTTCCAGTGTCGGACTTATACTGTACTCAATTATCGTTGTGTACCCTATTGTATCGAGTTCCTGTAGAAACTGCAACCAGTAGTCCCATGTGTCTTTTTCAGTATTGCTTCGTATGTCTTTAGGAATAACGGCTTCATTTCCATGCATTGCAAGCAGGTTACCGTCATTTACCGCAAGGGCATCAGAGTACTTTTTTAGCAACAGCGACATTTCATCAGCCAATACTCCATTTTCATCAGGCACCTGTCTATAAAGCCTGCAGGCAAGGTGTTCATACTGTTTATATACCTTTTTGAAATCTGCGATAGAATGACCTGACTTTCCCACCTGCTCTTTAAGTGCAATAAAAGGCACCATAAGCAGATCAGGATTGGTTTGTTTGTAGTAATCAATGGCATCTTTTGTTTTAATCGCCGATACCTTAACCTGGTATTTCTGCCAGCCTCGTGAGCCGGCATGCTTAAAATACAATTTATATCCTGCTGAGGTCTGATCTTTCAGCTCCGATACCACCTCAGGTTTATACTTTGCGCTTTGGTAGTAGTTTTTTACCTGCTCTGCTGACCACTTTGACAGCCAGATACAGTTTCCGTCCTTGGTATTATATGGCTGGGAGCCATTGGGGACTCCTACAACCTGCGCTCCCGCTGTAAAAGCCAGGAGTACGTATATTATTATGATATATATCTTATAATTGGTTGCCATTTTATAGTTTGTTGATTCTCATCATTTATCGCAAAATATCAAGAAGGTAATACCTGTCCCGCACTTTTTTTTACTTAATTTTCAAAAGAGATAAATGCGTAATTTCGCTTCCTTAAAAAAATGCACCTATGCTTAGAACGCACACATGCGGTGAACTTACACTTTCGCACAAAGACCAGCAGGTAACCCTCAGCGGATGGGTTCAAAGATCAAGAGATCTGGGTGGTATGACCTTTATAGATCTTCGCGACAGATATGGTATAACTCAGCTGGTATTCAATATGGATACCAATGCTTCTCTTTGTCAGGAAGCAAGACAGCTTGGAAGAGAATTCGTGATCCGTATTACGGGAACAGTTACCGAGCGAAGCAATAAAAATCCTAAGATCGCTACCGGCGATATTGAAATAACCGTTAATGAACTCGAAATACTCAACTCATCGAAAATACCTCCGTTTACCATTGAAGACCATACCGATGGGGGCGATGAGCTTCGAATGAAATACCGCTACCTCGATCTCCGCAGAAACGTAGTAAAAGAAAATCTCTTTTTACGTCACCGTATGGGAATTGAAACCCGTAATTACCTGAACAACATGGGTTTTATCGAGGTAGAGACACCTGTCCTTATCAAATCAACCCCCGAAGGAGCCCGCGACTTTGTAGTGCCGTCGCGCATGAACGAAGGTCAGTTCTATGCTCTGCCACAATCACCGCAAACCTTCAAACAGTTGCTCATGGTTTCGGGATTCGACAAGTATTTTCAGATTGTTAAATGCTTCCGCGACGAAGACCTCCGCGCTGACCGTCAGCCTGAGTTTACCCAGATCGACTGCGAAATGTCGTTTGTTACCCAGGAAGATATTCTAAGCACCTTCGAAGGCCTGACCAAATACCTCTTTAAAACTGTCAAGAATACAGAAGTAGATACATTTCCCCGGATGACGTTTGCCGATGCCATGAAATATTATGGCAACGACAAGCCCGACATACGGTTTGGCATGACCTTCGTTGAATTGACCGAACAGGTCAAAGGACACGACTTTAAGATCTTTGACGATGCAGAACTGGTGGTTGGTATCAACGTACCGGGCTGTGCCGTGTATACCAGAAAACAGCTCGATGCCCTAACCGACTTTGTTAAACGCCCACAGCTGGGAGCTACAGGCTTGATCTATGCCCGGTATAATGACGACGGAACAATTAAGTCATCGGTCGACAAATTCTACAATGAAGAGTCTCTGGCTAAATGGGCCGAAGCTTTCCAGGCAAAGCCCGGTGATATAATGCTAATACTTGCCGGTAATGCAAATAAGACCCGAAAGGCCTTGTCAGAATTACGCCTCGAAATGGGTCAGCGCCTCGGCTTCAGAAACCCTGAAGTATTTGCACCCTTATGGGTGGTTGATTTCCCACTGCTTGAATGGGATGATGAAACAGCAAGATTCTATGCCATGCACCACCCATTCACTTCACCAAAACCCGAGGACATACCACTGCTCGAAACAGACCCAGGTAAAGTAAGAGCCAATGCATACGACCTTGTGATCAACGGTGTAGAAATTGGTGGTGGTTCCATCAGGATCCATAACCGTGAACTGCAGAAAAAAATGTTCTCCATCCTCGGCTTCAGTGATGAAGACGCTCAGGCCCAGTTTGGGTTCCTGATGAATGCTTTCGAATATGGTGCACCTCCTCACGGTGGTATTGCATTCGGATTCGACCGCATGTGCTCACTTTTCGGCGGTTCTGACAGCATCAGAGATTTCATCGCCTTCCCCAAAAATAACGCAGGCAGAGATCTTATGATCGATTCTCCCGCGCCTATCAAACAGGAACAACTTGACGAACTGAAGCTTTTAATTAACCTGCCTAAATGAGGACATTCAGGTACTTTGATGTGATAATGGCCTTCTTTGTGGCTGTATTGCTTATTTCAAATCTTGCATCCACAAAGATCCTCTCACTGGGCGTTTTTACCTTCGACGGAGGAACACTGCTTTTCCCTTTAAGTTATATTTTCGGTGATGTTCTTACCGAAGTTTATGGTTACCAGCGTGCCCGAAAAGTTATATGGACAGGTTTCGGTACTGCGTTACTCATGTCGCTCGTTTTGTGGGTAGTGCAGATCCTGCCCCCCGCAGCCGATTGGCCAAACCAGCAGGCGTATGAATCGCTTCTGGGCTTTGTACCGAGAATAGTTCTGGCAAGTCTTGTTGCTTATTTTGCGGGAGCCTTTACCAATGCAGTAATTCTCTCCAAACTCAAAATAAAAACAGACGGAAAATTCCTGTGGTTACGTACTATCGGGTCAACTGTTCTCGGCGAAGGTATAGATACCACCATCTTCTGTTTTATCGCTTTCTATGGGCTCTTCCCTAACGATGTACTTTTATCGATAATTATTTCAAACTATCTTTTTAAAACAGGGGTTGAGATTTTATTTACTCCTGTAACTTATAAAATAGTTGGGTTCCTGAAAAAAACCGAACAGGTTGATGTATTCGACCGGGGAATAAGCTACAACCCGTTCAGATTTTTTACAGGCACTTAATGTGGAGTTTAGCTGTCTGCACACCGATCCTGTGCAAGCCTCTAAACTGTATATATAGAGTTGCAATTGCAGACCGGGTGCCAACTCCGGCCTGCAGCATTATGCAATATTTTATCAGGCCGTGGACTTAACGGCCTATAACTATTTCCAGGATGTCAAAGAACTCTTACCGAAACACTTACAGATTCATCGTTTTTTCATTTATAAATTTTTCCAATACAATAACACTACGTCAAACATCGTGCCAATCTTTTCTATTTATACAATTTACTACCTAATATACACCTACTGCCAAAATGACAGATAAAAAAGACTGCCACGAGAACTGACAGAAGGTATAGAAGGTAGTAAAGTGTTCACAAAATGCAGCCACTATGTCAGTTGCTGTTTTTTCTGAAAAGAAGAGTTAAAAGATCGGAAGGTGATTAGAGAAAAAAGATATTATTCAGCAACCCCGTCAGTAAGGGTCACAGAAACGCGATCGATTTTTCCGCCCAGGGGTGCATTTAATTTAGAAACCTTGACCCGGATAAAAGTGATCATAGGGAAACGATGTTTTATTGCATCGATTATTCTTCTGGCAACATTTTCAAGCAGGTTGCTTCTGATTTCCATTTCATTTTTAACGGTTTCATACAATGTCATATAATTCACTGTATGGTGCAGGTTATCACTAACCTCCGCCTGTTCGGTATCAGCGCAAACAGTCAGATCAACTTCGAAACGGGTACCGATAATGCTTTCTTCTTCAAAACAGCCATGATACGAGAAGAAATCCATAGCTTCAATCTGAATTGTTGCCATAATGTTTTTTTGCAAAGATAATTTTATATTTTTGCAATCCCAAACAAGGGTCTCGTGGCCGAGTGGCTAGGCAGAGGTCTGCAAAACCTTCTACAGCGGTTCGAATCCGCTCGAGACCTCAGGAATATAGAATAACCACCATGTAATTAATGTTTACTGGTGGTTATTTTAATTAGAGATATATTGTTTCTATTATCTACAGTCTTGGGTAGAATTAACATTAATTTCTATTCCTGTTTAAAATACTAATAGTAAGTTGCTTAACTATAATCGCCTCTTCTGATTTGCTGACTGCAATAAACAAAGTAAGAGCTGCTAACGTGGTATTATCAATGATTGGCAGACCATTTGGCTTGAGCAAAGCTTTGTTCCTTTGCAAAAAATAGAGAAAACAAGTTGCTGCTATTCGTTTATTACCATCAATAAATGAATGGTTCTTTGTTATAAAGTAAAGTAAATTAGCCGCTTTTTCTTCTATTGTAGGATATAATTCTTTTCCTTCAAAAGTCTGTTGGATCTGATTAATAGAACTTTTAAAACTATCATCCTTGGTCCTGGCAAACATATCTGAGGCAAATTCTGAATTCATTGATCTAATAAGTGTCCTATAGTCTTCATAGGAGGGAAAAACCGTTTCATTTTTGGTATCACCTATTTCATCAAGGCCTTCATGATCATAATCATCAAGTAAAGTTAAACCCTTTGCAAAGACTTTAAGAAATTCGAACTCCTGTATATCAATTTTTTCTTCCAACGCACGGTTAAGGATGCGGATGCCTGTTTTGAGATATTCAACTTCCTTGTTCATTTGTATCAGACGCTTCTCATTTAATGAATATCCCTGAACAAGGAATTCTTTGATTCGTTGAGTAGCCCATTGACGGAATTGAGTACCTCGGTGTGATTTTACGCGATAACCAACAGAAATTATAACGTCAAGGTTATAAAAAATAGTTTCTTTTAACTGCTCTTTCCCTTTTATGGCACCATGTTGAGTGGTGTGTGCAAATTTTGCACTTACCACTTTTTTATCCAGTTCATTTTCCCTGAAAATGTTTGAAATATGCCTGGTGATCACTGTTCTGTCACGTTGAAACAATTCTGCCAATTGAGACTGGTTTAGCCAAACGGTATCAGTATCCAATTGAACATATAACTCAACCTGATTGTCGCTGCTTTTGTATATCTCTATCTTATCATTGTATTTCATCAGAATTAAAATTTATCTACATTCAAATCTACATGCAAATATTTAACTAACCAAAAAGAATCGGAAATAATGTAATAGAATTATCTTACTGCCTTTGTTAGTATATGGATTATTCCTTAATTTTATTATTTAAAAACCTGGTAAAATGAGAAAACTTCGCCTGTTCATTTCGGTTTCCCTGATTGCAGTCACAGCGTTTAGCTGTCAGAAAGCTCCAAAGTATAAGGATGCAACTGTTTCCGTTGAAGAACGGATAGAAGATCTGCTGGGGCGGATGACCCTTGACGAGAAGCTAGATCAGCTGGTGGGTGATTCAGCTACAGGCTTCGACACTAAGGTAAACGAACGGCTGGGCATACCTGCCATTAAGATGACCGATGGTCCGCTGGGTGTGCGATGGAATCGTGCAACCGCATTCCCGTCGGGAGTGTCTGTTGCAGCCACCTGGGATACTGCCTTAATGAGCAGCTTTGCGGAGGCACTCGCTATGGAAACGCTGGCTAAAGGCCGTAACCTGTTACTGGGTCCTTGTGTAAACATTCATCGCTTCCCGGCTGGCGGCCGAAACTTTGAAAGCTTCGGTGAAGATCCCTGGCTAACTTCCCGAATGACCGTGAACTATATAAAAGCCCTGCAGCTAAACGGTGTTATGGCATCCGTAAAGCACTACGCTATGAATAATCAGGAATGGCAGCGTACAGAGGTAAATGTGGTGGCCGATGACCGTACCATGCGCGAGATCTATTTGCCTTCGTTCGAAGCCGCAGTTAAGGAAGCCAATGTGGCAACGGTGATGTCTGCATACAATAAAGTCAACGGATGGTGGTGCAGCGAAAACGATGTGCTGCTGAATAAAATACTGAAAGAAGAATGGGGCTTTAAAGGGGTAGTTGTATCAGACTGGGTTTCCACGCACAACACCGTAAACGCTGCAAACAACGGACTTGATCTCGAAATGCCGTTTGCACAGGTGTGGACTAAAGAACAGCTCCTCGCAGCCATAAAAGAAGGGAAAATTACCGAAGAGACCATCAATGAAAAAGTCCGTCGCATACTGCGCGTGAAGTTTGAAGCCGGACTGTTCGACAATCCACCGGCTATGCCTGACAGTTCTGTTTTCCACGATGAATCACATAAGCACCTGGCCCGCGAAATCGCACTCAACAGCATGGTACTCCTTAAAAACGAAAACAATATTTTACCCCTCGACCTGAATAAGGTAAAGAAAATAGCTGTCATTGGACCACTGGCTAAAAATGTTCCAACCGGTGGAGGCGGCAGCTCCCATGTAACGCCGTACTATACAGTTCAGCCGTACGATGGAATGATAAGTTTCACAGGCAACAAGGCACAGGTTACCTATGCGGCAGGGTCAGTAATATCTCTCACTCCCATTACTCCCGTTCCGTCGGAGTTCCTGGAATCAGAAGGTCAGCCCGGACTTGCAGCAGAGTTCTTCAGCAACAAAAATCTTGAAGGTGCTGCTGTCACTACCCGCAGAGATGCTATGATTGATTTCAGTTTCGGTGATCAGCCACCTGCAAACGGTATCGGACGTGATAATTATTCCGTTCGCTGGAAAGGCAACATACTGCCTCCGAAAACCAAAAAGTATACTTTCTACACCGCCAGCGATGACGGTGTCAGATTATATATCGATCAGAAACTGGTTATAGACAACTGGACCGACCACGGCAGCACCATCGATTCTGCCGTTATTGAGCTTAAAGCCGGCAAACCCGTTCCGGTAACGCTCGAGTACTATGAAAGCGGAGGATCTGAAATAATTCAGTTAGGATGGGATCATAAAAGATCTGCACAACGCGATAATCTTCTGGCAGAGGCTGTGCAAACTGCAAAAGAAGCCGATGTTGCTATTCTTTGTGTTGGCACAAGCGACTATATTGAATCAGAAGGAATGGACAGAACCGGCAACCTGAGTCTCATAGCCGGCCAGAATGAACTGATCAGTGCAGTGGCTGCAGCCAATCCAAACACTATTGTGGTGATGTTCAGTGGCACACCGGTGCTCACTAAAGGCTGGCTCCCTAAAGTACCAGCCCTCGTTCAGGCATTCTTCCCCGGACAGGAAGGTGGCAATGCACTACCCATGCTGCTTTTTGGCGAAACCAATTTCAATGCCCGTCTTCCCTTCAGCTATATAGGTTCTTACGATCAGACTCCCGCCTATAAAGGATACAAAGACTCTTCGCTCGAAGTTCGTTATGAAGAGGGAATCTTTGTTGGATACCGATGGCTCGATAAATACGCTATTGCACCCGACTTCCCGTTTGGTTATGGTTTATCGTATACGAAATTCGAATACACTAAAACGGAACTGAAAAAGACCGGCGAATACAGCGCTGAACTCACAGTCAGCATTAAAAATACCGGTCAGAAAGAAGGCAGTGAAATAGTGCAGGCATATATGATTCCTGAAAATCCAGTCGTTGAAAGAGCTGTTAAAGAGCTAAAAGGATTTGCCAAAGTATCGCTGAAGCCGGGCGAAGAAAAAAGTATAACCCTGAAATTCAACAAGCGTTCTTTCAGTCGCTGGGATCCCGATAAGAAAGACTGGGTAGTTGATCCAGGTCGCTATACCATTAGCCTGGGCAAATCAGCAGGCGAACTGATTAGTCCCGGATTTACTGTCGACTTTTAGAATCGTTTTGCTAACTGCAGGTACAGCCTGTGGTACGTGTACTTATCATCGAGCGTTGTTTCCAAATTCGCCGAAAGGCTTAGCTTTTTGATTATCCTCCACGATAATCCCAGCTCCATAGCATGCTGCACCAGATGGGTCTCAGAGTGTGCATACAGATAATTCTGGTAACGGTAAGCGAGCGAACTGTAAACTTTTGACTTAAAGATATCACGACTTAACTGAATACCAAGGATATTTCCGGTTAAATAACCGGTTTTGATATAGTTACCCGATAGTGTCGCTGACAGTTTAAGAACAGGTATGGAATTGTAATTAAACCATACATACGCATTCTTTGAAGCTTCCGGATCGCTCTTGCTGTTCCTGTATCCGCCGTTGGCACCAAATGAGATTTTATTCGATACCCGGTAGTTAATCTGTGCCATATACCCCTGCTGAGTTTCGCGCTCCAGTAATTGTTCCAGGAATGTCTTATACGTCTCGTAGTATATAATATTGGTTCGCTGACTGTAAGCCAGTGATACCGACAAATTGTGCATGACCCTATAGCGGAAATTCAGATAAATATTCGAAAGCAGGGGCTGTTGCTGCCTGGTTGTTTCGAGTACCGGCCTGAACAGGTTAAGCTCCAGTGATCCAAAGAAATACAGGTTTCTTGCCAGCGTGTTGTAATGCTGCAGATAAGCAAACCTGCGGTCGGTCAATCCCTTGTTTTTCTGCTCAACAAACGAAACCGTCGTCTGCACGGCGTTCCCGTTAATCTTACTGTCGTGCGATAAAAACATGCCGTATTGAAACAAACCGGTATTGAAACTATAATCTTCAAAATCAGGACGTGAACCTGCCAGGGCACCAACCTTGAAGCTTTTAATACGGTACTCAGCCTGTAATCCGTCCACCGCACCCATATTCGAAAGTCGCGGGTTAATCTTTCTTCCAAAAATAAGGTTCAGATTTTCTGTTGCCTGATAGTGGACTGATAAATTATAAATTTTCAACCCATGGAAAATATTACTCTTTATTTCCTCCCAGCGGTCACTGCGGTGAACAAAGGAGATATAGGTTTCTGCGGAAAGTGGCGATCCGTTAATGTATTTATCATTCAGGGATAACGAGTACCGCATCCGCTGATTATTGCCTGCCGGGGTATTTGTAAGGTTAGAATACATTGCTGCCGAAATTCTTCCGGTAAACTTTTCTACCCTTACGGGGGATGCACTACCTTCTGTAAGCTTTTCCTGCTCTCCGGCAGCTCCCGGTTTTTCTGAATCAACTCCTGGTTTCTCTGTGTCTTCTCCTGTCTTTTCTGTTTTAACTGCCAGCTTTAGAGTATCCTGTGCAGTCTCCTCTGTTGCGGTTTTGTTTCTCTGTCTGTTTGTCTTTGCGGAAACCTGATCACCGGCTTTAAAAGTAAACTGCACAATGGGAGTACACACAGCAGATATAGACGACAGGTTATCTATTACCAGTGCAGGCAGTTCTCCGCTTTTTTGCAGTAAGTATAGGGTATCGCCTTTTTGCAGTTGTTCTGTCTTCTCAAAACGCACATACACATTCTTGCCGGTAACATACGATATTGTTCCCTTAACAGGTGCAACCTGTCCATATGCTATACAGAGAGTTAAAAACCATCCGGCCAGTGTTAGCAGTATTCTTTTCATCGCTCCTGGTAGATTTTGATTTTCTGAATAGCCTTCGTTGCTTTACTGTCGCCATTGGGATGGCAATCGAGGCAGGCATCGCTCAGATACACATACCCTCCAACATCATCATGCTCCTGATCCATATCGGCCTTATTGTGCTCATGGCAATCAATGCAGGAAAAGACAGCATAATTGTTTGGATTGGTATGGCAATCAGAACAGTTGTTCCATTCACCGTTATGCTTGCCCGAATAGATCGGGAAATACTGGTTATCGTGATTAAAGGTAGAAGGTTCCCAGGCCGATTGATTATGGCACTCCGTGCAGTTGGTCGGAAACTGTGCTGCACTGTGCGGGGGATTGGTTGTTTGATTATAGTCGTCGAGATGACATCCGGAGCACTCGTTTGGTGTATTTGTGTAACTGCCCTGGTGACAGTCGTTGCAATTATTGGCGATGGAAACATGAGCGCCGGCCAGCACATAATACTGATTGTGTATGGCAAAGGTTGCAGGTGCCCATCCTTCATTTGTAGTATGGCAATCGGCACAGGTTGTAGGTATCCCTAAAACCCCATGGTTGGGATTAACAGCACCGGCAAAGTCGGGTTCATGACAATCAAAGCAATTAACCGGGGTGCCAGTATAGCCATTTTGGTGGCAATCGCTGCAGGTTGCTGTATTATGTGCTCCGGTTAAAGGGAAAGCTGTGGTATTATGGTTAAAGGCTGCATCGGCATCTCCGGTAGGGTGACAACCGAAACAGGCAGCCGTGGAGTATTCGTACCCGTTAACCCCACCATGCTCTTCATCCATATCGGGTTTATTGTGCTCATGGCAGTCAATGCACGAAAAGACAGCATAATTTGTTGCGTTGGTATGGCAATCAGAACAGTTGTTCCATTCACCGTTGTGTTTGCCCGAATAGATTGGGAAATACTGGTTATCGTGATCAAAAGTAGAAGGCTGCCAGGCTGTTTCATTATGGCACTCCGTGCAGTTGGTCGGAAACTGCACTGCACTGTGCGGGGGATTGGTTGATTGATTATACTCCTCCAGATGGCAGCCTGAGCATTCATTTGGTGTACCGGTGTAGTTTCCCTGATGGCAATCTGCACATTTTGCAGCTATCTCATTGTGTGCCCCTGCCAGCACATAAAACTGGTTATGAATAGGAAAGCTGGCCGGTGCCCATCCCGGATCAGTGCTATGGCAGTCAGCACAGGTATTGGGAATATCGGGTGCGTGTTTAGGATTCTGGGCACTGGTAAATTCATTTTCATGGCAGCTAAAGCAATCGGTGGAAGTACCTGCATAACCACTCTGATGGCAATCTTTACATGTGGCTCCGACATGTGAACCGGTCAGTGGAAATGACGTTGTGCTGTGATTGAATGCCTTATCGGCATTACCTCCGGGATGGCAACCAAAACATGCCAGACTGTTGTACTCATAACCGTTTACATCATCATGCTCATCATCCATATCTCCCTTGTTATGTTCATGACAGTCGGTACAGGTAAACTGTGCGTAGTTTGATGGATTGGTGTGACAGTCACTGCATTGCTCCCACTCCCCTTTATGCTCCCCGGAATAGATCGGGAACAATCCGTCGTGTTCCCCGAAGTTTGCCGGATTCCACCCCGGTGCCAGTGAATGGCACTGGTTGCAATCTACACCAAAGCCCAGCGCTTCATGGTCAGGATTTACAGTGGCGGTATAATCAGGTAAATGACACGATTTGCAGTCCGCAGGAACGGGCTCAAAACTTCCCGATGTGTGGCATTGCTGGCATGCAACATCAGCATGTCCCTCTCTTAACGGGAAGAAGTCGTGATTAATGCCTGCTCCGGTCCAGGTAAAATTACCCATGAAATGGCAATCGGTGCAATTTAAAGAATAACCCGCAGCCACATGATCCGGATTCTTGGCTGCCTGATAGTCTTCTAAATGGCAATCTGAACAGGCAATACCTAAAGGTTCAAATCTGAGTAAAGAGGCAGATGGATGGCAATCGTAACAATCGGCAACAGCATGGGCCCCAAGCAAAGGGAACCTGCTCTGCCTGTGCACCTGCATTATATCGGGTACAATCCATGACTCGGGAGTATGACAGTTATCGCAATGCTGACCAACCGTATTCTCATGCACATCTGTGTGGCAGGTGTAACAATAGGGCTCCACTTCGTTAAATACCAGTGTTGTATGGCATTGCCTGCAGGTGACTTCCGTGTGGCTGCCCGTTAGTGCCATTCGGGTGGTATCATGATCAAACAGAATACTGTCGGTATTCACACTCCACCCTTCGGTAGTATGGCAATCGGCACAATTCGCTTTAAAATTATCGCCGTGGGGCGATGATATCAGCAACTTCATCGAAGTCAGCAATATCAGCGGGGCTATCAGGAGTGACAATCTGCGCATGTTATTTTCCCGGTTTTATAAAGAACATATTCTTTTGCTTTTTCAATTATTGTTGGATGGCATTTTGCACACGGCACATCCTTATGTTTGCCATCGAGCTTAAAACGTGCCGTATTATGATCGAATATGCCCGCTTTCCAGCCTTCCGGTGTATGGCAACTACGGCAGTTAATAGTATTGTTCACCATAAACTGGCCATTGTGCTCATCTTCATGGCATTGCACACAGGCCGATCCGGTACCCGAGAATGCAATCTGCCCCGCATTACTCATATGGCACGACCTGCACGAGGGCTCTTTATGCTTACCTTCGAGGGGGAAGCCGGTTTTAGTATGGTCAAACGATATCTGCTGCCAGCTTTCTACCGAATGGCATTGCATGCAATTTGCTTCCGGATAGTATTTCTTATCAAGATACTCCCTGTGAATATCGGTGTGGCAGTCAGCACACCGGCTGCCAATATTCTTGAATTTCCAGTTGTCGGATTTTTTATGGCATGCAATACACGGAGTTGCCAGGTGTGCACCCTCCAGCACAAAAGCCCCCTGGTTATGTTGTTCTAAAGTAAACTGCGAAGGGGTAAATCCATTCACTGTATGGCACTTACTGCAATCGGCAATAACACCCTGCCGCGTAAAATCCCCTTTATGGTAATCGGCATGACAATCTGTACACTTATCGTGTTTCAAGGGAGCGGTAACCGATGCTTTATGACAGTCTTTGCAGGTTACTGTCTTATGACGGCCTTCCAGTTTAAAGTTGGTGAGATCATGGTTAAATCCACCGGTATTTTTAATGGCCTTAAACGACTGTTCCGTATGGCAGTCAGCACAATTCTGACCAAACTTATTGTCGTGCACATCTTCATGGCAATTTGCACACGAAGCAAACTTTAATCCGGTAAACTGCTGAAACTTTTTGCCGTTCTGCATTTTAACCTCATGGCAGTCACTGCATACCACCTCAGTATGCTTGCCTCTCAGCCTGAAGCGGGCCTTTTCATGATCAAATCCCGGTGCAGGTTTAAAAGCCTGAAAGTTGTGGCATTGTTCACACCGGGCAGGCAGTGTCTTCTGATGATAATCCTCATGGCAGGTCAAACAGGCTTGTCCCAGCCCAAGGTAGGTTGTTCTTTTCTTCTTCTTAATCTTGAGGTCCGTGATGTTTTTCTGCACGTGGCAATCGGCACATTTCTTTTCAGCATGCCTGCCTTCGAGCTTATATCCGGTAAGGGTATGATCAAATTTATCTTTGTCAAAACGTACAATCTGAAACTGCCGGCCATGATGATCGCTATGGCACAAAATGCAGCTCTTCTTGTAAACCTGCTTTGAACTGTGATAACCACGCCGTGCGTCTACTCGTGATTTAATTTCTGTGTGGCATGCCAGACACTTGTCGTTCGATATTTTTGAGCCGATAGTATGGCATTGGGTGCAGTTGCTCATACCTTCGAGGTGTGCATGCGCCTCCGCAAGATCGCCCGGCGATATTTGTGCGGCTGCCAGCCGTGCAATCATCCAGATAGAAATAAACAGCAGTGTTCTTCTCATTTTCTCTTATGCGATAAAATTGCTTCGCCGAATTTCTTTTCGACGGTTATTCCCGAATTTATCAGAAACTGTGTAGGTAACTCCCCTCCTGCAAAAATGTATACAAGGTCATTTTTTAGCTGCAAAGCCTCCCCTGTTTTGTTATTCCTTAGCATCACCTTGTCTTCAGTTATCTCTGCAACCTCCGTATTGAACAGCACAGACAAACGGTCACTTTCATCGAACGACTTAATGCTGGAAGCATTGCGTGGTTTTAATCTGCTGAAACCTTCACTGCGGTATGCAACCGTAACCTTATTACTATCGGCCAGCAGCATAGCCGATTCCACAGCAGAATCACCTCCTCCAACAACCAGAACATCCTTGCCCGTTATGTTCTCCGGTTCCAGTAACCGGTAGGCTACCTTCTCAAGGCCCTCCCCCTTAACACCAAGTTTCCTGGGTGTGCCCCTCCTGCCGAGAGCAAGCAGAACTGTCGATGTATTAATATTTTCGCCGCTGTTGGTTTCCAGAACAAACTTACCCGCTTCACCGGTTATCTTCTCCACTTTCGTATTTTCATGGATGCTTATGCTGTTCTTACCAAGCACATCCAACCAGAGAGTCAGCAGTTCCTGCTTACTTGTTTCACTAAGCTTTACTGTACCGTGTAACGGTAGATTCATAGCCGAAGTCATAATGATCTTTGACCTCGGATAGGTAAATACCGTACCCCCCAATGATTCCTGCTCCAGTGTGATAAAATTTAAACCCAGTTTTTTTGCAGTAAGCGAGGCAGATATTCCTGCCGGTCCTGCACCTACTATTGCAAGGTCGTATTGTGCATGCATTTTAGGTCTGTAGGCTTTAGTAAGATTTTCAACAGCCTGCTTTCCCTGTTCCACAGCATTTTTTATCAACCCCATACCACCCAGCTCCCCTGCTATATATATCCCGGCAACATTAGTCTCGAAAGTGGGCTTAATATGCGGCAGGTCGACTCCCCTTTTTTCAGTTCCTATTACAAGTGTGATGGCTTCGGTTGGGCATGCATGAAAACACGCACCATGACCAATACATTGCGAAGCATTGATGGTGGTGGCTTTGCCTTTGATAATTCCCAGTATATCCTTCTCCGGACATGCAGCAATACAGGCTCCCGTCCCGATACAGCTATTGACGTTTACAACCGGATGCAGTGAAACAGGCTCGTAGAGCCCTTCCGTTCTTGCCTTATCTATTTTTTCGAGTACTTTGACGGATTTTTTCTTTTCCGATCTCAGATACCAGTATATAATTATAAAGCACAGCAGGGCGGTAAGCGAATAGGTAAGTATGTTTTCAACCAGCGTTTCCATAGGGGGGCTGCTTTAAAAGATCCAGCGGTAACCGAATGCAAGCGTAACTGCCACATGAATTAGCATGATCACCAGCATAATAATAGCGAACGGCAGATGGGCAACATGCCAGTAGTGAAACAATTTCTGCATCCGTTTCAGATTCTTTATTCGCTGCTCCAGCAAAACTTCACTCAGGTGGGCATTCTGCACTCTCACCTCCTGTAGTGAAAATTCTCTTCCTTCGATACTTCGGGGGATGCGTATGTAAATAAACCGGCCAATGATACCACTCAGGAAGACTGCAACCATACTCCAGAAGCTAACAGCTACAATGCCGCCAAACTTAAACGAGGTATGAAACAATACCATAAGCGGGCCAATTGTGCAAAGGAAAATATGAAATTCAAGCCAGTGTTTTAACAGTCCCCATTTCTGCATGGTGCGGTTTCTTTTGCGCAACATATAACTTGCTACCCCAATAAGCATGCTTAAAGAACCAAAAATGCCCAGGCCGTGTCCCCATGCGCCACTGGGTTTCAGCTGTTGATAATCAGTATGAAACGGGCGCTCTTCCAGCTTAAGCTGATAAAATGAATACCCTTCGTAAACAAGAATAACCAATGTGAAAGCAACCAGAATTACCAGACTCGAAATCCAGATCCGGTGACCGGTAATCAGCTTTTTTTTATTGTCTGTAATAAGTTCTGTCTGCATGGTTTACTGTAATCAATCAACACAATAACTAATGATTACTTTATATGTAATAATGCAAATGTAACCATAGATGCTGTCAATGACAACAGTGCGGGAAAAAATCTATGCAAATTCTGTGTTATTTAGAACTATTATGCTCTACCCAGATCAGGTTCTCCGTTTTAAAACCTATGGAACTTGCCAATTGTACATAATTTTCCTTGATCTCATTGGGTATGGTTTTCTCACGAGCCAGTATCCACAAATAATCCAGATTCTTACCGGCAACCAGCGCATATTTGTACTGGTCGTCGAGCGCAATCACATTATACGAACCATAAAATGGTCCAAAGAAGGAAACCTTAAGTTTAGCTTCATTGGGGCTGCCTCTGAATTTTGCCTTTCCAACAGATTGCTTCCATTTCTTTTTGAGTGTATCGTAACCTGAATTTACCACCTTAATCGTTCCATCCTCATTTAAAGAATACTCGGCAGTTGTGTTGTTCATATTCTTCTCGAAACGGAAATCAAATCGGGCAATTTCATACCACTTACCAAGATACCTGTCTTTGTCGAAAGGCTTAACAACAACGGCACCTTTAGGCACACTCGAACAGGAACTTAAAAGAACGACACCTGTAAGTGCAAGCAGCGACACAGAGGCAATAGCAATAGGTTTAAAAAATTTCATTAACAACATATTTTCGGGTCTTAAATAAACAAATTTAGCCTAAAAAAGATTGCTCCCATCTTCAAAATTCATTGCATAATAATTTTATTATTTTTGCAGCAACAACCAATCGGAATAATGGATTTTCTAAGCCTTCTAATAATTGCCCTCGGACTTTCAATGGACTCTTTTGCAGTGTCAATAAGCAGTGGGCTGGTGCTGCCGGGCATTCGCTTTAATAAAGCAGTTATTATTGCTTCCAGCCTGGCATTCTTTCAGGGGCTTATGCCATTTATTGGCTGGTTTGTTGGCATACAGCTGCAGGAATACCTTGCACCGGTTGATCATTGGATAGCTTTTGTATTACTGGCTGCTTTAGGTATTAAAATGATCTATGAAAGCCGCAAATGCGAAGAATCAAAATCCAATTTTAACCCTCTCAATCCTGCTGTACTTGTTACCATGTCGGTAGCCACCAGCATAGATGCTTTGATAGTTGGTGTGAGTCTTGCTTTCATCCAGATGCCTGAAACACTCTTCTGGCTGGCGGTTCTCATACCGGTTGTTACCATTGGCAGCGTTACCTTCATAATGTCGATGCTGGGCATCCTTTTCGGAAAAAAAATAGGTACCCGTTTTGGAAAAAAGATGGAGATGCTCGGCGGAATATTCCTGCTGCTCATTGGCCTGAGAATTCTGGCTGAGCACCTTGGCTTACTGCTGTAGGTTTAAATATAGGTAACTATTTCCTCTAATTTTTTGCGGATAGTATGCCTTGGATTAGGATGTGCATCCGCTGAAGCATAACCTATCGGGAAAAACGCAACAGGCTTTATATTATCAGGAAGGTTAAAAAGCTCCGATGTTCGTTCCTTGTTAAAAGCGGCAACCCAAACGCAGCCCAGTCCCTGTTCCACTACTTCAAACATCATATGCGTGTCTACAATGGCTGCATCGATAGAGCCCGAAGCATCACCACTTGCAAACCAACTTTCCTCTTCATTATAGCAAACCAGCAAAAATAATGGTGCATCGTAATGCGAGTTGGTGCATAGCTTTACCTTCTCTCTGTTTTCGGGGCTCTGAATAACATAAATTCGGTGTGGCTGCAGGTTTTTGGCCGTTGGTGCATTGTTACCAGCTTCCAGAATCTTATCAATCTTTTCCTGTTCAACAGGTCTCTTATCGTAACTCCTGACAGAATACCTGTCTTTGGTTAACTGAAGGAAATTCATAGTAAAAATGTATTTTAAAACACAACAAAATTAGCCCTTTTAGCGGTTTTTAATACACTTTGAATACTGTAATTAATAGAATGAGGAGTCGATTACAAATCCGTCGGCCTTTTTTTATATAGATTAATTCTAAATTAGCTTTTAATTGATAAATTTCTACATGCTTTTATATTATTCAAATTAATAAGCCTTACTTTTACAACGCATGAATTGTATAATATTAAAAGTCTAATGGTCATATATAAAGGAACAAACAAAAAAACAAAACATCCCAGGTTAAAATCTGAGCTTAAAATAG